>CAZCVI010000014.1:0-106023 GCA_964502145.1 uncultured Clostridia bacterium
TCAGTCATCACTGACCCTAATTCACTTGAGAATCAGGCTGGAGGGCAAAATTTCCGGAAAATCGGTGAATTTATTTACAAATGAGCACACTAATCATTGGTTTTGGTGTAAGGTTTTCCGTAACTGCCCATGTGGCACTACTGAATTATTTGGAGACTTTAGTAATAGATCAGGCTATGCTTTAGGAATAAAAGCATTGACTGACTGGTTACTTTTTGGGGTTGATTACCGCGCAGGCAGTGGATTCTTGCGCAGCAAAACATAACTGAACAGCGGGCCCATAGACAATGAGACTACCATATTAATCATCCTACCCAACAATGTGGCGGCAATAGCAGCATGTATCGGCACCCCCACCAAGTTGGCAGAAAATACATTCAACACATCGTCAATACCTAGATTCCCCGGTAATACAGAGATCAATAGAGAAAAAATTCCTACAGCGGAAATAAACAATGCTCCGCTAAAATCAATTTTTATGCCGATACTATAATAGGTTAACATCAAGAACACTGCTTTTAATACCCGTTGCAAAAAATTGAGCAGCAACACGATAATCACCCGTCTTTTATCTCCTTTAATGGCGATCCAACCATTATTGATACGCGCCAAACGCTGGTACCATTTCCCTTCCCGGATAGGCAGACGGGGCGAAAATACCAATACCAAACCTTGCAATATAAGACCGGTTAAAAAAAAGAGAAAAAGCGGTACTTTGGCTTTCCCCAAATCGTGGCCAATAAATGGCAGAGCCATTAAAACAGTAATAGTAGCCGTAAAAAAAGTAAAAAACTGGAGCGCACCATGCACGGCCAGGAAATGGGTGTATGCAAATTGGTATGACTGTTTTAAATACAACGCTTGCACGGCCATACCACCACGAAAGGGGGTAATTAGGTTGTAAAAATTGTTCACCATGGCGAGTCCGCACCATTCCTTCATGGGCAATTTTAATTGGAACGGTATCAGCAGAATATGAAATAAAAAACCATTGATGCCAATTAAAACAACAAATAAAAAAGTGGCCAACACCATGATCGGCGAATGTCGCAAACCGATCGTTGCCAATTGCCTAAATTCATCCGCATGGCGAAGGATATAAAAAATGAGAAAAAACAACAGGAATAAGGAACTACCTATAGCTATAAAACGTTTTTTCCGGTTTGGGTTCATTGCGTGATCAGAGCCATTATTTTTTGGAAATAGTTTTCCCAGGTATAGTGTTCCCGAATTGTTCTGACTTTTTGTTGCAGTATTTCGAGGTCGATTTCTCCGGATGCGATTTGTTGCAGCATTTTTACGATTGCCCCACGATTATTTTCGAATAATAACCCGCTGTTTGCCAGCATCTCTTTAAAAGAATCCACATTGGAGACCAGGGACGGCCTTCCAAATCCCAACCCATAGGCGATAGAACTGCTGCTCTCCCCAACAGAATATTGCCGGTAAACGACGACAGCATCACACATTTTATAAAAATCCCAGACTTGCGGATTGGTGGCAAACCCATAATAAAAAATCGTATCGTTTTTTTTCATTAGCTCTGCGGCCCGCTGGCTCCTGCACTTACCCGCCACGATTAATTTTAATTTCTTTTCCCCCAACGCGGCGAACGTCTCCAAAAAGGCAAGCTGCCCCCGCGGTTTAGAAATAACGCCCAGCGAAAACAATATTTTATCATGCGGACTAAAACCATATAACTGGCGAACTCGCTCTTTTTCGCTGTCAGGAACATCGCTGATAAATATCCCGTGGGGAATGACCGTCACCCGGGATGAAACAATGAAACCACACACTTCAAGCAGCAATTTTTTGGCACACTGGGTATGGACAATAATATGAGTGGCGCATGAATTGATTATACGAAAAAATAACCGATTTAACCCGCGAAGCCACCAAGTTCTGGGCAAGATGTCGTGAACAATGACCAAATTTTTCAGACCTTTCCGCCGCATCAGGGGTAATAATACAAACCGCGTCGCATTGGAAAAATGAAAAATGCCAACCGCGTTTTTCTCTATCGGTTCATTATAATTTTTTATACAACCCCCGTAATCGTCTGACACACCGATGTGCTCGTTTAGCTGCCGGGCGTATTCTTTAATCCCGGCTGATTTATTCACAATAAATTGTTCAATTTTCAAAGTCATAACTGATCCTCTATAATGGTATTGTATTTCAAATTCATGTAGAGTGCAAATAAAAAAACAGCAGAGCGACATTTTTTCCGGGCTTTAAAATGGGAATAAATTCTGTTACAATGAATTATGACCATTTATCTATTGGGAAAAGAACCTGTTTTTCCACCCGCGCAATTGGCTGAACCGAGCGGTATTATTGCCGTGGGTGGTGATTTGTCGCCACAACGACTACTCACTGCCTATGCCTCGGGTATCTTCCCCTGGTTTTCCGAGGACGACCCGCTGGTGTGGTGGTCCCCTGACCCGCGCATGATTGTGCAACCCGGAGACCTGCACATTTCAGAAAGCATGCAAAAGCTAATGAAAAAAAATAAGTACGAAATCACCTTCGACCAGAACTTCAAAGGAGTGATCCAACAATGCGCGGCTCCCAGAGACGGCCAACCTGGAACCTGGATTACACCGGCAATGAAAAAAGCCTATCAGAAACTTCACCGGCTCGGTTTTGCCCACTCCGTGGAAGTGTGGGACAAGATGGTTCCATGCCGTACAAAACGAGTGCTGGTGGGAGGTCTCTACGGTATTTCGTTAGGGAAATGCTTCTTTGGCGAATCCATGTTTTCCAGAAGACCCAATGTTTCAAAACTGGCCTTTTTTGCCCTGGCCCAGACCCTTTTTAAGCGGGGATTCTTGCTACTGGATTGTCAGTTGCCCACGGAACATCTTAAAAGCCTCGGTGCCAAAGAAGTTTCACGCGAGGATTTCTTAGCCCTCCTACAAACCGGAATTAACTCCCCTTCATTGATCGGAAAATGGGACTTTCCTGTTTATTCTCCCGCAAATCATTCTAAATGCAAAATATCTTAATTCTCATTTCCAATACCATTGCAATTATCAATGGTTTTTGATACTATTATATCTATGAACAAGATACGTTTGTTTTTTATAATTGTAATCACGGTCGTAGCGATTTTTTGGTTCTTGTTGTCTGGCATTTTTTATAAATCGCCACCTGAAACAGAAATCGATGCCACCTCGGAATTCAAAATTACAAAAATTTCCGGGGTCGGAAAAATATATTGTGATCGCTCTCCTTTCCAATTGGACAATAAGACTGCCATAACAGTCAAACCCGTGGATATCCGTCACATGTTATACCGGGATGAACTCTACCTGGCCTCCGATGCACACACTTCATTTGAATTCTATTGTTTTGATATTGCCTTTACTGTTCTGCCCGGTTCCTCGCTGTATTACCAGCCCAAAACAAGGGGCTTGTACTTTTATCAAGGCGAGATGTTTTGGAAAAAAGAGGTAGCAGGCACCAAAATGGAGATATCATTGCGCGAGGCCCAAAATGTGCTGACCCTCTCCGAAGAAGGTCGCATCCGCATCCAAGCGGGTACCATGGAAATCTGGAATTATGCTGGCACCCTGAATTTTAATTACGCTGGTAAAGAGCATATTCTGAATGCGAAACAACTGCTGACCGTGGTGCCCTCTTCCCGCCCGCAAGGAGCAACCTATAAAGATACTATTACTACCTACGATATCCCTGCTTCATCCCAAACCATTGACCCGGAGGAAAAGATCATCAAATTAGACAATGATCCCAATGCCTCCGTGTTGAATTTCTCCTGGGGGGTGGTCCGGGGCACACCGTCCTATATCTTTCGACTCTATTCCTCGGAATTGAAAGAAAATCTCTTGGAAGAACGTACCCTGATGACCAGCAAAGTGACCCTGGATATGCTGAAATTCGAGGAACGGGATTTTTATTGGCAGGTATTCCCCGTGGAATCCCAATACCAAAAAGAAGGCGTCCCCTCCAAACAAGGACATGTTAAAATGATTGGTACTCTACTGGTAAAAAAGAATGTTCAAAAACCACCCGAACTGATTATCAGTTCGTGTACTACCAATGGCAGCACTGTAATCATTGAGGGGACGGCAGATGTGACATGTAGCTTATTGATCAATGACGAGCCTGTTACTATAGACCGGGATGGTGGCTTTCAAAATTCCACTATCTATAAAACCATCGGGAAAAAAACAATTCTGATACGACTGGTCTCCCCTCTGGGAGTAGAAACGGTTGTTGAAAAAGCGACATTCATTTACTCATTGGATTAAATTGGATTAAACGTGACGATAAAAATAGACTATCCCCAACGTGTTACCGCCGGGCTAAACGAGGACATATCTGCCAAATTTATCTTGGATTTGCAGCAAGCCACTGAAATAGATGCCCTGTGGCTGGTGTTTTTAAACCAGGTCGCCGAACTGGCGGTCATAAAAAACGCACATATGCTCTACCGCGCTGGTTTACTCACCGAGGCACTGGATTTTTCTAACGGGCAAGTGATAGTCAAACCATTGGATGGTTTTCCCCTGGCTGAAGGTCATAGGGATTTTGAAGTGCAAATTACGGCGCGGCAAATACTTGTTTTTAAACAGGAGCATGGGCAGGTCATTCAAATGGAAGTGTTCTTAGATACCACGGCAACACCTTCGCCAACACAAGATCAACTGGCGCCACTGGCTACCCTGGTCCCCATCTTCGCCAATCAATTGTTCCTGCTACTGCAAATTAAAAATTATGAATTTAATGCCATTAAAGACGATATTACCATGGCCTACAATCAAAATTATCTGAAAGCGTTTATGTACAACGAAATCGAACGGGCGAAACGATACGGAACGATATTCTCCGTTGTTTTTTTTGACCTGGATAACTTAAAAGCCATCAATGAACAGTATGGCCACCTAGTCGGCACCGAGGTTTTAAAAGAAGTGGCTACTATTCTTAGATCACAGGTTAGAAAAGTGGATCTGCTTTCCCGTTTCGGCGGTGATGAGTTTGTGATTGTCCTACTTCACGCCGAACCAACCAAAGCTTTGGACGTATGTCTCCGCATTCAAAAATCCATTAATCAGCACGTTTTTATGGAAAGCAAAAATTTAAATATTAAAATCACTGGCTGTTTTGGCATTTCCAGCTTCCCAGAACACGGCAGCACAGTCGAAGAACTGATCGGAAAATCTGACATGGCCATGTATGACGTCAAACACCAAGGTAAAAATGGTATCAAGATTTATAAAGAAGAAAAAAAAGACACTATTTAGAGGTATTGATAGATTGAATAAGCAGAAAAAAATTTTAAAATTCAAAATAAATAATGATGAACAGAAATCAACCTGTTTAATTAACATGCAACTGAAAATGAAGTATTGAAGGAGTAAAATTATGTCATTCGTAACCAGATTATACAATTATTTTAGTTCCGATTTAGCGATAGACCTTGGCACCGCCAATACCTTGGTATATGCCAAAGGCAAAGGAATAGTTATCCGCGAACCCTCCATTGTGGCCATTGAGAAACATTCGGGAAAAATCCAGGCGGTGGGTGGGGTAGCCAAAGAAATGTTAGGCAAAACCCCGGCTAATATCGTGGCTATCCGCCCAATGAAAGATGGTGTTATCGCCGATTTTGAAATAACAGAAAAAATGCTAGAATACTTTATCCGCAAAACCAGGGGTGGCAGTCATTTTCTCAAGCCCCGCATTGTCATCGGTGTGCCCTCGGAAATAACCCAGGTGGAACGTCGTGCCGTTAAAGATGCCGCATTACGGGCCCGTGCTAGCGAGGTTTTTTTAATTGAACAAGCCATGGCCGCTGCCATAGGCGCCGAATTGCCCATCACCGAGGCGGGTGGTAATATGATCGTTGATATCGGGGGCGGGACTACAGACGTTGCCGTGATCTCCTTGTCTGGCATTGTTATTTCAAAATCGATCCGCACTGCCAGTAATGAAATGGATGAAGCGATTATTCAATACATTAAAAAGAAATATAACCTGCTGATCGGTGAGCGTACCTCGGAACAAATCAAAATCGTCATTGGTTCGGCCTATCCTCTGGACGAAAATCTGGAAATGGAAATTAAAGGCCGCGACCTCTCCCACGGTATTCCCAAAACCATCACTATCAACGATGCAGAAATCAGGGAAGCCCTGGAAGGCGTGGTACACGCGATTGTCGAAGCGGTAAAAAATACTCTGGAAAAAACGCCACCAGAACTGTCTGCCGATATCGTGGACCGGGGTATTATTCTCTCTGGTGGCGGCTCGCTCCTGAAAAACCTGGATAAACGCCTGCGCGAAGAAACGTCGCTACCGGTTTTTATCTGTGATGATCCGCTCTCATCGGTTGTTTTAGGGGCTGGCAAAATACTCGATAATATCGACCTGCTTCGCAAAGTCGGTCAAAGCTATTGATACAGGGTGTATTTTTCCCAGGAATGACTGACAGGGTTAAAATGAACCCCAATTAAAACCAAAACAGGAATAAACACATGGACATGGAAATAAATACAGAAATGCACCGCCGCGCTGTGCCTAAAGAAAGAAAGGCTATTGTGCTGGTGGCGTTTCTATTTATGAACCTGATCCTGATTAGTACCAACGAGAACGTGGTACTGGCAAATAAAAAAACACTCTTCCAAAACGCCATCGGTTTTATCATCGCACCTTTTCAAATTGGATTCCAAGAAGCAGTGGATTATATCGCCCACGAAATGCGCCACTATGTCTTCCTGAAAGGCAGCTTCGAAAAATACTATGATTTAAAAAAAAATTATACCCAACTCAAATATGAAAACTACCTGTTAAAAAGAAAGATCGTCGACCAGGAGTTTTTGGAAGAATTGAAGGTGAAACGGAAAAAATTTATAAAAGCCGATGTCATCTCCATTGATCAGAATTTTCCTTTTAACAGCGTCATGATTGATAAAGGTTCCAAGGATGGGATTGAGAAAGACATGATCGTCTTGAACCAGGAAGGGGAGCTGGTGGGCAAGATCGTGCAACCCATCTCGGTTTTTTCTGCCAAAGTACGTTTTATTACCAGTTCTACTGGTGGTACCGGTGCTTATATTGATAACGCCGAAAAACTGGAGGGGTTGCTTACCGGTACAGATAGCACTATCTGTCACTTCAAATATTTGATCGAAAACAAACCCGTGCTGCCCGGCGATATCGTGATCACCTCCGGCACAGATATGATCTTCCCCCCTTACATCCCAATCGGAAAAGTGATCCGCGTAAAAAAAGAATATTTAACCCAGAAGATTGATGTGGAACCCTTCTTCATCAAACGAGCTATTAAACAACTGGTGGTGATCGAACACCAAGTCCCCCTTATTCCCCAGTCTCCCCAACCGCGCTCTTATAGTCCAGTCATGGTGCCACATGAATAGTAAATTTAAAATTTTGACTTTTATTCTCCTGATCCTGGGACAGATTGTGATGCATCGTTATATTTACCAGTTGAATGTGACCCTTGACCTGCTCTATCTTGTATTGGTTTACATTTCAGTCAAATCGGGGTTTTTTAAATCCATCTTAAGCGCCACGGTCATCGGCTTGATTACTGACTATCTCAGTGGTGGAGTGCTTGGCGTGTTTGGTTTTTCCCGGACCATTTCCGCTTTTTTGTTGAATGAAATGTCCATGCGCATTGATTTGAAAAGTAATTTTTTCGTGTTCTTGTTGATCAGCATCTCCCTGATGTTATCAAATTTGATAGCCAACCTTTTCTTCTATTTTATACAGGGTCAATATCTTCAGGTGAATTTAATCTTGATTCAACCCTTTTTAACGGGTTTGATCGGTATTTTGATTGTGAGCACCTCCAAATCGAAGAAATATCTTGATGTATATTGATGGCAGTCAATGTATCTTGAAAAACGTAAAATCTCAAAGTCTGAAATAAAACGCATATCCGTTTTGACTAATATAATACTGTCCATTATTTTTAGCGTGTTGCTCTTCGCGTTCTGGAGCATCCAGGTATTAAAAAACCAATATTATAGTACGCTGGCTACGCTTAATATTACCCAAGATATCGAGGTCAAAGCCCCTCGCGGTTTGATCTTGGATCGCCACCATAACCGCTTGTCTGAAAATAAATTAAAATTCAGTCTTTTCCTGGTCCGCGAATACTCCCAAAATATGGAAACCACGATCCGTCGTGCCATGTATATCACCGGGAAAGGGCGCGAAGATATTATTAAAAAGATCGATAAATTCATGGACTATCCACGCTCCTATCGGATTCAATTGGAAAGAAACGTACCCCTGCAAAAAGTAATTTATATTGAGAGTCGTTCCGATGAGATGCCGGAATTCGAGTTTGATGAGGAACCCTCCCGCGCTTACCCGCACCAGGAAATGGCCAGTCATATCCTGGGATATATTTCAGAATTAACCGAAACGGAACTACAACAACAGCGAGTACAGGGATATAAGCTGGGGGACATCGTGGGGAAAAGTGGGATTGAAAAACAATATGAATCCTATCTCAAAGGCACAAAAGGGGTTCGTACTGTCGCCAAAGACAACCTCGGTCGCATCCGGGAAGTGCTGAATGAAAAAGAACCCATGATCGGGAACAGCATTGTCCTCACGATTGATATCTATTTACAACAATACATAGAAGAAATATTCCAGGAATACAAGGGTAGTATCGGCGTGGTGGACTTAAAAAGCGGCGGTTTACTCGCCATGGTCAACAAACCCAACTTTAACCCCGAGTTTTTTTCCGGTGTTCTTGAATCCAAAGATTGGGTCGCGTTGATCACGAACCCAAGCAACCCCTTACAGAATAAATTCTTGCAGGGTAAGTACGCTCCAGGTTCCACATTCAAAATAGTGGTGGCACTGGCTGCACTGGAAGAAAAAGTGATTGATATCTCGACTGTATCCACATGCACTGGTTCGGTGAAAATTTACGACCGGATATTTCATTGCTGGCAAAGCGGCGGGCACGGTTCTGTGCAAATCGAAGATGCTTTAAAAAATTCCTGCAATGTCTTTTTTTATCGCCTGGGCAAAAGATTGGACATTGATGAGATTGCCAAGTACGCCCACATGTTGGGCCTGGGCAATTATACGGACATTGATTTACCCAATGAAAATAACGGTTTGATTCCCAATAAAGCCTGGAAGCTGGAAAGCAAGCATCAGAAGTGGTTCCCAGGGGAAACTATCTCCGTGGCTATTGGCGGTGGCATGGTAACCATCACACCCATCCAAGCCTTGAAAATGATCAGTACTGTGGCGCTAAGGGGCCGCATGCCACAATTACACCTGCTTCAAGCCATTGAAAACAACGGTTCTGTAGTGCATCAATACCAACCCGCTTTTAAGCAAGTGCCGATTGCCAGAGAAAATTTCGAGATCGTTATTGAAGGACTTTATCGGGTTGTTAATGCGGGTGGAACTGGAAACGCGGCTAAGATCATTGGCAAAGATGTCTGCGGCAAAACCGGAACGCAACAGGTCATTTCCAAAGAACATCCCAATTATAAAAACTTGGTCAAACTACCGCAATTCAAACCCCACTCCTGGTTTGTCAGTTTCGCACCCAGGAACAACCCCAAATATGCCATGGTAGTTTTTATTGAAAACGGCGGTGATGCGGGTGGTGTGGCCGCTCCTATCGCGGGCAAGATATATAAAAAGCTATTCGAGTTTGATAAACCAAAAATATGAAGCAAATGAATCACGTGCCCCATCTGCATACATGGGCGCGGATAAAAAAGAAGCACTATGAATATTAAAGACACGTATAAATACTTTGATAAATATACTTTTCTCACGCTGATATGTCTCGTACTCACCGGGTTGGCACTGATTTACAGCGCATCTAGCGGTATGAACCACTCGTATTGGGGCAAACAACTGCTCTGGTTCATTTTTTCGTTAGTCGTATTTTTTATCGTGTTCAAGATGAAGACTGAATTGATCTTTCGCTACGCCGTGATTATTTATACCGTGGTGATTGTGATCCTGGCCGCGCAAATCCTGATGGGGGAGATTATCGCTGGCACCAAAAGTTGGATCAAGACTGGATTCTTCTCTATCCAGGTTTCGGAATTTGTAAAAATCCCGATTGCCTTATTCATGGCGAAAATGCTCACCAAAATGTCCCGCATTGAATGGCGGGATTTCTTTAAATTGGGCATGATTATTATCGCCCCCTTTATATTGATTGCCATGCAACCGGACATGGGAACTGCCTTTATGCTCATGTCATTTTTGGTCATGGCGGTTTACCTGAAAAAAATCAAACCAGTTATCGTGATCGTTTGCCTTGTTTTTATTGTCCTGGGTTCTTTTACTACCTGGAATTATATCTTAAAACCCTATCAACGAGAACGTATCGTCTCTTTTATGAATCCGGGAAAATTTAAAAAATCATCCGGTTACCAGATCATCCAGTCCAAAATCGCTATTGGTTCTGGTGGCTTGGCAGGCAAAGGGTATCTTAATGGCACGCAATCCCAGTACAAATTTCTGCCTACCCGCCACACCGATTTTATTGTCAGTGTCATGGGTGAGGAGTTTGGGTTTCTGGGTATCAGTTTCCTCTTCCTGCTTTTTTTCGCCCTTTTTTACCGCCAATTTAATTTTAAGGCCCAAACCGATGAGGAGTATTATTTTGTTTACCTCTTTAATGGCATTATTCTGTTTCAATTTCTCATCAATATATTAATGACCATGGGGTTTTTTCCCGTGATGGGGATTCCCCTGCCTTTTGTTTCTTATGGTGGTTCCTCTTTATTGGCCTTTTTTTCCGGTGAGGCCATGATTTTCCGCATCAAGATTAATAACTACCTCTATTTGATTGAGTATTGACCTCCCAGCTTTGATAGGACGCGGTTTTGCCACGAACAAGAGGTTGTGCCAAATAATGCAAAAAATAACGCCTAAAAATGAAGGTATAATAATAACATGACCATAAATGAATTGATATTACAATTAGAAAATCCGCAAATTTATACAGGCCGCGAAATTAATGCCGTACATAAATCCTATGCGGATATCCAAGCGGGAAAATTTATTAATATCTGCCTGGTATTTCCCGATAAATACGAGATTGGCATGAGCCATTACGGTCTGATCGTTTTGTATCATTTACTAAATAACATGCCAGGGATAAATGCGGAACGATGTTTTTTACCCGGTCGGGAATCTATTGCCCTGTTCAAGACCCACCAAGTTCCCCTCTTTTCGCTGGAAAGTAAAACACCCCTCAAAGATTTTGATCTCATCGCCTTTTCGCTCTTAAGTGAAATGAACTATACCAATGTGCTGCAAATACTCGATTTAGCACAGCTCCCACTATACAGCCGGGAACGCAAAACGAGTGGCCCCCTGATTGCCATGGGCGGTATCTCGGCCATCAACCCGGAACCTATCCGCGATTTTATCGACTTTTTCGGCATTGGTGAGGGCGAGGAACTGTTCCCCGATATTTGCGCCACCTTGGAACTGGCCAAAACCAATCAATGGGACAGACAGACAAGTTTGCACCATTTGCAAAACATCCCTGGGATTTATGTGCCGGAGTTTTATCCACCTGTGCCCAAGGGACCCTTTTTTGCCCCGGATATGGAACCGGGCACTATTGCCAAACGGGTATACCGGCTTTTCGATCAGGATGGGGGCCCGGTTACTGCCGCAGATGAGAGCAACCATTGGATTGTACCGATCACCAGCGTTGTATTTGACCGTTTGACTATTGAAATGGCACGTGGGTGTCCTAAAAATTGCCGCTTCTGCCAAGCTAAATCGTACTATGCCCCCTACCGGAGCCGTTCATTGGAAAATGTAACCCACGAGATTTGTAATGGGCTCGCGGTTACTGGTTTCGAGGCTTTTTCGCTCTCTTCCTTGAGTACTGGTGATTATCCTGCTTTAACGCCTTTATTGGAGTCTATCCCCAACATCATTCCCGAAGGTGTTTCCTTCTCCATGCCCTCTTTACGCCCGTCCACCCTTAGCCATCACCTGTTGTCCACCATTGCCTTGTTCAAACGGACCGGACTTACCATCGTACCGGAAGCTGGCACCACGCGACTACGCAACGTTATTAATAAAGATGTGACGGATGAGGAAATTTTTAACGCGGTGGAAATGGCCTTGTTTAACCGGTGGCAAAAAATCAAACTCTACTTCATGGTGGGCCTGCCCACTGAAACCATGGAAGATATTGAAGGTATCGTGCAAATGATTCGTAAAATAATGCAGATGGCCAAAGCTGCGAGACAAAAAGTGGCCATTCATGCGTCGTTCTCCTCCTTTGTGCCCAAACCTCAGACCCCGCTGCAATGGGCGGCGCGTGAAGATTTGACGGAGATACTAAAGAAAGTAAAGTACATTAAAGAACAATTAAAACCGCTGACTGGCCGGGATTTGAACCTGGATATCCACACCCCGGAAAATGGTCTGGTGGAAACGATTCTGGCCCGTGGTGATTTTCGTGTTGGGCAATTGATCTTTGATGCCTTTCAAAAAGGGGAGATATTTTCTGCTTGGGACAGTGAATTTAATTACTCTGTCTGGGCTGAGATGATTAAGGGTTCTGTATACGAAGAATTTTTAAAGGAGTTTTCCTGCCAATCTCCCTTGCCCTGGGATTTCCTGGAGGTAAACTTCAAGGCAGAGTACCTGAAAGAGGAATACCAAAAAGCATTGGCTGGCATTCCCACTCCTGCTTGCGATCTTCAAGAGTGTGCCACATGTCAGGGGTGTTTTCATAAAATAAAACGTGGCAAAAATGTGGCTGAAGCCAATAGATTAGAAGAACCCGAAGTCGAGACTCCGAGTAAACGCTATGGGGAAATTCCCTATAATAAAATGCGTCTGGTTTACGAGAAAACAGGGGACTTCACTTTTTTTTCTCATCTCACCATGATCAAATACCTGGAGCGTTTGATTCGCAAGACGGGCATTCGCTTTAAATGTTCCGAGGGATTTACTACCCGCATCAAGATCACTACCTTACCCGCGCTACCTGTTTTTGCCACCGGGTTATATGAAGTGGTGGAGGTCTTTTTAGATGCCACGGTAAACCCGGTGGACATTCTGCAAAAATTGCATCAATGCGCTGATCCCGAGGGCTTTATTTTTAAAGATGTCATTTCATCCAACGAAACTCCGTTACTAACCAAAGATATTCATTTCTTGAATTTCGAAATCCCCAAAACCATAACCGCGCCGCACCTTGATGTTATTCGCCCCATCTTGGCTGATACTGATGTCCTGACCGAGACCGATGATCTTTTTAAGCTGACCATGGATTATGCCCACGGCGGCCAGGAACGGTTTGCCAAAATCTATAAACTCATTGACCCGGAAAAAAAATATACCCACCATTTGGTTCGCACGGGTGTTACATTTAAAAAAATAGCCGTTTAAAGGATAGGAAGTGAAACAGATGGGCCTTTTTCATATTTTATCGCGCCACAATCCGAAGATAAAAGAGCTTTTAAAGCAGAAAGAGCACTATTGTTTTTTCGAGGGCGAGAAATTGGTGCGTGATATTCTTGAACGTCAGATCGAGATTCTTTTTCTGTTAGTGGATGAAAAAGTCAAGCAGGAATGGGTGCTTCCATCAGGAGCACAGGTACGCGAAACCTGGGTGGTTGCGAACGACGTATTGGCCAAACTATCCAGCTTAAAAGACAAACCCCGGGTGCTTGCCGTGACCACGTGGCAGCCATTGCCCGTGGATTTTCGTAGTGCGCGGGTAGTGATTGGTCTGGATAATATCCAAGACCCTGGCAATGCAGGTACTGTGTTCCGATGTGCCGCTGCTTTTGGCATTGATGGCGTCGTGTTTACCGGCGCTTCGGTTAATTTTACCAATAGCAAGTTCATCCGTGCCGCACAAAATACTCTTTTTGAAATCCACCACCAGCACTTCCCTAACGTGGAAGGTTTGCTTCAGGAAGCTGAGCAGGTGGGCATGAATATCTATCTCACCTCTTCCCATCCCGGCGGTATGTCACGGTTACCCCAGCACGTGACGCCACCCTGTTTGATTCTGTTTGGAAACGAAGGACAGGGACTGGATCAGGATTTGTTTAAACGATATCCAACGGTGATTATTCCCCAATCAGGGAAAGTGGAATCTTTAAATGTAGGCATCAGTGCCTGCCTGATCATGTACCAAGTGAGTTCAGCCGTGTTAAAGAATTCGTGGGATAGTAATCCGTCTTCTTAATTCGCGTAAATTCGAGAAATTCGTGGGCCTTTTTTAACTGATATATAGGGACTCGTCCCATTTGGATTCAATCGGAGCGATCATAGAGATCAATGCCAGACCAATACCCGCGACACCTTCCAAGAATCCCGGTTCTGGTTTCCAGCCACCGTACTTTTCCGTATGCCAGGATTTATAACCCGCGTAACCGTCTTCCCAATGCGCCATCTTTAAGGTTTGTTCCGCCCAATAGCGCGCTGTTTCCTTTAAGATTTCAAGACCGGTATTTTGGTAAGCGCGATTAAAAATATGCATGATTCCCGCCGCACCGTGACACAGTCCGGCATCCATCACCCGGTGTTCTTTGACATCCCGCCGCGTTGCTGCATCAACCAGCGTATCCTCCGCGATTTTCTGCCATTCTTTATTGCCCACATTTTTTCCCGCTTGCCATAATGCCATGCTGATGCCCAGGTCACCATAACACCAGGCTAAACGACTGTCGCTCAACTCACCGTCCAATTGCACCCAACTGGGAAAAATAGAAACAAATTTAGTACGGTCCAAACGATGCGCCAATAAAAATTGCACTGCCCCGGACAATAACAACGACGCCTTTTCTGTTTGAACCCCATGCGCTACCATTTTTCCCAGAAATGCGATGATACTGGAAATACCATGGGATAAGCTGACGTTATATCCTTTGAGCCCCGATTCTTGGTCCAATGTGGATAGCCATTTACGGGCACCATCCTCATCTTTGATACTGTTTTCTTCCAATTTATCCAGCAATTCCGATAAATAGTCATTCACCGCCGCATTTTTTGCGCGGCTCAAAAAATAATTACCATTGCCAACCGCACCATGTAGAAAATCATAATTATCATGGGTGATATCATGGATCATAGTCTTGTGCAGGTAGGGGTCAATGTCTCCAAGCGTCTCATTGGTGTCGATTTCCAGAAATTCATTTTGTGATAACAATTCAACTGTCCAACCAATACCAGCCAGACCACCCGCATGGGTATGATAGATAAACCCGTTGTTGATCTCATCAAAAATTTCGGACAGCATTTCTATACCCACATCCTGGTATTTTTCTTCCTTGGTCATCAGGGAATAATAAAAGAAAAATAGAGCCACCCCGGCTTTGCCACCCATCAAGTTGATACTATCTTTCGCTTCCCATTTACAGTGCAGCAGTGCGTCTTTAATCTGGTCGATTTTTTCCCGATATGGTTTTGCTTCTTCTTCTGTCATCATCACATGCCATTTGTTTTCCATGTTTTTACCCTCGTTTTCGTTTGTATTCATGATTTATTTTCCTTTATTTTTTTTAAATAATAGTTTTACCATGTTTTGCAGAAAGAATCAAACATTTGTTTTTTTTCAAATAAAATTCTCAGGAGTATTGAAAAACACTCTCTAATCCATTAAAATAATGCCTAAAGCAAAAAGCTTTAAAAAAACATAACAGGAGGATTTATGAAGAAATTATTTTTGGTTTTGATGGCAATCGGTTTGATTATGATTGGCGCCTGTGGCAAGAGCAATGACCCCAAAACTGTACTGAATGATTTTGTGGGCATATTTGACAACTTTAGTACTGACATGGGAAAAGCAGCGAGCGCCGATGACGTGGCTGCCGCACTTAATACCACGAGTGCTAAAATGAAAGAAATTGTTCCCCGACTGAAGGAACTGGAGAAAAAATACCCAGAGCTCAAAAATATGCAAAGTGGCGGAAAAATGCCCGAAGAATTCAAAGAATTTGAGCAAAAGATTTCAGAACTCGGACCAAAAATGATGGCCGCCATGGGTAATGCCATGAAATACATGAGTGATCCCAAAGTTATTGAGGCGCAGAAAAATTTCCAAGAAGCCATGAAGGGAATGTAAGCTATTCCCGATTTATTAGCCAGCATTATTTGTTATTCACGGAAAGAGTTGCCAGTACATCATGTTTTGCTATCTGGCAACTTTTTCCGGTTTCCTATGCAGATTAAGATTCAGTATTTCTGATCGGCATTAACCGATCCCACCACCTAAATACCGTCCCCCGGTTAACCTCCCCTTTTACCATTTTGGCGCACTATCCCTGTCTTTTCAAGTAGAGACAGAGATGTGTGCGCCGCAACGGATTTAGTCGTTATTTTTATTTCATTTTTGCCTTTAAACTGGCTTGGCTAGCGGACATGGTGGCGGGAAAACCGCGGACGGCATTCCATGTCCCGGAAACCCCGAAAGCCACGGCAGTACCGCTCATGTTATCCTGGCTGCTAAAGGTGCCATCAAGGCTAATAGCCAAATCGGTGTACGCGAAGTGTGCTGAACTGCCATTCACAGTATAAGAACCTCTGATTCCTGCGCCATCGACAAAGCTTCCACTGGTTTTGCTGCCGCTAAAGGTAAAATAATCCCTGAACGTTTCACCCGCAAAATTACTGTTAACTGTCCAGTCACCACGGATGTCGTACGAATCTTTCTTCTTTTTCAGAAGTAACACGGCTACTGCGGCCACAACCACCACACCACCCACTACCAACAAGATGGGAAATTTCTTCTTTTTCTTGGCATAGGATTGTTCGATGACCCGGTTTGTGCGGCGCGGTTGCGGCTTGACCTCGGTTTGCGGTTCCGTGGTAGTTTCGTCCGTGAATTTTTCTGTTTCCACATTCATTGTGCCCCGTATTTTTTCCACCCGTTCTTTAAAGGAAAAATTCGGTTCATCCTTGCTGAATGTGGGATAGGTAACAAACACCTTGTGTAAATTTTCCTCGACTTTTTTATCGTCGCCCACTTCAAAATAGATTTTGGCCAGCAAGTAAAAGGCTTCTGCCACATTTTTCTTCTGTTCGACCATGGCTTTCAATTTTTCGATGAATTGGCTGAGCAGATTGATTGATGCCTCGTAATCGCCTTCTTGGTAAAGGCGTTTTGCCTTCATTAACACGTCGTCTTCCTTGGATTGGGCAAAGCCTGTCTCAGCGGTGAAGACAAAAAACATAAACACGCACAATGTGATGATGCTGGTCAATTTTAAGATTTTACTTCCAAACATATCGCGACCTCCTTTTTTTTATTATTCTTATTGTTTCGTTAAGGTAATCAAATTCATGTACTTGCCCACTTTAAAGGTAACCCGCCAATTGATCACGCGCACGGATTGGCCTTTCTTATCTTTGGGTGGGGGAAGTGACAGGCTGTTTAATTTATGGGAAATAATGGCATGCACACTCCGTTCACGTCGGGGCGGGGTGATTTCCAGGTTATCCAGCAAAGGTTCCACGCGCACGCTACCATATTCATCAATGGCCAGATTATAGGTAATGATGCCTTTGACCTGGAACATGGCCACCAGTTTGGGAATATCAATTTGAATACGTTGGAGCTGGTTATTATAGGATTTCCGTAATTCGGGTTCCAGGTCCAGCAGGGTAATCGCGTTCACTGCTGGAACCGTTTCGGCTTTGCGTGGCTTTTTTTCACGGGCTTGGCGAATGGTTTGTTCCAGTTCCGCCTGTTTTTCTATGCTTTCCCCTTCGTCCACCTTGGGCTCTTTGCGTGGGTTCACATCCGGGTGAGTACTCGCGCCGGGCTGTACTTTTACCGGTGGTTCTTTTACTGCTGGTGTTATATCCGGGTTTTTGTTGTCAGTGGTAGTAACTGGTTCTTTTTCTGTCGTAGTAGGAAATTTATTCTCTGTCTGAGCGTCATTTTTGGGTGGCGTAACAGGTATGAATATCTCTTCTTCATGTTGAATCGGCGCTGGGGCGGGGCGGAACAGAAAATAGAGTGCGATACCTATGATCACTACTATTGCCGATACCAAAACAATGGGCAAAAGTGGCTTTTTTGCCGCGTGTTCCATCCGCGTCGCATTCCTGAAAGAAAAAGAGGGTTTGGATGCGGTCACCGGACGTAACTTGACTGTGGCCAGTTCGGCTTCGGTGGGGGGCATGGGCGGCATTTTTTCCGTACCGTTGCGGGTATGTTGGAGCGCGTCAATAAAAAAGATGAGTTCTTTTCCATTGCTGATCCGGTTATTTTTATCTTTGGCCATCATCTTGTCAATCAGAGGTTGCCAGTAAGAGAGATGCCCTGGTAACCGGGGGATGGCTTCCTGGATGTGTTTGATGATAATCCCCGCTGTATTTTCAGCTTGGTAAGGCACGTTTCCCGTCAGCAGTTCGAACAATTGCACGCCCAGCGAATAAAAATCGCTGCGGCCATCGATCTTTTCACCCCGGCATTGTTCTGGACTCATATAATGCGGCGTACCAATGCTCATGCCGGTGCGGGTGAGATGCGAGGCGGAATCCATGGCACGGGCAATGCCAAAATCCACCAATACCACGGACTGATCGGCGCGAAACATGATATTGTCAGGCTTGATATCACGGTGAATAATCCCCTTCCGATGCGCGTAATCCAGGGCGGAAGCAATCATTTTGATGATGCTCAGGGCTTGGGCGGGTGACATCACGCCAATCTTCTTCATGCGCTGACTCAAACTCTCTTCCAGATACTCCATCACGATGTAATAGCAATCGTCAAATTTATTGACATCGTGGATGGTGATGATATTGGGATGAGTCAGATGGGCGGCGGTCTGCGCTTCTTTGACAAAACGGGTGGAAAATTGATCATCTCTGAACAACGACGGAACCAGCACTTTTATCGCTACCTGGCGGGCCAGGTTCTCCTGCACACCCAGGTACACGTCGGCCATTCCTCCTTGCCCAAGTTTCTTCATTATCCGGTATCCCGGGATTTGAGGCAATTGCTGCATAATTCGTTCACCTTCCTTTCAAAATAATAATTATGCCACTTTTTCAAGTAAAATACAAAGATTCACGAAATTTTTTTTTTACCCAAAGATTTTCTTCTTTAACTCTATCTATAGCCATTCTTCAATACTGCACCACTACATCTTGGGTGTGAAATAAATATATTTTGCTTTTTTACTTGAAAAATCTACAAAAAAATATTAAAATAAAGATTCAGTAAGATTTTAATTAAGATTTGATTATGACTTGACCATATGGGGTAGCTGATGAAATGATGAATTTAAAAAATGCGAGTTGTGATAAGGTAATGATTGGTTCTGAATTCATTCGTCGAAACCAGCGATTATCCCCTAAAATCATTAAGATTGTTATGTATATGTTTTATAGTTGGATTTTGAATAGTAAAAACCTGGAGAAACACAATGAATGTATTAATACCTGCCAATGATAGCAATTTTGAAACCTATTTAAAAGAGACGGGGACGCTGATTGTCGATTTTATGTCTCCTACCTGTCAACCATGCAAACAGATTGAACCTGGGCTTCTGAAAATCGCCAAGGCGTACAACGGGAAAATAAAGGTGTTAAAGGTCAATGTGAATGACTCGCCCAAAACATCTTCCCGTTATTTTGTACGGGGACTCCCGACGCTGTTATTCATCAAGGGCGGCAGTGTTAAAACCCAAATGGTAGGCGCAGTTAATGCCCTGCAAATTGAGCAATCACTGCAAAAGGTAATCTAAACGAATTAAACCGAGTCGGGGAGATCCGGTGGGGGAGAGAATGATGAAAGTGGCACGTTTAACCCAACCTACAGATAATGGGATACGCTGTAAACTGTGTGCGCATGGTTGCCTGTTAAAAGAGGGCGGATTGGGAATCTGTGGGGTTCGTCAGAACATCAACGGCCAAATTTTGGCCCTGAGTTATCACCGCGTGGCCGCGATGCACAATGATCCCATTGAAAAGAAACCCCTGTATCACTTTTTGCCCGGTTCTTTTTCTTTTTCAATAGCCACCATGGGGTGTAATTTTAGGTGTCGATTCTGTCAGAATCACTCCTTATCCATGGTGACTGGTGCGAGTTCCCTCTATGGTGAAGCGGTGGCGCCCGAACAGTTCGTGCAGATCGCATTAAAGAACCACTCCCAATCAATTTCCTATACCTACACGGAACCCACGGTATATTTTGAGCTGATGTTAGAAACAGCAAAACTGGCGCATGAAGCTGGACTTAAAAACGTGATGGTCACCAACGGTTATATGAGCCCGGAAGCATTGGCAGAAATCGCTCCTTATATGGATGCCGCTAATATTGATTTAAAAGCCTTCACCGACGATTTTTACCGGAAACAATGCAGTGCCCGTCTGGCGCCTGTTCTGGATACTATCCGGGGGATGAAAAAAATGGGCATATGGGTGGAACTGACCACGTTGTTGATTCCGGGTTTGAACGATGAGGCCAGGGAAATTAAGGAGTTGATCTCTTTTATTCTGAGCGTGGATAACGCGATGCCCTGGCATGTCTCCCGTTTTTATCCCCAATACCAATTAACCGACGTGTTACCCACTGCGCCAGTAGCTATTTTTAAAGCGCTTGCAACTGCGGCAGAGATGGGCCTGTTATATTTGTATGCGGGGAATGTCCAGGGGGATGAATGGACAGATACATCCTGCCCGAAATGCAAAGCCCTTTTAATCAGTCGAAACGGTTACGCTACCCGGATTATGAATTTAAACGACGGGGTATGTGGGGCGTGTGGTTACACGATTGCCGGGGTTTGGAAATAATTGTACTACTTCAGATATCGTTCTTACGCTGTTAATAACCAAATAATTTGATGCGCAGGCAGAAGGTCACATCGGTAGTGGTATCCATGGGCGGGAACTCTTCCACCATGGAAAACTCGAAATACTTCCAGATTTTAACCCCCAGATAGACGATGCGCGCCGGGTTGGAAAGGTCAAAGCCTTTTAATTTGAATGGGGAGCTCCTGAACAACAGACCGCCAAAAATACGTTTGTAATCGACCCGAAACTCGGAGTGAACGATCTGGTTTCTTAACTCTTCACCTTCCATCCAGGTGGCGGTGCGGAAAAAAGAGACGTGGTTGGCCCAGGAAGCGGAGAGTTTTTTGGCTTTGTTGTCATAAGCCAGGATAAGTCCGGCAGTGACAAAGGGTTTGGAGCTACTTAAACCTATTTTTTGAGATAATGGTAACCCTACGGCCACTCTGCCATTCACAGCGAAATTATTCTTGCCATAAATACGTCCCAATACGCCCAGCACGACGGGTGCTTGCCACGTTTGCTGGGAATTAATGGAAAACTTGTCGCGATAGGTGTAGTTGACAGTATTTCTGGGATATTTATCGCGTCCACCCACGGGCATGCTGAATAATTTGTGAAAATCCATGATCAACTTGTCCATCACGCCACCGTAAGCAACGCCAAACCGGTAATGTCCCTCCAAAGTGAGCCCATCGGCTAATCCATACATAACCGAGGTTGTGGAGGTCATCGTTTCCATATCATTGATCGTGGTTCGTGGAATATTGAAGGAGTACACACTGGAGTAATTAATATCCATGGAGAGTTTTAATTCTTTTTTTGCCAGGGTAAGGTGCTGTGAAAAAGGAAAATAGCAAAAAGCCTGGGTGATCGGAAATTCGACGTCCGTGGCATAAAGCCCGATGCTGAAGACAGCCAGTAAGAATACAAAGATTGTTTTGTTGATGTTTTTTAAGCGCATCCCTTATTTTATCCTCTTTGTGGGATTTTGTCAAAATAATTTGCTGTGCGATTGGGGGAACACTATCTATTCATATGGCTGTCTGGTGAATGTACTGCCACATTTCAGAAAAGACTGGACTATCTGGACTATCTGGACATACTGGACCAACTGGACTTTCCAAAACCAAAACCTGTGAATTTTGTCCAGCTTGTCCAGTAAGTCCAGTGCGTCCAGAAAGTCCAGCTTGCCATTATTATCCGTGGTGCTTTTTAAAAATGATGGTGAATCCAGGGCAATAAAAATAGTTGACAACCGTTCATGCGTGTGATATATTACATCTCTATTTTAGGTTAGTGAAGAATAAATATCCAGTTGTATCCGTGTGCTTGTATTGTAATGAATAACCAGGAGACCCCATCATGACACAGCTAAAACAAAAATTAACGCTTTTTGACTTAACCATGATCGCTATTGGTGCAACCATTGGTTCCGGTATATTTTTAACCCCCTCCATCATCATGAAAGCGTTGCCGTCACCTTTCTGGATGTTGGTCGTTTGGGTACTGGGTGGTATCATTGCCCTGTGCGGTGCTTTGACATTTGCCGAGTTGGGTTCATTGATGCCTGGAGCAGGCGGTATTTATGTGTATTTATCACGTGCTTATGGCGATCTTTTTGGTTTTTTATATGGTTGGGTGTATTTTTCGGTCGTCAATACCGGCTCGCTTGCCGCTTTGGGAGTCGCGTTTGCCCAGTATTTCGGTTATTTTGTTCCCCTTAATCGCCTCGGGATATCATTGGTCGCTATTACTGGTTTGTTCTTGCTCACTGTCATCAATGTGATGGGCGTAAAAGCCGGTGCCATATTCTCGGACCTCTTTACTGTCTTAAAAATCATGGGGATTGTGGGTTTGATTGCCATTGGTTTGGGATGGGGTGGACATGGAGCCACTGTTTTTAGTGCGTCATTGGCAGGTGTCAAGGGAAGTCTTGTAGGCGCATTTGCTTTGGCTATGATCGGTGTGCAATGGTCCTTTGCCGGGTGGCATCATGCCACATTTGTAGCGGGTGAAGCCAAGAACCCACGCCGCGATGTACCCAAAGCCATGATCATTGGTGCGGGGGTGGTCACTTTGATTTATGTGCTGACCAATCTGGCTTATATGTTTTTATTATCGCCCGCGCAAATTGCTGGTTCCGAGCAACTCGCAGCCGATGCCGTTCAAACCGTGTTAGGTACTCTGGGTGGTAGCCTTATCGCGCTGGTTATTTTTATTTCTACCTTTGGGACATCGGGAATATACAGTTTGGCTGCACCACGTATTTATTTTGCTATGGCCAACGACGGTATCTTCTTTAAACGTGTCGCGCAAATTCATCCCAAATACAAAACCCCGGCCTTTTCCATTATTTTCCAGAACACCTGGGCCGCGGTATTAATCCTTTTTTGGGGCACGTTTGAAAACTTGATCTCTTACGTCGTATTTACCGAGGCCATTTTTTTTGCTATCACGGCGGCCAGTATATTTACGTTTCGAAAACGTCTCCCCACACAAGAACGAAAATACAAAACCCTCGGTTACCCCATTACCCCGCTTCTTTTTATTGGGCTGAATATGTGGTTAGTAATCAATACCATGATCAGCAAGCCATTGGAATCGTTGGCTGGTTTAGGTTTTGTATTTTTGGGCATCCCGCTGTACTTTTATTACAAACGCCTCCAGAAAAAAAACCAAAACCAACCCCCACAACCCGAAACACTATTCTAATATAATATATATATAGTATAACTAGAACATTTATACTATTTTTTGGTTCTCTTTTGCGCCACCTTTTGGGATAGCAAAGGGAATGTGAGTCAAATTTTTATTGGCCTTCAAACAGACAAAAACGTTGTCTGGTCATTTTAAAACTTAAGCCATTTTATTTGGTAATTGGGGAGATTAAAAAGTAATAATATATGGAAATTGGACTTGCTTTACCAGTAAATTGGAAGTCTAACACACTGATGCCCGTATAAAGCAAAAATAAAACGCTAACCTATAGGTCGATGCATACAAATAAGGAACTGGCTGGCTATCGGTGATAATTTCAAAATGATAGACTACAAATCATCAAATGATCAGTGATCACTTGCCAAAGCATCAGTGATGGTTTTCAAAAGCATCAGTGATGGTTTTCAAAAGCATCAGTGATGGTTTACAAAAGGATCGGTGATGGTTTTCAAAAGCATCAGTGATGGTTTACGAAAGGATCGGTGATGGTTTTCAAAAGCATCAGTGATGGTTTATGAAAGGATCGGCGATGGTTTTCAAAAGCATCAGTGATGGTTTTCAAAAGCATCAGTGATGGTTTGTGAAAGGATCGGCGATGGTTTGCAAAAGCATCAGTGATGGTTTTCGAAAGGATCGGTGATGGTTTGCGAAAGCATCGGTGATGGTTTGCGAAAGCATCAGTGATGGTTTTGGAAACCATCACTGATAAGATAAAGTAGTGAAGCCTATAACTTGAATTTCATCGACGAAGCTTGAGGAAGTTTCTGGTTAAGATTTCAACAAGCAAGGAATAAAAAATGAAATGGTAAGGAAGACTTAAAGAGTCGTGACCGTAGGATTCGGCTTCTATAGCTTTTAATCAACCGCGAAGAATGCTGATAATACAGCCTTTCAAGAATAGACCCCGTAAATGCCGCAAATTTATCGTTTGGATGGAAGCGCTGGTTGATGTCGTTTTAAGAGAGATCGTGGAAATTTTGGCCATTTAAAAAGGTCGCCCCAAAAGCATGAATTAATCATTGTTTTGGAGCTTTAATCAGATATTTTCTGCCGGGAATAGGTAAAAACAAACAAATGTAGCCCGGATGGGACTTGTTTTTTTTATGAACCAGCATTTTCCCAAGAAGTTTATTTTTGTCAATCTAAATCTTGTACTTCATTCCATTTAAACGCGTATTTCAGAGTCGTTCTTGCCCATAAAATCCTTTCATCCCTCGCCACATCCCGTCATTTAATAGCGCATTCTCTTTGCTCCCGACGAAATAGGTCTTTTCAAAAGCAGATTTACCCCCTAAAATGTGCCAGAACCATTTTTCTTTTTGGAGGTTTACTGCTAATATGGCTAGCTTTGTTGAATGTGTGCCGTAGTAATTACGGGACTTTATCCAGAGATATTTTTTTTTATTTTTTTCCTATTTTCTTTCACTGGGAACTTTTGTTATAATAAGTTCGTTCTTAGGGATGTGAAAACATGGACAATATGATAAATGAATTAAAAGCAGGTAAGCAGGAGGCCTGGAACATGATGATCGACCAGTATTCGAAAAAAGTGTACAACCTAGCCCTCAATTTTGCAGGGAATAGCGATGACGCTTCGGATATCACCCAGGATATATTCCTGAAGGTCTATAATAACATCGATAAGTTCCAGGATGACGGCAATTTCACCTCGTGGTTACTCCGACTGGCAAGAAACTATTGTATCGATCATTGGCGAAAAAATAAGTACAACCGCCAGCAAATGGAATTGGACGACAATGTCCACACAAAGGAAAAAGGCACTGCCGGAACCCAAACACCGGAAGAATCCGCCGTACAAAAATCAGATATCAAATACTTGCGGAAAAAACTGCTGCTACTACCCCCGGATTTGCGGACATTGATCATCATGCGCGACATCCAGGATTATTCATACCAGGATATATCAGAACACCTCGATATACCACTGGGCACGACTAAATCCCGGATTAATAGGGCCAGAACAAAACTGGCTGAATTTGTTTTAGAAGAAAGGAAGTAAAAAATGGACTGCACACAAGTGTCAGAGTTAATTTCAATGTACATTGAGGGCGAAGTCTCCGCAGAGATACACACCGAGATGTCGCAACACCTGGAGCAGTGTACCCCGTGTCGTTTGTTAAAAGAAAAGGTAGAAGAATTGCTCTATGCATTCCCAGCACTTGAAGAAGAGGTTCCCTTCTTTTTAAAGAACCGACTCTATTATATCCCCGAATCCCAACAAATCGAGGAACTCCCCGAAAGCAAGTTCTTTTACCTGAAATGGGTGGCTGCTGCAATAGGTCCCCTGATTTTGTTTCTGAATCTTTTCTATTTTACCAATATAAATCCGCCGGCCAACCGTTTTCTCCATAACATGGTATCCAAAATTGAGACCTTGACCGTTGAAGTTGGCGCGTTTTTTACCCGGCTCAAAGAATCAAAAACTATCTTGGGTTTTTCCTCGGAAAAACGAGATACCCATGATAATCAATATGGTAAAAAATATGATAAGAAAGCCCCAGAGCAGAAAAAAACGCATACTAAAATAGAAAAAACAGCAGGGAAAACCAAAATAAGTAGTGTTAAAGATTCAGCTTCGCAGAAGACTGCGGCGGAAACGGGTGTTTCACATAAAATACCGCCCGCTACACCTCTTTCCAGTGAAGAAAAAAAAGAAAAAACAAAATTGATCGAATAAAAGATCGAAGCAAAGAAAAAAAGAACAGCCCCAAGCAACGAACGAACAGGAAAAAGCGATGTTTGCCAATTGGCTGTATGGAGGTTACCATGACTGATAGATATGTAGAGCAAAACAAAAAAAGCCCGTTGAGTGCAGCGATTCTGTCTGCATTCTTCCCAGGAGTCGGTTTTTTTTATATTGGTGATGCCTTAAAAGCGGTCGCCTATTGTGTTATTTTCGCTTGTTTGATCCTGCTCCAGGTCAAGGTCAGGGGCGGACAGGAACACGTCGTAGTGGCGCTGATGATGGCTGGATTTTATATATTCCAGATTTTCGACACCTACGAGGAAACCCGTAAACGCAATCACAAGTTGACCGCGCAAGCACCAAAAACCGAGAACCACTCATCCCTCTTCTCCGGGTTTTTGATTCTGGGTATTGGTCTTGTCTTTCAATTGGCCCAATTGGATTTGATCTCTTTCAGTGACATAATACGATTGTGGCCTATTGTACTGATCATCATGGGTGTATATTATATTTTCTCTTTCGCACGAGAAAAGAAAAACGAGGAAAAAGGAGGACAAAATGAGTAAACAAAGACAGGAAAAATTGTTTTGGGGTATTATACTGTTATTGATAGGTAGCCTTTTCATGCTGGACAGTTTGGGCATTGATATTGATGTCTGGAATTTTTTCGGGAAATTCTGGCCCATGATCCTGATCGGTATTGGCGTGAAAAATATTTGGTTCCACTATCGCTCTCGAAACAATAAAGAAATCCAAGAATAAGCGCAGCTAGAACGTAAAAACAAACAAAGAAGAAGAAAAATGAAAAGAAGAGACCTTATTATCGTACTGGCGGTATTGGCTTTCGGTGTGATCTACAATTTCATCGAATCCGGGGAAGTTTACTTTTCTGATGGTTGTTCATCGCGCCGATGGGGCCTTCAGGATATGAAACATCCCAATTCTTTCCCGCGCCCGGAACTGCGGTATGCGGATTCCGGGATCCGGGAGATCGAGTTCGACAATACCGCTGGCGGCATTGAGGTGGTTAAGTCGATAGGTAACGAGATTCGTATCCAACCCGAGGTCCGGGTGTTTCACCGGGATCGCGGGGAGGCTACGGAGCTTGAAAAAGAGGTAATTATCACTCCCACTCGCTTAAAAGAGGATAATGGGAGATTAAGAATCACGGTAAAAACCACCGAAGATTTTAATTACCGCCGCCTGCGGGTGTATTTTAAAGTGAGTATCCCAGAAACCGTCGAATTAGATATACTGAACCGCTACGGAGATGTCACCATTGATGGCTGTGGCAAGAATGTGTGCATCGATAATATCCAGGGCGATGTGCTGGTGAAACATGTGAGCGGCGATCTCAAAATCCAACACAAACACGGAAAACTCGTGGTTCGCAATATCACCGGGGCCGTGGAACTGAACTCCAGCTTTTCCCGCATCAGCGTTACCGAGGTGACCGCGGTAAAACTTAATTGCTCCCACGCCGACGCCTACCTCAATCAAGTCAAGCAAGAAACTACCGTGGAGTATGCCGCTTTTTCTGATATTAAATTTGAGACCGGTAACGGCTTTATCTTTGACGGGAAGCATACTGGACTCCGCCTGAAAAATATCAAGAACGGGGTGAAGATTTCCGATTCCCACAGTTCCATTAGATTGGAAGATATTACCGGCAATATTGATGTCCAAGCCAATAATTGCCGGGTCCGCATGACCCAGGTCCTATCTGACGAGGTCGCTGTTAACAATGAATTTGGCGACGTGAGCATAAACGATGTAGCGGCTAAAAAAATTGCTGTACAGTTGTCCCATGGCAACCTGGACATTGATTTTACCGAGATAACAGAACAGGTGAGTATAAAAAATAGTTATTCCCGCATTCGACTCTTCTATCCCAAGGCCATACAACCCTCATTTAATATTGATTTGTCTTATGGTGAGATTAAAAACAATACGGACGCCAAGTTTACCCTGGTCACAGAGGAGAATCGTGTCCGGCTCACCCATACCGTGGGTGCCCCGAAAATTACCATTGAGAACTCCTACGACGATATCCACTTAAGCAACAATTCAGCTACTCCCACCCAGAAAATTATCGATAGCCAAAGCATCCAGCCCACTCAACCCAGTGTTTTGCCCACTCAAAAAGTAGAAACCGAAGAGTTTAAAAAGATAGAAGAAACACAGCCCACAAAAACCCCCACCACCAGTTCCCAAGGATAGATTTCTATCTTATAAAGAGTGGCGCCCCAGAAACAGGAAAGGAAAACGCTGGGCGCCACTCTTGTTGCACCTCACCAGTGAGTTAAAATTTAGCCATTACCCTTTCTTCCTTGAGTATTTATTTATTTCTTGGGTAAAGAGACTTGAAAAAACCCTCCAAATGGTTTATATTCTTATTGCACTGGTACAGGAGGTGTTTTTATGAATCAAACAAATGGCATGAAAAAGGCCAATGAACTATTACATGAAATAATGGAAGTCAAACACGTCGAAGCAGTCTTCTTAATCGGACGGGATGGATTTGTGATCGAATCCCGTGGCACTGACAGCACGATCAACCTGGATGCTGTGGGTGCTTCGGTGGCAGGCGCTATATCGCGGATACTGGAGCTGGAATCAGAAATAGACACCAAACAACTCAAAGAGATGTATGTTGAATTTTATAAGAAAATGCTGATTTTACTGCCCGTGGGCGATATTTTTCTCGCTGTAGCTGTTGGGGACACGTCCAATTTGGCGTCCCTGCGCTTCAAGCTAAAAAGTATCATTCCCCAAATTATAGAATTTGACTGAGAAAGGAGGATAGTATGGATTTAAATGTCAAGTTTACCTTTGACGAAAATACCTATCGGCACTATATGAACGGTTTCCTGACCGTTTTACACTGCCACCATTACCTATGTCTGACCACCAAGATGGCTGAAGAATTTAAAGAACTGGGCGGCATAAAAATACTTTGCGAATCCGCGGAAGATTCCATCAGACCAATACTGGATGATTACTTTGCCAAAAATGGCGTGGTCTCCATCGAAGAGAAGTTCAATGTGGGCACCCAGTATTACTCGGTGATGGGCATGGGGAAAATGAAAATAAAAGCCAATCAAACGGGTGGCTCGGTATTATTACCCCGCTCCCACCTCGACCAAGGCTGGATAAAAAAATGGGGGAAAAACGAGACGCCGGTGAATTACTTCACCTGTGGTTTTATCGCCGCTATCTTTTCCGCTGCTTTTGGCAGACCATCGCGAACCTATGAGGTCACTGAAACCGAGGGGATTGTGCAGGGGTTTCCAGCCAGTCAGTTCATGGTAAAATCATTGCTAGGAGGCACGGGACTATGACGGTATTACGTGATAAAGTAGTTAAAGAATTAGCAGAAATAAATGTCCAAGGTAATGAAGAAGGACTGATCCCGGCATTTAACGTGTTTGTCAACCAATTGCCAGTAAAATTTTGGACCACATTCGCCGAACGAATGATCAAAGCCACGCCCCCGGAAAGATATAAAGAGGTGGATGAGGCTCTGGTTAATTGTGCCCATGAATGCGGCTATCATACAGGTTACGGTATCATCAATTCCGAAGAATTCAAAGCTGTGGTCATGCCCATGGTCACCGAGGGTGCAGTGGATGTACTCCGTGGCGCTTTCGCTGTTTTCACTGCCTGGGGATGGGCTAAGTCCGGTATCGTGCAAATAAAAGAGGGTGAACGAATGATTATTCGCGCCACCGATTATTACGAGTCCGATGGCACACCCGGACAAAAACGTGCCTTTATGATCCGCGGCGTTAGCGCGGCTTTCTTTGAATTAGCCTACGGCGATACCTATCCCAATGGTATTAATTCGTTTGACTGCCAACAAAGCAAAGGCATTGAAGCTGGTGACAATTTCGGCGAATTCGTGGTGACACAAAAAATCCCCCTGTAAACACAACGCGGATATCATTGGGTCCGGTGAGCAAGGTGAGTGTAAAAAACCGTTTAGTGGCAGGACAATGAATTCCAAGCGGTCTATTTACCTCAATAACGCCGCTACCGGATACCCCAAACCCGATAACGTGTTGAATGCCGTCCATGAATATCTGCGCCGTGTTCCATCGTCAGCGCGACGTAGCGGTGTTAAGGATGGCGAAGATATCCTAGCAGAGTGCCGCCACAAACTGGCGGCACTGTTTCATGCACCCGAAGCAGAACAAATGGTGTTTACCGCGGGGGGAACCGAATCGTTAAATCTTGCTATCCTTGGTTCAACCTTTAAAGATTCTCATATTATCACCACCACCACGGAGCATAATTCAGTGTTGCGTCCCCTTAAGAAACTGGAAGCTGATGGTGTGATTCAATTGAGTATCGTCGCCTGCAATGCAGCCGGAGAAGTCACGCCGTTATCTGTGGCAAACGCGTTGCGGGAAAATACCCGTGCGGTTATTCTTAATCATTGTTCCAATGTAACCGGGCGTGTTTTGGACTTGCATCCTTTTGCAGAAATCGCCCATACTCACCGGGCGCTTTTTATTGTTGATGCCTCCCAATCGGCTGGTTTGACGCCCATTGATGTCCAAGCTGACGGCATTGATATGTTGGCTTTTACCGGACATAAATCATTGCATGGTCTACCCGGTATTGGTGGACTCTTTATTCGCAACGGTCTTTGGCCCACACCCCTTAAATTCGGCGGCACCGGCGTTAAAAGCCAGTTGTTAACGTTCCCCCCGACCATGCCACTCTATTATGAAGCAGGCACACCCAATACCGTTGGTATTGTCTCCTTATCCGCTGGAATCGACTATATCTTGGCCACTGGCATGGAAGAGATCAGGAAAAAAAAAGAATACTGGGTCAGCCAGTTTTATAATGAACTCAAAGACTTGCCCCGTGTAATCTTTTATGGCAAAGCACATTCCCAGGTCAGTTCAACCGTGATTTGTTTTAATATTGAGGGCCTGCCCACCGAGGATCTCGGTTATATTTTAGAGAATTCCTTTCATATGATTATTCGTGCTGGTCTTCATTGTGCGCCTTTGATTCATGCCGCGTTGGGTTCTTTTCCTCAGGGTAGCGTGCGTCTCAGTCCTTCCTTTTTTACCACCCAGGCTGAAATCGAACAGGCGATTGCGGCTGTCAGACAAATCTGTTTGGGTGCCAAGGTGAATCATCTATGAAAGTAGTGGCTATAAATGTTTTGGAGGATTGTTTTGACGGTTCCTTTCGCAAGGAAATCGTGTTGGAGCAAACGATTACCCCAGAGTTTATTCGTTATCTCGGTCAGGTCGGGACACTTCAGTATTTCCCGCACTTTGCCCGGCCTTTTTTTCGGCTTGATGCCCAAGGATTCATGTTAAAAGGAATACAGAACAATACCTATATGCACCTGCTTATAATTGATCCCACCAAGGAAGCCGAATTACTAACATTAATCCACAATTATATATAACTATGGCCGCCCATCCCCGTTTACCAATCAACCGCATTGGAGGATAAAACCATGAAGCTAAAAAAGTACCCTGCTTTTTTTTGTTCCCAGTATATGCTTATCGCGTATGTTTCCTTGTTGGCGTTGGTGTTGCATCTCATCGCTATCCAGGGGTTCGGGTATTTTCGCGATGAATTGTATTACATAGCGTGCAGTCAGCATATTGCTTTTGGTTATGTTGATCATCCCCCTTTTTCCATTCTTTTACTAAAACTCATTCGCGCTGTATTTGGCGATTCACTCGTGGCTATACGTATCTTACCTGTGTTGTGCTCCGCGATACTCGTTTTTGTTACCGGCTTAATCGCCAAAGAACTCGGGGGCGGCAAATTTGCCATGGTTTTGGCCGCAGTGTCAGGATTGGCACCCATTGGTAATTTTTTTCTATTTGGTATTTACTCCATGAACTTCCTTGACCACATGTTTTGGTTGGCCCTTATGTGTCTTGTATTGCAGATCATTAAGACCGGGAAATCCAAATACTGGTTATGGTTTGGATTGGTGGCCGGTTTGGGGTTACAGAATAAGATTTCCGTGCTTTTTCTTGTTTTTGGTATCGCTGTTGGCGTTCTGCTCACCCCGGAACGGAAACAATTGAAAAATCTGTATTTGTGGGGCGGCGCGGTCGTCGCTATCGTGCTGTTTATACCTTATATCTTATGGAACATCGCCCATCAATGGCCCTTGTTGGAGTTTATGAACAATGCCAAGCTGTACAAAATGAGTGCTCTTTCTCCCCTCGAATTTTTAAAAGAACAAATTCTGATTACCCATCCCGTTAATCTCCTCGTGTGTCTTGCTGGGCTTTGGTTCTTCTTTTTTTCGACTAGCGGACAGAAGTACCGTTTATTTGGTTGGATGTATCTTGCTATCTATGTACTGTTTACTTTTCAGCAAGCCAAGCCTTATTATTTGACCCCTGTTTATCCCATCCTATTTGCCGGTGGAGCCGTGATGCTGGAAAGCCTGATGCAAAAAAAGTTCCTTTATTGGTTGAGGCCCCTGCTTGTGTTTATCGTGTTGGTAACCACATTGATTTTGGTGCCCCTCGGATTGCCTATACTTTCACAGGAAAACACGATTAAATGGATACGTTTTATTGGAGTAGATGTCAAAAGTGGTGAGAATCACCAGATCGGGCTGTTGCCCCAGCATTTTGCCGATATGAATGGGTGGCCTGAAATGGTAGAGAAGGTGGCAGCCGTGTACAACACATTGTCTTCCCAGGAGAAAAAAGAGTGTTTCATCTTTGGCCAGGATTATGGCCAAGCTGGAGCCGTCGACTTTTTCGGTAAAACTTATCATTTGCCGCCAGCTTTTAGTGGTCACAACAACTACTATTTTTGGCCGCCCCGTGGTTATAGTGGCAATGTCGTGATTATGATTGGTGGACAGCAAGAGGATCACCAACAGGGGTTTATGCAGGTCAAAGAAATCGCCCGAACCTCCTGCCAGTACGCCATGCCTTTTGAGAACCATCTGCCTATCTTTTTGTGCCGGGGAATCCAATATCCCTTGGAAAAGATATGGCCGACGATCAAAAAATTTGAATAAGCAGCGCGCATAACCTGGATTCACCGCCAAATTTTAAAAAGAGCCACGGATAACCGTGGCAGGCTGGACTATCTGGACATACTGGACTTACTGGACAAGCTGGAAAAATCAAAGGTTTTGTGAAGTCCAGTAAGTCCAGAATGTCCAGTATGTCCAGATCGTCCAGTTTTTTCTGAAACTTGGCGGTGAATCCAGGATAAATCTGGCACTTGACAATTTCTTTGCTATTGATTAAACTGATACTTTAGAAACAATTTATTTATAATATACTAAAAACCAGATAACCACCGGGAATAACCCAGTGATTGTGGAAAATGGACCCGAGTTTTTGAGAATTTGAACAGGCGAAGAGGAAAATGATTAAAATCGGATTGACCGGCGGTATATGTACCGGTAAGACATTCGTGTTGAACATCTTTAAAGAGATCGATTGTTATACTGTCAGAGCCGATGATATCGCCAAGGGGATTATTTTTTCCAATCGCCCTGAAATCTTATCGGAGATCGTCAAGGTTTTTGGTGATGCAGTGTTAGACTCTCGTGGTAATCTTAAAAAAGAGGAATTCTCCAGGATGTTGTTCGAAGATTTCGAGAAACGTAATTTTATCAACTGTTTCATTCATCCCCGCGTAACCAAAGTAAGGCAGAATATTTTTGCCGACTTGAAGGCCTCGCAAATTTTCGATTTTTTCGTCTATGAATCCGCGTTGCTCGTAGAATCCGGGTCATACAAAGATTTTGACAGGATTATTGTCACTTATACCTCCCAGGAAGAGCAGATGCATCGTCTCACCACCCGGGACAATCTTAGCCAGGAAGAAGCGGAAACCAGAATCAAAGCCCAATTCCCATTGAGTGAAAAACTTAAGGTTGCCAGTTATACGATCGACACCACCGGCTCTTTTGAACTGGCCAGAACCAGAACCCTGGAAACCATCCACCTCTTAAAGAAAGAATTTAATATCCAATAAACATGCACAATGACTCTCCATCACCCCAAATTCACCGCCACTGCCCGTCCAGCTTGTCCAGATTGTCCAGATTGTCCAGTTAGTCCAGCGTAACCCAAATAATTAAAATAAATAAATAAAATAAAAGGATATAATAACATGGAAATGAACGAAACCATAAAAGCCGCATTAATCGTATTTGATTTAAGTGAAAATGCCTCCTTGACCGAAATACGGGCAGAATATCTCGACAAGACTTCGCAACCCAAATTAATGAAAGTTCTCGCCACCGACGAGAACCTGCAAAAAGAGTTCACCCGGTATTACAAGGCCTATGTAACTCTCGTTAAAAACTTCAACGAGTCCGAACTAAACTCCGATATGGATTATTATCCCACCAACCAGATTTTTCAATTCCACTTTAATCAGGGAGTGTATTATTTTATTACCCAGAACTATCTTAAGGCTGGCGACAAATTTCAGGACGCTTACGCCATTGATAATCAAAACTGCTTGGTGTTGATTTATCTTGGGGTTTTGCTGATCAAACGTAAGAATTATTATGCTGCTGAAAAGTATTTTAGAGACGCCATAAAGATAGATAAAAATAGTGATGAAGCATGGTTCTACCTCGCGGAAAGTTACTATAAAGCAGGCGAATTGCGCAAAGCCCTCAATATTTTTGAAACCGCCAAAAACCTCAACTCCTCCCGCAAAGAAATAGCCTTTCGTATCAAGGAGATCAAAGAAAAAATGAGCGGCAAACCCCAGTCCCCCAAAAAAGCCTCATGGCTTAGTCGGTTTCTAGAAAAATTTTCCTGATAATAAATTTCCCATTTTCCCTTGACTTTCCTTTTTTATTACGTTATCATGCTAGCCAATAATAAAAAGCATAAAAAAAGGAGAATCAACATGATTACAATGAAACAAATGACCATCGCCGTAGCGTTGTTCTTGATATTAGGAGTTTCGCCATATCTCTATTCCCATTGCCAAGTACCCTGTGGTATTTTTGATGACCCCGCCCGGATAACATTGATTGCCGAACATATCACCACCATTGAAAAAGCCATGACCCAGATTGAAACCCTGTCCAAAGAGACACCGGTCAATTACAATCAAATCATACGGTGGGTCACCAACAAGGAAAAACACGCCGAAGAATTGAGCGATATCGTGACCTATTACTTTATGGCCCAGCGTATCAAACCGGTTGAGAAAAGCGAAACCGCCTTGTATACAGTCTACCAAGAACAATTGGAACTGCTCCACCACCTCCTCGTATACACCATGAAAGCCAAACAGTCCACCGATACCAAAATCATTGTCAAACTACGCGAACTGCTCAAAGCATTCGAAAAATCCTATCTTAAAAAAGAATAATAATGTATAATGAGAGGGTGGGCTCCCAGGCCCACCCTTTTGGTTTAGAAAAAGACAATGGAGACCACAAAATGAAAATTTATTTGGCATCCGATCATGCTGCGTTTCAATTAAAAGAAGAGATCAAACAGTTTTTACATGAGTCCGGTTTAACCCCTGAAGATATGGGTGTTTATTCGTCTGAAAAGGCCAATTGGGCCGAATATGGTGCAAAAGCTGCCCAAAAGGTTTCCGAAGATCCCGAACATTCACGGGGGATTATATTGTGCGGCTCAGGGATTGGCATGTCTATCGTTTCCAATAAATTCAAACATGTTCGCGCTGCCCTGTGCCACACCACCCAGGCCGCAGAAATGAGCCGCAAACATAACAATGCCAATGTTCTCAATCTGGGTGCGCGTGTAATAGATAATAAAACAGCGCTTGATATCGTGGATACCTGGTTAAATACAGAATTCGATGGGGGTCGACACCAGGAACGGTTGGATTATTTACAACAACACGTCGAAGCGCTTAATTTTAAATAGCCTGTTTGATCAATGTTTCAATCCATCCACCCAGGCCGATAACCACCCGGAAATACGGCCCGTTTATCGTGGTGCCAGGTCCACTGGGAACAGCGATACGGTTTACTTTCCAATCAAAACTGAGCGGGGAGAACAGATATCCAGCCCGTAAACCAAAGACCAAACTGTTTTTTCCCTTTTTCTTCTTGTTGTACTTGTGAAAATAGTCCAAGGAAACACCCACATTTAACAACATGCTCAACCGTTTCGCATCACTTCCATCCTGGCCTTTCATCACATCGCCAAAGTGATCAATATTGTTCTCCACTACCTGTAGCTTCAGGAGCCCCGCACCTAAACCAATGAAAGGATAATACATTAACCCCGATTCCGACTGAAACAAATAGCCAAAATTAATCACCGTGTAGCGCGCACTGAGCGAGGTATTGTATGCTAATTTGCTAGGACCGTAGTGTTCCAGATAGCGGCCCAATTCCAGGCCAATCACCATTTTATTGTGGATGATGTGACCGCCCAGGCCAAAGGAAAGGAAGTTGTTCGTTACTTCCGGCAGGCCATTTGTTCCCAGAAAATCATTCAGACTTTTTATGCGCAAACTTCCCGCACCTATGATAACATAGGCCGCATTCACGCGCTTCTTGATCATGAAACTTTTGATTCCCACCGGATCGTCCTCGTCTTCTTCTTCGGGTACTGTCGCCCAGACCAAGACTGAAAAAAACAATAGAAAAATGAGAAAGAATAAGATGTACTTCTTCGGCTGAATTAACATGGTAATGTGGACCTCCAAAAACGGATATATTATACACTGAGATGCTAAAATAGGCAATCAAAAAAAAGTGGCACCTGCAATCCTATTTTTGCCCACAGATGTAAGACCATCTAAACCATTACACTGCCCCGTATTATTGAAGTATACCAACTAGAATTAATCGTCTGCTTGCAGAAAATTCTCCAAAAGAATCAATAAAACGATTCCCTACTGCTGACTGGTTTTCTCTCTTTCCTTCAGCGCGGCTGGTAGTTTATCCAAGAGAATGACTAATTCTTCTTTGAGTATTTGAGAAATTGCCAGTGGTAGGTTATCCACTTTTTTTCCAATTAATGGGGTTTGGCGGTTAAACGAATGGGAGAGAATTTGTTCCCCGGATTTAAAATCTTTCAATTCCATATTCATCTTTAGGTGGGCATACCATACTTTGGCCAGGTCTATCTCTTCAATCACATAAACGCGAACTTTTAGCAGGAATTCCGGTGATCCCTCAACAAACCCAGTAATCACCTTTTTAAAATAACCCGTCCCGTCTAGATAGTCAAAGATCGCATCCCGGACCAGGCGATGTGGTTTTTTGATCCAGAAATGACGCGAGTAATAGTTTAATTGATAGTTAGACGTGCGGTATACAATGCGGTAATCATTATATATATCTTCCATTTCCACCGGTTCCACCATTAGTATCGTGTCCCAATGGGGTGGGACGAGAGCGTTGCCGTCATCATTATTGGCCACTATTCTTGGGGATGCCATCGGTTGCAAAAACAACTGGTAATACTGTTTTGAATCCCCAGCCGAGAAGCAGCCAGCTAAAATCGCATACGCTATCACAACCAGGAAAAAAAACTGGAACCGCCACCATGCTGATGCATGAAAAGATTTGCCTTTGATATATTTCATTTTCCACTCCTTTTTTTCTCCGCTGGTTTACGAATCAAACTGGTCGGGTCTTCTGACAACTGGCGGGTGAAGTGGGCGATATTCTCCACCGATTCCCGTAAATTGACCAATGTCGTGTTAAATTCCCCTTCCATCGAACCAAATTGCGCCCCCATGGTGCGGACCGAGGTTGTGGTCGTATCCAGCAAGGTATTCATTTTTACCATGACCTGCCCCAGTTCATTTTTTGATAATCGTGCGGAAATCTCTTGCAACAACCGCTCGCTCTCTTTCGCCAGTTTAACCAGGGAAATTTTTTCACTTTGATCTTTTAATTTCAGTGTGATAGTGCTCAGATTGGCTGACACATCTGCCATGTGGGTCATCACGATATCCAGTTTTTCCAGCGTGTTGGTCATCTTGTTTTCCCGTCCTTCTAAAAGCGTAGCCAGTACCCGTGTACTTGTTTCGATATTTTCAAGTGTTCTGGAAAATTTCTCGCGATTTTTCTTGCCCAGCATCTCGTTTGCCGCCTCTACTACCGAGCCGACGTTTAATACAATATCTTCCGCTCTCTCGCCCAAACCTTTCTTGGTATGAATCTCGCCTTCCGGTAAGATAAATTTGGAACTGGTTTTACCGCCAGATATTTCAACGAAACGCATCCCCGTGATACCCGCGTATTGGAGCGCGGCGCGCATGTCGTCCTTAACCGGGAAATCTTTTTTGAGGCGCACAAATACCAATACCGAATCCAAATCCTCCGGGTTTACGATCAGACGGTCCACATTGCCGATCCGGACACCCTGGTACTTGACATCCACACCTTCGCTCAAGCCATTAACGGACGTGCCCTTAAAATTGATAAAATAGCGGTCCCCTTGATCGCTTAATTTGGGAATGATAAACACGGCCAAGAGGCCCACCAATAAAATCACGGAGATGAGTAAAAACACCCCCAAACGATATTTTTGTTCTTTACTAATCATGATTTCCTTCCTTGTTTTTTTAAGAAAAAAGAATCGATAAAGCTGTCGTTTAAACCCGCCATGTCCCCGTAATCACCAAAGAACAGTAGCCCGCCGTCGTTCAACACCAGCGCTTTATTCGCTATAGCTTCAATAGAGCGTAATTCATGGGTAACAACCAGGAACGTGATGCCGAAATTATCTTTTAAATTTAGCATCAGACTATCCAGTTCCCGTGCCGTAATCGGGTCCAATCCAGCCGACGGCTCGTCGCAAAATACAATTTCCGGGTCCCCGATCATCGCCCGTGCCAAAGCGGCTCGCTTTCTCATCCCACCCGATAGTTCCGCTGGATACTTGTCGCGACTCTCCAATAACCCTACCTGGGACAACTTCGCATACACCATCTCTTGTTCGATCTCTTTGGGCAGTCCCGGATAATGCATCCGTAATGGTAAAGAGACATTCTCGAACAAAGTAAACGAGTTTAATAAAGCTCCCCCTTGATAGAGCACACCGATCCGCCGAAATAAATTTTCTAAGGAGGATTCCGAGGAATAATCCACCTGCTCACCGGAAAAGTAGACCTGCCCCACGTAGGGCGGCACCAAACCAATCAGTGTTTTAAGGATTGTTGTTTTCCCGCACCCGCTTTTACCCAGTATTACCGTGATCTCTCCGGGTTGCACTGAAAAATTCAAATCTTTTAAGACCGCTTCCCCTTCATACCCCACCTCCAGATTTTCGACTCTAATAATCTCGTTCATTTTGTTTCCCTAATAAAGAAGCAGTGCAAAAATACAATCCCCAATAATAATCAGAGAAATCGATAGCACTACCGATTGAGTCGTGGCAATACCCACGCCTGCCGCTCCCCATTTGACCGAGAAGCCTTTGTACCCGCTACTCACTACTACCAGCCATCCAAAAACCGAGGTTTTCAGCATACCGATTAAAAAATCCCCGAGATCAACCGCAGTGAACATTTCTGTGAAAAACATGGCCGGGGGAATATTTAGAACCAGTCGCGCCACCAGTACACCCGCGAATATCCCCACAAAATCAGCGATAGCCACCAGCAGAGGAATTGCCAGGGTGATAGCAATCAGGCGCGGGACCATTAAAAATTTTTCCGGTATAATGGCCATTGTTTTTAAGGCGTCAGTTTCTTCCAGGACTTTCATTGAGGCAATTTCTGCCGTGATAGCTGCGCCGATTTTGCCTGCCAAGACAATACCCGTCATCAGTGGTACCAGTTCGCGAATCATCCCGTAACCCACCATGTCCGCGATATAGATATCCGCGCCAAAATTGTGCAATTGCTTGGCCGAAGTAATGGCTATGGTCACGCCAATCAGAAACGAGATCAGCGCCACAATAGGAAAGGATTTAAAGCCCATAAAAAAGAGCTGGTTGGCAATTTCACCCGGGTAAACCCCGCGGTGTTTTAGCAAGTATTGGCCGGTGTGGAAGATTTCATCTGTCAGTAGTACCGTGAACTCTCTTATTTGCAGCATTTTATCCAGAAACTGTTGCCCGATCGCCTCTATGCGGAGCCGTAGCCGGGACGATTTCTCAAGCGCTGCCGGTTCCTCTGGCGTCGTTGTGATGGGAAACATGGATAAGCGCTTCTGATGTTCTGGAGACACGTTCTTAAACGTGATTGGAACCGCCCGCCGTTTTAAATAGTTGATCAACGCGATAGCCGAGGTATCGAACTCTTTGACCTGGGTGAAATCCAGTTCTATAGGGGTGTTTGGGCCTGACTCTTTGAGTTTATCAAAGAGTGGGGTGATGTTGTTGATCGTCATTCGCTCTGGCAAAGCCAGCATTTGTTTTTCATTTTCACGCGACATCTGTAACCGCCTGTTCAGTAGTTTTTCTAGCTTAAGCCGTATGAGTACTACATATATAATATTTAGCACAATTCCAAAAAAAAAACAAACTATTTAAAAAATATATTTGAAAACGGGAGGTATATTGTTTATAATTTTACTGGGTCCGGATTTTTTTTAGTTAAAAATTCCGCCCACCTGGAGGCGTTAAATGAATGATTTACATGATAAAATAGATTTACCAGAAGGGGCATATGATATTATTATTGATCCTGAGATTGGCACCATGGAACTGCGGGAAATTGGAATTGCCAGTTGGTTGGAGTTTAATACCAAGGATCATTTCGCCTATAAGCAAAATATGGATAACGAATCGCTCTGCCAACTTATTCTGGACATTGCCGACAACCTGGGCATTCGCGGCGACGAAACCGTGGTGGTTGACCGGATGACTGACAAAGTGACGCGCATAGATATTGATTTTGATGCAGCGGAAGAGGGCTTTTTTTGGGTGACTCTTTTTTATGACAGTGGCGTGGGCACTATTCACCGCCAAGGAAAAATGGAAATGATGATCACTCCGCAGGCATCCAAATTGGTTGATCGCTTTGAATATTATGAAAACAGAAAAAAAGTCTGGATTCAAAAAATCGCGACCTATTGCCAGGAAGACTTCGAAGAAGGCATGGAAATGGACGACTTTAACCGCTATATCAAGAAGAGCAATCTCTTGTGGCTTTTGGAAGATATTATTGGTATCGGCTATGATGTCTGGGATTTCCTGGAAGAAATCAACCGCAAAATCGTGGGAAAATAATAAAATAAGTAGACCCCAATTCACCCTGGTCAAACGCTTTCACAAATCATGATATCGGTTATATTTTAAGAAAGAATTGACTGGCTTAACCATTATGTTATAATAATAGGTGTTTAGGATTTTGCGTTTCCAGTTCGGTGAAAGTTAGAATAGGGTTTGTCCCTCCAAATTCAAAAAAATAAATGAGTATGGCTGATAGGAAATTAATAAGACAAAGTACTTCCACCCGCTACCCACTCCCATCCCCCAATATATATTCTGCTATATCCACTCCTCTTTCCATGTTGACTGAGACGCCACAGAATAATAAAAAATGTGCCAGAAGGGCCTATATTAATAAAATAAGGAGAGTAGAGATGAAATACGTTAAGATTTTGATGATCCTATTTTTTATATTCCTACCGGCTCGAATAGTGGCCATGGATCCCTATAAACCTATCAACCTGTACGAACGTTCTCTTCTCAACATGGATAATGGTCTACCCAGTAATACCGTGTATTGTATCACCCAATCCAAAGACGGCTATTTTTGGTTTGGTACTCTTATGGGCGCAGTTCGCTTCGATGGCATCGCAGTGGAAGTGTTCAACAGCGAAAACACCGCCGCCTTTAAAACAGATACGGTTTACAGTATTTTAGAGGATAATACCGGCACCATCTGGATGGCTACCGCGGGAAGCGGTATTGTCCGCTATAAAAATGGGTTGTTTAGTGCGCTTACCACCAGCCATGGACTATTAAGTAACGAGGTCGTAACCCTTTTAGAATCCCGCGACGGCACTATCTGGATCGGTACATCTATAGGTCTGAACCGATATGTCAATGGCAAGATTATGCCCGTACCCTTTCCTTCATCCCAACAGAATTGTCGCGTAACTACGTTGCTGGAAGATCGGAACGGCACCATCTGGAGTGGTACAATCGGCGGCGGTATACTTCTCACTTTTTGCAAAGACGACCGCTTGGAAACAGAACCACTCGCAGATTTTAACACAAAAGATATTTTTACCATCCTTGAAGACCGCATGGGAAGGATTTGGATTGCTTCCATTGATGAAGGAGTCATCCGTCTAAAAGGAAAACAACGGCACATCTACAATACTAAGAACGGGTTACCAGTCAACTATATTCACAGTCTCTATGAGGACCGCAACGGCAATATCCTGATTGGCACCTATGGCGGTGGACTCTGTACCGTTCCCGCTGGCGAAGAGAAGGTGCGCACCTGGAACGGCCAAAATGTTCCCGGTTGTCACTCCGTGATGGCTATCTACGAAGATCGCGAAAGTAATATCTGGATGGCCACCGATAGTAGTGGACTCACCTGTTTCAGAAACACCCCCATCACTACCTATACCCGGGAAAACGGGTTGTCCAATGATTGTGTTTTCGGCGTGTTTCAAGACAGTCGCGACAATCTCTGGTGTGGCACCATTGGTTTTGGCTTGAATCGACTGAACCTCAAGAATAACCATCACCAGTTCAAAGTGTTCACCAAAAAGGATGGCTTCTCCTCTGATAGTGTGCAATCCTTTGCTGAATATCCCAAAGGCACTGTCTGGTTTGGAACTATTGGTGGCGGTATCAGTCGCTTATCACTGGATAGTGGTCGCGTCGAAGTGTTAAATAAAAAAAACGGCCTGCTCAATGATTTTGTTTTCTCCCTGTATGTCGATCGCGAAAACAATCTGTGGGCGGGCACCAATTATGGCGGTCTGCACCGCTTCTCCTCGGTTGCGGGGAAATTCATCCCGGTAGATAACTATAAACGACGTCTGGTGGACATATACCAGGACAAACAGGGCAACCTCTGGTCCGCAACCAGTGGAAATGGCTTGTGGCTGCGCAATACAAACAAACGGATTCAATATAGTAAAAAAGATGGGTTCCAAGATGATCGGGTGATCTGTATATATGAAGACATCACTGGCAGGATGTGGTTTGGTACTTTGGCTGGCGGCATGAACACCTTTTCTGCCGGGGACAAAACCTTCCGGCACCTCGGAAAAAAAGACGGATTGCCTGTTAATGCCGTATACGGGATCATTGAAGATAACAAGCACCACCTGTGGCTCAGCACGGACAATGGCATTTTATGTCTCTTTAGACCGGAGATCGATGATTTTATCGCTGGCAAAACCACACAGTTCAAACCGTATCGCATGGGATTGTCGCATGGTATGAAAGGCATTGATTGCAGTGGGGCCAACCAACCCATGATCTGGAAGGACAGAGATGGGCGGTTATGGATTCCTACTTCCAATGGATTGTCCGTGGTTAATCCCGATAATATTCAGAAGAACACCGTGCTGCCCCCAGTTCATGTCAAACGAATTTATATTGACGGCCTTCAGTATCCGATAACCAGGGGAAAACCTTTGCTGGCGTCCCCGGGACAAGGGAACCTGGAAATCCACTATTCCGCGCCCAGCTCCATTGCACCGGGAAAAATTGCCTTTAAATATAAACTGGAAGGAGTGGACAAAAACTGGGTCGATGCTGGGACACGACGCGTTGCTTTTTACACTTTCCTGCCTCCTGGGCCTTATACGTTTCATGTTATGGCTTGCAACAGTGATGGCGTCTGGAACAACAGCGGTGCTTCCCTCCCTTTCCGCTTGAAAGCCTATTACTACCAGACTACTATCTTCAAAATAGTGTCGGGACTCGCCCTACTTGCCTTTACACTGCTCACCGCCCATGCCATTCAACGATTCATCGGCGAACGAAAACAAAGACGCGCGTTTAATGGCAAGGTCTTGCCCGAAAAAGAACAACAGGAGTATTTACGCAAAATCCTCTATCTCTTGGAAGTGGAAAAAATATACCGGGACCCCAATATCACGGTAAAAACATTCTCTGCAAAACTCATCACCAGTGCCCGTACTATCTCCTTTATTATCAACGACCATTTAAAAAAGAGCTTTTTTGAGCTCATCAATTTTTACCGTGTGCAAGAAGCACGAAAAATTCTAACCCATTCTGAACGATCAAATAAATCCGTCATTGATATTGGTTTTGATGTCGGGTTTAATTCAAAGAGTTCCTTTAACAGGGTCTTTAAAAGTATGACCCAGATGACCCCCTCGCAGTACAGAAAAAAGCACAATCATGCTATTTCCTGAAAATTAGCTGACCACTACGACACTATCTTAAATAAACATGTCCCAAGTCGTGATTGGGACATTTGGAAAATCGCTTTGCAGGATACTTTTTAAAAAATAATTGGAAACACTTCATGTTTTAGGACGAAAACCTTTTTTTTTAGATTTATAATCGTTATGCTGGATGTGGGTCCAGTGAACAATCAATAAAACGGTAAGAAAACCTAAAGGAGGTTTACATGAAGTTGAAGCAAAGAGTTAGTTTATGTATCCTGTTGTTGGTGGTTTTTAGTTTTGGACTATCAGCCGCTGAAGCACCCCGTGCTACTGTATTGGCTGCGGCGCGTGCTGGTCTTTCCAGCTATTTACCTTTGATTCTGACACCCGAAGAGATGGCTATTGGGAAAGCCAAATTGGGTTTTGGGTTTCAAGAATATACCATTGATCCTGCCCGGTTAACTGGAGAACCCGGGGTTCCGTTGTGGGAAAAAGTTCGCCCTACCGGGGCGTGGCGTTTTGTCGTGCAAATTGGAGGCAGGCCTGTTGCCTTGTTGACCGTTGATGTTATGGATGGCAAGTGGCAGGCTGTAGGAATCGGAGCCGTTCAACTCGCCCAGGAAGTACAAAGTGTACTCGCTTCCTGGCCTCAGGAGAGCGGTTTTCAGTATCGTTTTATCCGCATTTTCCAAGCTCAAGCCGACTTTATGGAAGTGTCAAAAGGCACTGAAGAGCCACGTTATGCACCACTGATTGCAGCCCGTGTCTCATTGCAAATTAATGCCCTTGAAACAGGTCCTAACCAGAGACTGTTCCAATCGGAAATTGCGGAACCGTTACGGGAAATCGTGTTAAACGTTATGGAAAAAAATGAGCAAAACTCTATGAATCAAAATACGGAGAAATAACATGCGTAGCAAAAAAACAACTCTAACCCTTTTTGTTCTTTTTCTTGTTTGTTTGATGTTTTCGGCCAATTCATTACAGGGGGCCACCGTGTCTTTGAATGTGAATTTGGTGGTTCAGGAGCACAGTCAATGGTGTTGGGCTGCGTCGAGTAAATGTGTATTGAATTTTAAGGGTAAAACGCCCACTCAATGTCAGATTGCCAATTATTCATGGAGTCGCAGTGATTGTTGTGGTAACACCAATTTTAATTGGTCTCATGCTTGCAATAACCCGCAGAATATGTATGGTTCTCAGGGGTCTTTGAGTTCCATTCTCACCTATTGGGGAGTTCCCAATACCGGGTCCGCCACTTATCTTTCCTATACCACGTGCCAGTCGCAGATAAACAGCAACCGTGTGTTTGTTTTACGGTTTGGTTATTCCGGTGGGGGTGGTCATTTTGTAGTCGGGTATGGCTATAATACCAGTAACAGCACTCTGGCGTATATGAATCCTTGGCCCGGCGAAGGGTTGATTTGGGAGAGTTATAATTATGTGAAGAGAAATTCTTCCCGTTCTTGGACACACACCATTAAATTGAATTAAGTAGTAAAGTCGGTGGTAGCAGGTCAAGCAGTGTGTGCTTGGCCTGCCATCCCCATTAACTATGGGACCATTTTGTTGTTTACGTTATATGTATTCAAGCCAGAGTCCTTTAAACTATAAAAAATTTTGGAAGTCCAGGAACCTTTTATAAAAGGTTCTTGGCCGCCGGAGGCATTCTTTCATCTTTCTATTATTGTTTAAGCACGCTGACGAAGAATTTTCGTTGCGTTTGGTTGCCGGATTCATCAACGACTTCAAGAGTATGACGGCCATGGGTGAGGCGCTCCACAAATTTGTGAGTGCTGGCGGTGGTTCCTTTATATATATTGTCTATGTACCAATAGACACGACTATCTTTGGCGCGATGAGCAACACGTAAGGTGACCTGCTGCAACTGACCATCAAAATCACGGGGAATCCATAACTTGGCATTCGCCACTGGATAAATAATACGCACGGGATTCAAAGCGGTATTGTTTTCGGCAGCACAGCCTTTTTTATGTTTAGGGCTGGGCGAATTAACTGTCTTCTGTATTATATTTCCTCAATCCGATCATTTTATCCATATTACTATGGGAGTTAAATAATTTCAACCTTTCCGATCAGAATAGTTTTAAATTATTTCCCCGCCGGACAAATCCCTTCTATTGCCCAGCCGGTTACACCTCACTTGGCGCTTTATTAATGGCAGATTTTTTCCCACCAGCAGTTGAAATTAAGCGCATTTTGAGTTATCATACAGGTATGAAAAAACAGAAGCTGCCAACAACGGACATGATTGAGAAGACGATTGAAGACGAGAACGTCAATTACGATACGGCGTGGAAAGATGTCATCGAAGATCTTTTCAAACTATTTCTGGAGTACTTTTACCCCGCGATTGCCCAGGAAATTGATTTCAGAATAAAGCCCGTGTACCTGAGCCAGGAACTGCGCCGGATTATCAAGGATAATCAAATTGGCAAGCGTTATGCCGATGTGTTGGTGAAGGTTCAACTTAAAGATGGTGCGATTGGTTGTTTGTTTATTCATATTGAAGTGCAGGGTAGCCCGGATAAAACGTTGCCCTTGCGGATGTATGTTTACAATTATCGTATCTTCGACCATTACAACGAGGAAGTGATTAGTTTGGCCATGTTAACGGATGATGATCCCGGGTTTCGCCCTGATCAGTACAATTTCCATCGTGGGGGGTTCAGCCATACCATGACGTATCCCATCGTAAAGATGTTGGATTATCAAGATCGTTTGGCTGAACTGGAAAAATCCAAACATCCGATGGCGATGGTAGTGGTAGCCCAATTAAAAAGCCTGGAAGCGAGACAAGCAGACCCACAGACAAAATATAATGTGAAGCTGCAATTGTTCAAAGATTGTTTCAGGAAGGGGTACAACAAAAAACAAATCCTCGCGTTGATCAGGTTCATTGATTGGATCATCAATCTGCCGGAAAAATACAAGGAAAAACTGCACAATGAATTATTAACTTTAAAGGAGGGAAAAACAATGGCATACGTAACCAGTTTTCAAAAAATCGGTGAAAAGATCGGTGAGAAAAAAGGAATAGCCAAAGGTAGCCAAAAAACTGCATTGGAGAATGCGAGAAAAATGCTGATGGATAATCTTCCCATTGAAGCTATTATCAAATACAGCGGCTTAGCAAAAGGCCAAGTCACTCGTCTGATGAAAGAATCAGCGCTTCCCCAGAAGTAAAAACAAGTGAGTGAGTTAAATCAGGCTGAGAGAGAGGGAGACGATTATCATGGCATACGTAACCAGTTTTCAAAAAATCGGTGAAAAAATCGGTGAGAAAAGAGGTAGAGCCAAAGGAAGAGTCGAAGGGATAGCCAAAGGCAGCAAAAATACTGCATTCAAGACTGCCAGAAAGATGTTGAAGGAAAATTTCCCCATAGATACTATTATCAGATTAACCGGGTTGTCAAAAGATGAAGTCCAACCATTGTTGCAATAATCAGCGCTTCCCCAAAAATGAAAATAGACAAGGGTAGAGGTAACATCCTGCCTCTTTTTTTAAATCCTGGTCATCCTTTCATCTGACGCATCACGGTTCAGATAACATTTTATCATTGGCATTGGCAAAAAGGTGCAGGCAAATTTATTTGAATTTCTTAAAATCGTTGTTGATTATTCGGCTGGGGAATGCTAAAATATCTGGATAAGAGGAAGATGTAAAATGATTCAAACAATAGAAGCCATGATTGATGAGCAAGGCGAGATACATTTGCTTCATCCCATCCATTTGCCGTCGGCAAGACGTGCGTTGGTAACAATCTTGGAAGAAAAACCAATTTTAAATATCCCAGAAACTGCGCTTCTAAGTGAAGCCGCTCTGGCAGAGGATTGGAACAGACCGGAGGAGAATGCCGCATGGTCACACCTGCAGTTGGTTCGATAGTAATGGTGCCGTTTCCATTCTCAGACCTATCTCAAACAAAAATGCGTCCAGAAAAATTATTTACCTCCAATTCAAGTCTTATGGTTAAACAGGTAGGTAGTCTCAAAGGTGATATCTTGAAGTCCCTCATTGAGGCTGTAATTGGTATTTTTCGTTTAGGGCTGAAATCGTAAGTTTTTAAAGGGCCAAAACGCACAGGCGAATTTTTTAGCCACTGATGCTGATGGACAATCTTCCCATTGACACTTTGAATTGTAGTGTAGAAGCGGCGTCCCGCCTCTTTTTCTAAATCCCGGTCATCCTTTCATCTGACGCATCACGGTTCAGACTACTCTTTCTTGAATTGGTCTACTCGGATGAATCTGAACTTATTCTTATTCTTTCTGGCTAACCCTTTTATAAATATGGAATCTTTGTATTTGTGGGCATCTATGGCGGTTTTATAATCCTCGCTGCTTAAATTGGCTTCTGCGGCGATAGGCAAGTTTTCCCAGAGTCCAGTAAGAGTGATGTGGTTTTTTGTGCTATCTGGATTCTTTGATTTTAATGCGATGATAGTGCCCCATACATTAATTTCGATTTCTGCATCCGTCTGGCTGGCAGCAAATTCGATAAATTCTGTTAATTTGTGCCTTTTGTCCCCGGTTATTTCTTTGGTGTTTATTTCTGCTGATTGGTTCATATTTAAAAAACTGAAGTCCACGTTCTTGGCATTGGTTTTTTTATATAATAACTCGATATCCTCGAACAGACTGAGGCATATTTTTCCCTTGTTTTTTTGGATAAAGTCCTCGTCAAACGTATTGGACTCATTCAGGAAGACGTCTTTATTAATAAAATCCAAAATCTCAGCCAATTTATTCGTAATTTCCTGTGATTTAATCTCTGTTTCGAATAAGCTTTTGGTCCTGATCAGTTCTTCTGAAGGTAACTGTATCTTGGCCACAAAGCTACCTTTTTCTGTTTGCACGAACTTGCATAAATTTAAGTACTTTTGAGCTTCATCGGCGATTTTTTCAATTCTCAATTCGGGTTTGATCACAAAACTGGCCACATTCAAAAGTATTTCTTTGATTTTAATTAAAAGGTCATCGAATTTTACCAGGGAAATCGTCCCGGTTTGAGTATCTTCATCCGCTACACGTATGGAAAAGACGGATTGCTCTTCCAGGATTATTTTCAAATCGTCTTTTTTGATCTCATATATGTCAGCGATGATGTCTAAAATCATATTGAGGAACCGTTCGAAATCAACCGCTTCTTGATCAAGTGGGATACGGAGGGTGTAATCTTCACGAAAACACATCACTGGTGGTGGTTTCATCTCGATGAATTTATGGTTTTCAGAAACTTTGTTCCAGCCCTTCGTTTCCAAATATTTTTGAATTTTTAAATGTATCATGCGCTTTTGTCCCGATTGCATTGCTTATCGAAGAACATTGATATACTATCTAAACCCATTTTTTGTTCAAGAGGAATCTCTATCCGCACTGATCTTTTATTATTTGATGTGGTAAGGGATTCTTGGGGGGAAAACCAATATGCATATTTCTTCAGCGCTAATTCCTCATCACGCATTTTAACCCATTCTTCTTTATCATCGGGCAGTACAAATAGAATCAGAATTAACGGGACCAAGTTTTTTTTATTCCTGAAAATTAGGTCATCAAAATTTTTGATTTCTAAATCATATTTTATCCCTTTGTTTGTTCTGGTAATTGCTTTTTCAGTCGTTGCTTTTAATTGAAGGTCCACGGATTTATCAGACTGAATATATCTGGTTCTTCCATTTATTGTATATTCTTCATCAAAGGTGATTGAGAAATCAACTCCACCAGTATCAGGGGGTTTAGTCAAAATATAACCCTTTCGACAAGCCAATATACTTACGAAACAATTGGATAGCTCTTCTTTGATTTGTTCTTCGGTCATTTATTGTTCGATTGATTCTTTTTTTGGGAAAAATTTTCTCTAAATAGGAGAGTTATATTGAGGAGGCTTACCTCTTCGGGCTCGGCGAATCTACCTGTTGGTATACTTAATTTCCTATATATCATCATGGGATAGGTTTTACCACAATATTTAAATAATTTCAATCCTTTCTTTTTAAAATTTTGATTATTTTTTTCGCCAAGGAATTCATTTTGAGCACCCGCATGTTTTACCACAATTACTGTGCTTTCGATAGGAAGCGGAAAAAATCTATTATTCAACCAATCCTTCCCCTACTCCACACTTCCCTTATAAACCGCCTCGTGCCCTGAGAAAACCAACACCAATTTAATCAACCTTGTCTTTTCCATGCTTTTTTTCATCTTTTCATCCAAAGTGTATTGCCGGATTTGTCTTTCCAAATCCCTTTTTACAAGCCATAGAGGTCATCAGGTCTGTATATTTTGACTGGTCGATGGAAAAGACATCGGTTTCTCGATAGGCGGCATTGATATAATCATAATAGAGTTGTTTGGCGGTTTCATTGGGAATTCCCAAACGCAATTTGTCTCTATCCGGGCCTTTGATGGTCAATAAACCGAAGTAAAACAACAGCGATTTGAAGTTATTGGCATCTGACAATTGTTCCAAGGGGAAACTTTCTACAATCGAAGCCCTTGTTCCACCATTCTCGACAATCTCTTTTAACTGGTTGAAATTCTCATTAAGGGTTTTGTCTTTGTCTTGAAAGATCAGGTGTCGTAATTTTCCGTAATCAGATATCCCATAGGGTATCTGTTTTATTTGGTCGCTCTTTTCTTCGACATTCATAATGAACTCCTTTTCTCAATGGCTATTATAATAGATTTTTGAAGTTTTTTCAAATTCTTTTCACCTCCTGGATTCACCGCCAATTCTTTAAGAGTACCATAAAATCAAGTGGGAGGAATGGGAATGATGGGAATGATGGGAGGAATGGGAATTTTTTTGTTTATCCCATAATTCTCATCATTCCCATCATTCCCATTCTTCCCATTAAGTTGGCGGTGAATCCAGGACCACCTCAACCTGGATTTTCCAACAAATGGCTGAAACGACATAAAAACGAAAGTTTTGGAAATTAAAAGAACAATTGAAATTATTCACACCCATTCATCTTAAACATAAAACATCGCCAAAGAAGAAGGATGTTAAGGTGAAAATAGACCTTTTATATGGTGGTTGCTCGATTCGAAGTGGTGGTTGCTCGATTCGAAGTGGTGGTCACGCGATTCGAAGTGGTGGTCACGCGATTCGAAGTGGTGGTTACACGATTCGAAGTGGTGGTTGCACGATTCCAAGTGGTGGTTGCACGATTCCAAGTGGTGGTTGCACGATTCGAAGTGGTGGTTACGCGATTCCAAGTGGTGGTTGCACGATTCCAAGTGGTGGTTGCACGATTCCAAGTGGTGATTGAGTGATTGCAAGTCAACAGAAGCTCATATCACCTCGAATCCTTGAAATTTGCTGAAAACTTGACAATTGCAGCACCGTTTTTTTTAAAAGAACCCCTGCAATGACATACATCTCCCCAATTAAAGAAAGTAAAACATCTTTTTATCTAATATATTCGTGGTAATTCGTGTAATTCGTGGGCCACTCTTTTCCTTTCCTATCGCACATGACAATTAATTCCCAGATGAATCAATTTTTCTTTGATACGAAACAATTCGCTGGAATTTAGGGTCAAAAGTCTGCTGCGGAATGAAGGATTGCAAAATATAACGACACGAACCACGACCCATTAACCCACAAGCTATTAAATCGGCTTCACTTAAACTACTTCTGGATGTAGAGGTTTCCAAATATTAATTCTATCTGACCTTTGCTCAAAAGGCAATGTTTTGCAATAAAAATGGACGCAATGCAAAAAGGAAAATGTTTCAGATTGTGGGTGACATTTTGTGAACTCTTTTCCGTCAGCCATAACACCCTCTACTCCGTGGTCCTGATCGCTTTGACCAGGAACGGAGCAGAGGGGTATAGTGCAGACAATACTATCCTTGATAGCGAAGGATGCTCAGCCCGAGCTTGTCTAATATCACATTGATATCGGTTGCATAAGTCCAATTCTCCTGACCAAAGCCCTGTCGCCGTTTTTCAAACCATCCGCCCCATAACAATGCTATGGGTTGATATTTACCGTCTGCCGTGACAATCAGTTTACCGCTATCTCCAGGATCACTGAAATCATCGCCATCCTCTCCAATAATAAGATAATCTGCACTTTCCTTTTCTTTTATCGCATAGCAATAGGCGATAGCGAATATCTTTCCTTTTTGAAAAGAACGCGTCTGACCAACGCCTATCACCTCCATTCCTATTGGACCCATGGTGTCTAAATCTAATTTATAAGGTTCGCCTAGGGTTGCCATTTTGATATTGTTTTTTTCGTCTAATACAGGTAATCTATAGTCAATACTGTCATTACTGGATAGACCGGGGGCGAGCTCTACAAAACTCGCATCTATCCTATAATTACCCGCAGAGTTTTCTAAAAGTCCAGGGAATCTTTCTTTATTGGGAATGGAGCATATTGTGCTGATAACTTTACCTACATAGGTTCCAGCCATTTCCGGAAAATAAATTTTATTCCCTTTTTTCTGCCCTACATGTTGATTGGTAATAAAACCCGGTTTTCCTGCCGAATTCTTCGCAAAGCATGCCAATGTGGCCCATGAGGGTGAGTCCGCCGAATCATTAAAAGCAATTCGCGCTCCCGGAGTTATAGTTTCGGCATCTCCTTTTAGCCTGTCTAATAGATCATATTTGGAAGGATGACTCAATGGTCGGTATCCAAATAATGCACGTGCATTTATTGCTCCGTATTGGCCAGTATTTTTTAGGGTCACAAGATCAACAACCTTGTTAGAATCAAATTGGGTTAAAGAAGAGTTAATCACATCCGTTGGGCAAAACAATCCATCGTTTGTTTCTAAGGTGGATGGGATCATATCTTTGGACGGCATCCATTTCTTTTTGATTTTTTTGTCTACAAAAAAAAGTATGGCTGGATCTCCTGTCCCATTTTTCCGTCCCAGTGCATAACCTAAAATTCCATTGATACTATCAATTTTAGCACGATTATATTCCCTTATTTTGAATAAATCCTTCAAATTACTCGCTTGGCTTGGCATATTTTTCTCCCCTTTGGATAGCTATTTGCTTGTCAGAGTTATCCGCAAGTAAATTCCCAATTTGAAGATTTTATTATTTTTGAATGCCTCTTCGGTTGCAAGAATATCACCTACCTTTAACCCATCTCCCAACTTATCAATCTGCTGGGCTGTTACTCCGAAACCAACAGAGAATAACGTGGGGAATTCATATCCCAAACCAGCGAATAAAGCGATCTTGTCTTTAATTGGATTAATTCCTATCTCGACATATGATAAAAACCAATCCTCTGCAAATTTGGGGGTAATGATTAGCATAGCGGCAACGTTTGCTCCAAAAAAACCCGTTTCATTATCGTCCGCGATAATCTTGAATCCTCCCTCTGTCTTTTCGGTAGAGAATTCCCTCTTTTTTACAAAGCTCCAGACAAAGGCAGGGGCAAATTTCAGAGAGTGCTTTGACTTGGGTTCAAACGTAAGTTCAACTTTTTGGGCATTCTTTGACTCCTGTTCTTCTATTCCACTAAATGTTAGAATGGTTTTTTGTATTTCAGATTCATTGTATAATATTTCATCAATAAGTGTAACTTTATAGCCGATTTCCTTGGGATTTTCAGGACTGAAATTAATTAATTCGTATTTTTTTTGAAAATCCATCAATTTATCCAACATTTTTTCAATATCAGCTTTTTTAGTGAGTTGGCTTTGGGTACGAACAACCAAGAATAACGAGGTAGTATCTACAGCATTCTCACTATTTATCAAAATATTCGAATAAGCCACCATGGATTCATCCAACTTTTTAAAGTTATCTTCAATTTCCTTTTTTAATGCCGCGACACTCTTATTATCACTCCATTTGGACACCATCTTCTGGATATCAAGTAATTTTGAAGGTTGCATATCAGATATTTCGGTTAAGTATTTTTTAAGAATCTCTAAATTCGATCTGAGTTCTGTTAAATTGCGATTAATCGCATCTGATTCCGAGGGAACTTTTGTTTCTGCATTTTGTTTTTCAGCTCTTGCCCTATTTTCTCCCACAGATGAAGTAGTATCGGTTTTGTTTTCTGTAATGTTGGATGGATGTCCTAATATAGGAAGAAGGGTTCCTAAGGCATCGGCAAATTTCTTTGCTTCTTTATAATCCTCACTTTTAAATTTGGTAATATCCCCAGCTTTGCATGTTGTAGTGAAGGGGTTAATTATTACGGATATTATGAACCTCTCGTTCCTAGCAATGATGAAGGGGTCAGGTTTCTTCCAATTAAAATTTTGACGGTATGGGTCTTTTCCATCTTCGTAAATATAAAGGCTTTCGTTAATGTGATTGAAGACAAATTCTTTAATTTTGGTTTTGCTCACCTGTGAAAAAGCAAGATCCAACGACACTGTCAACAAAATTGCTACCAACACCACACATTTCCTTTTCATTTTAAATTTCCTCCTTTTATTTTATTAATTATTTTTAAACCACACCATGGTATCTCTGCATTTCCAATAAATACGAAAAAATTCTAGCATATTTCAAAAAGAAAAGCAATTTATTTTTTAAAATAATAAAAATTTTGAGAGGCTTTGATGGCTGTATGCATCGCGTCGATACACTACTATAAAATAATGGGGGAGTGGTGGGGCGAAAGATGGTCATTCGTGGGCCACTCTTTTCCTTTCCTATCGCACATGACAATTGATACCCAGATGAATCAATTTTTCTTTGATACGAAACAATTCGCTGGAATTTAGGGTCAAAAGTCTGCTGGGGAATGAAAGATTGCAAAATATAACGACACAAACCACGACCCATTAACCCACACGGTATTAAATCGGCTTCTATCAAACTCTGTGTTAAACATAGGTTTCGCCTTGATTAAAAATGTGCGGCCTATTTACCCCAATAAATATCAAACATGAATTGAGCGATCTGGGCCACCCGTGGTCCCGGGATAATCCAGATTGAATTATCAATGATGTTTATCTTCCCGGTTTTTACTGCCGGAATAAACGGGTATTTTTTCCATAATTCGTAGACCTGGGAAGCCGGGATACTTTCATTATAAGCCGATAATTCGATGATCACATCCGGGTTCATCGCCACTACCGATTCCATCGAGATACTGGGATATAGAATCTCCCCTTGATAGGCATTGCACCCTCCCGCTATCACCATCAATTCATTCAAGAAATCTTTTTTTCCCACAATGTACATGTTGGACAATTTATCCGGGCTTCTGCCGATAATCAGCAACGTTTTTAAAGGTTTTTTGCCTGTTGATTTGGTATGTAGCGCTTGTAACTCATTTTTAATAGTTGTGACCAGACCTTTCCCTTTCTCTGGCACATCCAGCGCTTGCGCTACTACCATGATCCCAGCGAAAATATCGTGCAGATTCGTATGCTTGACAAAAACTAAGCGGGATCGTTGTTCCATCACCTTGACACTCTCGTAATTTTCCCGGTAGAGAAAAATAATATCCGGTTTTTTGTTAATTAATACTTCCACGTTGACATCTATTAGTCCACCCACCCGTGGAATATGTTTGGCAGCTTCCGGGTAATTGCAAAACTTGGTATTTCCCACCAGACAGTCCCCTTTTCCAAGGGCGAATACAATTTCCGTTAAGGCTGGCGCCAAAGTGACCACCCGTTTTTTCTGCGCCCACAATCCCGCGGCAGACGAAAGATAAAAAAGCACCACTGCCACTATTATATAAACTTTTCTCTGTAAAATCACGCGTATTTTTTGCTGCTTCATGTCGGCACCCGTTCTTTTTTTGATGGATACCGCAAAGACACAGCGACAGTCAGAGTCGTTGTGTCTTTGCGATGAATTTGTTTTAGTCTAATTTATATTTAAAGCCCAATTCGAGGCGGCGTCCGGGGGCGTCATAGCCGAGCATTTGCTGGTACGCTTTATCAAACGCATTGGTCATCTTGCCATAAACAGTCAGACCACCGGTAACGGGCACCATCAGGCAAAAATCAAAGGTATTAAACGCGGCTGCAACCATATTCGCCGAACTCAACCCATAAATGCGATCTGGCCGTTGACCGACTGCAATCATTTTAAGAGAAAGACTAAAACGTTTGTGAACATAGGCGGCATAACCGGAAAAAGTATGTTTAGGTTTGCGTTGCAGAGGTTCTCCTGTCAATTTATCTTCCGTATGTAGATAAGTGTAACTGCCGCCAATGGTGAGGGCTGAAATAGGATGCAGGGTAGCGGAAAGTTCCAGGCCGTAGGTATCGACACTCTTAATGTTTTTGAATTGACCGGCAAACGTGTTCCAATCTACCGTGACCCAACCGATCATGTCCTCGTATTTTGTATTAAAAATAGTCGCGCCGAGCACCAGTTTTTCTGAATAATACTCCACGCCCGCTTCAATCGACTTTCCTTGCTCCGGTTTCAAATCAAAATTAGGTAATCCCCACGGATTCACTTGTTGTTGGAGCTGGGGTGCCATAAAACTGAACGAATACGCCCACCGCAGTTTCAAGCCATTGGCAAAAAGATAGGAAATGCCGACTTGCGGGGATACATGAGCGGGCACGTTTTTATATTTATCATACCGCACCGAAGCCGAGATTTGTGTCGCCCCCAGGTTCAGTCCCGTGTTCGTGAAGGCCGAGAGGTAACTCGTTTTTTTATTATCCAGAATAAGACCCAGACTATTTTCACTCCCGATAGATTGGTCCGCATAATCGACACCGGCGTCCAGATGCAGACGGTTAAACAAACGGGTGCTATACGTTACATCCGTTTCGTAATTATTAAAACGGCTCACAAAATAGGGGTTCCAGAAATCCGTAGTATCTTTAAATTCGTATTTGCTGCGCGTGAAGGACAATTTCACATTTAGCTTGGTATCCTCGTTAAAATGGTAGGTGAAGGGTAGCGCAAAAATCAGGTAGGTTTGTTTATAATTCCGATCCGGCGCCGCAACCCCCAAATCATTAAAAGGAATCCCTGAGTCGGTAAAGTTCCCAAAGAATCTAAGCCCAGCATCCAATTTGTTTTTATTATAATCCACTTTCGCAGACAGTCCGGTGTTTTTAAAGATGTCATTGGGTGTATTATCACTGAACCGTTGCGAGTTCACGGTCATTCCGAGTGTAAAATCGTGTAAACGCGTCAGCCCTGAAAGGCTTCCCATATAAGAATCATGGCTGCCATAAGAAGCCGAAAAATCAGCGCCTTCTCTGGATTGTGTACTCAAACTAATCACGCCACCCATCGCATCCGAACCATAAATACTGCTCAATGGGCCCCGGACCACTTCTACTTTATCAATCATGGTGGGTGAGAGCACCGAGAGGTCTACCCCGTTTAAACTTCCCCCGTCGCGTAACTTGATACCATCGACAATATAAAGCACTTGCGCTGATTTGGAACCCCGGATATAAGTAGATGACGTTTGCCCAAAGCTGCCATTGGATAATGTCAGTAAACCAGGGATCAGGTTCAGTACAGACTTCATATTTTCGAACTGGAAGGTTTCCATTTCTTCCATTTTCAGAACAGAAACGCTTTGGATGGTATTGGCCACCGGGATATGACCGACCACTTCCACAAATTCTTTAATTAGTGGTGCTTCCTCTTTTTTCTCCCCGATTTCTTCGCTCCATGCTAACGTTCCCAGCAGCATAGAGAAGATGATCGCTAAACCAATTAACACTTTTGACTTTGATGATACAGCAAATGAAAAAACAGACATAGTTCCTCCTAAGGAAATTCTTTTGAGGGCTTTTTTTTTATCACGTCACCCGCCCTCCGCAGGTCACATGCGCTTTGATTTAAGACAATGACAGGTTTTCCGACTCCCGGGGTCTTTAAAAGCCTTCCCATCCTAAAAAAGGACAGTGGCTGTAAGTATTTAAAGACTGTTTTTCGATTTCTTGCCCAAGGGCAATCACGAAACCCGGTCACGGCAGCGGGGGCTGTGGGGTTTTTAGACCCTCTTCCCTAGAATCATGCCTTAAAAATTAATTCTATACCTCTAACGCCAATTTGTCAAGGTAAAATTACCTGAATTTACTGCCACGTTAATGGGAAGTATGGGAATTATGGGAAGTATGGGAAGTATGCGATAAACAAAAATATTCCCATTCCTCCCATCATTCTCATCATTCTCATAATTCCCACTTGCATTTACGATACTCTCAAAGAACTGGCAGTGAATTCAAGATTAATGCCGTCAACACCCTTTTCTTTCTTTTTTTTCACCAGCGGTGAATTTTTTTGGAAGGAATTGACAAAAAGGTCAAAAGTATGTATATATAATATGAATGGAGGAACTATGATAACCAATGTTATAAAATGGCGTAACAGCTTGGCGTTACCAATACCCAGATTTTTTGCTGAAGAAATGGGTTTGAAAACCGCTTCTCCCTTAAACATGCAGATTGAAAAGGGACGCATTATCCTGACTCCTGTTGAAAAAGAGCCCCTGTCATTAAAAGATATCATCTCCAAGATTAATAAAGATAATATCCACCAAGAGATAGAAACAGGAAACCCCTGCGGAAATGAAATATGGTAGTTAAATTAAATGTTTTATTGAGTCCCACGTGATCAAGTGCGCCCATTATTTCTATAAATAAAATTTTGCCCCCTTTCTTTTTCCTAACCTCCTCACCTCCTTACTTCCCTCTTTTCCCTCTCAATAACCCCCATGTTCTCTGCCATTATCGTCAGCTCATTGTTTTCTTCCATGGTTAGCCCGCGCACTACCCAATCCACCCAATCCACTCTTTCACCTAATTTCATTATCATCAATCCAGCGATTTCACAGAAAAAAACTCAAAAACACTTGACATTTAATCACTTATAGATAAAAATTAGAATGGATACTTTAAATTAGGAATAATACTCGGATGCTAAGTGAAAAAGGCTCTTTGAGCGATACCCCGGTTATGAAACTGCTCCTCACCGTTTTCGAACTGGGGTTGACCGGGATACTGTACATTAAAAGAGAAGATATCCTTAAAGTTCTCTACTTCAGCCGCGGGAAGATGATCTGGGCTATTTCTAACTCCGATGATGACAAGTTAGAAAACGTCCTCATCTCCAGAGACCTCACCGATGCCGCCACTATTCGCAAAATTAAAGCCGACTCCCGCGTCTCCGAATCCATTGGGAAACTCCTGGTCGAAAAAGGCCTCATTACCCTCGAAGAATTAATCGATGCCTCCAAAGAACAATTAAAACGCATCATGCGTTCCGTTCTCAAATGGCGCGAAGGCGGCTTCCAATTTATCAAAGATCAACCCCCCGAACGACTGCTCAGCCTCGACCTCAACGTCACCGACTTTATCATTGACTATATCGTCGAAGATGTCGAAATCAGCGAAATCTGGAAAGAAATCGGCACCCTGCAATTAGAATTAATCAAAAACCCAGACGAAGAAAAACTCGCTAAATACAACCTCACCGACCGCCAAAGAGATTTACTCAACAGTTTTGACGGCGAAAACCGCTTGGAAGGTATCCTCTCCCGCCAATCCGGCGGACATCGCGAATCATTGCTGAAAATTATCTACTTCTTCATGATGTCAGAACTCCTTATCAAAAAAGAGTTCGAGTTATCCGATGGCTCTGTTTTTCAAACCAGCGAGGACTCCCCCACCGATTACACCCCCACCAATTCGGATGAACCCTTCGAAACCTACACCACCGCCGAAATTGACAAATCTATCGTGGAAATCCCAATCGCCAGACACCACCAGTTGAGCAAAAGAGATGATTACCACCTCGGTTCCATTGATGAACCGGGCGAAAAGAGATTATCAGAACGCAGACATTCCCAAAACGATCCTGCCCAACTGGATACCATCCATGAAATACTCCCCGATAAAAAACCCTCCGCAAAAATCACCATGGAGAACGATATGAAACCTATCCACAAACAAGATACTAGTCATGAAAAAAGTCAAAATAAAACGACACCCAAACCCCCACCAGATAAAAAGCAAAGCCCCCACAAACAACGAACACCCTTCATGGCCGAACTCCATGCGGAAGAGAAAAAAAAGAAAACACTATTCACCATGTCCATGATCCTGGTTTTTTTAATCTTCCTGTTCGGCGGTATCATTTTACTCGTCCTCCCGTGGTTAGAAAATTCCCCCGCTACATCAGAAACACAGCAAAAGGCAGAAAAATCAGCCGATATTTTTTTCCAAGAACCCTCCGCCCAAAAAGAGGAAATCACGAACACGCCAGACACTAACCCGACTGATCTTAAGAAAGAACCCATCACCGCTATAGAAACTCCCCAAGAACAACCTAAAAAAGAAGCACCTAAAAAAGAAGCACAAACCCCACTGCCGCTCACCGGGAAAAGTGCCAAGTCTTATTTCCTACAAGGCAATTATATTACTGCCGGTGATGTGTGGAAACGCGAATTACAGGAATCCAAGATCATCTATTCCATACTCCTGGAAATGGATTGTTTGAAAGAATCGGTTTCGTCCGCTTATGCCCGCACTGGTGGCGGTGAAAATTTTTTTATTTTAAATCGCGTTAATGGCAATCGAAATTGTTTCCTCGTCATGTGGGGGAAATTTCGTACCGCAAAAGACGCCACTGATGCTATTAAAACCGTTCCTCCCAGTTTCTGGAAACAGAAAGATCCTCCTGAAGTTGTCGAACTTTCCCGATATTTTTAATCCATCTTTAACGATTTCTACTTGACAAAAACACCAAGTATTATTATAATACTGTTTAACATTAGCGCCGGAGTGGCGAAATCGGCAGACGCACCGGACTCAAAATCCGACGAGGATCACTCCTCGTGAGGGTTCGACTCCCTCCTCCGGCACTTGTTATATTTTGGATCCCACGACCTATCCCCCAAACAACGAATTTTAGGAGGCCGTGAATGGTTTATAGTTTTTTGTTTGGATCGTGAATTTTTTAATGAAGACAACCGTGGTAGCCGCTTGAAGCATTAAAATAATGCCTAAAATAAGCAAAGCGGAATAGTCAGGAGCAAGAAATTTATGTCAGATAACCGTATGGTTTACCATGACGGCGTAGTTGTGGGTGCCCAAGGGAATCGCCTCCAAATCAAAATTATATCCCGATCCGCCTGCTCAGAATGTCACGCCAAAGGGGCCTGCACTGCTTCCGACATGGTGGAAAAAATCATTGACGCCATCTGTTCTCCCGGGGAATCCCTGTCAATTGGCGATACCGCCACCATAACTATGGCCGCCAAATTAGGTCATAAGGCCATATTCTTCGCATTTATCCTCCCCTTTTTCGTGATGGCCGTCACTCTTTTTTCAGCTTTCGCCCTCGGCGTCAACGAATCCGTGTCCGGGTTATGCAGTTTGTTCAGCCTACTGCCATATTATCTCCTGCTCCATACATTCCGTGGGAAAATTGAAAAAGACTTTGTCTTTTACGCGCAAAAAAAGCAGTAAGAAATAAACGTAAGAAGTAACATTCGAACGAAATAAATAAACGTGAGTATGAAACGTAAATACGAAACGTAAATGAGGTGAAATAGTGAACCCGCTTGTATTGTATTCAGTCGTAACATTAGTAGTCATTGCTTCCGGTTCCGCCATGATACTTTTTTTAGTTGCCAAAAAGTTCACCGTGGATGAAGACCCCCGGATCGATGAAGTAGCAGCGCTTTTACCTGGCGCCAATTGTGGTGGCTGCGGAAATCCCGGATGTCGGGGTTTAGCCGAGGCATTGGTTAAAGGTGCCGATGCCGGTGATATTTCTGCATTATCATGTCCTCCGGGTGGTGCCGATGTGATGGCTGCGATTGCTAAATTTTTAGGTATGAAAACATCAGAAGCCCTTCCTGCCATTGCTGTTGTCCGGTGCGGCGGTACCTGTGAAAAGGCACCAGCTAAACTCTTTTATGATGGACCCAGCCGTTGCATTATGGCCCATAACCTTTTTTCCGGTGAGAGTGGATGTCCCAATGGTTGTCTCGGCCTGGGCGATTGCGTCGCTGTTTGTAAATTTGACGCTATTTATATTGATAAGACCACTGGTTTGCCGGTCATCAGTGAAGAAAAATGTGTGGCCTGTGGTGCTTGCGTCAAAGGCTGCCCCAGATTGATCATCCAATTGCGCCCCAAAGGCAAGAAGAACCGCCGCGTTTGGATCAATTGCGTGAACAAAGAAAAAGGCGCTATCGCCATGAAAAATTGCAAAGTTTCCTGTATTGCTTGTGGCAAATGCGTCAAAGAGTGCCCGGAAAAAATCCAGGCTATTACCTTGAACAACAACCTCGCTTATATTGATACTGACAAATGTATCGCCTGTGGCTTGTGCGTTAATGTCTGCCCCACCGGTGCCATCATGGCTACTTTCCCCGCCCCCCAACCGAAACCCAAACCGGAAGCGAAACCGGAAGTTCAAGACAAAAAAGAAGAGGTAAAAGAATGAATCTGAAAACCTTTAAATTGGGTGGTGTACATCCACCGGAAAATAAACTGTCTGCCGGTTCTGCCATTGTAAAACTGGCACTCCCAGAACAAGTTTCTATCCTCCTCAACCAACATCTCGGTGCTCCCGCTGTACCCGTTGTGGATAAAGGCGACGCCGTTAAAGTGGGTACTCTCATCGCCAAAGGCGAGGCGTTTATCTCCGCCAATATTCACTCCTCCGTTTCCGGGAAAGTCATGCGCATTGACGATGTGCCGGATGCTTCCGGTTACAAAAACAAAGCCGTGATTATTAAAGTCGAAGGCGACCAATGGGAAGATAGTATTGATCGTTCTGATATCTTAGTCAAAGATATTCCCACCGATGCCAAGTTCATCTTGGATAAAATCAAACAGATGGGTATTGTAGGTCTCGGTGGCGCTACTTTTCCCGCCCATATTAAATATATGGTCAGCGATGATCGCAAAGCCGATACCCTTATCATTAATGCCGTTGAATGTGAGCCTTATCTCACTTCCGACCATCGCCTCATGCTGGAAAGAGCCGATGAGATCATGGTAGGTATTCAGATCATGAAAAAAGCCGGGCAAGTCGACCGCGCGCTCATTGGTATTGAAAGTAATAAACCTGATGCCATTGACATCATGACCAGAAAGGCCAAAGATTATCCCGGTGTGGAAGTCGTGGCACTCAAAGTGCAGTATCCACAGGGTGCTGAAAAACAATTAATCAAAGCCCTGTTAAATCGCGAAGTACCCAGCGGTAAGTTGCCCCTTGATGTCGGCGTGATTATCAACAATGTGGGTACTGCCCTGGCCATTTATGAAGCCGTGCAAAAAAACAAACCCCTCATAGAGAGAGTTGTGACCATGACCGGTAAGAATCTAAAAAAGACCGGCAATTTTTTGGCTCGTATCGGGACCCCTGCTACCATGCTTTTAGAAGCCGTGGGCGAACCCATGCCAGAAAATACCACCAAAATAATTAACGGTGGCCCCATGATGGGAAAAGCGGTTACCTCGTTGGATATTCCAATTACTAAAGGAACATCAGGCTTGATCCTGATGGATGAGAGCGAAGCGCGACGCCGTGAACCTTCCAATTGCATCCGTTGCGGTAAATGTGTCACTGTATGCCCCATGGGACTGGCTCCTTATCTGCTTGAAAAATTAGCCAACCGTAACAATTTTGACCTTCTCGAAGCAGAGGCCGTGTTTGATTGTATGGAATGCGGTTCATGCAGTTTTACTTGCCCATCTGCGATTCCCCTGCTGGACTACATCCGTTATGGCAAAACCAATGTGATGCGCATTATGAGGGAAAGGAGGCAAAAATGAGTAATAAACTGATCGTATCTCTCTCCCCCCATGAAAAGGGAGAACTTCAAACTGAAAAAATTATGTGGGGTGTCGTAATTGCCCTGTCGCCAGCATTTTTGGCTTCTGCCTATTTTTATGGCTTACATGCCATCAAAGTAGTTCTTCTGGCCCTGGTTTTTTGTATTGGTATCGAATATCTCGTACAGAAATTCATTCTCAAAACAAAGATCACCGCGTTTGATGGTAGTGCTGCTATTACCGGCTTATTGTTGGCTTTTAATGTGCCCAGTACTATTCCTTGGTGGCAGTTGTTAGCTGGTTCCTTGATTGCTATCGGTGTCGCCAAGATGACTTTTGGTGGTCTCGGCAAGAATCCATTTAACCCAGCGTTGGTTGGTCGTGCTTTTATGTTAGCCAGTTTCCCTGTTGAAATGACTACTTGGCCCGTACCGTTAAAGAACATCTGGGCTTTTGGTGCTGATGCCGTTACTTCAGCTACCCCGTTAGGAGTACTTAAGGAAAAAGGCGTCGCCGCTCTCCCCAATCATCTTGATCTCTTTCTTGGGAATATCGGCGGTTGTCTTGGTGAGGTATCTGCCTTGGCTATTATTATTGGCGGTCTTTATATGATCTATAAGAAGATCATCACCTGGCACATTCCCGTGTTTTATCTACTTGGGTTGGCTGGTTTTTCCGGCGTGTTTTATCTTATGAATCCCGCCAAGTATGCTGACCCTTTGTTTCACATCCTCGCTGGAGGTGCCATGCTCGGTGCGTGGTTTATGGCCACCGATATGGTTACCAGTCCCATGTCTGTCAAGGGGCAGATTATATTCGCCCTTTTCGGTGGTATTCTTTGTGGACTTATCCGCCTTTTTGGCAGTTATCCCGAAGGATGTTCTTACTCCATTCTTATAATGAATGCGTTTGTACCTTTAATTGATAAATTTGTCAAACCCAAGCGGTTTGGCACCGAGGTGAACTATGGCAGATGATAAAAAATTGCCTTCTACGTTTGCCAATATGGTAATCGTATTAACCGTGATTGGATTGATTTCCGCGTTGGCGCTTGGTTATACTTATACCAATACCAAAGATACCATTGCCCAGGTGGAAACTAACAAGATTCTCAACGCCCTAAAAGTGGTTTTACCCCCATTTGATAACAACCCCAGCCTAGAAAATTATACTTTGCCCGGGGACAACTTCAAAGAAGTCGTGTTTTATCCCGCCACCAAGGGTGGTGTACCCGTTGGCGTGGCAGTCCATACCTATTCCGATAAAGGATTCTCAGGTCGCATCTGGTTGATGGTGGGTTTCACCCCCGATAACAAAATTAACGCCATCACCGTTCTAAAACATGGCGAAACCGCTGGTTTAGGTGCGAAAATGGGTGAACCCAAATTCAAAGACCAGTTCACTGGCAAGGATCCCCAGGTGTACAAGATGACCGTGAATAAAGATGCCGGTGAAGTGGATGCAATTTCCGCCGCTACCATCACTTCAAGGGCATTTTGTGATGCCACCCAGAGAGCGTATGATGGTCTCAAATTAGGCAGACCAGTCACCGCTCCTGTAGAATCCCCCAAAGACAGTACATTGAATCCCGTGGAAAAAAAGAGTGAAGCCACCCCGGTTGTCACGCCTGTAGCAGATAAAGCTAAAACACCTGCTCAAAGTGAAGGAGGTATCCAATGAGTTTTGCAAGCGAATTATACCGCGGACTGGTCAAGGAGAATCCGACATTGGTCTTGCTGTTAGGCATGTGTCCCACCTTGGCTGTCACCAGTCAGGCCATCAATGGAATTGGCATGGGTTTTGCCGCTGCGTTCGTGCTTATCGGCTCCAATATGGTTATTGCGTTGATCAAGAATTTGATTCCCGATAAAGTCAGGATTCCTGCTTTTGTTGTTGTTATTGCCACGTTTGTTACCATTGTTGATCTGGTTATGAATGCATATACCCCTGATCTTCATGCCACATTGGGGATATTTATTCCTTTGATTGTCGTCAACTGTATCATCCTTGGGCGGGCCGAAGCGTTTGCCTGTAAAAACGGTGTTTGGGCGTCAGCGTTAGATGGCGTTGTGATGGGACTTGGATTTACCGTCGGTTTAACTTTGCTCGGTAGTATCCGCGAATTAATCGGAGCGGGTTCTATCTTTGGCTACAAGATCGTAGCCGAGGGTGCTTCCACCGTCTTATTGTTCATTCTCCCTCCCGGTGCTTTTATTGCATTGGGGTACCTCATCGCCGTTGTGAATAAAGTGGCTAAGAAAGCCTGACAAGGAGACAGAAAATGGAATATATTATCATTATCGTTGGAGCAATATTTGTTAACAACATTGTTTTCTCGCAGTTCCTCGGTATTTGTCCTTTCTTGGGAGTCAGTACCAGTATCAGCACTGCCAGTGGTATGGCCGCAGCCGTAACTTTTGTGATGACACTCTCCACCCTGGTCACTTACCTGCTGAAATCACTTATCCTGATCCCCATGAAAATCGGTTACCTGGAAACTGTCGCCTTCATCCTGGTTATTGCCGCCTTGGTGCAGATGGTGGAATTGATCATGAAAAAAACCAGCCAAGCCCTGTATCAGGCTCTTGGTGTGTATTTGCCGTTGATCACTACCAACTGTACTATCTTGGGTGTCGCGTTGATGGTATTCAAGAAACAATTTGGATTGGTAGAAAGTGTTGTGTTTGCGATTGCCACGTCCCTTGGTTTTGGATTCGCCATGCTAATCTTTGCTGGAATCCGCGAGAGAATGGCGCTTTATGATATTCCCGAAGCCATGAAAGGGGCGCCTATCGCCCTGATTACCGCCGGATTATTATCACTGGCATTCATGGGCTTTGCTGGGATCGTAAAAACATAAAAGAAGTCAATCTTAACTCCGGTGGCCAGGGGCTTTTTTTCTTAAATGCCTTTGGTCACCGGAAAATTTTTTTAAAATTTTGATGAAAACCTATTTACAAATTTTTTACAATACTATATTATACTGTCTTAAATGAAAACACTGTAAAAAAAGGAGATACTATGAAACAAAGTTTAGTTTTGATATTTGTGTGTGCGGTTTTGGTTTTGGCTTTTTCTTCTACGCCTCTTAAGGCTGAAGGAGATCAGGATTTTACCGTTGTCAATGCCACCGGTGTCGTCATTGATTCCCTGTATATTTCCAGGGCAACAGTTAACGATTGGGAAGAGGATGTTCTTGGTGTTGAGACGCTCCCAGATGGCGAAAGTGTTGCCATCTCTTTTGCTGGTGATGAAGAAGAATGCAAATGGGATATCATGATTAAAGATACCGAAGGTACAGCCGTGTACTGGCGTGACATTAATCTTTGTGATATAGAAACGTTGACCCTTCATATTGAAGACGGCAAAGTTTGGGCCACTCAAGAATAATCGATAATTAATTGTTAATAAACTGACCGACCAGCCTGCCCGGGTTTATCTTCTCTTTAAACCTTGGCAGGCTTTTTTTTTTAGGGCGATTGCCCCTACTCTCTTTTCCTGTTTGCCAATCCCTGCCAAATGGTATAAAATGGAACCATGAGAAATATTAAACTGACATTGGAATACGACGGTTCCCATTATTATGGCTGGCAACGGTTACCCGATACCCATAAAACTATTCAGGGGCGATTGGAATATATCTTAGAAGAAATTATCAACGAAAAAGTCGAAATCACCGGGGCAGGTAGAACGGACAAAGATGTTCATGCCTTGGGTCAGGTGGCTAATTTCAAAACCAATTCCCGTATCCACTTAAAGGAACTGGACGCTGAACTGATGATTCATCTGCCACCCGATATCCAAGTGATTGGGATTGAAGAAGTGCCCCACAAATTTCATGCCCGGTACAATGCTACCATGAAAGAGTATCTCTACCAGATATGGAATTCACCCCGCAAAAACATCTTTGAACGGCACTACTATTACCATATCCCCGTACCTCTGGATATCGACGCTATGAACACAGCCAAAACCTATTTTATCGGCACCAAGGATTTTAAAAATTTCACAGCCATGAAATCCAAAGACAAAACCACCATTAAAACTATTGAATTCATCACTATTGAAAAAAATGACGAGAGAGTGATTATGACCTTTAAAGGCGAGGGGTTCTTGCATAAGATGGTGCGTATTATCACCGGCACATTGATTGAGGTCGGTTTGCATGAATGTGGGGTGGAAGAGGTTAGGGATATGTTTGAGAAACCTTCCCGGATCACTTCTGGTTTCACCGCCCCCGGCCATGCGTTGTTTTTGAAGAAGGTATATTACGAAAATAGCTGAGCGGTGAATCCAGATCGTCTTACATTAAACTCCCAATTGATTTAAAATGAAAATATTTTTATGTAGAAAAATGGTATTGTGGTATAATATCCTAATCGTGAAGGAACGAACATGGATGCATTCGGACTGCTATCTGAAAAGGTTTTGCTACTGGCTGGCATAATTTTACTTGAAACGGGTTCTCGATTTCTAATCAAAAAGAACCCAATAGGAGTACTATGGATAAACAGACAATACACATCTTGATTATTGAAGACGAGCTATCGCTCAGGAAATCCTTAAAAAAGCTAATCGAATTAAGGGACTACCACGTGGATGAAGCGGAAAACCTGGAGACAGCCTATAAAAAACTCCGCTATTCCAACTATGATATTTTTCTCCTGGATTTAAAACTACCGGACGGTAACGGTATTGATTTGCTGAAACGGTATAATTCCAAAATGGAAGGTAGAACGATTATCATGACGGCACACGCCACTATCCCCACGGCTATGGATGCTATTAAAAACGGTGCTTTTTATTATCTGGAAAAACCTCTGGATGAAGAATTGATGTTCATCCAAATCGAAAAAATTGTGGAGATCACCGAGCTAAGAGAAAAAAACCTCTCTTTCAAAAACGAACTGATGACCCAACACACCTCCAATGAAATCGTCTATGAAAGCCGGAAAATGGCTGAAGTGGTTTCCATGGCCAAACAATACGCTAAAACCGACAATAACGTTCTCCTTCAAGGCAGCACAGGCGTGGGCAAAGAAATCATTGCCAAATTCATCCATAACAACTCCAAACGAAAGGACAAAACCTTTTTACCGCTGAACTGCTCTTCTATCCCGGAACAGTTATTTGAATCGGAATTATTTGGTTTCAAAAAAGGCGCGTTTACTGGTGCTGGGGAAAATTACGGCGGACGATTTATTCAGGCGGATAAAGGTTCACTGTTCTTGGATGAAATCGGGGAGATGCCACTGCAATTCCAGGCGAAACTACTGCGCGTCTTGGAAGATGGCGTGATCTATCAACTGGGCAATAATACCTCGCAGAAAGTAGATGTGCGTCTCATCGCAGCCACGAATAAAGACCTCAAAGAAGAGGTCGAAGCCAATCGCTTCCGCAAAGACCTCTATTACCGGTTAAAGGGAACTGTGATATACATTCCTGCTTTACAAGAACGCCGCGAAGACATTTTGCCATTGGTATGGCATTTTATCGCTGTGTTCAACAACCTGTTCGACAAAAAAATCACCCGCATCACCAAGGAAGCGGAAACCTTTCTCTTGCAATATCCTTGGGAAGGAAACGTGCGCGAACTTAAAAATACCATCAAAAGCGTTTTCTCTATCAAAAACAGCAACGCCATCACGATTACAGATTTGATGCTGACCTTGCATGAAAGCGAAAAAAATACCCGGCAAACGTTCCTAACTCTGCACGAATACGAGATCAAGTACATTAAAGAGGTACTGGAAGCCCATAATAATAATATCAAAAAAACGGCCAAAATATTGGGCATCTCCAGAGCCCGTTTGTACCGGAAACTGGAATTTTTAAACATTCAGGTCGATGATCCAGAAGGAAAAGAGGACCTGGGAAATAATGAAGATGATATTTAAAAAAGACTATACACAACTGTTAGAAAAAACCCTGGAAGAAATCGAAACTCTGAACTACGCGGAACAATTCCTCGACTTATTCCCCGATTATTTTTTAAAACATCTGCCTGTGTCCGGTTTGGCCGTGTTCATTTTAAATCCAAAGAATACCGAGTTCGTCCCCTATTTTAACGAAAAGCACTCCCGTCTCCAATTGGAACCAATCACCTGGAATTCCAATCTGATTGTGTACCTGAAAAATTCAATCAAAACAATCCAACTCAAAGACGAAACCCAGTCAAGGTTGGCGTTCCTGAAAAAAACCAACCCTGACTTGTTCGCTAAATTAAAAATAGATATTTTGATTCCTTTGTTTTCATTGAAGAAGCTCCATGGGTTTGTGGTTATTGAAGCGGACAGTAAAACCTATAAAGAACTCGACCAAATCAACCGTTTTTTTAAGATTTTTGCCAACATTTTAATTCCCATGGTAATCGGGGAACGTGCCCAGGTGGAAGACAATCAAAACTACTATAAAATATACCGCATGGACCGTTTAGCACTCGTGGGGGAACTGGCTGCTTCTGCGGCCCATGAGATTAAGAATCCCCTGGCTGGTATTTCTACTTTTCTGAAGTATTTTACGGATTTAAAAAAGTTTACCCGCGAAGATATTATTGACGAAATTGCTATCATGCGCCAATCAGTGCAACGGATCGATGAGATTGTCAAATCCCTGCTCAGTTTTTCCCGGTTCAAAAAGAAAGAGATAGAAAAGGTCAGCTTGGCGCAGATTGTGGAATCGTCATTGCAATCCATTGCTCTAAAAATTCCCACCAATATCACGGTAATAAAAAAAATCGCTGAAGAGTTGACAGTGGAAACCGATGCCCACCAGTTTCAACAGGTGATCATCAATATTTTATTCAATGCCGCCGATGCTATTGGGAAAGAAAAGCAAGGGGAAATTATTATCTCCATCTATGTCACCGGGCGTGACCAACTTCCTTCTAAAGAGTTGTTCAATATCGCTATTAAAGATAACGGTCCAGGTATCGATGACTCTATCAAGGAAAAACTCTTCCAACCTTTTCAAACTACCAAGGAAGAAGGCACAGGTCTGGGTCTGTACACCTGTTACGGCCTTATGAAATCCCTGGGTGGCAATATCAAACTGGAAAGCACTCCCGGTTCTGGAACCGAGGTAATTCTGTCACTACCCGCTTCATTTGAAGAAGAGGGAGAATAATGCCTCCGGCGGCCAAGGGGCTTTTTTGAAAAGACCGCCCCTTGGAACCCTGAAAAACTTTTACTATTTGAAAGACTTACCATTTAAACCCTAATTAGACAGCCAAACCACGTAGAGCACTTCTGGGAGCGGGTTTATCTTTTTTCTTTCCTTACCACACGAATGGTTCCAGGCTCGATGGATTTTTTAATCCAATCAAATTGAAATAGTTTTTTTGGTCTGGGGTGAACTTACTGGAGAGATTTTAGTAATTCATCGACGGTTTGCTGGGGATGGGAGACGATGGCAAGCAAGAGACGAGAGAAATCATTTAACATGGTGCGTATAGAAACATGGGTAAAATACTGATGATAATATTGCATGACTAACCCCAATTCTGGACTGGGTTGCAACTCGACACGCAAGGGATACTCCATCTGGGCGATATATTCAAAATTGGGCCGCCCGGATGCATCGACTTTGCTTTTCTCCTTGATGCCTGGGAAATTCTCAATCACGAGATAACTCTGAAACAAAGGCTGGTTGCTTGGACGCTGCCATAATTGCCGAATATGATCCAACTGGTTGGTTTCATACGGGTGCAATTGGATAAGGGTGTTCCAAATACTTTGCATCCAATTCAAAATAGGTTTATCGGCTGCAATATCGACACGCATGGGCAATACATTGATCGCTTGACCAACCATGGCTTCCACGGCAGCTAAAGCACTGCCACGACCGGAAAACAACACGCCAAACATGACTCTGTCACAATGGGTATAATGATACAGCAACAAGGCCCATATACCAGAAGCCAAAGCACTTAATAGAATCTGATGCTGCTTCAAAAAATGATTTAAGGCGGTGGTCTGCTGGCGAGTTAAATAATGGTACGCATAATAAAAACCAACTTCCTCTTTGGGACCATCACTATCCTGATTGCATGGCGCATGGGAGATCAAAGGGGTAGGATGGCTAAAACCACTGGCCATGGCTTGCCAAAAGGAATCACCCTTGGTCTGGTCCTGCTGGGATAACCAGGAAATGTAATCACGATACAAGGTGTTGGGTTCCAATGGCTGGGCGTTCCCGGCAGCTAAAAGAGACATGTATTCAAATAATCGCGTGCTAACGATCATGGCACTCCAACCATCCACACGCATTAAATCAGAGGTCTTGATAACAAGACTCTGATTATCTGAAAGGAAAAGAATGGTGATCCGATTGACTATGGGAACGTGCCGCTGAAAACTACGAAAATGATCCTGACGAATGAACTGCTGCACACGCTTTTCCTGCTCCTGGGACGACAAATCACGCCAATCAAAACTTTGAATGTCAACCATCGCTTCTTTATATACTACTTGCACCGGATGGGGGAGGTTCTCCCATAAGAAAGCGGTTCGCAAATACGGATAAGCCTGGGTGATCTGCTGGAACGCTTCTTTTAAAAGGGGAATATGGGAAGGCTCAAGAGGCACGCGCATACGAACCTGATTGACAAATAAACCGGGCACAGGATTTTCACGCTGATTCTGTAAGAAATAGGACAACATGTGCGCTTGCAAGGGAGTTAAGGGGTAAATATCCTCCACTTCTGCTCCAACAGGACACAACCCCAGAATAGTTTCCCGTGCCACGGGTAATTGAATGAAAGGAGCCGGGCTAGGCGGGGCACAATGATCTGCTGGACTCTCGGTATGGGTATCTATGAACTGGGCTAACTGGGCGACGGTCATGTGCTGGTAAAGATGGCGCACGGAAAGATTAAAACCACGTTTATTGAGCCGGGAAATCAGTTGAATGGCATTGATGGAATCGCCACCAAGAAAAAAGAAATTATCATTGATGCTCAATTTATCGAGTAATAACAACTCTTTCCACAAGGTGGCCAAGGTCTGTTGCGTGGGGTTTTGCGGTTCTAAAAAGGGATTCTCTTGATCTAATACAGCCCGCGCGGGTTCATACATGGGAAGGGTCTCACGGTCCAATTTGCCGTTGGGGGTTAAAGGGAAAGTTTCAAGCAATACGAAATGGGCGGGCACCATGTATTCGGGTAAGGACTCTTTTAAATAGTCGCGCCATACCGGTATAAACTGAACGGCCATTTTGCGCAACAAGGGGTTGTTGGTGTAACTGTGCGGGGGATTTTTCTCTGGGGCACAGGAAGAAGGGGTGGTGAGAGCAGCGGATACATAATCGGGGTGCTGGAAAATAACATCAAAGGTAAAGGCATCACCGGAAGCTGAAAGAACCACAGAAACATGATGGGGCATCTCGGGTGCCAATTGCAGGAAATCATCGGGTTCAAAACCACCGGGCTTGTGCTGGGCTAAAAACTGCCGGTACTGGGCCACGGTCCCGGATTGACGGGAAGAGGTGAGCCAATTTAATAGTTGGTGATCATAAGAAAGACGGGAATTGGTCACGTTGCGAATTTCCAAGAAGGGAGAAGCAGCCGCCCGCTCTTTTAACCATTGGCGCATGATAGCGAGGCTGGGTTTCTCTAATTCCCAATCCAAAATGGCCGAGGCTGGAGGTGCTTCAGAGATGGGAGTGTTCTGATTTTTACGGATATGTAGAATCACATCGTAACGGAACTTGGACAACTCATTGGTGAAACGACCATACTTGTGTAGTAGTTGAACTCGTTCGATTTGGGGGACACGGGTCATTAAGGCGGTGAAAAAACGGGGGTCCACGACCAATTCTTGTTCGGCGGTTAGTTTGGCCAAAACACGAGGCAATAGATCGCTGGGTTTTTCAGCGGGTGCGGCCTGGGCGAATTCCACTGAAGCAAAAAAGGTTTTTAAAAGGGGAAGACTACGGACATCACCGATAAAAATTGCTCCACCGGGAGCGATGTGTAACGCGGCCTGGCTTAATACGTCGACTAAATAAGTGGCCGAAGGGAAATATTGCACGACTGAATTTAAAATAACAAGGTCGAGGTGCTTGTCTGCCAGTCCGCTGAAATCCTCGGCGCTACGGTGCCACAATTCAACCGGGGGATGGGTGGGCAGGGTAGCCAACTGCTGACGAATAAAAGCGAGGCCGTGTTCTGCAATATCTGTGCCGATATACGACAGGCAGTGCGGCAACAAGGGAAACAAAAAAAGCCCGGTGCCACAACCGATTTCTAAAATACGCCGGGGAGCTAAAGAAAGAATGCGTTGGCACGTGCTGTCTACCCATTGTTTCATCTCCTCGGCAGGAAGCGGTAAACCGGTGTAACTGCTGTTCCAACCGATGATGTTAAAACTAGGATCGCCGTGCGGGGAATCGGCGCTATAGGTTTCATCAAACACGCCTTGCCAATCGCTAACCAAACTGGCGAACACATCGAGGGTTTTTAGGTTCGGTTCATGCTGCCAATAATCTGCCGCGGGAACCACATAGGCGACCAATTTTTTGCTACTGGTAGTATTGGGTTCGCCTGCCGCGAGTACAACAGCATCGTGAATGGCGGGATGTTCGCGTAAGCGGGATTCAATCTCACCCAATTCAATGCGAAACCCGCGCACTTTAACCTGGAAATCCAAACGACCTAAATATTCAATAACTCCATCCGGTAACCAGCGTACTAAATCGCCGGTTTTGTATATCCGGGGGGAACCACAGAATTTGTCGTGGGTTAATTGGGGCCGGTTTAAATAACCCCGGGCCAATTGAATGCCACCAATATGAAGTTCACCGGGCACGCCAATGGGAACAGGATTTAAATAAGAATCAAGGATAAATATCCGCGTGTTGGCTATGGGACGACCTATGGGAACCTGCCGGTACGGGGAATGGGGCAGACAGGTCCAGGCAGTGACATCCACGGAAGCTTCGGTGGGTCCGTAAAGATTATACAAGGGCACGGTTTTAAATATCGAAAAAAACCGCTGCACATATTCAACGGGCAGGGCTTCGCCGGAGCAGATGACACGCTTTAATGAAACAATGCCCGCGACTCCTGGTTCTTCCAAGAATACCTGCAACACCGAAGGCACAAAATGGATGGTGGTGATGCGCTGGCGGATGATCGTTTCTTTTAAATAAGCGCAATCTTTATGGCCACCCGGAACTGCCATTATTAATTGCGCTCCATAGATAAGGGGCCAGAAGAATTCCCAGAGGGAGACATCAAAACTATAAGGGGTTTTCTGCAAGATGCGGTCATCTGTGGTTAATGGATAGGCCTCTTGCATCCAATATAAACGATTGACAATACCGGCATGGGCGATCATGGCGCCCTTGGGTTCACCGGTGGAACCGGAAGTGTAAATCACGTAGGCGAGGGTTTCGGGATGAAGCGCAGGAAGTGTTATTTCAGGAACAGGCGGAGAAAAGGGCGAAAGTGGATTTATAATGTCAATTCCTGTGGGACAACCGGGGGCGAGGTCGGCAGTGGTGAGAAGAAGGGTGACCGCGCTGTCAGAAAGGATGTATTGGATACGATCCTCGGGATAATCGGGATCAAGGGGAAGATAAGCGGCACCGGATTTTAAGATGGCGAGTAGGGATATGACCATTTCTAAAGAACGTTCCATTTGAATGGCGATGATCGTGTCCGGGTGACACCCTTTTGATAGTAAGAGATAGGATAATTGATGGGATTGGTGGTTTAATTCATCGTATGACAATTGGTTCGCGTTTCCATCCATTAGGGCAATGTGATCCGGGGTGCGTTGGGCTTGTTCCATGAATAAAACATGGAGGGTCTTGTCAGTGGGGTAGGAGGTGGCCGTGTTGTTAAATTCATTTAAGAGGCGGTGTCGTTCAGCGGCGGGGAGGATTTCCAATTGCTGGATGGGGGTGTTGGGATTGTGAACGATCGAGGTTAACAGGGTTTCGAAATGAGTGGCAAGACGGGTGATGGTGTCCGGTGCAAATATATCCGTGCTGTATTCGAAGGCAACAGAGAGGGTATCTTGCAACTGGGTGACAGATAACCATAAATCAAATTTAGCGGTACCCGAATGGGTCGATAAATGCTGGATATCCAGGTTCCCAATATCAATAACCTGCCGGGGCACATTTTGCAGCACAAACATGACCTGGAACAATGGATTGTGATTCATGAACCGTTCCGGTTGAAGCTCTTCCACCAGTTTCTCAAAGGGGATATCCTGATTGTCATAGGCACGACCCGTTTGCAAGCGGACCTGGGACAATAAACACCGAAAGGTGGGATTGTTTGACAAGCGGGTCCGATACACCAGGGTGTTGGCAAAAAAACCGATGATGCCTTCCAATTCAGAACGATTACGATTGGCTATAGGTGAACCCACGAGAATATCTTCCTGACCCGAATAACGACACAACAGAATATTAAACACGGTTAAAAGATTCATAAAAAGACTGCAATTCTCCCGGCGATTAAATTCCAAGAGCTGAGTGGTTAGCGGTTCGGGGATTTCAAAGCAGAGCGTGCCACCCCGATACGTGGACACTGGGGGACGCGAAAAATCCGTGGGCAGTTCAAGCACCGGTAAATCACCACCCAGTAAGTCACGCCAATAAGAGAGTTGTTTTTCCAGTAATTCCCCCACCAGACGCTGCCGCTGCCACAGGGCAAAATCACCGTATTGGAGCACCGGGGGAGCTAACGGGGAAGGCTGGCCATTGGAAAAAGCGGCATGCAACTGGGATAATTCCTTGATAAAGAGTCCCATGGACCAGGCATCGGAAATAATGTGATGCATGTTCTGCAATAAAACAAAATCTGCCTGGCCCAATTTTATTAATATCACCCGTAACAAGGGCCCCTGTTCAAGATCAAAAGGAGTTTGTGCCTCGTTTTGCAGACGGCGTGCGATTTCTTGTTCCTGCAAAAGGGGGGCCAGATCGGATAAATCGACTGGCTGGATTTTTAGTGTTAACTCCGGTAAGATGACTTGCACTGGTAATTCATCGACAAAAGCAAACAGCGTGCGCAGGGTTTCGTGGCGGCAGATCATTTCGTTGAGGCTCTGTTCTAATATATGGGGCAACAACTGCCCGCGGATACGCACCGCTGAAGGTAAATTATAAAAGGCATTGCCGGGCACAAGACGGTCTAATATCCATAACCGCTGCTGCGAAAAAGACTGGGGCAAAGGGGAAAAAACTTCCCGGGGGCGAATCTTATCGGTATCTAAATCGCCGGCTAATTCGCCGTTTAGTATGCGCGCCAATATGGCGCTCTCTTCGCCGGAAAGATCAAAATTCTCATCTTGGGTGTCATGTGTCATGGGTCGGTCTCCTTTAAAAAAGTAGTTTTAATTATAATCATAAAAACGGCTACTGAGCATTCATTAGCCCCTTCTATGCGCTCACCCCATGGGCGAGACATTTTCGTGACAAATTTCTGTGGATACATGGATATATACTCTTTATAGAAGAACATATTATATCACAAACTGCATTACCTGGATTCACTGCCACCTTAAAAATAATATCTTTAACCACGAAGAACACGAAGAACACGAAGGATAATTTCTTCTAATTCTCGGATGATGGGCAATGGCCCATCCGCAAAATGAACTGGATATTTTTGGTTTAGAATCATTTGAAAAAGTAAAATATTATGGATATGGAGTGCATGTCATTGGGATAAATTATCCCCTAACAAAAAAAAAGTGCTTGGTAAGGAGAGGTCCACCTCTTGGTTAGGAAAAAATTTCCCTTGGTAAGGGAAGCTCCTCCTCTTGGTTAGAGTAGATGCTCCTCTTGGTTAGAGAAGGGGTAGCTCTTGGTAAGAGGACGACCTACTCTTGGCAAGAGAAACCCAATAAGTAATAATATTAGGGTAGTATTCTACCCTAGTTGGGGTAAAAAAAGGGGAAAAATGAGCCAATTAATGGCTACAGGGGTGAATACAGGCGTTGGTTGGCGGCATAAATCGGGGTATCCCCCAGTCTATGCCAAAAGAATGAAACGGGGTGCCGTGGGATGACTGACAATCATATCTACTATATATAGTATCCCTAGTATAGCCATCAGTATAGTCATAAAATGGAGGTTTTTGCCCATCACCGGTAATAAAAAATGGTCTCTTTAAGAGTGGTATAACAACCTTTGAGCAGACAGTAAAATCCTGCTTTTGACTGCAAAACCAACTGAGTATCAAAAACAACCCTAAATATGCCATTCTTCATTTCCATATATATATACGCCCGTTAAATGCAGGCTATTTATCTATAACACAGACCAGTAGGGAAGTCAACGGATAAAGGAGAATTTTTTATTTTTTTTCAGACTTCAAAATGTTCCATGGGCTTCTTTTTATCCACCATTTCATGTTATTATTTTATATCTAAATGTAGCGAATACCTGGAAACTAAATTCCTTCGGTAGTCATTTCAGAAGCTCCAGTTTTTCGGTGGGAGAGGTGAATTTTAAGGGGACAGGCGAATTGATGCGCTATGAAAAAAAAGGAAAGGGGCACTTCGTGCTTGACATTTAGCGGGGATTCGTTTATTTTAGTGTTCACCCCGCGCACAGTTCACCGCGCACGTGTTCACCCAAACAATGCGCAAAAGGAAAATTGCTGGACGGGTAGAATTATCATTGCTTTTTTCGCCAGTTATGGTGTATACTATTCTTTGATCGTCAATACTCTGAATGAGGTGGTCATGGGGACCGTTTTTATTAGTTACAGTCACGATTCACAAGCACATAAGGACCGGGTGCTAGGTTTAGCCAAGCGCTTAAGAGCGGACGGTGTCGATTGTATCATTGATTCATACATACAAAGTCCCCCAGAAGGCTGGCCCAAATGGATGGACCGTCAATTAAAAGATGCCCAATACGTGCTGATCATTTGTACCGCAACCTATTGGCGCCGCGTGATGGATGAAGAAGCCCCAGGCAAAGGCAAAGGCGTTAAATGGGAATCCACGCTGACCTATCAATATATTTATGATACCGATGCGAAAAACACCCGTTTTATTCCCGTCCTATTTGACCCCGCGGACTGTCAACACATCCCCACTATCTTAAAGGGCGTCACCGTCTATTACGAAAACACCCCAGAAAAATATGAAGAACTTTTACGCCGCCTCACCAACCAGCCGAAATATATAAAACCAGACCTCGGCCCCGCCAAAATACTTCCACCCAAAGAAGTAAACATGGCTCTGCCACCCGCAACAGATCAGCCCTGCCCAACCGTTTCTACTTATAAATTACCCACCAGCGGTGCGCATCTCTTCGGCAGGGAAAAGGAGTTAAAACAACTGGATGACGCCTGGGTCGATCCCCATACCGCCATTGTCACCCTGGTGGCCTGGGGCGGCGTGGGCAAAACGGCGCTGGTGAACCACTGGTTGGCCCACATGAAAGAGGACGGCTACCGCGGCGCGGAAAAAGTGTATGGCTGGTCTTTTTACAGTCAGGGCGCAGCGGCGGACAAACAGGGTTCAGCGGATGAATTTTTCCAAGAGACCTTGCAATGGTTCGGCGCAGCGCCGTCCGTTTCGCTTAATCCGGTGGACAAGGGCCGGACCTTGCTTCGCCTGTTACGGCAGCACAAGACGCTGCTCATCTTGGACGGCTTGGAACCGCTGCAATACGCGCCGGGCACGGTGCCGGGTATGGATGGCCGGTTAAAAGATGCCGGTTTGGCCGTCTTTTTAAAGGAATGGGCCAGTGCCGGGCCGGGTGCCGAGGGGTTGTGTGTGATTTCGACGCGGGAAGGGGTGGCGGACCTGCTCCATCTGCGGGAACACGGGGTGTGCGAAATCCCGCTGGAACATCTGGGGGAAGAAGCGGGGGTGCAGGTGTTACACAGTCAGGGTGCCACCGTGGGTGCGCCCGCAGATTTCCGCAAGGCCGTGACCGAGTACCACGGCCATGCGTTGGCCCTCACATTGTTGGGGCATTATATTAAAAGTGTGTTTGCGGGCGATATCCGCCGTCGTGATAAAATCCCCCGTTTAACCGATGATCGGGATCGCGGCGTCCATGCCAAATGGGTGATGGCGGCTTACGACAAATGGCTGGGCCAGACCGCGCAACGGGATATTCTGTCGCTGTTGGGGTTGTTTGATCGTCCGGTGGAACCCGGGGCGATGGCCACGTTGCTGGCGGCGCCCAGTATCGCCGGGGTGACGGAACGGTTATGCGGCATTGGGGAGGAAGAGTGGTTGTGGGCGCTGGCCGCATTGCGGGAGGTGCATCTGCTGGCGGCAGAGAATTCGCGTGAAGGGGGCCGCTTGGATGCGCACCCGCTGGTGCGGGAGTATTTTGGCGACCAGTTAAGAACACAGAATCCGGCGGGTTGGCAAGCGGCGCACCAGCGGCTGTACCATTATTATAAAAACCTGCCGGAGAAAGAGTTGCCCGATACGCTGGTGGAGATGGAACCCCTTTTTGCCGCCGTGGCCCACGGCTGCAAGGCCGGGTTACACCAGGAGGCAGAGATTGAGGTGTATTGGAAACGGATTTCGAGAGGAGATGAAGGATATGTATTCAATAAACTGGGCGCGTTTGGTTCGTATTTAGCCGCGCTGGCGCATTTTTTCGCACGACCCTGGAGCCAGCCGGTGGCGGGACTGCCAGAACATGAAAAAGCGGTGGTCTTGAGTTGGGCGGCCTTTGGTCTGCGTGCGGTGGGGCGGCTGCAGGAGGCCATTTTGCCCATGAAAGCGGGATTGGAAATGAATGTGATACAGGAAGACTGGGTAGAGGCTGCCATTTCTGCCTCCAACCTCAGCGAACTGCACCTGACGCTGGGTGATGTCCCGGCGGCGGTGGCGGCTGCCCGGCAGAGTGTTTTGTTTGCCGACCGGAGCGAGGATGAATTTGAGCAGGAAAGTGATCGCACCACCCTTGCCGATGCCCTCCAGCAATCCGGCGCGAAAACAGAAGCGGAAACATGGTTCCGCGAGGCCGAAGCCAAACTAAAAATAAGACGACCGGAATATTCCTTCCTTTATTCGGTGCAAGGGTATCAATTCTGCGACCTGCTACTTGAAAATCCCACCCCGGCTGCGGTCAAAGAGGTGCGGGCACGGGCGGAGCAAGCGCTGGCGATTGCAAAAAGATATGGCAGGCTTTTAGATATTGCCTTAGATCACCTCACCTTGGGACGGGTGGCGTTAAGCGGGCACAAAAAACCGCAACTGGCCGAGGGCAAAATCCTTCTGGACCTCGCGGTGGCGGGACTGCGGGAATCGGGCTACCAATCTTATCTCCCTCGTGGCCTGCTGGCCCGTGCGGAATGTTTTCGCCTGCTGCAAAACTATGCCCTGGCCCATGAAAACCTTAAGGAAGCCCGCGACATCGCCCAATTGGGTGGCATGAAACTCCATTTATGCGACTATTATCTGGAAATGGCGCGTCTGTGTCTGGCCGAAGGCAAGGAAAAAGCAGCGGCGGAGAATCAGGAAAAAGCGGAGAAGCTTATTGAAGAGACTGGGTACGGGAGAAGAAAGAAAAAGAAGACCACAGATTACACAGATTTAAATGATTGACACAGATTAAAAGATGGCTATGACAAAAAGAAATAAACCAATCTGTGTAATCATTTAAATCTGTGTAATCTGTGGTCTTCTTTTAATTCGTGAAAATTCGAGAAATTCGTGGGGGTCTTTTTTTAAACCCGACCTGATTGTAGTCCCGTAGCTTCTATCCTGAATAATCGCTAATGGAAAATCAGTTATAACCGATCACCTATTTTAGCATGGCACGGGGCGGGTCATCATCAGAGTTATCATCCGAATCATCTGAATAATCATAACTACGATTGGTAGGGATATGGGGGGGATAATGATAGGAAAGATAAACTTCGATCTGGCCGTCGCGGTACTTTTTTCTAAAATAAGCGAGGATGAGTTTGATATACAATACACGGGTAAAAGGAAAGAGCAGGGTGAGTCCAATAAAATCGGTAATCAAACCAGGGAAAATCAACAAAAAACCGCCAATTAATACCAACGCGCCCTCAACCAATTCACGACCGGGAATTTGCCCCTGATTGGTGGCACTCTGCATACGACGAAGAATTTGCATGCCCTGGGAACGGGTGAAAGATACTCCGACCATGGCGGAAATAACGACAATCACTATGGTATTTAATACGCCAATCGATTTCCCCAACTCCACCAGCACATAAAATTCCGCGATGGGGATTATTATGAATAACAACATCATGATACGACCAATCATTCTCTACCTCTCCCTGCCTATGGCTTAATTTTTAATAATCTCTACCTGGAAACCACCGGCGACACTAGCACCAATGAAAATTTTTACAAAATAGAGACGCCCTTTTCCTTCAAAAGAGTATTCCCGTAAAAAATCAACGGCATGAATATCGACCTGGGAATCATCTATCTTGGCACTGTTCTTATTATACCCGCGAACATCAAACCGCACATTGGATAATCGGGGCACTGTGCCCACGATGTTAATGTGCTGCGTTTCTGCTATATCTATTTTTCCCCAATTGGGAATCTGCTGTGGTTGCCCATTCATGGTCATGGAAATCTCGCGGATCGATTGGGCCTGAAACTTTTTTAAATACACCTTGCCAATGATCATCTGGTTTTTCTTAACAAAAATGGTCTTGTCCTCTGTGAACACAAATTCTTTGTCAATATCATTGATATTGCCCCATTTATCAATATCAGCGGACAAACCAGTGTCGTAATTGGCATGAATCTTGGAGATAAGAATTCGATCCCCACTATCCAAACGTAAATTGGTATTGCTGTTGACCCGGATCAGATCCTTGCCATTCTTGAGTAATTCAAGCCAAAACAACATGGGCGCCTGCACATCTGGAGGAGGGAAATCAGCTTCCAAACCAAACTCGTGGAGAATCTCCTGGATGACCAACAACTGGTACTTTACTTTCTGATCAAGACTAACGATGTTCTTGGACGTTTCCAAACCAAAAGCAGGGATGGAAAACGTGGTCAATGCAAAATAGGTGGCGGACTTCTTCATCTCGGGGAACTGGGTGCTCATGGACACGGAATTGTGATCCCAAAACCCGAAGTAATGGTCTTTGTTCTCGATCTGGGTGTTCACCCGTTTCAAAATACGTTTGCCCAAGTCTGCCAAAGGAATATCTTTGCCGAGTTTCTGCGAATAAAAGGTGGCGGTATCTATGATCAGACTCTGTCCATAACGGGTGGAATTGTATAGCGTGTTGATATGGGTCTCGCGATGAAAACCAAAGGCATCATGCTGATTGATAAAAATATCGGCCTCTTTCATCAGGCTTTTTAACACGCGCACGACATTGGTATCGGGATCACCTGGGGTTTCCTCGTGGACGAACTTGCGATTCATATCACCATGCAACTCGCGACGATTAAGCATGATAGACGGAAAATTCACGCGCGGCACAACGATTAAATTGCCATTATACAATTTCACCTTGCCCAATTTTTCGGAGGAAAAATACCCGCCGGGCTCATCACCATGAATCCCACCAAAAATCAAAACGGTTAAGCCAGGCTTCTCTCCTTTAATACGCACGACTTCCAATTGATGATCAGTACCCTGAAAATATAACTCCCCAAAACACGGACTGGCAGCGAAAAGGAATATCCAAGCAAATATCATGCAGAATAATACTGCCGCCCATTTTTTGCCGGCGAAGAAGTGGTCACAGAAGTGGTTAATAGGGTGTTTAATTATCAATGTAGTAGGTAATAATCTGTTTGAAACGATTGCTGCCATCGACGACCATCAGAGTAAGGCTCTTCAATTGGAAACCACTTTCTTTTTCCAGGGAAAGAATAGTTTGGCGATTGTCCAGGGGTGCGGCCTTGCTATAATCCTGCGGAGTGCCGTTATTAAGAGTGATTCCAGCCAGGGAACGGAAGCGGGGTTCTGTGCCATTGGGATGCTCAAAACGGAGCACGGGAACAACCTTTAAGCCTTGAATATCGCTGGCTTTTTTCAGGGTCAGGGAGATATTATTGCCGGAGATAGATACTTTTTCCATGCGGATGTCCACGGGTACAAAGGTGTCGGGTTTTACTTCGACCTGGTTAACATAACTGCGGCGGAATTGCTCGATAGAGATAAAATTCCCCTTGGAAATTTCGACCCGCGAAGGCTGGGGAAGACTGGAAGTCATTTCAGCGAGTATCTTGGCATTGTCTCCACGTTGACTATCGGTCCAATATTGAATCTTTCGACTGTTAAAATGATTGAGATCGGAAATATACAACTGATTAAAAGAGACAACATGATAGTCGTCAAAACCGTAAATATTGATATCGGAAAGAAACACGCGGATATACTTGTAACGACTGTTGAGGTTGTCTTTATAGATTTTAAACTGCTCGCGATTCATACCGTCGGAGCGAAAACGGGTGTCGTAATAACCAATATAACCCTCGGTGTTCTTGTTTTCCCATTGGTCTTTCCACTCTTTAAGATCGTTAATCAAGCGGTCCCGCTTCTTTTGAATATTTTCAATGGCATCGTACCTTATTTTTTCATAAATACAGATCGGGGTCTGATTCAAGAAAATATACTTGGAAACTTTGATCAGGTCCTGGTTTTTCAGTACAATGCAACCCTTTGAATTGTTGGGGGCACTGGTTTTGCCTTCATCGTAAGCGCCATGGAGCCAAATGCCGGAACCATTTCGCTGCGCCAAACTGTCAATGGGATTGGGGTAGCTCAAGGTAAAGGCTTTCTCGCCGTAATCTTCCACTTTGGGCAGTTCCTGACCCGCCAGAATGCGCCGGAAAAAGTAAATACCCTCGGGGGTTTTTAAATCACCCTCTTTATCTTTCTGACCGTTTTGCTTGCCCGTGGTCACGGTAAATTTATCCACGGGTTCGGGGTTATAATTGGAATAGATGTACAATGATTGGGTAGACTTCTCGACGACGACTACATATTGTTCGGGACCGAAATTATAACTTAACAAACAATCGGGGATTTTTTGTTCTGCGGCCAAGGGTAATGCCATGGCAATGGGCAGCCCACACGACAATAAAACCAGAATAAGGTAGGAAAAAAACTTCACTGGAATCCTCCTAAAACGATTTAAGCTATTTATTGGAATTTCTATTTTTATCACTGTCATAAATTCACCTGTATGTCTTCACGCTTCATATTTTATTGGTTCACGCAGGCTTTTAATTGCGCGATGATACCGAGATTAATAGCCACGCCCATGTCGACGACGCGGTAAAAAATCTCCTTGGGGATCGGTTTGGCTTCGCCAAAAGCCTGGATTTCAACGATATTTCCCTTTTCCGAGGAGACAATATTAATATCGGAATCAATGGTGGAATCTTCGTCATAATCCAAGTCGACCAGTATAGTGTCGCCTTTAACGCCAATAGCCACGGCAGCGATGTATTCGAGTTCGGGCATATGGGGGATGATATTATTGTAAACCATATAACGCAATGCTTTGGCCAGGACAATCATGCCGCCGTTAATAGAGGCACACCGGGTGCCACCATCGGCTTGGATGACATCGGTGTCAATGTGGATGGTTTTACCATCAATCTTTTTCAAATTAAAGGTGGTGCGCAAAGCGCGGCTAATAAAACGCTGAATCTCAATATTACGGTTATTCACGCGCTGTCGTTCGCGTTCGGAACGCTGTTTGCTCCCAGTAGAACCGGGCAACATGCCATACTCGCAGTCAACCCACCCGGAATTGCTGTTCTTTAAAAAATACGGGACGCGCGATTCATAAATAGCGGTACATACAACCCGCGTCTGACCCTGCTCAACCATCACGGAACCGGTTACATTCTTGATATAATCGGGTGTTAAAATAATGTCGCGTATATGATCGGCAGGACGATTGGATTTTCTTGGTGATGTCATTCTATATTCCTCCCTGGAATGGGTGATGGTATTTTAGACAGCGTGGACAGCAGTCGCTTTGATTTTTTAGGGGTGGCTTTCCAGCGATTGTGGAACCAGAGCCATTGCTCGGGGTATTGACGGACCTGCGATTCAATAATAGCGGTGCAAAACTGGGTCAATTGCACGATACTCTCCTCGGTAGTGGCGGAAGGAGTACAAATAGCAGTGGCGTCGAGTTCTTCCTGGAATGCCAGCACGATACGATCGGCTTCATAATGTAAAAACAAGGGCAGAACGGGTATATTCTTCTTTAACAATAATCGCGACACAGACGGCACGGCACTGACAAGCTTGCCGAAATATTCGACAAAAACAGCTTCACGATCAATGGTATTTTGATCAATCAATAAATAGACAATGCCGTTTTCCGCGAATCTTTTGAGCATGGCGCGGGCCGCGACTTTCTTATCAATGATCTGGGAGCCCATAAATTCCCGGAACGCGAGCACTTTTTTCTCCACCAGCGGGTTATCCATACGGCGGGCAATACTGCTCACTGGCAGGCCCAGTTTGCGGCTCAAGATATAGGGGATCAATTCCCAGTTCCCGAAATGGGCGGAAAACAATATAACCCCACGCCCTTTTTGCAGGGCTTGTTCGAGGTATTCTGCATGAGTGATCGTGATGGGTGGCATCAATTTTTCCGGGTTCTTTTTGACAAACAGACAGATGATGTCGACCAGGATAGAGGAAAAATGGCGGTAGATGTTTTTGCGCAGTTGTTCCAGTTCAGCCACTGTTTTTTCAGGGTAGGCGAGCTCTAAGTTCCGTTTTACAATCCCTGGAAACCGCTTGCTCAACTTGCCGAATAAGAAACGTAAGAGTCGTTTATTAAATTTCAAAAAAAACACGGGAGTTATCTTGATCAAAAAGACAAAGGCAATAAATAACATGTATTCTAGGCGGTGTTTAAATGTGTTTTTCCTTTTCGGCATGGCTCCAAATCAAACGCATTAGATCAATGTTACATTTTATCCTATTTCGTGCATAAATGAAAGGGATGAGCTGTAATTTATAGGGAAAAATCTTCATAAAATCTTTTTCCGTGCAGACGAGGTAGCGGGCATGGTGGTGTTGTCGCCATTGGTCGAGTTCTTCCAGATCGGCTTTGGAAAAGGGGAAATGATCGCTGAACGCTTTAAACGCAATGGGAAAAAAGGGATTCAAATCCTGTTGAAAGCGGGCGTTGTCTCCAAGCGCAGCAAACGCAACGAACCGTTGGCCACGGATATCAATGGGCAAACCAGTACTGTCATAAAACCCTGCCAATTCAAAAGAATACCCACCATAATTAGGTCCGATTTCTGGAGAATTCAAAACCAAAACAATATCCTCGCGTTTTTTCAAGCACTTAAAGTGCCGTAAATAATAATAGGGATGACTGGGATTGATGAGCATAATTTTCAGGTTCTTGTGGATATGAGAGCTTTGGAAGCCATCATCGAGCACGATGAATCTAATCCCGGCAGCACTGGCGCGGCCAATTGCATCCTGGCGGTTGTGGCCAACATACACATGCTGCCGGGGGAAACGGCGTGCAAACAACAATACTTCATCGCCGACTTCGGCGGCAGTATGTAAATCGGTCACGCGGGTAGCCACGGTTTCTTTTTCCAGCTTGGACTTATAACCGCGGGTCACAATGGCAAAATTCACGCCTTGGGATTCTAAAAAAGTGCCGATAGCCAACACCAAACTGGTTTTACCAGTGCCACCAAAGGATAAATTATCCACAGAAATAATAAATGTGCCGGGAAATGTTTTGCAAGACAACGCTTTTAAAGTAAGAGAAAGGAAGGAGACACTTTTGAATAGCAGAGAGAGGCCATTCAAAAAAAAGGTTTTTAGCCAATCAAAAGCTGAATTTCTTTTAAGATGCATTCCAAGGACCCCCTGCGACAGGAAACGGCATGAATAGCGTTAGTGGTGATGGTAGCGCGGTTGATTTCGCCCTTTAGCCATTGGTTTAGCCAGAGGAAACATGTTTCCTGGTTGTGTATAATGTGATAGACTCCTTTTTGAACCAGTTCGTCACCGATATCAGGAAAATTGTTGTAATGGGGTCCGCCCAAGATAGCTTTGCCCAGCACGGCTGGTTCGTACAGGTTATGACCGCCTGTTTTGGGGTCTAACGTGCCGCCCATAAACACGATATCGGTCACCTTGAGTACAGGAAAGAGGTAGCCCATACGATCAAAGATCAATGTGCGGGAAGTTTGGGTATCTGCGGGTATTTTGCTCCAGGTAGAGAATTCTACCTGGTGTTCGGCCAGTAGTTTTTCAATGGCACTGACGCGTTCGAGATGTCTGGGCACAATAATAAAGAAAAATGCCGCGCTCATGTGTTTGATTATGGGAGCCAGGAACTGTTCATCAATGGCATGGCTGCTGGCAATAGTCACTATGGGTCGGCCAGATGTTTTGATGTGTAATACGTCCAGGATTTCCTGTTCTGGTGGTAGGTTCGTTTGGCTGATAAATGCTTCATCAGCCTTAATATTACCGCAAACCATTATTTTTTCCGGGGCAATGCCCAGCGCGATGAATCGTTCTTTGTACAGTTTAGCTTGCACGAGATAGCGGTGCAGTTTGGAGAAAATATGTTTCATAAAAAACAAACCGTAGCGGTATCGTGCGAATGCGACTGTCGACATGCGCCCATTGATGAGGATGATGGGAATTTTTTTCCGGTGCAGAATAGAAACCCAGTTGGGCCACAGTTCCAATTCGTTTAATACGAGCATACAGGGATTGATATTCTTGATAAAATGCCGGATAGTAAAAGAAAAATCAACAGGAGCAGGAATCACGATGATGTCAGGGAACTCTTGTTTGGCGCACCGATATCCAGTAGGAGTGGTCACAGACAAAACAATTTCCATGTTCTTTAGAGCGTGCAGGTTTTTCAGTTTTTCGACCAATTGTCGCAAGCTACGCACTTCGCCAACGGAAACAGCATGTATCCACAAGCGTTTTTGGGCGGATGGAGAAATATCAGGACGGAAGCGGTGTGAAATCATTTGACGGTACTCTTTTTTGAGAAAAACCTTTGCACCCCAGAAAGGCAGAGTAAGAATAAGCACAATAATGTATAGGAAGTCAAAAAAGAGCATTACCTATTATATCACATTTTAGCTCTTTTTGCCTGTTGGTGGTTTGTTTTTTTCCACAGATTACACAGATTAAAATGATTATCCAGATTAAAAAAGTTTTTTTAAAAAAGTCAGTTTTTAATCAGTCCAATCATTTTAATCTGTGTAATCTGTGTTCTTCTTTTACTATGCTTCGCTATTCATCTCATTCATCCCGTTCATCTTTTCGAATACTTTATATAGTCCTTGGGTGCCCAGGTTTTCGTGGCCCAGGGCTATGGCAGCGACATAAAATTGATGGGCTTGCGCCAGACCGGGTAATGAGAGTTTCATTCGTTGTGCTTCTTTGAGAGCAATGCCCATATCTTTCACGAAGTGTTTGATGAAGAAGCCGGGATCGAAGTTCTTTTTTATGATGCGGCGGCCCAGGTTATTGATGGACCATGAAGCGGCAGCTCCTTTCCCTACAATATCAATCATGGCGTCCGGGTCCAGTCCTGATTTTTGAGCATACAACAAGGATTCCACTGTGCCAATCATAGAAGAAGCAATGAGAATCTGGTTGCACATTTTGGTATGCTGTCCGCAGCCAGCAGAACCCATTAACGCGATATTTTCGCCCAGCAAAGCGAAGAGGGGCAGAACTTTTTTAAATGTGTCTTGTTCTCCGCCTACCATAATGGCCAATTTCGCTTCTCTGGCGCCAATATCGCCGCCAGAAACGGGCGCATCCAAGACAGTAATTCCTTTTTGTGCGGCGGCTGTAGCGATTTCGCGGGCCAGAGCAGGTTCTGAAGTGGTCATATCGACCAGCACGGTGCCGGGTTTGGCATTTTCGATAATACCGTTGGCACCGAGGTAAACGGATTCTACATCTTGGGGATAGCCGACCATGGTGAAGATAATTTCTGCGTTTTCCGCTACTTGTTTCGGTGTGTCGCAACCGTGTGCGCCTTTTTCCAGCAGGCTGGTCGTTTTATTTTGCGAGCGATTGTAAACGTAAACCGTGTATCCAGCATCCAGTATGTGACCGCACATAGAGCGACCCATCACGCCGGTGCCTATCCAACCAATAGTTTTAAAAGACATAAGACCTCCTATAGTAATTATGGCAGATGAAATTGCAGTAGTTTCATTTCCCGGAGCACCAGTTGCATTTCAGCCAGTGTTTGTTCCCGGGTGCCGGTTCTTTGATTGAGCAATTCTTTGGATTCCTCCAGAATGTCGTGCAGTCTTGATGCGCCTACATCTGCCGTTTTTAAGGTAATAGTATCCAATTGACCGATTGGCAACAGCTCCATTTTTTTGACCAGTCGTTCCAATAGAATGATCTGTTCAGCTAATAAAGGCTTGAAGACTTTGACCAATTCCGAATACGTATGGCGGTCCATGCGGGTGGTTAGGACGAGGTCGGAATATTGCTGTAGGACAGGTGTTTCGTTCTCCATGATCCGTTCGATCTTTTTCATCAATTGCAAGGGATTAACCGGTTTGATCACATAGTCGCGGCAACCCAGTTTGACGGCTTGTTTGACCGTGTCCACATCGGCACGAGTAGTGCTCATGATCACGGGAATCTTCTGAAACTCCCGGGCACTTTTCATGCGTTGCAGCATTTCCAGCCCATCCATATCCGGCATCATGATATCCGAAATCACCAACAGAATTTCAGGTGATGCGGAAAGGCGGGAGAGGGCACTATGCCCATTTTCCGTCACATAATACGAATACCCGTATCTTTTTAAGGTTAGTTCAATGATACGGGACGATGTTTTGTCATCCTCGACTATCAAAATACTCATCGGTGCTCCTGAATTTCTCTCATCTAAGAATTATACAGGATATCCTTCACTATTTCAAGATTTATCCTGCAACCTGGATTCACCATCATTTTTAAAACTACCACGGATAACCGCAGCAAGCTGGACTATCTGGACATACTGGACTTACTGGACAAGCTTGAAAAATCAAAGGTTTTGTGAAGTCCAGATAGTCCAGATAGTCCAGTTTTTTCTGAAACTTGGCGGTGAATCAAAGTAAAAGAGAAAATTAGAAAGCAGGAAACTACCACTTGACCAATTTTTCTTTCTTCTTTATAATAAGCGCTATGGAGTCAGAAAAATGGATATAAAAAAAAGCATGGAAGAATTGTCTGCCGAGTTACTGCACCACCAGTACCTCTATTATGTAAAGGCCGAGCCAGTCATTTCCGACCAGGAATACGATGGCCTGTTCGATAAATTATTGGCACTGGAAAAAGAATACCCAGAATACATCTCTCCGGTCTCCGCCACCAGCCGTGTGGGTTCGGACCTGGACAATACCTTCCCGGAAAAACCGCATACTATTCCAGTCCTCAGTCTGGATAAGGAGTACACGGCGGAAGGCTTGGAAAAATGGCTGATTAAAACAGCTTCCAACGCGGGGCAAGACCTAAGTTTCGTGGTGGAAGAAAAAATCGACGGAGCATCTATCGTGCTCTACTACAAAGATGGCAAGTTAGACTATGCACTGACCCGCGGTAACGGCATCATGGGCAATGATGTCACGGAAAATATCAGAACCATTCGCCAAATCCCCCTGATTATCACGGAAACAGCCAACCTGGCAGTACGGGGTGAACTGGTGATTAAAAAAACGGATTTTGCAACCTATAACCAGACTTTTGATAATAAATACTCCAATCCCCGCAATTTGGCCGCAGGTTCAATGCGCAACAACAAATCCTCCATCGTGGCCAAAGTACCCATGAATATTTATGTTTATGAAGGCTTCTTTGAAAAAATCGCCACCAATGACCATATTATCACATTGGCTCGATTAAAAGAACTCGGGTTCCGTATGAATCCCAATATTGGTTTCTTCTCCAATAACAGGGAAAAACTAGCAATGGCGCAAAACAAACTGCCGGAAATTACCTGTGGCACGATTACCCAACTGTCAGAATACGTCCGCTCCCGCATGCAACTGCGTGAAACACTGGACCACGAGATTGATGGCATGGTGATCAAAGTAAATGAACTGGATGTACGCGACACATTGGGCTACACTTCCCACCACCCGCGCTGGGCGCTGGCGTTTAAATTCGATGCACCTACTGCGGAAACAAAACTGCTGGATATCCAAATCCAGGTGGGTCGCAACGGCAGGGTCACGCCAGTGGGGATATTGGAACCGGTAAAAATTGCTGGCAGCACAGTGGCGCGCGCCACGCTCCATAACCAGGAATATATTGCCATGCTGGAACTGGGACTGGGTGATCAAGTGAGCATCTCCAAACGGGGCGATATTATCCCGGCTGTAGAAGAAGTCTTGGAAAAGAACCCGGAAAACCCCACTATCTTCAAATTCCCGGAAACCTGCCCTTTCTGTTCCTCCACTCTGGAAAAAGACGGCGCCCACCACTTCTGCAAAAACCGGGAATGCCCAGAACGAAAAAAACGGGCCATCATTCACTTTGCAGGTAAAGACCAGATGGATATTGATACTCTGGGTGAAAAAACCATCGCTTTCCTGTTTGATAAAGGCTTCATCAAAACCTGTGCCGACCTTTATACATTTAATTACGACTTGCTGCTCAATGAGGAAGGTTTCAAGGAGAAAAAAATTGCCAATATCAAAGCGAGTATTGAAACTTCCAAACAGAAGCCCTTCCGCAAAGTACTAACTGCCCTGGGTTTCGATGGTCTTGGCACCTCGGCCAGTAGCGACCTGATGAAAAATGGTTTTCACAGCATGGAGCACATTATTCAAAAAGCCACCACGGGTTGTGTCGAGGATTTTTCCCATATCGAGGGTTTTGGTGAAATCACGGCTAAATTATTGATTCAACACTTCACCGACCCCCAAAACCTCGCTCTGATCAATCAATTAAAAGAGATCGGCCTGAACTTCTGCGAAGAACCCCCAGCCTCATCCACCTTATCAGCCAACTTACCATTCAAAAACCAAGTCTGGGTTATCACCGGTTCCTTCGAGAATTTCAATCCCCGTTCCAAAGCAGCAGAAGAGATCGAGAAGCGTGGTGGCAAAATCACCGGGGCGGTTTCTACCAAAACCACGCATCTGCTGTGCGGTGAAGCCTCCGGTTCTAAATTGGACAAAGCCAACGCATTAAATATCCCTATCATCTCAGAATCCGAGTTCCTGAAAATGCTGGAATAAATCAGAAACTGCTTCCGGTCAGCCACCTTGTTCTGATATACATGTACATCACATTATGCTATCCAATCTAAAGAATCCAATAAAGTAATACTGTGGTCCAAGAAAAAGGTTACAATATAATAATATAAAATATCAAAAATTTTTGCGGAGCTTTTTATAAAAAGCGACCCGCCGGAGGCATTCTTTTAATCTTTTTTTTTCTTACGCTCTATCATCCTTACCTGAAGTCTTCATCGGGTTTCGGTTTATTGCCCAGTATTTTTTCGATTTGGGTCATGATGTTGGGGGTGAGTTTATCTTTGGTTTCAATAGCTTTCATATTTTCGGAGACGTGTTCTGGTTGTGAAGCGCCAGTGATAATGGAGCTGACGTTGGGGTTTTTGAGGCACCAAGCCAGGGCCAGTTGGGATAAAGTGAGTCCCAGTTCTTCAGCCAGGGGCATCAATCTGCCGGTAATTTTAATTTTTGTTTTGGCTTCGTTGTCGGTGAATCGGGGTCGTAGCCATTGGTATCCGGGCAAGGAAGCGCGGGTATTTTCGGGCATATTGTGGTTGTATTTTCCGGTTAGGATTCCGCCAGCCAGTGGGCTAAAGGTGGTGGTGCCCAGTCCGAATTGGTGGTAAAGGGGGGTGTATTCGCTTTCCACGCGGTAGCGGTGGAACATGTTGTATTGGGGTTGTTCCATAGTGGGGGGGATGAGGTGTTCTTGGCGGGCGATAGCGTGGGCAGCGATGATTTCTGCGCGGCTCCATTCGCTGGTGCCCCAATAAAACGCTTTACCCAAATGGATCAGGTGATTCATAGCCCGAACAGTCTCCTCAAGCGGAGTATGGATATCGGGGCGGTGGCAATAAATCAAATCCACATAATCCAATTGCAAACGAGCCAGAGAAGCCTGGGTGCCTTCGATAATATGTTTGCGGGAGAGTCCACGATCATTGGGGCCATGTCCGCCCCAGAAAATTTTAGTGGAAATGACCAGATCGGAACGTTTCCAACCAGCACGTTTAAGGGACAGGCCAAGAACTGTTTCGGCGCGACCGGCGGCGTATTCTTCGGCTGTATCAAAAAAATTCACGCCCGCTTCATACGCGGTTTTCAAACATTGGTAAGCGGTTTCTTGGCTGATCTGATCGCCAAACGTTACCCACGTACCGAGAGATAGAGCGGATACTTTTAATCCCGATGAACCTAAACTGCGATATTCCATATGGATTTCCTCCTTCATTTATGATTTTTGTTGCCGCCTAAAATATCTTCAGCAAATAATTTCAAACTTGTTATTGAGAGTGGCTTTAAGTTTGTGTCCAAAAAATGCCATTTTATTAGACACAAACAGATTTGAGTATAGTGGACTGGACACAAACTTTTTATGTCTCATCATAATCACTTTTATATTATATCAAGAAGCGCTGGAAACGTGAGAACGGCTGGTGTCCGGCCACTGGCCTCACGGATTGGCCTGACAATGTTCAGATCCTTAAGCTTCTTTAAAAGAGGGAAGGCGGATTGTTTGGGAATTTTTGTTTGTATGACAAAATGAGTAGTGGTAAAAATGGGAGTGGCAAAAATAGCATCAAGTATGCGTATAACAAATTGAGAATGGGTTGCCTCTTCAATCGTTTTTTTCATTTCCGCATACAGTTCAAAAATAGCCCGAACCCGGGTGGCATTGTCATCCGCTTGATGAATTACTGCATTTAGAAAAAACTCTATCCAACCGTTCCAATCACCATTGTTAGAGATTGCATTTAATTGATGGTAATAGTTGTCTCTGTTTGCTTCAAGGTATGAGCTGATATAAAACATGGGCGCTGAAATAATTTTTTTCCGGTACAAAACCAAGGGAATCAGCAATCTACCGATTCGACCATTCCCATCCTTAAATGGGTGAATCAATTCAAATTGAGCATGAATAATAGCCGTTTGTGTAATCGCGTCAAAATCATCGAATTCGATGTATTTTTGCCAGTTTTCCAGATGGTCTTTAAGCCTTAAAGGCGATGGGGGAATGTATGTTGCCTCTTCAATGGAGCATCCAGGGGAACCCAACCAGTTCTGATCAGTCCTAAAACAGCCAGGAGATTTGTTTCTACCCCGGACGGTATTCAAAAGATTTTTATGCAATTGTAATAGCAGATTGAGGGTAATGGGATAATCATGGACATGCTCGGTAACCATCATAAGGGATGTACGGTAATTGAGTATCTCCTGAATGTCGGTGCCTAAAGAACCATTTTTTTTGTCCCCTGCCTCATAAGCTAAAACTTCATCCAATGTGGCTTGCGTTCCTTCAATTCTGGATGAAAGAACTGCCTCCTTTGAAGTAAGTGGAGATAGAAATAAAGTAGGATTTACAATTCCTTGCAAAAGTCCATCATATCTAGCCAACATGGTATTTGCCCGTGCCACAAGCCCTATGATGCGTTTATAGTCGATTTCATGTAGCGGCAATGCGACTGGTTCAAAAGGTTTATTCATACTGACTCCTGGTCACGTTCCAATTATGTGTGGTGGATCGGACACTTATTTTTTTATTACTGTCCTGCTATTTATAATTTATTCTGTTCTTCTGGCAGTCTGAAGAAGAAGGTACTGCCTTTCCCATCAAGCCTGGGAGTAAAACCGATGGTGCCCTGGTGGGACTCGATGATCAATTTAGAAACGGCCAGTCCGAGCCCGGTGCCCTTGGTCTGTAAATGAGCTGTGGTATGCAGTTGGGAATATTTATTGAAAAGATGCGGCCTTTCTTCTGGGGGAACACCGGGTCCATCATCGGTGACGGATAGTTCCTGAAAACATCCGGCACTGCGAAAATCGACCCGGCAAAAAAAGATGGATATTGTCCCATGTTCCGGGGTAAACTTGGTGGCATTACTCAACAAATTAGCAATCACCTGTCCGATACGATCGGGGTCAATATTTATTTCTGGTGCTGTGGCAGCAGTCTCTTGGTTCCAGAGCAATTGTATTTGCCGTCTATCCATCAGGGGACGGGAAATTTCAACGAGACGGGTCACCAGTTCCGCTAACCTGGTTTTTTTCCGGTTCAAGATCATTTTTCCTGCCTCGAATTTGGCCAAGTCCAGCATATCGTTGATCAAGGACACCATGTGGTCGGAAGAGCGGGCAATAGCGGAGCCGATTTTTGGAATATCTACCGCATCGGGTATCTCGCTGAGCATATCAGCGTACCCGATTATAACGGTCAGGGGATTCCTCAGGTCGTGGACCAACATGGCGGTAAAATCGGCTTTTAATTTCATTTCTTTTTCCAATTGCTGTTTTTCAAATTTCTGCCGGAGACGATTGGTACGCTGTCGGTGCATAAACGCGAGTAATCCAACCAGTAACAAGGTGCCAAGCAATTGAAACCACCACGTGCCCCAGAAAGGAGGAGAAATAATAATGTCGACGGCAATGCCCCTTTCATTCCAGATGCCATCGTTATTGGAACCCTTCGCCCGGAATATGTATTTTCCGGGCGGGATGTTGGTATAAGAGACAGGCAGTCGCTTTCGTAACGGGGTCCAATCCCTGTCAAATCCAACCAACATGTATTGATAGAGGTTTTTTTCAGGGTTAATAAAATTTAAGGCGGCAAACTCGAAGGAGAACGAGTGTTGGCGGTAGGTGAGGTGGAGGCGACGGGTAGCAGTGGGACTGCGCCGCAACGGCGAACCAGCCCGGGGTTCAATGGCCACGGTCTGGTTAAACAATTTAAAATCGGTCAACACGACGGGCGGGACATATAAGTTATCTTTGATGGCGGCGGGGTCAAAAAGATTAAAGCCATTAATACCACCAAACAACATCAGGCCCTCCCTGGTTTTGGCACTGGCCCCGATATTGAATTCATTGCTTTGCAAGCCATCAAAACGATCGTAATTATGAAATTGCCGGGTCTGCCGATTAAACCGGGACAATCCTTTATTGGTACTGACCCAGATATTCCCACTCTTTTTTCCTGGCATGGGGTTTTCTTCCAAGATGGCATAAATGACATTATTGGTCAGGCCGTCCCGGGTAGTGTAATGTTGCCAATGGTTGGCTTGGATATCATAGATATTTAGACCGCTGCTGGTCCCCACCCAGAGCAAACCCTGCCGATCACTGTGCAGGGAAAGAATACGATCATCATTCACACTGTTTTTTGCGCCGGATTGTTTGCGAAAATGGGTAAACGTGTTCGTTTCCCGCCAGAAACGGTTCACACCACCACCCAGGGTTGCCACCCAAATCGCACCTGTGGAATCTTCGTGGATGGCATAGGTGTGATTGTTGGACAAACTGGAAGGGTCACCGGGGATGTTGTAGAAACGGGTGAATTTCATTTTTTCTCTGTCCTGGGGGTAAACGCAGCATAACCCACCATCTAAGAGACCGATCCAAAGCACTCCCCGGCTGTCCTCTAACACGCAACGGATATAGTTATTCGCAATGCTGGTGGGGTCATGGATATCATATCGGTAATTGGTAAAAGTGTCACTGGCGACACTCCTGTCATATTTATATAGCCCGCTATTATCTGTCCCGATCCACATGGTGCCGTTCTTGTCCTCGTGGAGACAAAACACATGGCTGTAATCCTGGTGCCCGGGATGCAAAGAACCATAATTCACATGGTGGAACCTCCTGCTTTGAAGATCAAAACGATAAAGCCCACCATCGGTTCCCACCCATATCTGCCCATCTTTTCCCTGGAGGAAGGCCCATATCACATTATGATTGAGACCGTTGGGGGTTTTGGGTTCATGGCGAAAGGTAAAAAAATTGCCCAGGTTGGCATTCATGATCTTGATGCCAGCAAGACGGGTACCGATCCATATTGTCCCGGCCCGATCTTCCAAGATAGCCTGGATATCACTTTTTGGAAAGTGGTCAAAGGATTCCGTGTTATCGAGATAGCGAAAGAATTGGGGCGTTTTATTTCCTGGTTCTGTTTCATAGGGGAGACGCAAGATGCTGCCGCTCACTGTGCCAATCCAGATGGACCCGGCTTTATCTTGATAAAGAACCCGCACATAATCGTCCAACAAACGCATGGAATCCTGCGAATTCTGGCTGTAAATGGATAAAGTTTCTTTCCCGTTAATAGGACCATGTATGCGCACCAGGCCGTAACCGTCACTACCCACCCAGATATCGCCGTTACGATCACATAACAATGCCCGAATCCAACCTTCCGCCCACTGGTGCTGTTTACCAGTAAGCTCGGAAAAGTGCTGGAGGGCGCGGGATTTTTTGTTCAAGAGGAAAAGACCACCTTCTTCGCTTCCGATCAGAATATTTCCCTGCTGGTCCTTGATCAGAGCGCTTAGCTTTTTGCTGTTTACTTTGCCCACGGGGAATTTACCTGCGAACGGTTTGCTTTCCAAAGGGAATGTCAGTGGGTAATGGTCAAGGCGATCATGATGGGGATCATATTTAAACAAGCCATCACTGGCAGTTCCGATCCAGATAAATCCCTGGTTGTCTTCAATAATGGCGCGAATCAAGGAATTTTGCAACTGCTGGTGGCAAGGAGAAGATGTGCCCACAACGGCAAACTTCTCGGTTTCAAAATTCAAGGTGTATAACCCCTGGGATGTCCCGACCCAGAGAATTCCGGGCCGGAAGCGGGATTCGCATAGGGCAGCAATGCCATTATTTATAATGCTTCCGGGTACATCGGGTTCATTGACATACACTTTAAAATTGTACCCATCATACCGATTCAAACCGTCCTGGGTTCCGAACCACATAAAGCCCCGGCTATCTTGGAGAATGCAGGTGAGGGTGTTTTGTGACAAGCCGTCGTGGCTAGTAATATAATCGAAGCGCCATTTGTCAGGTGTGAATGGTATGAATGGTGTTTCTCCCGATAATGGCAAACAGGGCAAACATAGGAACAAAAATAGAATTAAAATTTTAATCACTCTTATCCGTTCATTCATTAACCTATACATTAAGATATAAGAGTATTATAGATGATAAAAAATCAGAATTCAACAGTTGCAAGATGAATGTAAGTACGTCTCTTAAATAATGGCCAGTTCTTGGAATACTTGGCGTAGGATATTTATTCGTTTGTCACGAATATCCTCGAACGTGGGGCCATCAATATTGAGGGCAAAGAAATAAACCTGATCTCCCTTTTCGATGTATCCGACATACCAGCCAACATATCTGCCGGCATCTTTGCCCTTTTTCAAATCGCCGCCACCTGTTTTGGCGCTGAGGGTGTAGCTATCCTCTTTCTGGCGCACCAGAATCTCTTTGACGGCAGCAGTGACTGATGCGGAAAACCCCAGTTTGCCCAGGTAGAATTTTTTCAAGAACTCGATTTGTTCGTCTGCTGAAATTTGCATGGTATCGTTTAACCAGAACTGGTCGATTGGGCCGGAGATATCACAGTTGCCGTACCCGATGGAGTTCACCAGTTTTTTCATTCGTTCGCCACCGATGCGACGGGCGATTTCCTGGTAAAACCAGACCACGGAGTACTGGATCGCGGAACGCATGGTGTGATCCTTGCTCCAACCGAAACTATCCCACCATTCCTGCTTGGGATCGCGTTGTTGATCCCAGGGCATGATAGTGTCGATACTGTCGATCACTCCGGTCTCCAAGGCAAACAAAGAATTGGGGATTTTGAAGGTCGACTTCGGCGAGAACCGCTCGGCGCATCTGGCTGGATTATAACGCCCGTATGTTCCCGCTTTTAAATCGTGGATGACCAGCGCACCGGTGGTGCCGTTAAAAAATTTCCCGGCTATTGCGGTTAGGTCCGCCGGGATGCGACTGGCACATAAACCTGGGATAAACAACGTGAATACAAATAAAAGCAATATGAGTGTAGAGGATTTTCTTTTCATTGATGATGTTCTCCGTAACGGGTCAACTCAGAACCCCGTACCTTAATTTTTTGACCCTGAAATACATAAAAATACATGGGTCCGGTCAAAAGGGATTAATAAATCTCTGATTTGGGCACAAGAATCCAGAGGATGCAGTACACCAACATGCCGGGAAACGCTGCGCTAAGTATAGAGACCAGAACATAACCGACACGCACGATAGTTGGGTCCATCTGGAAATAGTCGGCCAAACCACCACACACCCCGGCAATCATTTTGTTTCGATTGGAACGTTTTAACATTTTCATATGCAACTCCTTTTTTAGTTTCGTTTATTTGTTATGACGGGTTATAAACGAAATTAACCCTGCTCTGGTTCCAGTGGGGGGTCATTTTTGCATATTTCCTTGAATTCGCAGAAACCGCAGGTGTAGCCCTCATTTTTATAAAACACTTCGCCGCGAATGCCATCGACCACGTGCGCGATGATTTCAAGCATTTTATCATAATCATAATCCACATCTTTTGGTTTGATAGCGACTTCCTGGTGGCGGATGTGGGTGCTATTTTTAGAGTAGAAGATTTTGAACTTTAACAGGGAAATCACATCGCCAAACGATTGCTCAAAGAGGTAGCGGTAGATGATAACCTGGAGATAGCTCCCTTTAATCCGGGTTTTGGACCATTTGGCCGTGGTGGTTTTAAAATCGGTGATGCTGAAATCCTCTTCTACCAGATCAATGACGCCTTTGAGTTTGACGTTGATAGCGGGCAGTTGTGCCACCAGTTCCTTTTCCACCATCATCGGTTTGACCGTGTGAGCGATCTCTTTCATAAAATATCGGACAAAGGCAATGCCCCGTTTACGTGTTTCCTCGGCTTTGATGTCCCAGACAATTTGCATTTTCTTTTGGGACTCGTCGAAAAAGTTGGTAAAATATTCCAGGAGCCGGTCTATTACCGGGGAAGTTCCGGCAATTTTTTGATTGAGGTAGTATTCCACTGCCGCATGAAAGGTAATGCCCAGATATACTTTGTCATTAAGGGGGGCAGAGATTTTTTGGACGTAACTATAGTAGTATTTCTTAGGACAAGTCTGATACAGCCGGATCTGGCTGTATGAGATATACTCCTTGGGGAGTTCCATTCAATGGTCTATGATGGGTATAAACTCAAAAACAGCCAGTCGCGGCGAACGCGGGTGGGTGATGTATTATACTGCAACGCCCGCTTTTTTCAAGCGTAGGGTTAAACGGGATTTGTATCGTGAACCGGTTTTTTTATGGATAGTTCCTTTGGTGACAGATTTATCAATCCTTGAAATCATTTCCGGGTACATCGCTTTGGCGGCTTCGTTATCGCCGACACCCAGTTTTTTTATAAATAATTTAATCCTGTTTTTCATTTTAGAGCGATTCATGCGGTTAACCAACCGTACTTTTTCGTCTCTGAGATATTTCTTTAATGCAGATTTATGTTTTGCCATATATTTGTTCCTCCAAATGAAAGCATATCATACAAAAAAAACCCCTTTTTGTCAATCCCATTGGCACAAAAACTTCGCTTTTTCGACTTATTTAAGACGATTTAAATAAAAAAGGGCCATTATGGCCCTTTGACTCTTTTCTTTTCCGGGTTTATTTTTTATTTTTATCCGGTTTGTATTTTTGGCGTGCGATTTCGGATTTGTAATAGCGGTGCAAGAAATCATAGAGAACCATCTCGTGGGTCCGTTGTTTGGATTTAAACATGCGGTTGACCATCATGTGGCTATAACTGGACAATAAATCCTCCAGCGGGATATCCATGGCCTTTTTTTCATACAATGCCAGGAGTGTAGTGGCCACGGCGCGACTGGCGACAGATTTCTGATTGATCAGTTGGAACAAGGGCAGCATCTCGCTGACCTCATCGCTCCCACGGTCCAACACTTCGGCGATGGACGCACGGTCCGTGCGGTACTTTTTTTCCAGTTGTTCCTTTAGGTTACGGTTCAAGCCGTGTTCTTTGCCGAATTGCTCGCGCAACCGCGTGACCAGCTCGAATTTCCGGGGCATGTCAAACATAAAATCATCCAACAGCGCATCCACGGTGCGCAGCCCAAATAACCAACGGATACGCTCGCCCTCATCGCCCTCAATCAGGGAAAGCATGTCCACGATCATTTTACTGTCATGGAAAAACAACTCCTCTGCCAATTCCATGGTTTTGCTGCCATACCGTTCTACTTCGCGCTGATAGGTATCTACCTGCACTTTCCAGACCAGATTCTGCTCGATAAAATAACGGGCGGCACTCTTTACCTGCTGGATGACTATGCCCAGGTGATGGATATCGGTAACATGGAAACGGACGCGGGCATGGAGCTTGGGGTCGGCATAACGAATAAAAAACCAGCGATTTATCACGCCCTGGGCCAACAACTCCTCGGCAATAGGCTTCACCAACTCGGTGAGAATGACATCCGCGGTTTTAGGGCCGGAATAAAATTTATAATAGAGCCATTCATCCCCAATCATAAAGGTCCGTTGCAGGGGTGACAACGTTTCGTCAGAACTTTTTTCCAGTTTTAAATTCTTGGTCATGGTTTTTCACTCATCATTCGTCCATCAACATGGGGTCGCGGTTACTTGCTACCGGGCCATTTTGGGGAGATTCGGCTTTTTTTGTATTGTAAAAACAAAAGACAAATTCATTGGTAAAGGCTTCTTCTTCATGTTTCACTACAGCCAGTTCATTGTTGGGGCCGGGCTGGAACAAAAATTCCTGCAATTGAAAGTAGGGCCGATTTTTGGCAATAGAGAACAGGGTTCTCATGCACATCAGGTTATCCAGGTTGATAAAAAGCTTGTTATCGTTGTCTGCCAAGAGCACACAGGCTGGAATATTGCGCTTTTTCCGCCACGGGGGGATCGCTTCCAACAAGCGGTTATCTTCTTTTATAGCCGACAGTTCTTCCAGTTCCTCTTTTTTGATATTCCAGGTGGCTGGGGACAGGATCAGGTTCTTGTAAATAACGCGCGGCAAGAACTTGTATTCATTGGTCAACACACCCCAACCAAAGGAAATACCACCGCGCCAACCCTGGGTCTGGAGGTCGGCCAAAAAATGATAGATCGGTAACGCGTTATAGGAGTAGTTGTGGGCATTGGTTAGCCGGGGGATAATAATTTTATTCAACCGTTTGGAGCGTAGTTGTATCCGGTTCCCTTTCACCGAGACCATCAGGTCCTCCAATTTGATCTGAAATTCTTCGGTTACCGCAGGTTTGGCTAAATAAGGAATTTCATAATCGCGTAACACGGGGCGGAGCATCACATTGCCCACGCGTGATTCGGGTAGATGTAAAATTTCCGCCAAGATAGCGTTTGGATTCATCAGGCCCTCTTGCGCGGTGATTTCCCGCACGAAGGTATCGGTGGCCAAATCGGCATGGCAAAAACGGCCCAGCAGATTCCCGGCGCTGGAACCACCAAATCCAGAGACGACAATTTTAGGCCGCGAACCGGGCACATCCTTATCGGCCAGGGAGACAATTTGCACCATGGCGGAAATAGTATCGGGTAAATCATCCCAATGGGCTTCGAACGGTTCCAGTTCTTTATCTGTCAGTTCCACTTCGTATTTGTTTTCCTGCAATGCTTCTCTATATTTCCCAAAAATGAAGCTTTGGATGCGGTCCCATTTCATATCCGATGTGTTTCCCTGGCCTTGAGCTGCAATTGCCAGATCATCTACCAGCGGTGCAATGTCGCCAGTATTACCTGTTTGTCTGTATCCGATGCCAGATTCCGTATCCAGCGCTTGCAAAAGTGGTACTTCCCTTGTTTCGTAACGCTCGAAGAAGGCTTCACGGAATTGATCCATGGTAGTGGTCGCCGGGGGTAAGGTCAGTTTATTGCATATTTCCATGCCCGCCATCACGTCTGCTGCAATTTCACGGTCCAGCGTGTTGTTTTCCGGTAACATGGGTATCACCATATCGGTTTGGAACAAAAATTTCAACTCGTAAGCCGTGTTCAGTGGTTTTAGATTTTCAGCAATCCGGCTGTAATCGGAAACGGTCGTGCCGATGGGTTTTTTATCCATGGTTTCCAGTGAGGCGCGGGTGTTTAGAATTGTTTGGCGAATCTCGTCGATTCCGCTGATGTCTTTGAGCACCGTGAGAATTTGATCCAGGAATTCCGGGCCTGTAATTGCGGGTTCCAATTCATTCACCAGCAATTGCGAGCCGATCAGTTCATTGATAAATTCTGCGGCTTCGTCCAGCGAGATATCGTTTTCTTTATCTTCCAGCAGAGCCGCCAATTCCGAAAGGTAAGCGCCTTTGGACGCCGCTTGCAATACGCGGTCAAGATAATCGGAAAAATCTACTGCCACAATATGATGGGTGCGCCGTGTATTATCGTAGCGGTACTCGACGTAGCGCAGTTGTTCTCCGACCGGATAAATACTGGAGTTCGGATAGTATTTGATTTTACCTTTAATATCCGGGTGATTTGCCAGTTCCTGGGCCAGGGCGCACAAATAGTTCATATCCAGGCGCGTATGGCGCGAATACGCTGTTTGGGGTGGCAGTTGGATGTGGTTTTGGTCTGTCCAGCGGCCAATACAAAAACCAGCGAATAAACCAAATGGGGTAGGGCGTGTACACATGCGCGGCAGGTATTTCATCAGGGCATAATAAAAGCGCTCCTTTTTTTTCTTGTCGCTGGTATTGCCTAACAACCACTCGGACAACTGGGCATGCAGATCGGGAGAAGCCAAAAACAAAGCCTCTTCCACCACGGGCATGCGACAAACTTCTTTTAATCGCTCCTCGGAAATATCGCTGCCAGAAGTAAGGGAGCGAATAAAATCGAAGGGAAATAGTGGCGATCTAAGAACGAAAGACGAAAATGGCTGATATATGTTTTCTTTTTTCATGGTTTTAGAAGCCATTTTACACGTTCCCAGACATAAAGTCAAGAGCTTGAAAAAGAAGAAAATAGCACTACAAAAAATACTGCAAAAATATGGCTTTATTTTAATCTATTAATTATATTCTATTAATTATAATGGGGCAGGGAAAAATGAAGCGGGTGAAAAAAGGTACTATATATTATATATAGTATATAGATAACATCGGTTATTTCTCTTCATGAGTTGCGTATCGTTCGGCCAGGTTGGAGATGTACATGGTTTCCACTTTTTTTCTGGCCCAGGGGGTTTTTCTCAGGAATTTCAGGCTGGATTGGATACTGGGATCGCTGATAAAGCAGTTGATTTTTATTCTTTTTCCCAGTTCTGCCCAGCCGTAGCATTCCAGCAGGCGTTTAAGAATTGTTTCGAGGGTGATGCCGTGAAGAGGGTCCTTGGAAATTTGCGTGGTCATGTGTACACCATTTTTGCCCTTTCACATATAGTCCCGCTCTTCACGTCATGGTTTTTTTGTGCCGTGGTGGTCATTAAAAGTTGAGCCATGCTGAAATGTGATATTAACTCTGCTTGGCTATTTTCTTCTCTTTTTTGGCGGCCTTTTTTTCTTTTTTTGTTTTCAGCGGTTCTTTTTTGCTGTCCTTCTTGGTATCCAAACTTTTAGCCATGGTTGTTACTCCTTACAAAAGAGGTTCAGTTTAAGTTGCCGTGATAGACTGCCGGGTTTTCTTTGGATTCCGGCATACTATTCAGTAGCGCATCCTCTTTCGTTTAAATAGTACCTCCAAATTCGCAGAAAGTCAAGGGTTTAGGACGTATCTATTCAGTTTTTTGAACGGCACCTTCCATTACCGCATTAAAAAAATATCT
>CAZCVI010000015.1:0-104033 GCA_964502145.1 uncultured Clostridia bacterium
TAGGCCGCAGGCCATTACCGCGAAGCGGTTTTGTCCAATTCCCATAACTCCCATACTTCCCATTCACTGGGCAGTGAATCCAAGTGGGAAAACGGGCTTGACTGTCAACCCTATTCTATAGTAGAATAGAGATGGAGGCTCAATGAACGAAAACGCCATTAAAACCGGACAGGAATTTAAATATTCACTTTTTCCACCCAATGTGCTGAAAGTGTTAGCAGGACTAAAAAAACTGCGAGTGTTCGCGAGAAAATTCAGATATGAAGTGCAGGTAAACGAGGACAAAAAAGCCATGAAGATGACGATCCTTGGCTTTGCAGAGGAAGATATAGATTTTCGCATCTCCTATGCCCCGGTAAAATGGGGTAAAGAGGAGTGGCCGGATGAACCCCCGGCGAAGTGGTATATATACGATAACAATTCATCCACACTGGCCTTTGCAGATATAGAAATGGAGTATTGTATATGTGGCTTTCTATATTTGCTGGGGAATTTGGGGAAAAAAGAAGTTCTGAAAAGGCTCAGGAAAAACAGGAATAGACTCCTAAGAACCCCCCCCATGACTCCCACCAGCGCTTCACCCACTCCCACGGAAGCGGGTATTACCTGAAAATATCAAGCACTAGCGAATTAACCCAACCCAGCACCGGTCAGTGCCAGGGGAAAAAATTCCTGGCGGTTCTGACCGGTGGGGTTGATCCGGTATAGTTTATTCCATGCCAGTTTTGAGCATGGACATTTTATAGATCACTTTTTGGTCCGCGACTTCTTCATACAACACGGGAGGCCCGGGGAGATTCTTGGCAAACCAATAACGCATCACACCGGTTTTGCCGCTTTTTTTATCCGACACTTCATACAGCCAGCAATCGAAAGTCCCGGCAGGCGTGGTGATAGTCTCGGTACGAATCTCCGTTTGGGACTCGGGAAAAGAAGCATGGGATTGCAAGTCCGTCCATAAACCAGTGGTCATTTTTCTGCTGCCAATTTGTTTGCCATCACTACCGGTGGTCACAGCTTCAAAAACCACTTCCTTTTGCTCCACGGTGAGAAAGATAACAGACTGGAACATGACGGTTTGGCCGAAGGTTTCCACCTGGAATACGATTTTACGTTTCCTGGGACACCCCTGGCGAATCTCATCGGCACTGTAAGGGGTGGGTGCATGATCCGGTTGCATCCTGTTTTTTTCCATAGGTTTGTCCGTTGCGGCCTGAGATGTCGGTCCTGCTACCCAGACTACTCCACATATCAAAACTATCGCTAAAACTCTCGATAAATGTTTCATTTCCGTCCTTTGTTTTTTGATTTACAACTCTATATTTTAAAAGATATTTATTCCAATTTCAAGTCCTAAAAAAATAAACAACCCTTCACCAATCGCAGCATTACCAAATTGGTAATACAAAATCAAGTGATATTTACCAATTTGGTAAAAGATGTAATATCAGTCGACTACTCATTAACAATCTTGATATTCTTTGTTTTACATTTTTATTGTATTTTTTTAGATAAATAAGATTACCCATTCATAGGAAAAGAAAATGTTAGGCTCATCTTTTCAATTGGGAAGGGTGATCATCTTATAGATAAACAAGAAACCTAGGAACAAGGAAGGAAAAATGGACCCCAATGAAATTAAGATTCAGCGGCTGATCAATTCAATGTATTATGGAGTTGAAACGGCTTTCATTCAAATGGGCGAGAAAACGTACCGTTTGGTCGGGCTCAATGGAGAGACTATTATATTTGATGGTGATTATAGAACACTCCGTGGAGCAAAAATTGCATTCACTAAATTCTTCGAAACAAGAGCTTATAAAGAAGGAATTAAGGCGGAATGGTCGCACACGTATCCAGTGGAGGGTGATTGGTTGCTTCCGAAATTGGAAACCTGCAACGCCTATAGGGAAAAACAATCCCTGGCGGTGCAAATGTAAAATGAATTCGGAGGTAGTGGTGGTAGGGCGCTTTTGTGCTGCACTCCAAAAAAAGGGCAGAAACATGACGTTCCTGCCCTTTTTTTGATAAGGTTCAGGCAATTAATTGGCAGAGAAGTTTTCGGCGTTCATATTGTTACTTTCGTTGGATTCAGCCACACTACCACCGTTGTCAGCAGTGGCTCTAAATAATGAATTGGCATTGCCGGAATTGTTAAATTGCCGTGGTGGCAGGATAATGGATTGACCAGCCGCCAGTCCGGGCACTGCAATAATGCAGGTGGGGCACGCATTGGTATATGCTCCGCCAGCGCCTACATTTCGCTCCAACAACACGTTGAAAGGCCCAGCCGCGACCGGACCCTGGTTTTTAACAGTGATGATCACATTAAAAATCCAATAGGGTTTGCCACTGGCATCTGTCTTTTTCTCTACTTTTTTAAATGCCAAAGAGGGGATGGTTAAGTCAGGTTTTTGGTTCCCAACGCCAGTCCCGACAACCTGGATTTTGCAGAAAGATACATTGTTTCTCTCATTGATTTCGGCAACAGTGTTTCCTGCATCAATGACAGCAGCCAGGTAATATATTCCAGGAGGAGTATCGGCTGGGATGGTATTATTACCATTTAATATTACAGCCACTGAACCAGCTCCTGGAAATGAGATATGCTCCCTTCCGCCTAACAGGAGTACATTATCGGAATAGTTGGGAGAATAGACGGCAATAGGAGCGGGCATTGGGTAAGTATTATGCGAGGTCAAAATGATATCCACGACCACATTATTAACAGCATTGGCAAACGTGCTGTTGCCCACCACTTTGAATCCTGCCCTGAGCTCTTCGCCAGCTTTCACTGAGGTTCTGGGACACTGGACAATCTGGATGGTCAGGTCGCCTGCTGTTGATGTCACCTGCGGTCTAGGTATCATCGGTTTAATGACCCTCTGTTGATTCACTTCCTGAGCCAATGAGAAGTTGGTTGTGATTAAAAGAGCCAGAAATACCAGTGAAATTCGGATAGAAAAAGAACGTTTCTTGTTAAGACTTAATAAACTCAAATTCATGCGATCCTCCAATTATTTTTTTTTATTCTGCCAATAAGATAAAGGTCACCAACAGGTAATCTCATCGGATTATCAGATAAATTTTATGCCATTTTCAAGAATCTGATGGAGGTTATTCACCGTAACTTACCAGCCAGGGGAAACCGAATTTCCCGGGTTTGGTAGTGATGGTCATCCGCGACTCTCCGGGGGAGAGATTTTCATAGAACCTATCATTGATTCTTATGGTTTCGGTAATTTCTTTTTCTCGCCACGACTCCAGCACGGCATAATAGGAATAACTGTTTTTATTTTTTGAGTAATATTTATCAATTACCTTGGCGTGAAAGACTGAGGGTTCGTTTTTATCTAACCAGCCGTTCAGTGTGATCTCGCCACCGATGCCAGCAAGGATAAAGCCGAATATAGAGAGAAAAAAAACAGCCACCAGTTCCCGATGCGAAGAGGACCGCCCTTTAAGAAGCCTTATTGCCACCCATATATAAAACAGAAAAAGCGGCAGACTTAGCTTGAAAGAATCTACAATAATGCGCCCGGTGTCCAGGGGAGTAAACAAACTTAACCCGGCAATCAAACCGACGATACCGCTTACCAGTAAGACAATAGGCACGGCAAAAGAGGCAAAACGTTTCTGCTTCCAATTGGGATTTTCCATGGTGGCTTGTTCATAGTCATAAAAATTCGCTAGGTCACGGCTCAACACTCCCAATCGGGTGGCAATCTCTGCGACTAGTTTATTCTCCATATTATAATGGCGGGGAAATCGATTCCAGATAGCGGTTATCGTGTCACGAGTAAGAATGATCTGGTTGAATTTATTTTCGAATATATCTATTATGGCCCGGCGTTTCTCCCTTTTTTCCAAATATTGCCGGGTAAATCCGGGGGTCGCGGTGGTAATATAGAAAAAATCGTCGAATTCAATGTCACCGGTATTTAATTCCAGACAGATACCCCACTTTTTAAAAAAACGATCGAACTTTGTTTCCCTGGCGATTTTAAAAGTTCCAGGTGATGAACAGGGCACAATGACTTTAAAAAATGGGGGGGAGTTTTTGGCGCCTTGGAAATATTCATAGGCATAATCCACGCCCGCGACAGTATCTGTCCCTCTGGCCCCTGGGCCAAAAAATCCTTGCTCCTGCAATTGCAGCATTTTTATTTTCTGCTTTCTGTTGAAAATAACAATAGCGGCAATGGTTGAAACCACAATAATAATTATCGCTACGACAGCGACTAACAAAACGGACCCAGAATCAGTGCTCATTGTTTGCCTCCTCTTCGGTATGGTTCCACCAAAGTTTATTTGACCCGTTCCTATTTTAAAATAGGGAGAATGGAAAGTCAAGGGTTGAAGATAACCTGGATTCACCACCACATCTATTTAACCACGAAGGCACGAAAAGCACAAAGATAAAATGGAAGTTAAGAAGTTAGGAGGCTAGGAAGCGATGAATAAAAATAATAAAACCTTCGGGTCCTACGTGGTTAATGATTATTTTTCCAATATTGATGGCGGATTGTGGATAAAAACGGGAGGTCCAATAGGCATTTTTTCCTATTTCTCCAGCCCATTATATGGCCGGGGAAAAAAGGGTCCAATACAACCATTTACACAGGAAAAAAGATAGCCTACAACTTTAGTTGTAGAAATCATGTTGGCAAAAACGGGATTCGGTGATATACAACTTTAGATGGAGAAAAATTTTTTATTTTTTTTATTCAAAATACAACCATTTTTTTGTTGACATTAAATGAAAATAATATTATTATTTCATTTCGTTTTTTCGACGCTCAAACAACTATGAATAAAAAAACCAAGTCCATATATTATAAGCCAAGGAAATAGTTTTTTCAATATAAAAACATATTTTCATCACAAAAAAAAAAGGAGGATATATGACTGTATTACGAAAGAGTAGTTATGTGTTTTTTACCATTTCAATGTTTTTCCTGTTCATGGTGCTTTTGGGGCAAACGAATTCCAGTGAAAAGAACACCCTTAAGAATGGCCTTCAATACGTGCAAGCGAATCCCAATCCGATTGAAATCGTGCAACCGGATTCGTCTAAATTAACCATCGTGTTAACCGGGGATGAGAAGATTAGTTATGCTCGCACCACTGATGGATACACATTATTGCAGAGCGAAGGGGGAATTTACTACTATGCCGTACTTTCAGCGGATGGCGACCTGGTCATATCGGGAACCAAAGCATCCAACGCTGAAAATCGCTCCATCGGGGAAGACCAGTTTATGCAACAAATTAAAGCAAAATTGGAGTATAGTGATAAACAGAAAAAAGAAAAAATAGGGAAATGGAAAAAAGCGGGCAAGACCAGTGGTCTGAGTAGAGCGCAATTCGGTCCTATTGACAATGCATTCCCCAGCACAGGTACCCGGAAAATGCTGGTGATATTGGCCGCTTTTTCGGATAAGGCTTTTGTAAAGACCAATGCCAATTTTAACACCATCATGAATGTGGGGACCACCAGTTTTAAATCCTACTATCTGGCCAATTCCTACAATGCACTGGACGTCACCACCACGGTTGTGGGCCCTTACACCATCCCCATGACGATGTCGGCAGCAGACGCCAATACCCGTGATTTTATCGCCAGGGCAGTGGATGCAGCCAATACCGCGGGCCTGGATTTTTCCCAATTTGACAACAATGGTGATGGCGCAATGGACAGTCTTTATGTCATTCACGCCGGGTTCGGCGAGGAAGCGGGCGCACCAACCTACACCATTTGGTCTCATTCATGGGATCTGGCGACTTATGCCCGGAACTATGATGGCGTGTCAATCAGCAGTTACGCAACATCTCCAGAATTAAGAGGCGCCTCGGGTACTTCGATTACCAGTATCGGCGTGATTTGCCATGAATTCGGCCATAACATCGGCGTGCCCGATTATTATGATACCGATGGCACGGGTAGCGGCGGTTCAGCCTGGGATCTCAAATCCTGGGACGTTATGGCGGGCGGTTCTTGGAACAATAGCGGCGATACTCCGGCGCAACATAACATGTATACCAAGTATAAACTGGGCTGGTCAACCCCCACGGTGCTCACGGCTACTGGCAACAAAACCCTGGGCAACACGGTGGACAATAACAGCGCCTACCGGATCAACACTACTACCACCAATGAATTTTTCATCCTGGAAAACCGTCAGCAAATCGGTTGGGATGCGTACATAGGTGGACACGGCATGCTTATCTTCCATATTGACGGCAACTTTATTGATGGTCTGACGACCAATACAGTGAATGCCAATCCCAGTCACCTGGGAGTGGATATCGAGGAAGCAGACAATGTCAGGAGTACTACTACTTATGGCGCGGACCCATTCCCCGGCACGGGCAACAAAACATCCTTTACCGACACCACCACCCCCAATTCCAAATCCTGGGCCAATGCCAACACGGCAAAACCAATAACCAGCATTGCTGAAGCAAGCGGTCAAATCAGTTTTACCATCACGGTTGGCGGCATCACCTATTGCACGGCTGCGGGAACGGACTGGAGCGATGAATGGATCGCCAAGGTACAACTGGGAACAATCAATAAAACATCTACGGGCACGGGATACTCGGATTTTACCACGGTGTCTACCAATTTAACCCGCGGTGCTTCCACCAGTTTGACATTAACACCTGGATTTGCAGGTAGTGCTTATTCGGAGTATTGGATCGTTTGGATCGACTATAACAAGGATGGCGATTTTGCAGATACCGGTGAAAAAGTGTACCAGGGTTATGGTACCACCGCCAAGACTGGCAGTTTCACTGTTTCCAGCACAGCTTCCACCGGCACCACCCGGATGAGAATCGCCATGAAGTACGGTGCTTACGCGACCTCTTCTTGCGGTACATTCTCCTACGGTGAAGTGGAAGATTACACGGTAAACATCCTGTAAGACCAAAACATTTAAAAAACATCGGTTAGCGGCAGATCAAAAAGATATGATTTGCCGCTATCTTTCTTAATAACAAGGGGCAACCGTTTGCAAAAGCGGTTGCCCTTTTTTTTTATCTCACTTCCTATGGATAATCCGCACAACATAACCCACTTGAAAAAAGCTTTTGGAAGTCCAGGAACATTTTTGTAAAAAGGTTTCTGGCCGCCGGAGGCAAAAGTGGCGACGTTTAGGCAGACCTGGATTCACCGCCAAGGTTCTGAAAAAAACTGGACTATCTGGACTATCTGGACATTCTGGACTAACTGGACTTCACAAAACCTTTGATTTTTCAAGCTTGTCCAGTAAGTCCAGTATGTCCAGATAGTCCAGCTTGCCGCGGTTATCCGTGGTAGTTATAAAAATGGCGGTGAATCCAAGCAGTCTCAATGGATTGACTTTTACGTGAAGACAGTATATATTTAAACGTTGCAGGGCCACGGGTTTGTTTAAAATAACACCGGTGGCTTTTTGAAAAAAGGAAGGAAATGAACTGCTTTTTTGCTGGTGAAGAATATCGAAGGATGTCAGGTAACCAAACACCACCAGTAAAAATCCGCGACACAATCCGGATCAAGGGATTCGTTTACAGGGCTGTCTTACCGGTCCTCCTCTTATTTTTAACCTTTTGTGGTGCAGAAGCTCCCGATAGCAATGTGATTGTGATTACTCTGGATACCACCCGCACGGATCACATTGACACGGGTGATGGCGCCAAGGCCTATACGCCGGAGTTGAAACGTTTTGCCCAGCAAGCGGTTACTTTTCAGCAGGCTTACAGCACGATTCCCCAGACCTTACCGGCCCACTTAAGCATGTTCACTTCCCGCCTACCCCACGAATGCGGGGTGCTGGGGAATCCCGATATCTACGATGGAAGGTTCACGACGCTGGCGGAAGTGCTCAAAAAAAAAGGGTATTATACAGCGGGGATGGTGTCACTGGGAACCTTGGCCGCCAAAACAGGAATCTCACGGGGCTTTGATCTGTTCCAAGATAGTCCTGACCGTGGGGAGACTTTTTTCCTGCCCGCAGAAACCATGACCAATAAAGCGATTAAACTGATTCAACAGCTAAAGGACCGGAAGTTCTTTCTTTTTCTGCACTATTCCGATCCGCACTCCCCGTATAGTCCCCCCGGCGTGGAAGCCCCGTTCCGGGTCTTTTTGGACGGACAGTTGCTGTTTTCGTTCAATGCGTATCAGGGCGCTATTTTGAGAAAAACGATTCCGCTGGAACGTGGCCTTCATACGCTGACATTTAAGGTAGAAACAACGTCTCAAGACTTCGATCAATTTGCGTTACGACGCTTGAAGACGGGAAAAAATTGTACGCTGACCTTTGAGAATATCACTTTTTCAAAAGACCACTATAACGGGACGCACTTGATGCAAGGAACTACGGGAGCCATCCATATTCGTTGCAAGGGAAACGACACGCTTACACTTTTCCAGGTTATTCCGATGCTCACCCGCAATGGGGCACTGGAGATGTACCGCAAGGAAGTGGAGTACATGGATCGCTATATTGGAAAATTTTTACGGGTTATTGAACAAGAGGGACTGGCGCAACGGACAGCGATTGTTATTGTAGGTGATCACGGGGAAGGACTGGGAGAACGTAATAAATATTTTGGCCATGTCCGCTACTTGAACCGGCAATTTATCCATGTACCGTATATGATCTACTGGCCGGGGATAATGCCACAACAGGTCAAACAACCGGTTTCATTGTTATCGGTATCCCCTACCCTGCTGGAATATCTGGGCATAGATAACCGACTCCATGGTTTTAGGGCCAAGGAGAGTGTAGTGACAGCCATAAAAACAGGTACATGGCCTAGCCGGCCCATATACTCGTTTGCTTTTAGTCCTTCAGCGCTAAAAAATAAACTGAGCATTATTTCATGGCCTTACCAGTCCATTTTTTTTCTGGAATCCACCGGTGTTGCCCCCAGGATTGAGTTTTACAATTTATTGTTGTGTCAATCCTATCGGCAGATGGACCGGCTAGCGGTCGATGTGTTAATGCGTTATTCCATGCCAGATTTCCATTTCTTTCACAATGCGTATACCAGGTTAAAAAATGTGTTTGCCATGCTGCCAAAAACCATCAAAAAAGACGGTCAATCGGTACTGGATGAAGATAAAAGAGAAAAATTAAGATCCCTGGGATACGTGGAGTAATAATGGATACAAGTAAACGAAGGGTGGATTAACTAATGAAAAAAAATGGTGCATACAGAGAGGTTGATAACAGTGTGGTCACACCTCTGGCCCTGGTTATAAGCCCAAAAAAAATTTACAGTTGGGATTATTGGGAACCGGCGATAAAAATAGCCATCATGCTCTGTGGGGGGCTTTTGCTCTATATTGCCTTTCAACAGGAATTATTGTTTCACAATGGTTTTCTCTTTATAACCGAGATGGACACTCTCTTTGCCAGATATTTGTTGATGGTGAGTAGTTTTATTTTTCTGGGTTCGTTGGTATTCAGGACGTTTTTATGGTTTAGGTACCGCGAGTACGATAAAACATTGGTAGCGGAACATGAATGGCCGGATACAGTTGTGATTGTGCCCGCGTACAACGAAGGAGAGATGGTTTACAGGACGTTGTGTTCTATCGCTGAAAGTGATTATCCAGCCGGTCGCTTACGCATCATTTCTGTGGATGATGGATCAGCGGACGACACCTATACCCACATGTGCCGTGCCCAGAAAAAATACCCGGAACTGGTGGAAGTCATCCAGTTCCCGAAAAACAGGGGTAAACGAGAAGGGATTCAAGAAGCATTAAAACGAGGAAAATCCACATTTTTCATCACGGTGGATTCGGACACGGTGCTGGAACCGGGAGCGATCAAATCTTTATTGACGCCCTTGATAAAAAATCCTCGGGTGGGCGCGGTTACGGGCCGGATCAGGATATGGAACCAGAATGCCAATCTTTTAACTAAAATGTTGCAAACCAATTTTGCCATGGCCTTTGATTTTACCCGTGCCATTCAGTCCACGTTTAGCACTGTTTTTTGCACTTCCGGTGCATTCTCGGCGTATCGTAGCGCATTACTCCCGCAATTCTTGGACAAATGGCTCAATCAGTCCTTTTTAAACAGTCGTTGTACCTACGGTGAAGATCGTAGTCTGGCTAATTTTATCTTGCGTACCGGGCACGGGATCGTGTTTCAGAGAACAGCGGTAGCCTATACTATAGTTCCTGAGAATTTTATAAAGATATTAAAAATGCTCACCCGTTGGGCCCGGAGTAATATCCGGGAAACAATTGTGTTCTCGGCCATTGTATTTAATTCCAAACGTAAGGGCAATTACCTGCTGCCCTTTATTGAATTCTTTACTTCGACTTCGTTATTGGTATTGCATTTTATCTGGTTTTATTATTTTCTATTTGCCGGGGCTATGGGGGGGCAGTATTTTTTGCGGCTTTTTTCTTATACCATATTTTTTGGCTTTGTTTATATTCTCTATTACGCCCGCATTGAGGGGGCCAAGGATATGCCTTACCTGTTGGTTTTTTCCATATTCAGCAGTTTGTTTATGGTCTGGATATTCACCGTGGCCGGTCTAACTATCAGGCAACGAAGCTGGTCCACCCGTTAAAAATAATGTAGAAGTTAGCCCCTGTTCACCTGGGTGTGAAGCTTGGGGGTAATTATCTTTTTGTTCTGATGCGGGTCCCGTATTCAATGGACAGGCGTATTTCACTGGGATCGATATTGTCGGGAAACAGCACGCCACCAATATGGGCTTTATGGATGGAAGCTCCGGCCATTTTGGCCCCCGAAAGGTCTAAACCTCGCATATCGGCACTTTTTAGATAGGCATTCTCTAAATTGGCATCTCTTAAATTTAATTCTCTTAAATCCATGCCCCGCAAATTACAATCTGCCAAATCAACCGATTCGGTTAATTGTGCGACTGCCTCGTTAAATTTAACTTTTTCCCCATCTCTGAGGTACTCGTGAAGCTGATTTTTTCGTATCTCCATATTTCATTGCTCCCGTTTTGTTTTCTTTGGAAAATCTATTCTACCTGAATTAAAAATAAAATGCAATCACTGAATTTAGCCCTGAATTCACCATCAAATTTCAAGAAAAACTGGACTAGCTGGACATACTGGACATACTGGACCAACTGGACTTTCAAAAGCCAAGTTTTTTTAAATGAAGCTGGATTGTGATAATATCAATCTGCGCCATTCTGCGCTGATTATCAGAAGAAGTCGCTTGACTTTTTCCTTAAAAGGCCATAAAATAATGCCAAAATCCGTTAAGGATTAATCATAGTAAGACGAGGATAAAAAAAATGAGAAAAGCAGCAGTAATTGTAATTCTGGTAGGTTTGATGATTTTTATGTCCTGTTCTTCCTCCAAAAAAGCAGAAGAAACAGCAGGAAAGACGGAAGTTGCCGCAAAAGTGATACCGCTGGAAAATCCCTTTTTCAGCGAATTCAACACGCCGTTTAATGTTCCAACCTTCGATAAAATCAAGGTAGAGCATATTTTACCGGGTTTAAAAGAGGGTATTAAACAACAGCAAGCGGAAATTGAAACGATCATCAATAACAAGGAAACCGCCACTTTCGCCAATACTATTGAAGCATTGGAAAAAAGCGGCACGATGTTAAAGAGAGTATACAATTTTTACGATGTGTTGAAAAACTCGATGGTGGATGAGGCGCTACAAAAGGCAGCCAAAGAGATTGCCCCGCTGTATTCGGCCCAAAAAGATTATATCACCCTAAATGAAAAATTATTCGCCCGTATCAAGGCGGTGGATGCAGAAAAAGACAAATTAAACCTGACTGTCGAACAACGCCGATTACTCGATAAATACTTCAAGGAATTTGTCATGGGTGGGGCAAATCTGGCACCGGATAAAAAACCCCGTTTTCAAGCTATCAACGAGGAATTATCGGTGCTGTATCTTAAATTCAGCGACAATGTACTGGCGGAGAATAACTCCTTTCAACTGGTACTGGACAAAAAAGAGGACCTGGCAGGTTTGCCGCAATCGGTTCTTGACGGGGCGGCAGATGTGGCTAAGGAACGAAATCAGCCCGGCAAATGGGTATTTACTCTGCATAAACCGAGCCTGATCCCTTTCTTGCAGTACGCGGAGAAACGGGAATTGCGTGAGCAGATGTTTAAAGCCTACATCAATCGCGGCAATAACAATAACCAATATGATACGAAGGCGTTGATATTAAAAATCCAGACCCTCCGCGCTGAACTATCCAAACTTCTGGGTTTCGCCAACTACGCGGCCTACAGACTGGACGAAAATATGGCCAAAACCCCAGCCGCCGTTTTTAAATTACTGGATGAGGTATGGAAACCAGCCTTGGCTCTGGCTAAAAAAGAGGCGAAAGAACTGGGACAACTGATTAAAAAAGAAGGCAAAACCTTCAAATTGGAACCCTGGGACTGGTGGTTTTATGCTGAAAAACTAAAAAAAGCAAAGTTCGATTTGGATGATCAGGTGATGCGCCCCTACTTCAAACTGGAAAACGTCAGGGACGGAGCTTTTGCCGTGGCCAGCAAATTGTGGGGGCTCAAGTTTATCGAACGGACCAATGTTCCTACCTATCACCCGGAAGCCAAGGTTTTTGAAGTTCAGGAAGCCGATGGCAGACATGTTGGGATATTGTATGTGGATTATTTCCCCCGGGCCAGCAAAGTGGGCGGGGCATGGATGAATTCCTTCCGTGAGCAATCCAACCGGGGCGGGAAACAAATTCGCCCGCTGATCACCAACAATGGTAATTTCCCCAGACCTGCCGGTGACACGCCGTCTTTGCTCTCCTTTGATGATGTGACCACCTTATTCCACGAGTTTGGCCATGCCCTTCATGGCTTGCTGGCCAATGCCACCTATGAAAAGATTTCCGGGACCAATGTGGCCAGGGATTTTGTGGAACTACCCTCCCAGATCATGGAGAACTGGGCCTCGGAACCGGAAGTATTAAAAATGTACGCCAAACACTATCAGACTGGCGAGGTGATCCCTCTGGTGCTGGTAGAAAAAATTAAAAAAGCGAACCAGTTCAACCAGGGATTTATATCATTGGAGTTCTTGGCTGCCTGTTATTTGGATATGGATTGGCAGATGCTCACTAGCACGGATGGAGTGGATGTTAACGCTTTTGAAACCAAGAGCATGAATAAGATCGGCATGATTCCGGAGATCGTGGTCCGTTATCGTTCCACTAATTTTTCACACATCTTTTCCGGTGAATATGCCGCTGGATATTACAGCTATATCTGGGCTGAAGTGTTGGATGCCGATGCTTTTGGCGCGTTCAAGGAAAAAGGAATCTTTGATCCAGCTACGGCCTTATCTTTCAGGAAGAATATTCTGGAAAAAGGTGCCACGGATGATCCCATGGCAATGTATAAAACCTTCCGTGGTAGGGAACCCAAAGTAGAATACTTGCTGAAAAGAAGAGGCTTAAAATAAGCCTGAGAAGTGATAGTTATCAAATAGTTAAGAAAATATTAATAAATGGTTGATACAATAATGACTTAAAGTAAAGGGAAAAAGGGGAATACCGATTTCCCCTTTTTCCCTTTATGATTATCAATTGAATTTCCATCCTATTTCTTGTATAATAGTAGTATGAAACAATTTGAAGTTGAAGTGGAAAAAGTAAACGGTTATTGCTCGGATGGGTACAAAGAGGGCGATAAATTTATTTTTAATGGCTTTAGAACGCCGGATGGTTTTTGTGGTGGCGCGTATACCACGCTCTTTCCTATTATTGTGGCCCTGCAATCCGGGGCCAAGTTCGACTTTGAGAAAAACCCCCATTGCAAAACCAAAATGGCCTGTCCAGACAATGGCAATATAATATTTAAAGTCACCTCCCTCAACCCTAAGCAAAAAGGATAATGGGGCTATTGTAAAAGCGTAATATACGAAGCGATAGCTGTTTTAACCTTTTCTGGAAAAACCCGGTCGATCTCGATATGGGTACAACCATTGAACCGGGCATAGGCTTCCAGTTCCTGGGCCAGAGCGTGTAAAAATAAATCGGTGTTGCCGGGCATGTGGGAAATATGGAGATGATTGACCACCAGTTTCTTGTCTTTTCTCTCGGCTTTGGCATCCACAATACCAATGAACCGATGGTCATATAAGATAAGCAATGAAAAATAACCGTACACCCGTTTCTCTTTGGGCGTGTAACATTCCAACTGGTAATCAAAATCAAAGAGTTCGGTTAATCGTAAACGGTTGATCACCAGATTGTCAAAAGGAGATAAAATACGCACGGAAAAATTGGGCAAAACAGACGGGACAACCAATTGTTCCAGTAATGGTGTTTGTACATAATAGCTGCGATTCACACCCGGTATAGAGACCTTGGTAATCTCTTTATTCTCGATTTTCTCTGCCAGGACAGTTTTAATTTTCGCCGTGCCTTCTTTTCTTTGATAGCCAATATCCTTTTCTGACACAATACCCAGGGCACGTAACGCTTGCACAATTAAATAAGTGGCCATCTCATGGTCGGTAGGCATCCGGGAATCGGTCTGGGCAGGCAGAACCCGTTCAGGTAGATCGTATACTTTTTGAAAATTCTTGCGGGTGACCACCATCAGATTCCCTTCATGGAACAAATATTCCAGGGCGATTTTCATTGGTTTCCAATCCCACCAGCCCGTGCCTTTTCTACTTTCTGGAGCTTTAAAATCTTTGGCTTGTTTAGGTCCCTCGCGCTCGATAGTTTCCAGGGCCAGGGCCATGGCTTTTTTGTCAATGGGGAACCAATCAAAACCCTTATCGCGCACCCGTTTCATCCGGGGTAAACTATAGCGGTATAAATGTAGCGGTAAATACGCAGCGGCATGGCTCCAATATTCAAATACCTGCCGGGGGTGTTCCTGCAAACGCGTTAAAATCAGGTTTCGATACTCATGGTAGCGCGACCACAAGACATGATGGTGCGCCCGTTCTACTACTGAAATGGAATCAATCTGCACGTATCCTAAATGATCGATAATACTGGCAATATCAGTTTGAACATTAAAATCGAATTGCCCGTGCAACGCTATTTTTCGAGCTTCATCTTTGGTTAGTTCTATCATTTAATATAAATACCATAGATTCCTATGAATTTCAAGTCGCGGCCCTCTGCTTACCCCGCCCCAAAAGACCCTTCCCATCATTCAATAATTCTTTTTTTAACGAAGAACTTTCTTCTAAACCCTATTGAATTCTTATAAATAAAATGGTATTTCTTTATTTTAAGCAATCGTTTAAATTTATCAACTAGAAAAAAGAAGCCACCCTTAGAACTATTTAGAATTGTATTAATACTTCTGAAGGAAAAAACTGGCCAAATAGGAGGAAACTATGCTTCATGGCGAAGCGGTAAAATTGGAAAAAGATGAGGCGGCAGCACTCAAATCAAAAATTGGTTTGTATCTTTTCGGGGTTTATTCCCTGATCTATGCAGGTTTTGTTGCGCTCAACACATTGATCCCCCAATCCCTGGGTATCCGGGTATTTTTAGGCTTGAACTTGGCCGTGGTATACGGTTTTGGCTTGATTATCCTGGCCATTGTCATGGGGATTATCTACAACCATGTCTGCACGAAACTGGAAAACAAAATGAACGCACCCACCCTACCGACAACCACGGGAAAAAAGAATAAAAAGCATAAAGAGGTGAACGCATGATATATTCAGCATCCCTTTTCGCCATCATTTTGTTCGTTGTTTTTGTCTTAATCGTGTTGGCTATTTCATTTTATTTCGGCAATAAAACGAAATCTGCGGCCAGTTATTTTGCAGCGGGTGGCACGATTCATTGGGCGGTTAATGGTATTGCCTTTGCAGGCGATTATCTTTCTGCGGCCTCATTTCTGGGGATTTGTGGTATGATTGCCTTCAGCGGTTACGATGGCTTCCTCTATTCCATCGGTTATCTGGCTGGCTGGGTGGTGGCTCTTTTCGTGGTGGCAGAACCACTTAAACGGATGGGCAAGTTCACGTTCACCGATGCCTTGGATTCCACGTTTAATAATAAAGGAATCCAATTGCTGGCCGCGTTGAGCACATTGATCGTATCGGTCTGCTACCTGATCCCGCAGATGGTGGGCGCTGGCGCACTGGTCACCCCGTTACTGGGTATGCCCCATTGGTTCGGCGTGATCATGGTGGGAGCCATCGTTATTTTTATCGTGGCCACCGCAGGTATGACCTCCACGACCTACGTGCAATTTATCAAAGGGGGACTTCTGATTGTTTTTTCCTCAATCCTCACCTTTTATCTGATTACAAATGGTCTAGCAAAAAAACCTTCCACAGAGTACCACGATTTCCAAACTATCCCGGTGACACTATCCGGTGAAACGATCACGGCTATAAACAGCACGGAATACAAACTGTCGGGCGACGTCAAAATCAAAAAAGGCGCCCTGCACATGGTAAAACTGGAGAAAGAAGGCATTTTCTCCTGGTGGAAATTAACTGTGAAAGATGGCGCTGCAATGCTGGAAGAAGCTCTTTCGGTAACGAACAGCAGCGATGGAAAAGTTCTCTACAACGGCGAACCCAAAGCAGCCAAGCGATTCTTCCAAGTGGGACATATTGCAAAATTAATGAAAGATGGCAAAGAAGTTGACAGGGTAGATGGGCTCAATCCAATTTCCTATCTTTCCACTATCGAGGATAGCGAGATCACCCTATTTGCCAAAGCCGTGCTGGTGGATGGCAAAGATAAGGTAACGGTTTATTACCAGAACCCGACCCCGGGTACATCTATCCTGCGTCCCGGTTTGAAGTTTAAGGTCGATAAAGGTTCCACCCCCTGGGATAAATTGGATTTTATTTCCCTCATGTTGGCCTTGTTCTTTGGAACTGCGGCGTTGCCCCATATTTTGATTCGGTATTACACTGTGCCCAGTCAGCGAGATGCGCGTAAATCAACCATAGTAGCTATTGCGGCCATTGGGTTTTTCTACGTGCTGACCCTGTATATGGGACTGGGCGCCATGACCAATGGCGTGTTGGATATTGAGAACAGCAACATGGCCGCGCCCTTGTTGGCCAAATACTTCGGTATTGGTTTGTTTGCCATCATCTCCGCTATTGCTTTTGCAACCGTGCTGGGTACAGTGAGTGGACTGATCGTTGCCTCTTCAGGCGCGGTGGCCCATGATCTGATGGATCGGTATATGAATCTCAAACTCACCGATAAGGGTAAAGTTAAAGCGGGTAAAATCGCGGCAGTGGCAGTCGGCGCGGTAGCGATCGTGCTGGGTATTCTTTTTGAAGGCATGAACGTGTCTTTCCTGGTAGGATGGGCATTTGCCGTGGCTGCCTCGGCCAACTTACCGGCTATTCTCATGCTGCTCTTCTGGAAGAAAACCACGGCCCAGGGTATCGCGGCTTCCATCTTTGTGGGGATTGTTTCCTCTCTGGGTATCATCCTCCTGTCCAAGGAAATGTGGGAGAAATACGGTTTGGACCCGGCCAACGCGCCTATCCCGTTGACCAACCCGGGTATTATCTCAATTCCCCTCAGCTTCCTGACATTAATTATCGTGTCCATACTCACACAAAAATTGCGCAAACCAGTGCCAACCCGATAAAAATAAATTGGAGTCGTTTATCATGAAAAGAATAACATTTGTTTTGCTATCTGTTTTGTTGTTAAGCCTCAGCTTCTGCCTATTGGCCGGAGAAGAGGCAGAAAAAACCAGCGTGAAACCCTACGGGTTTGTCAAATTGGACGCGCTGTATGAAACGGGTCGTGCTTCCCACGGCAACTTTGCCATGTGGGCGGCGAACCCCGGAGCCAACGATGGACTGTTTTACGTGTCTGCCAAAGAAACACGTTTGGGTTTGAACATCAGTGGTTTAAGTTTTGGAAAATTTAAGGTCAGTGGCAAACTGGAAGTAGATTTTAATAGTAGTGGTGTGGATGAGAACAAAGCGTATAATTACATGCGCCATGCCTACCTGGAAATTTCCAATGGTTCCCTTTCCATCATTGCCGGGCAGACCTGGGATATTATCTCACCGCTCAACCCCGTGACATTTAATTATTCGGTGTTATGGGGAGCGGGGAACATCGGTTACCGCCGCCCGCAGTTAAGTATTCGCCAGGATCTCAAAGCGGGTAAAAACATGTTCACTCTCCAGGCCGGTATATTCAGAACCATAGCCGTTGATTTTGATAATGATGGCACGGAAGATGGACTTGCCGCTGGATTCCCCACGCTTCAGGGCCGTCTGGCGGGAAAGTTCAACCTGGGTGGCACGGCCTCATTGCAACTGGGGCTTTCCGGTTCATATGGCAAATCCTCCGGGTTGATTGATTACACTTCTGATTCAGTAAACGTCGATTTTTTAATGGTGTTCTCTCCCAAGTTTAAAATCTTGGCGGAATTCTTTACCGGAAAAAACCTGGGTACCTTTCTGGGTGGTATTGTGCAAACAGTAAATACGACCAAGGCCATGGAAATCAAAGCCAAGGGGTTTTATATTAATGCCGTGGCCAATCCCACAATAAAAATTCAACTGAGTGTAGGTTATGGCATGGATGACCCGGATGATGCGACTCTTTCCGGTGGCAATCGCTCGAAAAACACGACCTTCTTCGGGAATGTGCAGCACAGTTTTTCTCCCTCGTTAAAAGTCGGCTTGGAAGTTTCCAACTGGGTCACGGATTATCTAAACGGGCTACAGCAGAAAACCCTGCGATTGCAGAATTCCTGGATGCTGACGTTTTAAGTTGGGTTCAACGCCAAATTCTTGAAATTGTTATGGACTATATGGACGATGTGGACTGTGTGGACGATGTGGACAAAAAACAAGTATGTTTTGGGTCCATATTGTCCATATCGTCCATATCGTCCACGTTTTTTCAGGAGCTGATGGCGGGTTTAAGGTGCGCCCACTTTTTCTACATCAACCGGGAAGTAGGGAGGCCGATATGATCTATGGTTTTATGGTGTATGAGAAGGCAGTGGAGCACTGCTTCGAATATGCCCAAAACTACGGTATTGGTCACCTGGAAATTGATCTGAAAAAAAAACACTCTCATCTCCACACCTTTACACCCGAACGAATCGCCACAATCCGGCACTTGGCTGAGACTACCGGGATCTCGTTGAGTTTGCATCCTCCCTTTAATATCAACCCCTCATCCCCATTTCCATGGGTGCGGCGTTATTATCTATTATATCTGAAAAAGGTAATCCGTTTGGCCCAGCAGTTAAAAGTCAGTCATATCACGTTACACATTGGCAGTTTTTTTCGCACCGCCATCTGGTCCAATCCCAGGGAACAAACATTGGAAAAATTATGTAAGACTCTGCGCCGCCTGCTACCCTTATGTGAGCCCTTTGGTATTTCCCTGGCATTAGAAAATGTGATTCCCATTCCCCCAGAATCCGGATTTTCGTATTTGGGAGATAGTATTGCTGATTTCCACTATATTTTTTCCCACCTGGAATCGGATTGTTTGTCATTCTGTTTGGATACCGGTCACGCCAACACCAACGCGGGACCATTGGCTTATGTCGAGGCACTGGGCCCAAAAATCACTTGCGTCCATTTCCACGATAACCATGGGACTCGGGACGAGCACCAAGATATTGGCAATGGCACCGTGCCCTGGAAAGAACTGTTAGCGGCATTAAATAAGATAAACTTTCACGGGCCGTATGTGTCTGAATGTTTTAGGTCTTCACCGCATGACGCCATATCGCAATTAAAAGCATTTTTGTAAAAGAAACCACAGATTACGCAGATTAAAATGATTTACACAGATGGGTATAGATAAAAAATTACTATCTTTTTATCGGTCACTGTGTATTCTCCAAGAGCAGTGTTTTAACAGCGGGTAGGAGGAGGTGAACGGTGGTGCCAACCTCCAGTTCTGAAGTGAGGAAGATGTGACCGTTATGTCTTTGGATAATGGCATAACACACGGCGAGACTTAAACCCATGCCCTTTTGATTGCCCCTTTGTTTGGTGGAAAAATAGGGATCAAACACCTTTTCCAATAATTCGGGGGGAATTCCTTTACCATTATCCTCAATGGCGACGCGGATGTAATCCCCTTCTTTCAGGGAAAAAGAGTTATCGACGGGTAAATGAATATTTTCGGCGGATAACGAGATATTTTTTTCTCTGTTTATGCCGGTATAGGCTTCATGGGCATTGACTAGCAGTTTGATCAACACCTGGCGCAATTGTCGTTCATCGGCATACAGGGGCAAGATATCGGCGGGCAGGGAAATCGTGAAAGGAATATCTTTGAGTTCAGATGTGGCCTGTGTATCCCTGACAATATCGGCCAAGAAGACCTTTTTCTTTTGCGCCCAGCCGCCCTCGGAGAGGGTGAGAAAGTTTTTGATGAGATCGGCGGCTTGATCGGAGGCTTTTTGGGCATGTTCCACATAAGGAGCAACATTGGAGGTTGTTTCTTCAAGTTCGTCTTGCGCCATGGAGAGATTACCGAGGATAATGGTCAGCAGATTGTTGAAATCATGGGCAATACCGGCGGAGAGAATACCCACGGTTTCCAGTTTCATACTCTTGAGTAGCTCCCTTTCGGCTTTCTCGCGTTGTTGAATTTCCTGCTGCAAGCGGCGATTGTCTTTTGCTTTAATCCTGAACAGGATGAAGAATACCAGGGCGATAAAAATAGCGAAACCGGAGAAAGCGATCTTTTGGAACCGTTGTTGTTTTAATTCAGCGGCTTTTTGCACATCCTTTTTTTGTTGTTCCAGTTCCTGTTGTTTTTGCTGTTTATCAAAATCATACTGCATCTGCAAACGGGTGATCTTCTTGAAGTTTTCTTCAATTTTAAGACTGTCGTTTTTTTCTTTGAATACCTTGTGGTATTGGAGTGCTTCTTTGAATTGGTTTTGTTGGGCATAGAGCTGACTCAACATCTCAGCGGTATCCCGGATTATTACCGTATTATTTAGTTCCAGGGCATAGGAAAAAGCCTGGTTTAAATAGATGATGGCCTGTTTATTAGCGGACTTCTGCCCATAACATTTACCGATCATCAGATAAGCAGCGGACAAATGTTCCTTAAGATGGATTTCCTTTGAAATTTCCAAGCTCTTGAATAAAAAAGATAGGGCTTGGTCCACCATCTTTTGGTCCAAATAAAGGTTACCCAATTCAAGATAAACACTGCTGATGTTGAATTTGTCGCCGATTTGAATTCTTAAATCGAGGCTTTTGAGCAATAAATCCAAGGCCTGCTGGAATTCACCTTTTTTACCGTAAAGACGCCCCATACTGGTATAAGAATCGGCGATGCCTCCTTTGATCCCCAGTTCCAGCGAAATCTGCAAACTTTTTTGATGGTATGCCATGGCGAGGCCTGTTTCCCCCAGAGCCTCATACATGAAGCCGATATTGGTGTAAACTCTGGGCATTCCCATTTTGTCGCCCAGTTCTTCCTTCAGCTTCAAACTTTTAAAATAGTAGTCCAATGCTTGTTGATAATGGCCTTGGGAATAATATACGCCACCGATATTATTGTAGACGGAAGCCACATTTTTTTTATCGCCCAATTCTTCTTTGAGGGTTTTACTCTTGAAATAGTACACCAATGCTTTATCCAATTCCCCCAGGTCCCGATAAACAACGCCGATATTATTTAATGAATCGGACAATCCCAGTTTATCACCGGCTTCATTCCTGACGGCCATACTTTTAGAATAATACTCCAATGCCTTGGGATAATCGCTGTGATTGACATAATAAAGGCCAACATAATGTAAGAATAAGCTTAGATTGATTTTGTCGTGAAGTTTTTGACAGAGTTCCACGCCCAGCGTGGCATACACCAATTCCTGTGCATCCCCTATTATACGAAACTCTTTCACCAAGTCCTTTAGTATGGGTATACGTGCTGGTCCCTCGGTAGAGGTTTCCAATTTCTTAAGAAGTCGTTCCAATTTGGGGTTGAGGTTCTTTGGTTGGTTGTCTCCCTGGCTTTGACTATAGGAAATTACCACGAGCCACAGCAACACCCCAAAAACAAAAATTATGTTCGTTTTTTTCATCGTTCATTCACCGCTCCGCTGCAACAATATAGTGACCTCTAACAGGATTAATTATAGGGAAAGAGAAAACGATTGTCAAACTTTTTTGAATGATAGGGATAGTAAAAATAGTTGGGATTCTAAGCGGTGCCAGTAAAGTCGTAACTGAGCCGTTTCTGGAAATTGGAGACCTGGGAAAAGGTGTTTTTGAGAAGGGTGTGTTCAATATCGGTCAACTGTTTGGGATTGATAAAATTATCCGGTTTACGGTTTTGTTCCAGGGCCAGGGCCTGATGCTTAAAACGCATTTGCATCAAATAATCATAGACTTTAACCATCTCCTGGTAACTGGACTTAGTCAAGATATTCCGGGAGAATAAACGGTACAGGCGTTCCTGGGTATTGGTTTCTTCCACGTTATTCTTTAACGCATACAAGCGGGCAAAATTAACAATGGGTTTGATAGACTCTTTGATATCAAAGGTACTGGGATTATCACCGGAAGATTCCACCACGATGTTGCCGAAAAATCCGATGGGGGGTTTATAGAGCAGGGTATTGCGGGCAATAAACTGGAAAAACACGGGTCGCGCCGTTAATAATTCATTGATATACTGTCGTAATTGGACGGTAAGCTCTTTGTGCCCGTACACACAACGAAAATCAAAGAAGATGTTCACTTCGAGTAAATCCTGGGGATTGGCGGCATTGATCCAACCGTCAAAATGGTTTTGCCAGCCGGAGAAAGGTTGGCACCATTTGGGATTTCTGGCCATTACATCACCCTTGCACATTTTATAACCGCATTGGTCCAGCCAGAGGTTCACTTTTTCGCCCAGTTTTAAAAAGTAAGCGGCAGCTTCTTCGTTGTGCTGGGGCGCGGCGGTATCTTCAAAGATAATCGCATTATCCTGATCGGTCAAGAGGGTTTGTTCAGCCCGACCCTCGCTACCCAGTGCCATAAACGCAAAGGCCACGGGGGGTGGTCCGAGTTCATCCATGGCAAAACCAATCAACCGCTCCACGATAGCATCGGATACAGCAGTGATGATGCGGCAAATATTTTCCGAATTGGCACCCGAGTCAATCAGGGCTTTGACCAGCGCGGGTAGACGATTATGGATGACCACAATATCCTCGACATATTCAGCATCGTGGATTTCTTTGAGCAAATACGCGGGCGAACTTCGTTGCATTTGTGCCAGTTGGGTGTAACCGATGAGGCTCACAATTTTACCATCATGGTCTTTAACAGCCAGATGATGGATGCACCGTTCCTGCATCAACACCATGGCTTCAAAAATCAAGGCACTGTCAGGAATAGTAAAAAGCGGCGAACTCATCACATGGTAAACAGGCAGGTTCATATCCAAACCTGCGGCCACCACGCGGGTACGCAGGTCATGGTCAGTCAGTATCCCAATATACGGTCCCCGCCATTGCTCATCCTGCTGGTTACCGTGTTCTTTAAGAGCGGCATGAATCAATATGGCACTAAAATTTTGTTTGCTCATGATGGCTGCCGCCTTGCGGATGGAGGAATTCATGGAACAAGAACTGATCTCCGGTTTGATCAGTCCTTTGATGGCACGATTTAAGAAATGCTGGGCCGTTTGCAGTTCCACGATCAAGTTTTCCCGGCTTTCTTCCACTTTTTTTCGTTCCGTGATATCTTCCAGGATACCGTCGCAATAGCGGCTTTCCCCTTTTTCATCTTTGACCAGTACCGCAGAAAGGGAAATAGCGGTGACTGTGCCGTCTTTTTTCTTTAATTCCAACAGTCGGTCGCGGACAAAGCCATCACGCAACAACTCCCTGGTAATTTTTAGGCGATCCTCTTTCTCATTAAAAAAATCGAAAATGGAAATATCGAAGAGTTCATGTTCATTTTCAAAACCCAGGATTTTTACCGCCGCGGGATTGGCTTCAATGAATTTCCCTTTGCTGCCGATAGTGGTGCGGAACACGCCGATTTCCAGGTTATTGGAGAGAATCTTGTATTTCTCTTTGCTCTGGTCCAGTTCCTCTGCCATCTGTTTATGATGCCCGATATCGCGGGCCATAAAAATAAATCCCTCTTCTTCTCCCAGCGAGATTTTGGAAATGGTTAAGGTCACATCAATGGGTTCTTTATTTTTTTTCTTCAGTTTTGTTTCAAATGGGGGTGGGGCTTGTTCGCCATTCATGAGGGCTTTAAAAAAAACAAAACCGCTCTCCTTTTCGTCATCTTCAGCGGCCAGGATATCATAGAGTTCCAGGTTTTTAAATTCTTCAGCCGCGTAACCCAGCATATCCAGGACCGATTGATTGGCATAAATATAGCGTCCACCCAACACCATCATAGTGCCTTCTGTGGCCGCTTCCACCATGACGCGGTATTTTTCTTCCGATTCCCGCAGGCTTTTTTCTGCTTTTAAGCGTTGTCTTTCGATTTTGAGGCTCACGCGGGTAATATAGAGCAGCAACAAGGCGATAATACCAATAATACCCGTGGAAATAGTGATTAAACGGTTGGTCATACCGGCGATTTCTTCTTTCACGTCTTCGATATAGATGCCTGTGCCGATAATCCAGTCCCAGGCTTGGAAATGTTTAACATAGGATAATTTGGGAACAATGCGTTTGGCATTATCTTTCCATTGCCACATGTACTCGACAAAACCGTTGCCTGTTTGTTGGCATACGCGCACCATTTCCACGAATAATTTTTTACCCGTCGGGTCTTCGCCCAGTTTTCCAGAGAGGTCTTGTCCTTCCAGTTGGGGTTTATAGGGATGCATGATCATGCGTGGGGTCATGTCAGTGATCCAGAAATAGTCTTTGCGTTCTTCGCCGTAGCGCAGGTAGCGGATATCAGAGATGGCTCTTTTTTGTGCTTCGGATCGGGAGAGGAGGCCTTTGTTTTCTTCTTCCGCGTATTCGCGCATAACGCTCCAGGCGGAGTTGGTTAATTCTTGGATCATTTCCCGTTTGCGGTCCATGATATTGGCACGAAACGCGGGAATAATCACCGCGAATATAGCCAGGATAAATAAGGCGACTGCCAGCAGGGTGGGTAAAATAATCCTGGCATCGGCGCGTTTGACTGGGTTCTTTGTCTGGGGAATCATCACTTGTTCCTCGCTAGTCTATTTTGTACCTGTTAATTATCGGGTATAATTGCAGAAATGTCAATCATGAAGTTCACCAAAAAGCGTGATTTACGGCGGACAATATGGACTTACTGGACGAACCGGACATACTGGACCCAAACAAAAGCTTTAGGAAGTCCAGAAACCCTTTCTCGAAAGGGTTTTTGGCCGCCGGAGGCAATGCAATAAGACGCCGCTCTTTTTTCATAACCAGCGTCTCACCTTTTTTTTGTAAAGCAGGTAAGGGTGCCCGAACTTTTGTTCCAAGTAGCGTTCTTCCGGTTTTACCACGCCGAAATGAAGCAAGAGCATCAAGATAACAGACAACAGAAACATCCAGATGGAACCTAACAGCAGGGTGAAAAACGAGAAGAGCAAAAAATTGGCAAGATATAGGGGATTTCGTGTAAAGCGGTAAGGGCCTTCTTGAACGATGGTGGTGGTTTGTCCCGTTGGTTCTATGGGGTATGGTGGCGCGATAAAGCACGGGTGGCGAAAAAGCCGAGTAAAAAAGAGAGTAACACGAACAGGTAACCGAGTATTATCCGGGGGTATCCCTCCCAGAAAAAAAAATGCCAGGGCAGTATTTTATCGAGACCATAACCTATGCCAAAACAAAGCAAATGAAGTATCCAGGGTTGCGCGATAATCGTGGCGTGATCAATGGGTTGGTCATTCATGTTATTCTCCTTATGTTTGGTCTTTTCCAGAAGGTGGTAGTAGCAGGTCATATTATAATACAGAGACCTTGAGCTTTCAACGGGTGGTCCAATTTTAAGACAAAATTGGAAAAGTGGGGACAGGCAGGATTTCCATCCGGGTAAATTTGGAAACAGTTCAATAAAATAATGCGCCAGGGGTAAGAATATCTATATCTTTTCCAACCACCGTTCATCTTCGCTACAGGCGATGCCCATTTTTTGGCAATAGGTTTCGGCTTCCCGGGTAAAGCCGTGAAGGGAGAAAATGAAAGGAATCACGCGCTCCAGCTTCTCGAGTTTTTTAAGTTGGTTAAATTTCTCCATAAAAGAGATGGCTTCCTCTTGGGAAAACTTTTTTGTATCCCTGTTTTTAACTTCGCCAATGATGGCGTAATCGTCCTTGGATTTGGGGTGGGCGTAGATATCCACACTGAAGGTTTGACCATACTCGATGGCAGCATCGTACTGCCATACCCGCGCATAATCGCAAAAATTAAAATCAACGGGTAAATAACGGGTGATTGACTTTAAGTGATCGTTTATTTTACGGGCATGGTTTCTCAGTAGATTCAAGATCATGTATTCGGCGAAGTGGCCTTTTTGATAGTTGAGTTGTCCCAGTAAGCGGTAATACTGCACCTTCAATTTTTCAAACCCCTCATGATACTCTTTACCGATGGTTCGGATATCAAACTCGTGAATCTCTTTTTCATAAACCCCGCGAAAGACCTTGTCGAAAATATTATCCTGCACGCCCTGGTACTCGTAATTGGATTGCCCTTGGTTTATTATATCTGCCCTGATTAGCGCGTCTAATTTTTTTTCCAGCTCATAGTCGGTCATGTCCAGTGCTAGTTTCTCCAGCAACTCTAAACGGGTGACTTGGCGGTCGCGCTGCTGGCAAAGATAGAGCACGATGTTCTTGGCATTGATCTGGTTCACTTTATTAAAAGCAAAAAGAATGTATTCCATCCAGGTGGATTTGATTCTGCCCTCGTTGTCTAGGGTTTCAAATTCCAAAGTATCTGTCAATCCTTGCAGGGTACACAGATTTTTATGCCGGTATTTGGAGCGCAGGATAGAACTGATATAAAAAGGACTGCCTTCGGACATGGTGGCGATCAGGTAAGCGGTTTCATCGGTAACTGGCACGTCAAAAGCACCGGAGTATTTAAACACCATTTCCACGGCTTCATCGGGGGACATATTTTCAAGATAGTGATAGACGAACCGGGAAGGCAGCATCCTTTTTAATTCATCGATCAACCAACCGACCCAACTGCCAGAAATCAAAAGGGGGGCAACTTTACTTTCGGCAGTGCTCAAATATCCAGCGGCCAAGTCTTTGATGAGATGACTGGCATTCATTTTTTTAGTGCGAAAGATCATAGCGTTTAAGAACTGGAACTCATCGATCATTTGCACGATGAATTCGTTTTGACTGGCAGCGATGTTTTTTGGGGCGTCACGAACGGTTTCCCACAGAATACCCTCCTGTTTGTTAAGAATGGAGGAGATGACGCCGGAAATGATTGGCTCCAAGTAACCCAACCCTTCGCTTTGGGCGACTTGCAAGGCTTTTTTAAGATTGCCTTTCTCATAGACTGTTAAGTAAGCGGTTTTCCTAGTTTTAAAGGCAATGTATTGATAAAGAAAGGTCAGAAAAAAATCCACGCAAAAATCCACGATATACATGCCAATTTCTTTGATTTCATAATAAAAAGGAATTACGTTGTCGTTGTTAAAAAAAGTGATATTGAACAGTCGTTCCAGTACGGCGGTTTTTCCCATTTTGCGCCGGGCCAGTATGGCAGTACTCTGGGATTGTTTTTGTTTGATCTTGTTGATCCAATCGAGAAAGTAAGTCAGCTCTTCTTTTCTGCCAGTAAACAGGTCCGTGTTGCCGATTCGTTCTTCTAATGCGTATTCCATATTTATTTTATACCACAAAAAGAAGTAAAAAACAAATCCTGAATGCAGCGCCAGATTTTTGAGAGTCAGGTAAAAGCAAGAGGGAAGAACGGATTACTTTCTATTTCACATCCTGCCAATGGATTGAAAAACTTTTCTTGGCTGTCACAAAATTGTGGACAGGCGGGTTCCCCTCTGGAAGCTTTTTGCATTGCATGGAAAGTTTTTGTACTTACATTTGGATACTACCTGCCAACCAATAACTTATCAAGAAACCCTCCACTTCCGAAATAAAGATCAATAAACAGTTTTTAAGAAATCATACCCAAATAGCACCATCTATTGGCATGGAAACTGCTCTCATAACACTGGAGGTGAACATGAAAAAACGAAAAGGCTTTTACGAAAAAGCAAACCAAGCAATCCGGGTAAACTCAGGGCTGCTTCTATTTCTTCTAGCGGCTCATTTTGTCTTAGTAAGTAATGTTCTTTATCTGGCCGTTTTGGACAAGAGTATTTTACCAAAGGAATTTCAGGGCAATGTTTTTGACTCCCTGTTTAAAGCCCTTCACGCATTCTCATATGCGGTTTTCCTTATATTTTGCAGTAAAAATACGACTTCCCAAAACTATGCCTCACGCGCTACGAAAGGGATACTTATTGGCGTACTAACTTCATTGCTCCTTCTACTATTATCATTCTCTTCCCAGACTCATGCGGGTGGCAATAATCTACTCCAATCCCTATTTTACTTCGTGGCACTCATTTTGGGTGGTTTTGGAGATGCATTGGCAACCCCTGCTCTCATTGGAATTATTGCATCGACAGGAAATGAAAAAGGTCCAAAGTACATGGGGTATTTCTGGGCAAGCGTATCCATAGCTAATATATATGTACCATTCTTGGCTATTGGATTTCAATCTCTCATGTCCCAAAACAGTTCATACCGTACCCTTCCATTTGCCTTCGATACTTTTATTTCATTACTGGCATTAATCACATTCCCTATTGCGTATTCACAATTCAAAAGGTCACATACCATCAACTCCATGGACATCAAAGAGAAAAAAATCGCCGACCCATTGACATTTCCCAAGATATTCAATTCCTTAAAATCGAATGGTTTTGTGATGGCATGTGTACTTATCCTAGCTGCCAATCAATTCGCTTTAAATTCAGTGAGGACAGCTTCGCAGGATTTCCCCAAACCATGGAGACAATTAGGTATCATGGGAAGTTCAATAATGTTCACTGCTGCATCGTATTTTATTGCCAAGTACTGGAAATATGAAAGTCAAAACACAGCAAGAACCAGAGTGTGGGTGTTGATTTCCATTGTTGTTCTCATAGTGGTGGGAACATGTGTTTTTGTTTTACAACCTCTGCCTGCGATTGGAGCAGCGACAATGCTTTTTTTTGGCCCGTTCAGCGCGATGCTCCATACGGGTGTCAATGTCCAATATACCCAATACGCAATCGAACAGAATAGTGGAAACCTTGCCTCCCAATTAGGAATTTTTTCTTCCTTTTACCGGTTTATTGGAAGTATTGGCTACTTGGTCGCGGCACTCATTGCTTTTTCCCAAACATTAACCAAGCTTCCCAAGGAATTTTTTATTTTCACCATCAATGGATTCCCAATAATCGTATCCGCGATTATTTTTGCGATCCTTACAAAAAATAAAAATAGGGAGAAACCCCATGTTTCAAGAATTTAATCTTCAAGAGATAACCCAAAACATTTTGGATAGTTGCAATAAGGCATTGGTGTTAAATAGTAATCCAAAATTTGAATTAAAGGCAGTCTTCTTGGCTGACCTTGTTGGAGCTACCTATGCAAAAGCAGAATATGGACACTCTAAAGGAATGAATCGATGCCATATTCACAATTGGCTCGCTACAGAGACAATCCGGAAATTCAATGGGACTACTGTTAAATATATAGGTGATGCAATCCTGGCCACTTTTCCTGATAATATTAGCGCGGTTTTGGCAGCCATTGCCTTTCGTATGGCGTTGGAAGGCATTAAATTGGAAGGTGAGGAATTTGCAGTACCCCTTGAAACACGAATTTCCTTAACATTTGGAACGGTAGAAGAAATAGTTACCGGAATTGGAAACGATATAGGCGGGCAAGTAGTTGATAAAGCGGCACGCCTTCAAGAAGTCACATCCCCACATCAAATTATAGCCGAGATAAGCGTTATTGAAGGTATTAAACTTGTGCTATCAGAAAAATACAATTTTATCAAAATAACAGAAAACAGGGATATCGGTGAACTCCAGTTAAAAGGAATAAAAGAACCTGTTCGGGTCGTGGAAATTACCACCATTGAAAAACAGTTCAAAATTCCTCCATCCCAGAAAGGACAATACATCTCTTGCATGGTCGAATCTATTACATCCAGCACAAACCGACTATGGCTTTCCATACGAAATCCGATCAGTAAAGAAAACAGGAAAGATATCGCGCTTTTGCAGAGCCAGTTAATGGAAGCCCAAAAATATCGCGGTGTAGATGTTCGAATTTTGCATAATGGATGGAACAACGATACATTAAAAGCGGTTTCCGAAATAGAAGATATGGGGTTAAACGTCAGATTTTGTGAAAACCGAACCGACTCATCTGTCAACTTGATCGATAGAAATATCATTGTTTTTAGTTCAAGAAAACAACAGCGCTTTTTCATGAAAAATTCATACTGGAAAATGATTTCTTACCATATCAATTCAGCCCTGGCTAATGACTTTCAAAAAAGATGGACAGAAGCCATTTCTTCTCGTTTGCAGGTGGCAGAAATTCTCAACCGGACATTCAAGCATTGCACAGGAAAAATTGATCTCGTGGAAATTAAGGATTTTGTTCAGGACCGATTTGGGATTGAGAATGGTTCATTCTTAGATGGATGTTTAAGACTTCTGGAATTTATACGAAAAGTTAAAATCATTTTTATCGTGGGGAGACCAGGAACAGGCAAAAGTACGATTAGAAAACCACTCTCAGAAATGTTAGAAAACCGTCTAGGTGCAAAAATCAAGGAAATGGATGATTATGACTCATTAAAGCAGATGTTCCTAGCTGATTTAAGATGCGAAAGATTCAACCCCATTGGTGGAGGTGGATTTCTGATCAAAGATCCAGCAGTATTCAACGAAGTCCTAAAAAGAATCTCCTCGGACTGCCTAGCCTCTTTTGAAACCCCAAATACTTGGGTAATGGAATTCGCACGCGGTCACTATTTAGAAGCATTCAACTCATTCGACTCGAAAATTCTTAAAAAGTCAGTGGTTATTCACATGGTGTGTGATAAAAATAAGATATTTGATCGCTTGGATGCCAGGGCTAAATCTGGAGGAGCAAATGTCACAGAGGAAGTCATCAATTCGTTCTACAAAGACGACGATGCCTCGGAGATTTGCCAAGAAATGGGTATTCCATGCATTGAAGTTGAGAACAATACTTCGGCCAATGATTTGGATAAGAAGCTGGAAATGATATACAGCGATCTTATTGCTCATTCTACCGATAGCTTTATGGGTTAAAAGGTACAAAATGAGAATCCTCCACTATCTCAAAGCCAAGCCGAACCTCAAGCTCTTCTATAGAAGGTTAAACATCATCATTTTTTATTGTCATCTCTTGCCTCCGTAAATGGCTTCAATAATTCAGTTATTGGAGGGAAGGTTTCAAAATCCACCCCATCGTCCTTTAATCTTTCTTTTAAGGATCTCAACCGATTGAAGAAAGTTCTGGGGATAAAACCAGAAATTTCAGTAATCTTTTTCTGACTTCCACCTGCTTGGCGAAGTACTTCCCTGTAATAACTGGCTTCTACGTCTAAGAAGGTAGGGAACTTTTTAGGTAATTTTTCCTGCCCTTCTTCCATCTTGACGGTGCATTCCTTCTTTTCATCAACAAAATCTTCAAGCATCGATGCGGTGAGTCTTTCACAACCTGAAAATAGAATTGATAGGTTCCCGATTAGATCTTCTAATTCCCTAATGTTTCCATTAAAATCTTGCATAGACAGGCGCTCAATAAATGCTTTTTCATATTTTTTCGGGCAATCAACAACTTTCTCAATTAATACATTTTTCTCAAGAAAGTGATCGACCAATGAGGGTATATCTTCCTTTCTTTCTCGCAATGGTGGAATAAAAATTGTATTCCCCTTGATTCTTTCATAAAAATCATGAAGAAATTTCTTTTCATATATACATTCTTCAATATTTTCATTAGCGGCAAAAATAAATCGAACATTAGCTTTTTGTTGAACATCGACTCCGCCCTTTTCAAAAGTTCCAAATTGTACAAGCCTTAAGAGGTTTTGCTGAAGTTCAGGCATCAACTTTCCAATTTCATCCAAGAACAGCGATCCCCCATCACAAACTTGAATTAACCCTAGTCGATCCTCACGAGCATCAGTAAATGTTCCTTTGATATGTCCAAATAGAGTATCATTAAAGAGTTCAGGGGTTAGTGCTGCAACATTTAAAGTACGATATCTCCCAGTACTTTGACTGTTTTCATGAATAACTCGTGCAATTTGTTCTTTACCGACCCCAGATTCACCTCTTATTAAAACAGCTTTTTTGGTTGGAGCAATTTTTGCCAATTGTCCGAAAATAGGTCTCATTTTTTTGCTTTGGGTGATAATGGGTTTAATGCTTTCGTATAATCGAATCCCATGGAGAATTTTTTTCACCAATTCTTCTTCTATCCCTTTTTTATTATTGTAATAATAAAGCACACCTTGCTTCATGTACTGGACAGCATTTTCGACATTATCATCCGTGGAAATAATAATTAACGGAATTTTTGGATACTTCGTAATAATTTCGGAAGTGATACCTTCTTCAACTATTCCAGGAAGAGACAGATTCAACAAAATAAATGAATATTTGAATTCATTCTTCTCCATATCCAATTTTATCCTTCCGATATCCACAATGGTTTGAATGTTCGTTATTTCACTTTTATTTAATAGAGCTGAAATCTTTCTAATAAAGGGTTCATCATCCTCAATAAAAAGAACAGGATCGCTTGTGTTTATTGACTTATTGTTCATTGTGAACGCCCCTTCAACAAGCTCATTATCTTTTTAATTAAGACATCTTTTTCTACCGGCTTCACTAGATAATCCACTACCCCGACATGCATGCATTCCACAGCGATTTTAACTTCATGTATCGCAGTAAGCATAATGACTTTTATGTCCGGTTGCTCATCCAGTATCTGGGGAAGTAGTTCATCTCCACGGATGTATGGCATTAATATATCCAAAATAACCAGAGAATACCTCTTTTGTTTCAGAATCGCAATAACTTCGCGGCTATCCAGACATTTTTTAACTTGCGTAAATCCCTCTGATTTTAATGTCATATAAACACTTTGTAAATATTCATCCGTATCATCTACCAATAATATGGGTTCTTCTGAAAAAACAGTTAAATTGCTCATAGTGTAAGCTCCTCCTCTTGATGTATTTTATCGTCAATAAACGGTTTTAATGGCAAATAAACGGTAACAGTTGTCCCTTTCCCTGGAATGGATTCAAAAACGATCCTTCCCTGATGCTCATCTCGAATAATCTTCTCAGATATCGACAATCCAAGTCCTGTTCCACCCATACCCCGTTTGGTGGTAAAAAAAGGATCAGTGATGTGATTCATATCCTGCGGTTGGATACCTACGCCTTCGTCTTTTACCTGGACCATTATTTCATTACTTGATTGATTATTCCTTGTCATGATAATAATCCGCCGGGTACGCTCAGAAAGCGCTTCACATGCATTTTGGATCAGATTGATAAAGACCTGAACAAGGCGTTGAGAGTTCCCTAGTATCTCAGGAATGTGCTCCCCATATTGAATGGATAGCTCCTGAGTCGATTTTTTGATCTGGTTCTGGGTTAAATGTATTGCCGACTTGATCACTTCGTTGATATGAATTATCTCACAAGGAATATCCTTTCTTGAAAGTGACTTCAGCTCCTCTATAAGCAGTTTTATTCGCCGTGAGCTTTCCAGAAGTCCAGCAATCGATTTTTCAATATCTTCCTTGGATTCTCTATAGACCAGATTGGCAATAATTACTTTTTGGTCCTGGTCAACCCTATCCAAAATAGCAGAAATATCTTTCCAAGCTTTGGCAAAAAACGTTGCATTCAGCATAATGGACCCGGTAGGGTTATTTATCTCATGGGCCACACCGGCTAGAAGTGTTCCCATGGTTCTCAATTTTTCCGATTCCAGTAATTGAGTAGAGAGTTCTTTTAACTCCTTGTTTCTCCTTTCCAGTATTTGAATCAGGCGGGTTTTCTGGAAAGCAGCCACGATATGTTCTTTCAAATTCTTCAACAGGAGGATGTCCTGATCATCAAAAGCATTTTCGTCATGCATATTGGAGAAAACAAAATAAGCCTGAGAAATATTGTCCGTGCGGATGCATGTAATCAGCATGGATTTAGGAAGTTCATTGAGCTGACTTGAGATTATATCACTAAAAGCTCTTTCCGGAACACCTTTCGCAACGAAGATATCTTCATATATTTCTTCAGTTCCTACTTCATAGCGGTTTTTTGCGTCTTCTTTTTTCAGTGGGACATTCCTAAGAAGTTCAAAATCCCATCCCATGGCTATTTCAGGACGGAATTCACCTTTTTCTGCATCCCAAACCAAGATGGCTGATCGTTCCACTCCTTTTATTATTCTGGCTTCCCGTAAGACCGCCTGTAGTAAATCGACAAATTCTGTCTCGGTATTTATTGAACGGACAATCTGGTTGATTTTCTCCAGTGCTTCATTTTTAGAATTAAGCTCAAGAGTGCGGTCTTTTACTTTTTGATCCAATTCGCTACTTAATTTTTTTTCTACTACCACTTTTCGATGCTGTGACCACATTAACACAGCAAGAATTAATACGACAGCCAGTCCATATAGAGTATACGCCCACCATGTTTTCCAAGGAGGGGGAAGTACCTCTATTTTAATTGATTTTGGGCTTACGTTCCATACGCCGTCTTTATTACTCCCTCTAACCATGAAGGTATATATTCCCGCTGGTAAATTGGTATAGGTGGCCCGGCGGTTCATGGCATCGGTTTCAATCCAATTTTTGTCATAGCCATCCAATTTGTATTTATATCTGTTTTTAAATGGATTTGAATAGGATAGGGCTGCGAATTCAAAGGAAAACATGTTTTGCTCATAATCCAGGGTTATTTCTTCTGTCTCCAAAATTGATTTATTAAGGGGAGTCTTGCCCTGTGTAATCTCAACCGATTTGTTCAATAGGAAAAAATCGGTAATCATCACCGGCGGTATAAAGGGATCATCCTTAATTTCCTTGGGAAAAAACGCACTAACTCCATTAAGTCCCCCGAAAAAGAGTTCACCACTATCACTTTTGAAATAGGCTCCGATATTAAATTCATTGCCTTGGAGTCCATCCCCAATATCAAAATTTTTAAATGTTTTTGTTTCCAGGTTAAACCGGGATAGCCCTTTGTCCGTACTCAGCCAGATGTTCCCTTGCGTATCTTCAAGAATAGAATATATAGCATCATTTGGCAGGCCATTTTTTAGACCAAATGCCTCAAAACGCTTATTCTCTTCATCTACCAATCGGTTGAGTCCCCCGCTGTCTGTCCCCACCCAAAAATTCTTTTTCAGATCAATATTAATAGTCATAGTTCGGTTACTGGTTAAAGAGTCTTTGTTGTTCTCATCGGACATAAACCGTTTAAATTTTCCAGTCTTGATATCCAGTCGATTGAGCCCACCGCCATCTGTGCCTACCCAGATATAGCCAGAATCGTCTTCGGCAATCCCACGCACATTATCATGACTCAAACTTTCCGGGTCTTTAGAATCATGCCGGTATGAGGTAAATAGTTGGTCACCATTAGGGTTGAAACGATTTAACCCGCCACCATATGTAGCCATCCATATAACACGGGATGTGCTTTCGTAAATCGTTAAAACCTTGTCATGGCTCAAGCCATCCTTTATTTGATATTGCTTGACAGTTTTCCCAGTTTTTGGGTCAAAAATAATCACCCCATCACCATATGTACCAAGCCATAACACCCCATTGGAATCTTCCCAAAAACACCGTACATCTTTCCCTTCCAAATAATGGGCATTCTTCCCTTTTTTCCGATCGAATTTGGTTAAGCCACCGCGATACGTTCCAATCCAGAGTATACCTTCTCTATTTTCATAGATGGAAAAGACCATATTGTTATGCAATCCAGTCGGAGGATTACTTTTGGTATTATACAACTTAAACCGTTGAAAATCCCGATCATAAATACTCACGCCACCACCATAGGTTCCAAACCACATGAGCCCGGCATTATCTTGGTATATAGATAAAATATCATTATTACCAAGGCTATAGTTATAATCAGGATTATGCTTATATAATTCGATATTACTGGTGGTAGGATTCAACCGATGAAGACCTTCCTGTGTCCCAACCCAAAGAGTTCCATTTTTTTCCTGAAATATACATTTGATAGTTTTGTTGTTCGATCGATAGGGTTTGGGGCTGGTTGTTCGATACTCTTTGAAATCGTTGGATTCTTTCCTCCACTGATAAAGCCCATCATCATTTGTACCGATCCAGACAGCACCGCCACGATCGGCCAAGATGGTGTTTATCCTTTTATTATTAAATGTTTCGGGAAATTTTGGCACGATCAACTTGGAGTTGCCATCGAACGTATACAATCCCTTTTCAGTCCCAATCCACAATACGCCATCCATTGATTCATAAATTTTATATACAAAATTGATATCTTCTTTTTTTTCAGAGGAGTTGGGGATCGGGATACGGTAATGTTCAAAGCCCCCTGTCTTTGGATTGAATTTGTCCACAACACCATCCCGCATTCCAATCCAGATAGAGCCTAAAAAATCAATGCAGATGGTTAAGACTTCATTATTACTTAAACTGGTAGCGACTTGGGGGTCATGTTTAAAATCATGGAACGTCTCTGTGGCCGGATCAAATCTGTTTAAGCCCCCGCTTTTGGTCCCAATCCATATATATCCCTCCTTGTCTTCAAAAAGACACCATATATAATTGTCTGAGATGGTGTTTTTCTCACCAAGTTTGCGAATGTAGATTTTAAATTTGTACCCATCGTACCGGTTCAATCCATCCTGGGTGCCGAACCACATAAATCCCTTTCGATCTTGAATCATACACGTTACCGCTCCCTGGGATAATCCATCGGCATTGGCAAGATGTTTAAAGCGGATATCCTCCCCGGAACCCCATACCCAGACTGCCTGCATAAACAAAATCATATACACAAAAAACCATCTCAAAACCTTTTTCAGTTTTCTACCCTTCTTAAAAATGTCCCTGATTGCAGATTCCATTCTGAGCCTCGTATATCCGTATTTTTAAAGTTACATCCAACCCACTTTGCCAATAACGTGGCGCTAAGGTTCATTATATTTTAGTTTCAAGTCAAATGTCAAGCCTTTTTTTTAGATTAGTGCCGATTAGTGGTTTAAATGAGGTGTTCTACCAGTTAGTAGTCGTTAGGAGTACGGATGAGGATACATATGAAAAGATGACGTAATTAGGTCACCGTTGCAGGATTTTCTGCATGGGTGGGCAATGCGGTGGAATATTCTCATATAAACTTCATAGATGGTCCTTAAAGTAGCATATGGTCGTATGGGGAACATATTTCAGCCGCAGATTAAAAAATAGTCGTAAAACGATCAAAATGGCACGATTAGGCTCATAATGCTACGATGGGGGACAAAATGGCACGATTTAGTTCACAATGCTACGATGGATGACAAAATGGCAGTATTCGGCACTTTATGTCACGATGGGGGACTTTTGGGCACGATTAAGACCATCGCGCTACTTTGGGGACCATAATTGAATACTTTGGGGGAGATTTCGCGCTAATGGCACCCATTCGGACAATTTTGCAGTAAATCCTGTTTGCTGCACGATTATAGTTGATTATAACGCCAAATATTTCAAATTTAAAACTATTATACAAGAATTGCCGGAATCTGGAGGAAAACTTTGACTTTAACTGATAAATTTGATACTATCACTATTTCAATGTGATGCACAAAAATTTTGAAGTCTGTTTTTATTGAATTGTTTAGTGAATTGTTTAGTGAATTTTTAATTTAAAGGAAAAGAACAGGTCAAACCATGGATATAGACGGAAAAATCGCAACAGCAGCGACTTGGATACGTGACTCGAAGCACACAACGGTGTTCACGGGCGCGGGTATCTCGGTGGAAAGTGGCATCCCCCCTTTTCGGGGCGAAAACGGTCTGTGGAATAAATACGACCCACAAACTCTGGATATCGACTACTTCCACGCACACCCGCAAGCGTCCTGGATAATAATCAAAGAAGTGTTTTACGATTTTTTTGGCCAAGCCCATCCAAACGACGCGCACCTGCGCATCGCGGCACTGGAAAAACATGGCTATGTCAAAACGATCATCACGCAAAACATTGATAACCTCCACCAAGAAGCAGGCAGTAAAATGGTTCACGAGTTCCACGGCACAGCTCAATTCCTACGTTGCAGCATGTGCCAAACCGCTTTTGAAGCAAAGACCATCTCACTGACCGCACTACCTCCCAGATGCCCACAATGCCAGGGAATCTTGAAACCGGATTTTGTTTTTTTCGGCGAAGGTATCCCTAAACGGGTTAATGTTTTATCTTTTTACGAGGCACAGGTCGCGGATGTATTCCTGGTGATCGGCACGACCGGTGAAGTGATGCCAGCCTGCGAAATTCCCTTTCAAGCCAAACAACGGGGCGTCCGCGTGATTGAAATCAACCCGCACCCCTCACGGTTCACTAACAATGCAACGGATATCTTCCTCCAAGGCAAAGCCACGGAAATGATGAACCGCTTATATAATGCGATTATATTAAAATGATATTGAAATGAGATTGAAATAAGATTAAGATGGTATTGAAATAATAAGGAGTTAAATAATATGAAATTATTGATCGATCCCACGGGCGGCATGGCCGGTGATATGTTCGCGGCAGGTTTGGTTTCTGCGGGTGCAGATTTCCACCTCATGCAACAAGCAATGCTGGCGGCGGCTGAAAAATTAGGAGCGGCAGAAATCACCCTTAATAAAACAGAGGAAAACGCCGCGCAACTCTCTATTTTCCTGGATTCCAAGCGAACCCACCTGGCTGGTAGCGAAGCCCGCCATATTCTGCACCACCTCTTCGAGCAATTTGCTATAAAAAATGAATACCGCCTGTTGGGTCAAAGAATTCTGGATATACTGGTTAAAGCGGAAAAACAAGCCCACATTGAATTCAATATTTTCATCCAAGGCGATCACCATCATTCACAACATCATTCACACGGCCATTCACATGATCATTCGCACAATCATGCACACGACCATTCACACGATCACGAAAACAATCGGTCTAATGATTCTTTTCACTCTCACCCGCACACGGACTACGATGAAACCTTTTTACATGAGGCTCAGGACATTGTGATTGATATTTTAGGTGCAGTCGTGGGCATGCAGTTGTTGAATGTGGAACCCACCGCTGCCTTAACTGGCCCGATTTCAGTGGGTGGTGGGTATGTGTTTTGCTCCCACGGCAAACTAAATATCCCGGCCCCAGCCACAACGGTTATCCTGAGAGAACACGGGTTACCCTGGCAAAAAGGGCCACTGGAACGAGAATTACTGACTCCCACTGGCGCTGCCATTCTGGCGGGCCTGAACTGCCATGTAGCCAACCCACAAGACTACCTCGCAAAAAATAATACCATTACCGGTTATGCCCGCGGCACTAAAATATTGCCTATACCGCCTTTGGAACTGCGGCTATATTCTGATTAAGGTGATTAAATGGTTTTAGAAAGAATTAAGTTGACTTTTTTTACTTGGAAGCTTATAATTGGATGATGCTGAACATAGGATTATCAAAACATGGAAGAACTAATTTATCCTGAAGATAAAAAGCCCCAACTGTTACAACTGATTCAAAATAACCTGGAAAAAATCGCTGCTACATTCAATATTGATGTGGATATCCGTGGCAATAAAATCATGTTCGATGGCGATGTGACAGCTTCAAAAAAATTCAAAAAATACATGAAAACCATGCTGCAACTCGCCCAGGAAAGCGACTCTATCAGCAACGACGACTTCATCATGAGCCTGAGCATGACCAATGAAGAAAAACTGGACTCGCTGAAAGACGAATTGACAAAAAAGGTCAAATTAAGCATCAATGGGAAAATGGTTTTCCCGAAAACCTATAACCAAAAGGAATATATCAACGCCATCCATAACCATGACCTGGTTTTTGCCATTGGTCCGGCAGGTACGGGCAAAACCTTCTTAGCTATTGCAATGGCGCTGAACCTCCTGCTCTCTAAACGAGTAGAACGGATCGTCTTAACCCGCCCGGTAGTGGAAGCAGGGGAAAAACTCGGTTTCCTGCCCGGCGATATCCAACAAAAAGTTAATCCCTATTTCCGCCCGCTCTACGATTCGCTCTACCACCTCATCGGCTTTGACCGCACCGCGGAACTCATCGAAAAAGAGATTATCGAGATCGCACCGCTGGCGTATATGAGAGGGCGCACGATTGATAACGCGTTTATTATTCTGGATGAAGGCCAAAATACCCTCAACTCGCAGATGAAAATGTTCCTGACCCGCTTTGGCGCCAATTCAAAAGTAGTGATCACGGCGGATACCTCGCAAATCGACCTGCCCGAACCGAAAAAATCCGGCATTTTCCTGGCTATTAAAATCCTCAGAGAGGTGAAAGGAATTAAAATAGTCACCCTCACGGATAAAGATATTATGCGTCACCCCCTGGTACAGAGGATTATTGATGCATATGAGAGGAAAGGCGATGCCTTTTGAATTGAAGTTTCTTAAAACCGGTACCACCAGCAGCGGTGGCAAGGAAAAGAAACGCCCGCTGTTACTGACTATTTTGGCCAGTCTGATATTCGTCCTGGTGATGAGTTATCTGTTGTATATTCCCCAGACCAAAGTTATCCGCTCCCACTCCCTGAATGTGGGAGATATTGTCTACGATGATATTGTCATCAAAAAAACGATTACGCTGGAAGATAAGGCAAGCACCCAGGAAAATAAGCAACGGGCGCTGGAAAATATCGTGCCCATCTATGAATTCGTGGAGGAAGCCTATCCACAAACCCGGGACCAACTTAAACACTGGTTCCAATTAATCCGCACGGCAGGCCCCATTTTTATAAATAATACTAAACAAGAACAAGAGGTCTTACTGAGCACGTTAAAGAACCAGTTTCAAAAGGAACTGGGATTATCATTGGCTGAAAAAGAAATCCGCACTATTCTCACCACGCAATTCTGGTATAAAGTGGATATCAACCGCTTGCTCACCTTCATAAAAACCCAGGCGGATAACAAAATACTGACCTCTGTGTCCAATGCCAGTAAAAACCATGATGGTCGTATTAAACTGGTGTATAAAACGGGCGATACAGAAACACTGGCCCTGGAAAATCTCACGGATTTAAAAAATGTCCGGGTCGCGCTGACGCAGTTTGTGAAAGACCAAAAGTTCCCCTCCCCAGCACCGGAATGGGTGGCCTCGGTGCTCATGGAATTTATCGAGGTCAACGTGTACTATTCGGTGAACCTGACGGAGGAGGTAGAACGAAAAGCTATGGCCGGGGTCAATCCGGTTCTGATCACATTAAAAGAGGGCAAAGTCATCCTCAGAAAAGGGGACGAGGTCACGCTGGAAAATATGCGCATCCTGAAACTGATCGCCACCCAGGCAAAAACTGAGGGCAACAAATTACCAGCCTTTATCTTGATTGCCTTTATCATGTTTTTCCTGGCCAGTTTCGGTGATAAATTCTTTAAAATATGGACCTCGCTGGGCATCAACCAGTCCAAACTCTTGATCGTGATGGGGGCCACACTGGTGGTTTGTGCCGCCGTGTACCGCGTGACCCTCTTTATAGCCCCCGTGATCCTGCGCAATATTTCCGCTGATATTTCCATTCACTTCGAGCAATACAGCGTCTTTTTAGCCATTCCTTTTGCGGTGGGTGTACTGACCATCGCTTTTATTTTTAATCTCCAGAGCGCCGTGATCTTCTCTTTTATAAACGCCATGATCGGAGGCATTATCTGCGAGTGGGATTTTAAGATATTTATATATATCCTGCTGGGGAACCTGGCTGCCAGTTATGGCATTGAATATTATCAACGGTTAAAACGCTCGCCGATTATAAAAGCCGCCATTTTTGGGATGCTACCCATCCAGATGGTGGTCATTATCATTATCCACATCACCCGCGCCAACTTCGATTGGCTATTATTGGCGGTGAACCTCTCGGTGGGGATATTATCGGCGGTGGTCTCCCCTATCCTGGCCAATTTCCTGGTCCCACTCTGGGAAAGTATTTTTAAGCTGGTTACCGAATTAAAACTGGTCGAATTGACCAATTTGAATCTCCCTATCTTTCGCGAGATGCTGGAAAAGGCACCGGGCACGTATCACCACTCCCTGATGGTGGCGTCATTGTCGGAAGCGGCGGCCCAGGAACTGGAACTCTCGCCTTTATTGGAACGGGCCATGGCTCTTTATCACGATATCGGTAAAATCAACGGTCCCCATTTCTTCACTGAAAACCACTCCATTTACGTGAATCCCCATCCCAATCTGGCGCCCCGCGACAGTGCTAAAAACATAATTTCCCATATCCCCGAAGGACTGGAACGGGCGGAAAAATTAAAACTTCCCCCCATGGTCTTCTCTGCTATCGAACAACACCACGGCACGAAACTGGTGCGTTTCTTCTATGACAAAGCCCGTGAAACTTCGGCTGTAGCCAACGATGGTTTTGATGATAATATTTTTAAATACCCGGGAAAAAAACCGGAAAACATCGAAAACGCGATTATCATGTTGGCCGATCAGGTCGAAGCGGCTTCCAAAAGCTTGGCCTCACCCACGGATGAAGAGATCAAAAACGTTATCCGTAAGATTATTGATAACAACATCGTGGAAAATCAATTCGACGAGTGCGAGGGGCTGACATTTAAAGCACTAAATATCATTGCCAATAGTTTTCATAAAAAACTCTCTTCTATCTATCATATGCGCGTGTCCTATCCGGGCTTCAACTTTAAAGAAAAAGAACTGGCCGATGAAAACGGCAGAAATTCAAACCGTATCGGCGGTAATACTGATCGTATTAAAACAGTTTCATAAAATAAATAATAAACGGGAGCATACAATGCCTGCAACTATTGAAATAATTGACGAGGATTACCCGCTGGACCAGGATTTTTTTCTGGCCAAGTTGCAACCGATCAGCGAAAAATTAAATCTTAACGGTGGCATCACCATTAAATTGGGGGGGGAAGAGGAATCCCAAGCCCTCAATGCAACCTATCGCAAAAAAGATAGCCCTACTGACGTGCTCAGTTTTCCTTTTAATGAGGACCTGCCCGATGGTTTTTACCTGGGTGATATATTTATCTGCTACCCGGTGGCGGAAAAACAGGCGGAGGAGAACAATATCCCCCTCCAACAGGAATTACTCACGCTGATGCTCCACGGTCTCCTCCATCTCTCAGGTCAGGACCACGAAACAGACACGGGGCAAATGGAAGCACAACAAGAAGAATTGAGCAAAGAATTTTTTTAACCATTTTGTTAATCATCTTATTAACCATAATAAATCATGAGCACTGAAGCGACTTGTTTATTTGGAACAGCAGGTTGGAGTTATAAGGATTGGGATGGCACCATTTACCCGTCAAAAAAACCAGCCGGGTTTAATCATCTGAAATTCTTGGCAGAAGAAAAAGCCATGCAATTCGTGGAGGTCAACACCTCGTTTTACCATATCCCCAGCCCAAAATTAACCAGTAGCTGGGTGCAAAAGACAGAGGGGTTAACCGGTTTCACCTTCTGGATGAAACTTCACCAGCAATTCACCCATCAACGAAAAGTAATCCCAGCGGACGTTTTGGCGTTCACAGCCGCCTTGGAACCGTTGCAACAGGCTGGGAAACTATCGGGATTGCTGGCGCAATTCCCCTATTCCTTTAAATTAAACACTGGCAATCTGAATTACACCCTGGCATTGGCCACTCTTTTCCAAGCCTATCCATTGGCCCTGGAATTCCGCCACCAGAGTTGGAATCGCCAGGAGTTTTTTGCCCTTTTAAAAGAAAAGAATCTGATTTGGGTTAATATTGATCAACCGCAGGTGTCGCTCTCCCTGCCGCTGACCGCCACGATGACGCACCGCGAAATATCCTACGTGCGCCTGCACGGTAGGAACGAGGCGAACTGGTTCGCGGACAATGGGCGGGATGCCCGTTATGATTACGATTATAAAGCCCTGGATTTGGACCAGATCATGCACAAAATCAAGGAACTGGCTGCCCTGGCTAAAACTATTTTCGTCTCGGGCAATAATCACTACAAAGGGAACGCGGTTAAAAATCTCCTGGAACTAAAAAAAAAGCTGCAATTAGAATGAGACTTATAGCCGCTATATATGGCAATAAAGAGGGTAAGAAGGTTAACTGAACCGGTAGGAGTAAACACGAAGACCGGAGAGATGGCAAAACTTGAGCAAATCATTGATTTTTGTTTCAAGAGTAAAATTCATCGCCCGCCGGGTTTGATCAGCAAGATTAAAACTGACTACCACATCATCTTTTACCATCTCGGCAATCTTGGTCAACTTGATCTTGATGAGTTCGATCTCATCTTCCTTGACATCGCCTTCAATAGTTATTAATATTAGATTTCCAATCTTTTCTACTAAATACATTGTATTCAAAACTCCATTTCATCTGTTTCTATGATTGAAATTGACTTGAAATTGACTTGAAATTTAATCATACACCAAAGAAATAAAATCTACAACATCCCTGTTTAAAAATCGGAAATTTATTATTTTCTGGACTATCTGGACATTCTGGACTTCCAACAGTTATTTAGAAAGTCCAGTTTGTCCAGTTTATTAAGTATCTGCGGGTTTATTGCTTACTGTCCAACTGTCGGATTATCGCGTATATAGCCATCTCCAGTTGGGGATCCTCGCCATCCAGGCGGTTTTTAAGCGTTGTTTGCACGTGGATGTCCGGGGCCACGCCGCTTAATTCCAGGTCCTGTTTGTCCAAGGTATAACAACCCCACGAGGGTAGCCGATAAAATGAACCATCAACGAGCCCTTTGCCGGAGGTAAAAATAATCCAGCGATAGGTTTCCGTGCCGATAATTATCCCCAGCTTCAAGGCTTTAAAACCAGCCGCCGTCATTTCCGCATCGCTCAGGGATTGTTCGTTGATCAATAGCACCATGGGTTTGGAGGACGGGGCGAAATGGGGTTGCGGGGCATACTGGCCACCGCGATATTTCCACAATAAATAAGAGCGCTGGCCCAGGAAATTCAATACGGCATCATGGACATTCCCGCCGGTGTTGTAGCGTAAATCCAAAATTAATGCTTCGCGCTGGTTGGCCTCGCAGGTCATTTCAATGATGAACTGCTCCAAAGCTTTGCGCCCCATATCCTTCATGTAAATATAAGCAATCCGGTTCCCCCCTTTTTGATCGACCACACGCTGATTGTCGCGGATCCATTGATCATACAAAAGCGGTTCCAATTCATCCGCTTTGCAGGGATGAATAGTAACTGTAAAGGTCTGTTCCAAGCGTTTAAAAGTCAGTGCCAGTTCTTCAGCTAGCGCTGGGGCGGCAAAATAATATTCCCGGTTCATGGCTGGATCGACATCCTTAAAATTCACGGCCAGTAAACGGTCACCCGGTTTGATATCAATATCTTTCTTATCTGCTGGCGAGTCCACTACCACCTCTTTGACGAGGAAAGGATCGTTCTCGTCAAATAACACGCCCGTGGCCATACTGGAAACCTTGTGAAAGGTTTTCTCTTCATCGCCCCTGGAACCGAATCCCATGTGGGATGAATTCACCTCGCCGAGCATATCGTTAATCATCAAGCGTAAATCGGAACGGGTACACACATAGGGCAAATATTTTTGATACTTCTCCTTGATTTTTCCCCAATCCGAGCCGTGAAAGTCGGCATCGTAATAATTTTCCTGGAGCCCGGCCCACAATTCGAAAAACATCTGGTTAAATTCAGCCCGCAAATTACGCTGGAATTTGTAACTCATGGCAATGGGAGTAAAGGTCGCGCCTTTTAAATCCAATTGACCAATCTTGCCCTGCACGAGCGCATAGTAGGTATCATTGGCCTTGGATATCATCGGGTTGGTCGTTTCCGCGCCTTTTATTTTCTGCGTTTTGGGTTCTTCAAAAGGGCTCTGCGTTGTCATCCACAAGCCAGCCTTTTCCCCATCATGATTCGAACTATAAATAACTATATCCCCTTCCTTATCCGCTACCACATAAGGTTCACCCTGTGTCCCGGAGCGGGGAGAAATTTGTTCCCAGCGATTCATTATTTCAGTCAAGTCAAAATTAGCCGGGGTTTTATACTTATTTTTGTCCTCTGCCGTTTCTTTTTTATCTGTCTTTTTATCTGTCTTTTTATCCTCTTTTTCCGTATTGGTTTCTTTCTCTGCATACAGTTCAGCTAATTTGGCAGATTTGAAAGGTCCATTGAATTTTTGCAAGGGGAGGCGGTATATTTTGGTATCTTCGCCACCGTTGGGGTAATTGGGGATAAAACGATTGGCAGAAAAGTACAGGTATTTTCCGTCTGGAGACCAGAAGGGGTCCATTTCACTCATGCCCGAATCGGTCACATTGAGAGTTTTTTTTGTTTCCAGATTGTATACCAGTATATCTTCTTCGAAGTTGCGGTAGGCAGTAAATACTACCCAGCGGTCATCCGGGGAGAAATAGGGCTGGCTGTTTTCCAGTCCCCAGAGTTCATCTTCGCAGAGCGTGCTGCTTTTAAAAGTTTCCAAATCCATGAGTTTCAGGTGTCGTGTCCCGCTCAGATAGACCACTTGTTTTCGTTGGCTATCGAGGTTAAGGTTGCGGTTATTGGCACTATCCGTGGTCAACCGCACCTCTTTCTCTTTGCTATCGGTGCGAATTTTGTAGAGATTCAGCCAGCCATCCAAGGTTTGCGTGAAGAGGACGGTTTTACTATCTTTTAGCCATAATACCTCCAGCACCCGCTCAGTGGAAGTTCTTTCAATTTGCCGGATAAATTTCCCCTTCACATCCGCCACAAACAATTCACCCCTGGACACAAAGGCCAGTTTTTTGCCGTCCGGGCTCACATCGTAAGCAGTAATTTTGCCATTCACATCAAAACCCTGTGCCAAGGTCAGCGTATCGTTGCGGAACAACGTAATACTCACAGGCGTGGTTTTTTGCTCGGCCACAGAATAAATATACATCTGATAATCCATGAGAAAAACCACTTTTTCACCATTGGCGCTGACGCGTGGTGAGCGGATAGAAGAGTCAAAAGAGGTCAATTGCACTTCTTTATCCCCGACCAATTTAAAGAGGTTGGTTTCGTCGTGGAAGCGATCGGAAATAAAATAGAGGGTTCCCTTTTGATCAATAGTCGGTTCGAAATCTTTGCCGCGATAGGTGGTGTATTGTTTGAATTCCTTTGTTTTAGGGTTATAGGATTTAATATCCGGGTTATTGTCCCCTTTGTAGCGTTTTCTGGAAGCAAATTGCAGGCTTTCCCAGGAATCGGTAAAATACAGTGCCCCGGAAAGGGGATCTTCCACGACCCCGTGGATAGTGTTGAAATAGTTTCCGATGAGGCGTTGCGGCGTGCCGCCTTCGCGGTTCACCTTAAAAGCGGTGAAATTATTATAGCGTGATGAATTAAAATAGATGGTTTTGGAATCCCATGACCAGGAGTCCACGGCATCGTTGCTGTCGTGAAAGGTCAACTGTTTAATTTCGCCGCCTGTAGCAGGCATCACATAGACATTCCCATTGCCATCCTGACTGCCGGTAAAGGCAATCCATTTACCATCGGGTGAGAAGCGCGGAAATAATTCATTGCCTTCCATCCCAGTTAAGCGGTAAGCGGTTCCGCCCGCGACATCTGTCACCCACAGGTCGCCTTCATAACTAAAAACAATCTTTTGGGCATCCGGGCTAAGTTCGGGTGTCCGGGTAAAATAAATATCAGCCGCTACCGAAGATACCGGGGCAATCGCACAGAAGATTACCGTAATCATGATCATGATCAAAAAAATTTTAAAATGCCGACGTTCAATCATATGTTTGTTCCTCCATGGTAAAGAATTTTTATCAGGTTTCATAAGGCTCCAATAGTATAAGATTAGTTGAACGTAAATGAATGGGAAAAAGTTTACATGGGCCAGTTTTATCACTGGTACTTATCGGTTTCAATGGGTTATTTTAAGATAAGCCAGTGGAACCGAAACCACCCGCGCCCCGGCTGGTATCGGAGAGGTCATCTTTTAGTATCACGTCCACGGTGAGAACGGGTTGAATGACCATTTGCGCGATTTTCATGCCTTCTTCCACGATAAAGGGATGTTTGCCGTGATTGATTAAAATCGCTTTAATCTCGCCTCTGTAGCCAAAATCAATCGTTCCGGGGGAGTTTAAAACAGTCACGCTGTGGTTTAAAGCCAAGCCACTACGGGGGCGGATTTGGGCTTCCGTGTGTTCTGGCAGTTCGATGGCAATACCCGTGCCGATCAAGGCACTCTCTCCCACCGGGATTTCTTTACGTTCCACGGCAAATAAGTCCAAGCCCGCATCGCCAGGATGTGCATAACAGGGCAATATCGCTTTTTTATCCAATAATTTTATCTTTAATTGCAGCTTCATTTTATCCATCGTTTTATCATAACCAAGTCTTTTTTATAGTAGACGCGACATCCTGTCGCATTATTTTTTCCTATCGCAAAAAAGCGACAGGATGTCGCTTCTACGATAGCTCCACAAAACCAGTGCGTTGCGGTCGATTTTGCCGTTGGGAGTTAAGGGTAAATGGTCCAATACTGTAAACTCAGCGGGAATCATATATTCGGGCAGATACTGTTTAAGAAAGGGCTTTAAATCCTTGATTTCCAACCCTTCATCGGCGGTTAGGAAAGCGGCAAGGGTGATGATGGTTTCGCTGGACTCCTTGACCAGTACGGCACAGTCGCGGATCAGAGGATGGGTGAGAAGAAGGGATTCGATTTCACCCAGTTCAATTCGTAAACCACGGATTTTAACCTGGTGGTCGAGCCTTCCTAAATAGTCGATATTGCCATCGGGGAGCCACCGTGCCAAATCACCGGTTCTGTATATCTTGCCCATGATAGGAATTAACGGGTGACTGGGAATAAACTTTTCAGCGGTTAATTCGGGGCGGTTCAGATACCCCATAGCTACGCCAACACCCGCAATACATAATTCACCCGGCTCATTTATAGGACATAAAACACCGGCTTCATCCAAGATAAATATCTGAATATTATCTATAGGCTTGCCAATAGGAATTATTTCACAGGTGCCCTCATGGGGACAATCAAAATAGGTGACATCCACGGTGGCTTCAGTGGGTCCATATAAATTAATCAACACGGTAGCATTTTGGTGGTGCAAAATGTCATTAAATCGTTTGACATGAACGGGCTTTAACGCCTCACCACTGGCAAATACCCGTTTTAAAGGGGACAGTCGCGGGATATCTGCGGCGGAATTGCGAATATAATCCAAGAACACGGAAAGCATGGAGGGCACAAAATGCATGGTGGTAATTTGATTCTTTTCCACCATTTCCACGATGGCCTGCGGGAATTTTTCCAATCCCGGCGGCATAAAACACACGGCAGCCCCGACCATCGACCACCAGAATAATTCCCAGACCGATACATCAAACACGATGGGCGTTTTTTGCATTATCCGGTCCTCTGGGGTCAAGGGGTACTTTTTTTGCATCCAGTGCAACCGGTTTATCAGTGCATGATGCTCAATGACCACCCCCTTGGGCAAACCAGTGGACCCGGAAGTGTAAATAACATAAACAGGATCGTTAGGCTGGTTGATATAGACGGGATCAAAACAACTAAACTGGTAAATATCAGGGTCTTCCAGATTGAGAGTCTTTATTTCAGCCGTTATTTTCCCTAAAAATTTAGCTTGGGTGAGTAGCAATTTGGCCTGACTATCTTTTAACATCAATTGCATTCGTTTGCTTGGAGCTGCTGGATCAATAGGCAAATAAGCCCCCCCGGCTTTTAATATCCCGAAGATGCCCACGATCATTTCCAAGGAACGCTCCACCATAATTGCCACGATGATTCCAGGACCCACACCCATTGCTATCAACCCATGGGCCAAACGGTTGGCTTTCTCATTTAATTGGCTGTAGGTGAGCGGTGCCGTTTTTCCCGGACCATAAGCGGCAATATTATCCGGTCTTTGCGCCGCCTGTTCCTGAAAGAGTTTATGAATCGTGGTATTGTTCGGATAGGGCGTTTCAGTGTGGTTGGATTCCTCTATTATATCTATTATATTTATTAAATTTTTCGTCATGCGTTGTATATTATTATTTGGGGTTGGTTTGTTTCCGATATTTTTTATAGGCGCTTTTCCCCAGGACTCTTTGCAATACTTGGTTGGTGCCCTCGATGATTTCCATGACCTTGGCATTGCGGTAGAATCTGGCAGCCATGTTTTCTTCATAACATCCCGCCGCACCCATGATCTGGATGGTATTGGTGGCAGCACGTGACGCGGCACGGGAGGCGAAATATTTGGCAGTTAAAGCACGTTCCATCGCTTCAGGTACGCGTGCATCTTCAGCCAAACAGGCCATCATGCAAAAATGTCGGGCAGCCTCAACTTCCACACCCATGTCCGCTAACAAATGCTGAATCTGGCCATGTTCGGACAGTGCTTTCTCGGCGGCGCGCCGTTGCGAAACAAAAGTAGCGGCAGTTTCCAAGCAGGCCCGAATCAATCCGGTAGAAGACCAAGCGGTACTGATACGGCCATAATGCAAACCAAAGGGCGCCACGTATTTGATAGCCAATCCCGGTTTCCCCACGACGTTTTCAGGTGCGATTTCTACGCCTTTGAATTCAATCTGGGAAAGATACACGCCGCGAAACCCTAACATGTCTTTTAAAGGGGTGATGGTAATGTTGGGAGAGTTTGATGGAATGATACACGCGATGGATTGGTCTTCCCATTTCCCGAAAACTAAAAAAACATCGGCAATCCCGGAATAGGTGATCCATTTTTTAGTGCCCGTTAATAACCAGCCATCGCCATTGGGTGTAAACGTGGTTTCAATGGCCTGTAAATCGCTGCCTACCTTGGGTTCTGTCATGGCAAATGAAGCCACCCGTTCCCCAGTGGCCAATTTGGGTAACCAGTGGTTCTGTTGTTCTTTTGTGCCCCATTTGACCAGGGTTCCAGCTACCATGTTCTGCACCGTAAACAATCCGGTCAGGGAAGAACTGGCAGCACCAAACGCTTCGTTCAACAGTCCAAACGTAACGGCATCCCAACCGCCGCCACCAAACTCTTTGGGAATAAAACCACCGGTAAAACCGGCCTGCCCGCATAAAGCGATGATATCGCGGGGCACACCCTGTTCTTGGTCCCATGCGGCTGCGGCAGGTTCGACGTGCTGGCGAACAAAAGAACAAAACTCATCGTAACGACTCTTTTGTGCCTCGGTTAATAAGGGATGATTACGCACCCTGGGCCTCACTCTTTTTACGCAATACAAAATTGCTGGTGGCGGTCACGCTGCTGAAATTTTCCATATCCAGGTCATCCATGGTGACTTTTATGGAAAATGTTTTTTCCAAGAACGTCATCATTTCAATGGCAAACAGCGAATTGACGATACCGCTCTCAAAAATATTTTCATCATCGCCAATATCCGGCAAACTGACATTATCAAGAATGTACTTACGAATAAGAAGATTGGGTGACGCGGTATTTTCAGAATTCATATTTCCTCCATATCTATTCAACTATATATTCAACTATATATTCAACTATATATATCAACTATATATATTTAACTGATGTGTTCAGCAGGTTGAAAATTTGCAATTTTGCCTTTCAGAACCCGGTCAAATAAGCTTTCATGTTGCTGCACCGGGATTTTTTTCCCCATCAATATCCCGCGCAACAGGTGCATGGCTTCCATTAAATCCTTTTCCGTGGCCGGGTTTTCTGTGGTGGTTTGGTTGGCTTTGAGTGTCGCATACATGGATTCGATCCGCCGGTAAGGTTTAATGACCAATTCATCATATTCGGTATTATCGAAGTTATAGTTCCGACTACCCGTGGCTACACCGAGGCAACGACCGATAGTCTGTACAAAATCCTCTTTGCCCAGTATGAAGCGTTCCTGAAAATTTTTAAAATCTTCCTGATTATCCATGGTGAAGGTTTGGATGTCAGTGGCGTTCTTTTTAATTAAGAATTTCAAAACATCTTTTGGCCCTATTTCAAGTGCCACCCTAACTCCTTGAGCCAGCACATAGTTTATAGAAGCCTGCCAGCGAATAGGGGAAACCAGTTGTTGGGCCAAGTTTTCCGTGACGCTCTCCACTCCCTCATAAGGTAGGGCATTCCGATTGGCTATGACCGGGCAGATAGGGGGCTGGTACTGGAAGGTCTTGAGCAACGATTTCATTTCCGTTGCGGCCTGGTGCATCAGTGGACTATGGAAGGGGCCGCTCATTTTTAATGGATAAATAATCGCCCCCGCTTTTTCAAGCATCTTGGCGGCTTTCATGATGCTCTCGCCATTGCCTGAAATAGAGGATTGGGTAGGTGAATCATAGGCGGAAACAAATACTTCCTCGCCATCTTCTACCAATTTTTGACACATTTCCGCGACAAAAGCTGGGTCCAAGTTGATGACCCACATCATTGTTCCATTGCCGGTTTTGGAAACATTCTTGATGATCAGGCCCCGTTGGTGGACCAATTGTAACGCATCTGCAAAACGTATCACTCCGGCAGCACACAGCGCCGAATATTCCCCCAGGCTGTGGCCCATACAAAAATGGGGCAACACGCCGACTTCCTCAAGATAGACCCGAAACATGGCCGTACTTAACGTTACCAGAACCGTCTGGGCGTTTTCCAGTTCGTTCAATTCATTTTTTTTGGTAGTATCCAGACACAGGTTCAAGATGTCTGTTTTTAATATGTCGCTGGCTTCGGAAAAGGCATCCTTCACCACTTGGTACTTGTCATGGAATTTTTGGGCCATACCCACGTATTGACTGCCGACACCGGGGAATACAAAAACAATCTTATTCATATTATACACCATTCATCAAGGGTTTTATCGAAAATAAAAAAATTCAATGGAGATAAATTATATTGATAAAATATGATACACTATTTTTGTCTATAATTCAAACGCAAAAATTTTTCTTATGGCTTTATTTCCTGTTTTAACAGAAATAACGTGAAATCGAAACAATTGTTAAACATTTTACTCATGATTTTCCGTATAAAGTCTATTATAATCTAGCGTGTTATAGAGGACTCTATAATATATGAGATAATAAATGAGTTAATAAATAAGGCAATAAAAAATGAACAGCGGCATGTAGCGTCACATTCCGGGTGAAAACCTCGAAGGCGTTGCATGCTGGCAAAAGGAGACAAGGATGTTGATATTTAAAAGAGTATGGTTAATTGTGGCCGTGGTATGTATGATGTTTTCCATCGGCATGGCCGATGAGGGCATGTGGATGCCCCATCAGATGCAATCGTTAAACTTGGCAGCCCAAGGATTACAAATGGACCCTGCCAATCTATACAAGAAAGACGGAACAGGATTGATGAGCGCGGTAGTGGGTCTGGGCGGCGGCACCGGTGAATTTGTGAGCGCTGACGGTTTGATTCTCACCAACCACCATGTGGCCTTTGGCGCCATTCAGAGAGCCTCGGATAAAGAACATGATTATATTACCGATGGATTTTTAGCCGACTCCCTGGCCGCAGAAATTCCCGCAGCCGGTTATATTGCCGATGTCTTGCTGGGATATGATGATGTTACGGCAGTGATCCAAAAACAACTCAAACCCAGTATGACTGCCGAGCAACGCTACAAGGCGTTCGAAGTCATTTCCAAACAGTTAATCAGTAAGGAAGAAAAAACCGGGACCGATATCCGTTGCGATGTGGAATCCATGTACAGCGGCAATCAATACTATTTATTTAAATATAAAAGGTTGCGCGATGTACGTCTGGTTTATGCTCCGCCCCAATCCATTGGAAATTATGGCGGTGAGACCGATAATTGGATGTGGCCCCGCCACACCTGCGATTTTTCTTATATTCGCGCTTATGTGTCCAAGGACAATAAGGGCGTCCAGTATAGCCCGGACAATGTGCCCTATAAACCCAAGGCCATCATGAAGATTTCTCTGGAAGGACTCAAAGATGGGGATTTTACGTTTATCATGGGTTATCCCGGTAGCACCTCACGGTACTATACCGCAGCGGAAATGAAAGCCGAACTGGATAATATGAAAAAACGCAACGATCAACTCAAAGATATCATTCGCTTCTTCGAGGAAGCGGGAAAAAATGACCGCGCTATTGAAATCAAATATGCGTCTCTAGTAAAAGGCTTAAATAACGGTCTTAAAAATCGCGAGGGAAAACTGGAAGGCATGTTAAAATTTGACATCCCCGCTAAAAAAACACTCTCGGAACAACAATTTATCCAGTGGATAAATGAGCAACCGGAACGCCAGAAAAAATACGGCAATATCGTGGCAAAAATTGAACAATTCTTGCAGGATCAGGCCTCTTTTTATGAACGGAACCAACGTTTCGGCGGCATGATGGGCCGGGGCTCCGGTATGGCAATACTGGCACAGGCATACCTCATTTCCCGCGTGGTGACAGAGAGCCAAAAACCCGATTTGCAACGGGAAGAAGGTTTTCAATTACGCGATATGCCCATGATTGAAATGGGCATTAAAATGGCCGAGAGGGGATATGATCTTGACGTGGATAAAGCCTATTTTAAATATTCCTTGAACAAACTATTAAAAGAAGATAAATCGCTGTACCCCAAGGCATTTTTACCAGCCCTTGAGAAAGGCGCCGAAGGTATTGATGCCTATGTAGACGGGCTCTATGCCAATACTATTCTAAAAGATACGGCCAAACGACTGGAACTACTCACCTTAAAACCTGCGGCCCTGGCGAAATTAAATGATCCCTTCATTCAACTGGCCATGGAACTGGAAAAAGAGATGAAAATTTTACGGGAAAAAAGGAAGGTGGTAGACCAGGAACGGATGGATTTAAAGAAAGTGTTTTTGGCTGCCCAGTTGGAAATGACCGCAGGTAAAATCGCTCCGGATGCCAATGGGACGATCCGGTTTACCTATGGGCCGATTAAGGGATACTTTCCTAAAGATGCCGTTTTCTACAAACCCTTTACCACGTTAACCGGCGTAATGGAAAAAGAAACCGGTACGTATCCTTTCCTGGTGCCGGATAAACTGAAAGCCCTTTATAAAGCCCGTGATTTTGGTACCTATGTCGACAAGAACCTGGGCGATATCGCCACCTGTTTCCTGAACACCACCAATGTCACTGGTGGCAATTCCGGTTCAGCCGTTCTTAATGCCAAGGGCGAACAAGTGGGCATTATCTTTGATATGACCTATGAAAGCGTCATTGGTGATTATTATATTATCCCCGAACTGCAACGCTCCATCAGCGTGGATATCCGTTATGTACTGTTTATAACCGATAAATTTTCCGGTGCAGAACGGCTGTTAAAAGAGATGGGACTCTAAAAAAAGAAGCTAGGATGTTATGAAGTTAGGCAGTTAAGAAAGAGAGAGTGAAGCTATTGTGCTTGTTTCACTCTCTTCTTTCTGACCACCTCTGCGGACTAACCCTAGGCGGAGATACATGGAACAGGCAAGAAAGATACTCAAAGAAGTATTCGGGTACCCGAATTTTCGTTCTCTTCAGGAAAAAGTGATCGGCCATATATTGGCCAAAAAGGATACCTTGGTAATCATGCCCACCGGTGGTGGAAAATCCCTGTGTTACCAGATTCCCGCCCTGATTTTTCATGGCTTGACCATTGTTATCTCCCCGTTAATTTCATTGATGAAGGACCAGGTCGAACAATTGCGGCAATTGGATATTCCTGCTGTTTTGTTGAACAGTTCCCTCTCTTCTGACGAGTACCGTGTTAATGTCGCAAAACTACGTCGCAACGAGGTCAAATTACTGTATCTGGCCCCGGAAACACTATTAAAACCATGGACACTGGAGATGTTATCCGCTTTACCAGTCGCCGTAGATAGTATTACTATTGATGAAGCCCATTGTATTTCCGAGTGGGGGCACGATTTTCGGCCAGAATACCGGCAGCTCATCGAGGTACGGCAACGTTTTCCCCAAGCCGTATGCATTGCCCTGACCGCCACTGCGACCCAACGGGTACGGGAAGATATTAAACATACCCTGCATTTCGACCAATCCGCAGAATTTATTGATAGTTTTGACAGACCCAATCTTTTTCTCCGTATTGTGCCCAAGGATAATCCGAATAAACAGGTATTAAGACTCCTGGAAAAATTCCCCGATCAATCCGGTATTATTTATTGTTTCTCCCGCCGCCAAGTGGATGAATTGGCCCAGGAACTTCATAAACAGGGGTATTCAGTCAGACCCTATCATGCAGGCCTGGCAGAAGAAGAACGCAAAGAGAACCAGGAACTCTTTATCCGTGATGAAGTGCAAATTATCGTGGCCACCGTGGCCTTTGGGATGGGGATCAATAAATCCAATATCCGCTTTGTCATCCATTATGATCTACCCAAGAATATCGAGTCTTATTACCAGGAGATTGGCCGTGCTGGACGGGACGGTGTCCGGGCTTATTGTTTGCTGTTGTTTGGGTATGCTGATATCCGTAAAATCAAGTACTTTATCGACCAAAAGGATGAATCTACCCAACGGGTAGCCACCCTCCATCTCAATGCCCTGCTGGCTTTTGTTGAAAGCCACTTGTGCCGCCGCATCCCCTTGTTACATTATTTCGGGGAGGATTATCATACCCCCAACTGCGGTATGTGTGATAATTGCCGACAAAGCGAAAAAACATTGGCCGACATCTCCGTTCCCGTCCAAAAATTTCTTTCCTGTGTGCGTAAAACCGGGCAGCTTTTTGGCGCCGCCCATATTATTGATGTATTGCGGGCGTCCAAATCGCAGAAAGTGGTCAAATTCGACCACCAGCAGCTTTCTACCTATGGCATCGGGCAGGAATTTTCCCGTAAACAGTGGTTGCACCTTTCCCATCAATTGGTTCAAAAAGGCCTGTTGACTCAAGACCCCGAATACGGCAGTTTAAAAATAACCGACCAGGGTATGGATGTCTTGATGGGCCGGGCACCTTTTATGGGTATTATACTGGAAGATTTGGAAAAGAATCCCCCCGCGATAAAATCGGCCAAACAAAAAGTTACGATTGATCCTTCTATGGCATATGATCCCGATTTATTCGACCTGCTACGCGAGGCGCGCAAGCAGCAGGCGAAACTCTACCATATCCCCCCCTATATGATTTTTTCCGACCGTTCTTTGCTGGAAATGGCTGCAAAAATGCCCCGTACATCCAGTGCTTTTTTAAATATTCACGGCGTGGGCACCGCCAAAATGCAAAAATTCGGCAAGGTGTTTCTAAATGTAATAGCAGACTACCGCCCTGTCCAAAAACTCCCACCTCGTACCAGCCCAGTTTCCCATAATTCCCACGTTCCCAATATAACCCAAAAACCCCGGGAAGTTCCCATTCCCGAAAACAGCGCTCAAATTTCCGGTACGAATCGTTTTCAAGTTATGGGTACCATGTTTAATGAGGGGCATTCCATTCCCGATATTAGTCAGCGGTTCCGCGTCAAGCAGGAAACTGTGATTGATACTCTGATCAAGTATGTGCAAGAAGGCCATACCCTTCGTCCTGATGGTATTCTGACACTTTCTACCCTAACTTCTCAGCAGCAGGCCCAGGCCGCAGAAGTGTTTATGGAATTGGGTTCCAATCATGTGGCGCCCATCTACAATGCCCTTAATGGCAGTATCGACACCCGCCAATTGCGCATCCTGCAACTCTATTATCTGTGCTGTAATTCATAATTTAACGCCCAAACCCGGTGAATACTCCCCGCAGGTATTGAATTTTCCCTGCATTTCTGGTACTCTTTATATATGATACATGTAACCGGGACAATTTATCTTGATGAACAGGAGCTTAGCGAGACATTTGTGCGGTCCTCTGGACCCGGAGGTCAGAATGTCAATAAAGTTTCCACTGCCGTACAATTGCGCTTTGATGTGCAACAATCACCCTCATTGCCCGAAGATGTACGGCAACGGTTGAAAAAACTGGCTGGGAAACGGTTGACTTCAGAGGGTGTACTGGTTATTGATGCCCGGCGTTTTCGTTTTCAGGAACGCAATCGTCAGGATGCCTTGGAACGACTCCTCGAACTGATCCGCCAAGCCACAATCAAGCCAAAACCACGGCGCAAAACCACCCCCACCTTGTCTTCCAAGGTCAAACGCATGGATTCCAAGCGTATTCAGGGCGAAAAAAAACGCCTCCGCCAACCACCACTGGCCGATTAAAAAAGGTGGGTTTGGAAACCGCATTTTATCGCTTTTATTATAAACCGACCCATTTGAAATATCGTTTTGTCTTGACAAATGACTGCAAATTATTCTATACTTTACTTTGTTATAAAAAAAAAATATGAAAAACGAAATAAAACAACTGACTGCGGATACTGGCGAAACTGCTAAAACACCCAATGAACTACTGCTGAAAAATGAAATCGTGGGTATTATCCTCCTTTTTATTTCCATCTTTCTTATTTTCAGCGTTGTCAGTTACACCCCCACCGACCCCAGTTTCTTTAATTCCACCCCTGATAAACTCGTAGAGAACTACGGTGGCCCGGCTGGCGCTCAACTTTCAGCCATTCTTTTTAATCTTTTTGGTTACTCTTCGTTAATACTGTTGTTTTATATCCTGTTCATGTCCAGTTTTTTCCTCTTTAATAAAAAAGTCAGCAATGTTCTGACCAAGAGTGCCGGTTATCTGCTGTTGCTTTTTTCATCCGCCGCTTTTATTTCCACTGTTATACCCTATGCCACTATCGGGGGCACCGCCATCAAATCCGGCGGTATTATCGGCTATTTTCTCAATGACTTTCTGCAAGGTGAAATCAAACTATTCTTTTCCGCGCTTTTTTTCTTCGTGTTGATCCTTATTTCGTTAATCCTGGTGGCGAAACTCTCATTGCGCAGGATTGGCGCTTTCCTCGGGCGCGTGTTATTACGGCTCATGGGCAAGGTTTCCCTCGCTTTTAAAGAACGGTACAACAATTACCAGAAAAATAAGCGGGTAAAGCGGATTGAAAATAAATACAATGCCGAGACCAAGCTGGCTGAAAAGAACATGGTGGTTGAAACCCACTCCTTCAACAACTTCAACACCCCGGTGAATAAAGGAAATAAAGGCAACATGGCGAATGCCCGTGATGTCAATGAAGCCAATGACGCGGATGACGCCGATGATGTCGATAATGTGGATGATTTTATTGATCAAGATGATATTGATGCGATCAATAATATATTTATAAAAGATAAAAAAGAGGCGATAGTTGATAACGATGTGAAAGCCGATAAGGATGATTTGGATTGGGTAAAACAGTTTAAAGAGAGTGCTGCGAATAAACAGAAAAAACTGTCTGTAAGGCAGCCCAGTAAAATCCCCGAAGAGGGATCATTGTTTGCCGATTTTAAAGAAATTGCAGTCACTTCCAGTGGTTATCAGGCCCCCCCTCTCAGTTACCTGGATGCTCCAACCCAGCGCAGTCAAATTGATTTCAAAGAATTAGAAGATAAAAAAGAGGAACTATCCCGGCGTCTGACCGAGTTTAAGATTCGCGGGGAGATCGTGGAATATACCCCCGGACCAGTCATCACTACCTATGAATTTGTTCCCGATACCGGTGTTAAAGTCAAAGACGTCACCAATCTCTCCGAGGATCTCGCCCTGGTAGCCCGTGCGCAATACGTTCGCATTGAACGAATCCTGGGTAAAAAAGCCATTGGTATCGAAATTCCCAATAAAAAACGGGAGATCATCCATCTCCGTGAAATTCTGGAATCCGAACAATACCAAAAATCCCGCTCCCCCCTCACTATCGGACTGGGAAAAAGCAAAAACGGCGAGATGTTTATCACCGACCTGCGGGAAATGCCCCATCTGATCGTTGCCGGTGCTACTGGTAGCGGGAAAAGCGTGGCCATCCATACCATACTATTGAGTATTTTATATAAGTCCTCGCCCGATATAGTCAAGTTGATTCTTATCGATCCCAAACGCGTGGAGCTCGCTTTATACAATACCCTGCCCCACCTATTAACACCCGTGGTAGTGAATACCAAGCTGGCCAAGAATGCATTGGACTGGGCCGTTTTCGAAATGGAGAACCGCTATAAAAAATTGGCTCTACTCCAAGTTCGTAGCCTCGAACAATACAATAAAAAACTCGAACTGTTAATACAGACCGAAAACGATGAAGAACTCGATAAATTAGAGGACATTGAGATCATCCCTTATATTGTCATCGTCATCGACGAATTTGCCGACCTCATGATGGAATCTTCCAAGGAAATTGAAAGCGATGTGGCCCGTATTGCCCAGAAAGCACGGGCCGTGGGTATTCACCTCATCCTTGCCACCCAGAGACCCTCCGTGGACGTTATCACCGGTACCATTAAAAACAATTTTCCCTCCCGCATTGCCCTGGCTGTTCCTTCCAAACATGATTCCCGTACTATTATCGATGTTATGGGCGCCGAGAAATTGTTGGGCAATGGCGACATGCTGTTCCTACCCCCTAAAACCGCCACCCTGGTACGGCTCCATTGTGCCTATGTTTCCGAGGAGGAAACTCTGCGCGTAGTCAACTATCTCTCCAAAACCGGACGCCCCAAATTTAATACCCAGGTTGTGAAACCGAGAAACGCCGATGATGACGAAGAGCTCGATAAAGAAATGGACGACATGTTTTTTGAATCCGCCGAGATAGTGATTAATACCGGTCAGGCTTCCGCTTCCTACTTGCAACGGAAAATGAGCATCGGCTACGCCAGGGCTGGACGGTTGATCGATCAATTGCAGGCCCATGGCGTTGTCAGCCCCTCGGATTCCAAAAATAAACGGGAAATCCTAATGACACTTGAAGATCTCAGGGAATTGCGCAAAATAGGAGCAGAATGACTCCCTGCAATCGGATGAATCAGATGATCATGATAATCATTATACGAAATATTCGAAAAATGTTGCAAAGAGAATTGCATTTTTCCTTTCTTGCTGATAAAATCATAAAATGAAATTTAATTATAAAGTGGACAAAGTTGAAATAAGAAGTGACCAACTATTCTGTATTCTTGGTCCCTGTGTCATTGAAGGCGAATCCTTCACCCTCCAACTCGCTTCCCAATTAAAAGAAATAACCGCCGAGGTGGGCCTACCCTTTATTTTTAAGGCCTCTTTTGATAAAGCCAATCGTTCTTCCATTGACTCTTATCGTGGTCCTGGCATAGTCGAGGGGTTGCGCATCCTGCGCCGTGTCAAAGAGGAACTGGACCTGCCCGTATTGACCGATATCCACGAACCCTGGCAAGCGGAACTGGCAGCCGCTGCCGTATCTGTTATCCAGATACCCGCCTTCTTGTGCCGACAAACTGACCTGCTGGTTGCGGCTGGCAAAACCGGATTACCCATCAATGTAAAAAAAGGACAATTTATGGCTGCCGAGGATATGGAGTTTGTGAAGAATAAAATTGAATCCACCAGTAATACCCGGATCATCCTGACCGAGCGCGGAACTTTTTTTGGTTACCGCAACCTGGTCGTGGATTTTAGGAATATTATGCTGATGAAACGGACTGGCTTGCCCGTGGTGATGGATGTCACCCATGCCGTGCAGAAGCCCAGTGCCGCTGGTGGCGTTTCCGGTGGCGAACCTGAATTTATACCCATGATTGCCTCTGCCGGGGTCGTTGCGGGCGCGGACGGCGTGTTCATGGAAGTTCACCCCAACCCTCCTGCTGCTCTCTCCGATGGCAGCAATGCCCTGGATTTAAAAAAATTAAAAACCCTGTTAATCCGGTTGAAAAAATTATATAATATAAACCAATGAATAAGAGCCAATGAATGTGATGAATATCGTAGAAATCGGCAAAAAGGTATTACGTATTGAAGCGAATGCGATTGAAGATGCAATCGACCGGATTGACACAAAATTTGAAACCGCGGTGAATCTCCTTTATGAAACAAAAGGACGTGTGGTGACCACTGGCATGGGCAAGTCTGGTTTGATTGCCCGTAAAATTTCCGCTACCCTCACCTCCACCGGTACTCCTTCCACCTTTCTCCATCCCTCAGAGGCCTTGCACGGCGATATTGGGATCATTCACAGCGATGACGTCGTGATTGCTCTCTCCAGTAGCGGTGAAACCTTCGAGGTGATCCGCATGTTGGATTATATCAAACGTATCGGCGTACCATTGGTGGGACTGGTAGGAAATATCACCTCCACCCTGGCCCGGGAAAGTGATGTCTTTTTAGATTGTAGTATTGAAAGTGAAGCGTGCCCTATCGGCTTGGTACCTTCTACTTCTACTACGCTCACCCTGGCTATCGGTGATGCCCTTTCCATCGCCTTGATGGAAAAAAAGGGCTTTAGCGAGGAAGATTTCAAATTCTACCATCCTGGTGGTGCCATTGGGAAGAAATTACTCAAGGTCAAACACCTGATGCACAGTGGTACTGACTTACCTATCGCACGGCTTGACTCCCCCATGCAAGAAGTTCTCAATACGATTAACGAGAAAAAATTCGGGGTGGCCATCGTGGTGGATACCGATATGTCTGTTAAAGGTGTTATTACCGATGGAGATTTAAGACGGTGTTTTATCAAAGGCCTGGATTTTTCCAGGACCACGGCCATTCAATGCATGACTCCCAACCCATTGAATATCAGCGAAGACCATCTGGCCGTGGAAGCAATAAAAATAATGGAAGACCACCATGTGACTTCACTGGTGGTGGTTGAGGACACGCATTTAAAAGGTTTGCTGCATTTACATGATTTATGGCGAACGGAGATGATATAATGGATCAAAAAGAATTGGCCAGAAAAGTAAAATTACTCATCATGGATGTAGACGGTACACTCTCGGACGGAAGATTTTTTATGCATCCGGACGGTAGTATCATGAAGTCCTTTGACGTTAAAGACGGAACCGGGATCATTTTTGCAGGACTGGCCGGGATTAAAACCGCGATTATTACAGGAAAGACCTCGGAAGCAGTCAGGCGACGGGCCCAGGAATTGCAAGTCGATGATTACTTCGAGGGTGTCCGCGATAAGACCGGACCCTTTTATGAACTGTTGGTTAAATATGGCTTGAAAAAAGAAGAAGTCGCGTACATCGGCGATGATATCGGTGATGCCGAGGTCATGGGCATGGTGGGTTTTTCCGCCGCCGTGGGCGATGCTCACCCCCTTATAAAACGAATCTCCCATTATATCGCCAAACGATATGGTGGTAGAGGGGCCGTCAGAGAACTGATCGATTTTATCCTGGATGTCCAGGAAAAGTGGCCTGAAATCTTCACTAAATTAAAAAACACTGAGAATTCAGACGAAATTATGCAGAAGATCAATTCCTGATACCCGTTGCTGGCTATTAAACCAGCATAGGCATCAACTCCGCTGGGCGACGGATAAGTTTTTTCGCCCCGTTTTCCAGAAGTTCTGGTGCTTCCCTGAACCCCCACAATACCCCTACCGGAACCATTCTGGCTCGAACCGCGGTTTGCATATCAATGCCGCTGTCGCCCACAAATACCGTTTCTTTTGGTTCGCAGTCCATCACTGCCGCAATTTCCAGCGCCGCATCCGGGGCTGGTTTGGCTGGCACTCCTTCCCGGGCACCCCGCACCACCGTGAACCCAAAATCCCCCAATAATGTCTGCACCATCAACCGGGTAAAATCATCCGATTTATTCGACAATACAGCCATCTTTATTTTTTTCTCACACATTTCACCAAGCAGCTCTCTGATTCCCGGATAAAGAGACGTCCCCTGCGGCCATGTTTTCCCGTAGAAAAACCGGTAGCGTACCACCATTTCTTCCAGTTGCCACCCTTTCTCTTCTGCCTGCTGTCCTGTTGCCATGGTCTGCCAGTTCGATGGCAGAACACGTTTAATCAATTCGACAATACCCTCCCCGACAAAATTCCGGTAACTTTCCAATGGATGTTTTGGAAAATTCATTTCCGCCAGTAACCCGTTGGCTGCATCGGCAATCCCTGGTAGCGAATCCAGCAACGTGCCGTCCAGATCAAATATAACCCCTTTATAGTTCATTGTTTGCTCCTTGATTTTTGCTTGAATTTTTGCATGAACGAATTATTATTATAACACGGGTCGCGGATAATTCGGGCAAATTCGTATGTATCTATTCAGTTTTTTGGACGGCACTATCCTTCCCAGTTGCCTTGAAATCATTTATGGATTAAAAATAAGTGCTGGAAGGGTTGTAGTGCTGATGCATCGGGGGCGTAATTTGCGCCACATTTGCTCTAATTTGTTAAATGGAGTATCAAAAAAAAGGGAGATTCAGTTCCAGAACCTGACGGTTTTAACTAAAAGTTGACCGTTCACCTTATTTTGTAGAACCGCCACCATATTTTGCTCTCCGTTCACCTTCCAACCCCGGCGGTTCACCATATTTTACTCAACCGTCACCCTTTTAGGCGGCAGTTCACCTTCCAAACCTCTCCGTTCAGCCTTTTTTGTAGAATCGTGAGCAATAAAACCCGGCGGTTGAGTATTTTTTGTGGAATCGAAGGCAATAAAACCCGGCGGTTGAATTTTTTTTGGGTTTTGGTCATCGTTCAACCCGGCCATTGAGTGATTTTTGTTTTATCATTAGATAAATAAAGGGATAAAATAATACGCCAGGATGGCGCGTCTACCCAAATCTATTTTCATTGGAAAATGTCATGATATGATTGAATCTCTAACGATGGCAATTCTCCTCGCAAAAAACTGAATAGATACATTTTTCAAAATTGACAAAAGCAGGTCTTCAACTTATAATGAATATTATGAAAAAAGACAATAGGAAAAAAATATCAGTTCACAACGCAAGGTATTCTAAGGAGGTACTCAATGAAACTCACAGCACTAATTAGTCGTGAAGGGAATGGATATGTAGCATTAAACCCGGAAACGGATGTAGCCAGTCAAGGAAACACCGTAGAAGAAGCAAGGGATAACCTTAAGGAAGCATTGGAATTGTTTTTTGAATGCGCATCCCCAGCCGAGATAAACAGACGCTTGCATGGAGACTTTTTTATAACCCAAGTAGAGGTCGCATTGGAAACTTACAATCCATTATACGTCAATCCGCATTACCTCGGAGTGTTTTTGAATCATAGAGATACAAAACAGAACTCCCAGCGAGTTTCTTGGAAACAAAACTAATGGGAAATTCATCGCCATATCAATAAATTGACAGAGGATATTTTTTATACTATAATATCATCATGACACAAAAGAACAGCATGACAACAACATTGTCCCGTATTCTTGAGGATGGTTACCAACTATCCGAGAACTACTTTCAGATGGAAATTAATAAGGCCACCGCCATCGAAACGATACCAACAGTCTTACAGCTCAACCATTATTGCCAATCATAGAAAAAGGCTGAAACGCTAACACACCATGACTGGAACAACCAGTGTTACCAATAAGATAAAAGTTGAAGATGTTTTCCAATTGGAAAGCAATCAAAATCAACTGACACGGTTGTACCGTTTTTTATCTTACCCCCAGAGTGGATTTATCCTGTGCCAAGTCAAATTAAAGGAACAAAACAAAATGTTCCATTTTTTTGAAAATACGCCCATGAAGGATTATATTTATATGCTGGATATGGCTTCTCCACCCTTGAATCTCAGGGCATTACAAGAAAAGATCCACGAAATCAACGAAGGCAATGGGCCCCAACAAAAGATTATCTTTATTCATAATATTAAAGCCTGTATCACGGGTTTAGGCATGACTGTAGAAGAATATCTGGCACGGTTGAATTTTATCCGTGATTTTTTCGGTAATTTTAAGATCGTATTCGTCTTCTTTATGCCAGAAGACCTTCTCAGACTTTTTTTTCTCCATGCGTTTGATTTTTATGATTGGTTTAAAATTAAAGTGGTTTTTTTACCAGAGATCTTGCGTTTTTCTCCGGTAGAGGATAATGTGACGAATAATTTCGGTTTCGATTAGCACTAAATCCACCATTAAATTCTCGACGCCTTTTTGGACAAAAAGGTTTGCTGTATCTCCATTAATAAAACCACCTCCAAAAAAGAAATATACACATAAGGTAACCAATCAGGCGAGGTACAAAAATATTTTCCCTCCTACTTGTTTTTATGGTAAAATAAACAACTCAGGAGTAGAAATTATGAAAATGATAGACGATTTAGATAAGCAGGTCATTGCTGGACAGAATACTACGACGAAGAAATACTGGCTGGATGAATTAGTCGCTTTCCCCGGAAAAAGCAACCTCCCTTATGACCATGTAAAAACCGCCCCTCTTTCACCGGAACCCGCCGTGGTGACCACGACGTGGGCGGGTGAACTTTTCCAAAAGCTGACCCAGTTGGCCAACGGTTCTGATCTCAGGCTGCACATCATCCTGGCTACCGGATTGGCTGCACTGCTCCACAGAACCCTGGATAACAACGATATCACTTTGGGCACGCCCATCCTTAACCAGGAAAGCGACGGCCCCTTTATCAATACCCATCTGCCTATCAGGAGCCAATTGCAGGAAGATAACACCTTTAAGGACCTGCTTATGCAGTTGGGCCGCAAGATTATGCGGGCTGGGGAAAACCAGAACTACCCTATTGATCTGCTGTTTCCCCAATTAAACCTCCCCGCCACCGACATGAACGGCTCTCCTTTATTCGATATCTCCATATTACTGGAAAATATCCACCATAAAAAATACCTGCAAGATATCCCACACAATCTCTCTTTTATATTTTTCAGGGCAGAAAATAATATTCGCGGCACAGTTGAATACAATCCCGCCTTGTACGATGAAACCACTATCCAACGCACTATCGACCTATACCAACATTTACTACAACAGGCACTGACCTGGCCAGACCGCCAGATTATTGCCCTGGATATGGTGCCCGAAGAGGAAAAAAACCGCTTATTGGTAGAGTTTAACCAAACCGAAGCCTCATATCCCACGCATCAAACCGTACACCAATGGTTCGCAGAACAAGCCGCCCGTACCCCGGATCATATCGCCGTGGTCTCTCCCATAGATTTTAGCGTTATCCACCGGTTATTAAACTCCGGGGAACCTGACGCCAACCTGGCTGAAAAACTGGACATCTACTGCTTTAAGAAAAACCCCCACCTATTTCAGACTGACCTGGTGCTACCTGTTCTAAAGAAACCGTTAACCCTGCTCAAAACCCACCGTCATAATAGTCTGATTGTAAACGCCAACACGCTGTCTCTGCTCGATTTATTCGACGGGCAAAGAAGTACCGGGTCCATTCTCTCTTTATTGCACCACATCCCCTTTAATTTTTTCCTGTTTCCCGTAAAAAGCAAGGATATTTTAGAAATTACCTGCGATCTGGAGGGGCAAGGGGAATTGTTTTCTTCGGTCAACCCCGCCCCCTTTTTTCTGCTCCATCTTATGCAATTTCTTTACCGCCACTATTTGATTCTTCCCGCTGGCATCAATACCGACCTTTCGACCACCAGTCCTACCACTATTCCTACCAGTTCTGCCGGACTGTCCGATCCCGCCCAAGACGTCACCCATATAAGTGATATTACCGATTCCCTGAAGAAATTACTACAGGGCCACAGGGAACCCTCCCGGGCCAAGGTATTATTGCTGGGTGATACCCCGGGTATGCCCACCACCGGCCTTTTGTACCTGGGCGCTTATTTACAGAGAAACGGCATCTCTACACTGTGCCTGTTTAATGACAGCACCGAGGATTACCAATCCATGAAAAAACAGGTGCAGGAACTCCTGGCCCTGATACAACCGGACATTGTGGCTGTCAGTTTGAAATGGTTCCCCTTTATTGCCAGGGTCCTGGATATTTGCCAAATCGTCAAAGAATATCAAAGGGAAAGTGGTCTCACTATCAAAACCGTGCTGGGCGGCAATACGGCTTCCTATTATTGGGAAGAACTCATCGCCTATGAACAAGTGGATTACCTCATCCGTGGTGATGGTGAAGCACCGTTGCTGTCGATATGCAGGGGCGAGGCAGAACCCAATATCCCCAATGGCGTCTATAAAAAAAATGGCCAAATTTTTACCAATCCCATCCAATACCTCCAAGATGAAACAAACTCCGCCGCGATTTACCTCTCCCACCTCGACCACATCCTGCTTTCCCCCACCGCCCCCCTATTTGGCACGTTTTTTATTTACACCCACAAGGGGTGCGCCATGAACTGTTTCTACTGTGGTGGGTGCCATCAGGCCCAGCAAAAAACCTTTAATCGTCACAAGGTGCTACGACGCCATGTCCAAGAGGTGCGCCAAGATATTCGCGAAGCTTTAAAATACACCTCCACCTTCCAGTTCGACTTCGATACGTTCCATGACGACCTGTTGGATTACTGCCAACAAATCTGGCAGGACATTCCCCTGTCCCGTTTTTTCTGTAGCATCACCACCATCACTCCCCCATCCCCCCAATTCATTGAGCTTGTGGCCCGTACTTTTAAATACGTGTATTGGGATTTTGATATCGCTTCCCTGTCCGAACGGCACAGGCAGCAATTGGTGTCTTTGGGACTGGTCAAACCCCTGCCTTCCAACCAGGAAATCCTCCAGTTCCTCCAGCATTGCGATTCCTATCCCCACATTGAAGCTCGCATCAATCTCATCAATGGTTTTCCTTATTTTACCCCCGCAGATGCCACCACTGGCGAGTTCTTTCTGGCAGAGATGATGGAGCGCCCCAGTTTTAGCGAGCTTCATTGGGCCCGGTTACACGCCCAGCCCGGCGCTCCCATTGCCGAAAATGCCGCCGCGTTTCAAATGGTTTCCTATGCCGCCAGTTTTTCTGATTTCCTAAAGCACAGCCGGGAAAACTTCCACCCCAACGCCTCTTACCGTGGCTTGGAAAATTTAAACTATCCCTATATCTACTACCAGGATGAGACTTTAAATTCACAGGTCAGCCGCTTTTACTATCAAAACAACCGCACCGTGCAGGAACACCGCGACCTCAAAGAAGTCCGCGCCGTTCCCCCCATGCAGTTGACCTATGCCCAATTGGACCAAAAGTCCGGGCACCTGGCCACCCGATTACAGGAAAAAGGTATCCAACCTGGACATATCGTGGCCCTGATGTTCAACCCCTCCGTGGATATTCCCATGGCTATTCTAGCCGTTCTTAAAACCGGGGGCGCTTATTTACCCATCGATCCCCTCTTTCCACCCGAAAGGGTCGATTATATGTTAAAGGATAGCCGAGCCTCCTTGCTGCTTGATTCCACCCGCTTGCCCGCCGTGACTCCACCTTCACACCGCCCCGCTTATCTGCCCGCAGATTCGACAAATCCCGCCTACATCATCTACACCTCCGGCACCACTGGCAAACCCAAGGGCGTAATACTGGCCCATCAAAACATCGTGAACTATGTCAGTTGGTTCACCCGGATGGCCGGGCTGACCTCGCAGGATAGAACATTGTTGATCTCATCTTTTGCCTTTGATCTGGGTTATACCGCCCTCTATCCCTCCCTTTTAAATGGCGGACAATTACATATCCTGCCCAAGGATATTTATTTATTGGGGCAACGCTTATTATCTTATATCAAGGAGAATGGGATCACCTATATTAAATCCACCCCTTCCCTTTTTGCCGTGATGGTGAACAGTCCCTCGTTTTCCCAGGACACCATCCGCACCTTGCGGTTGGCCGTTATTGGTGGTGAGGCCATTGATTTGTCTGACATCAAAAAGGCCCATGATACCAGCAGTAATCTTCGTATTATCAATCATTACGGTCCTACCGAGGCCACTATCGGGTGTATTGCCCGTTATATTGATTTCCAAACGTTCGCCCAATACCAAGCCCATCCCACTATCGGCACTCCCATTGATAATACGATGGCCTATATTCTGGACAAACACTTAAATCTACAACCCATCGGTATCCCCGGCGAATTATATATCAGCGGCGCTGGTATCGCTACCGGTTACCTCAACAGCCCCGAACTCACCTCATCCAAATTCCTCAACAGCGCTACCCTGTCCACAAAACTCTACAAAACCGGTGACCTGGCCCGTTGGCTGCCTGAAGGTACCATCCAATTTTTAGGCCGGGTAGACAATCAAATCAAAATAAGGGGCTATCGTGTCGAGTTGGGGGAAATCGAAAATCGCCTGCTAACACATCCCCAAATCAAAGAGGCCGTTGTTTTTGCCAAAGAAAGCAACACCGGCGATAAGTATCTCGCCGCGTACTTCGTACCCCGATCCGAGAGTAGCAATCCATCCCCTACCACCTCTCTTTCCCCGGATGAGCAGACCCGTTATAAAAGGCAGATGCTGTTGCGCGGTTGGGGCCCCCTATCCCAGGATAAACTTAAACACACCACCGTTTTTGTCGCTGGTGCCGGAGGCGGCGCCTCCCCTACCGTCACACAGTTAGCCCTGGCTGGATTCGGCACCATTATTATCTGCGACCATGATACTGTTGAATTATCCAACCTCAATCGCCAGTTCCTCCATGACGAGTCCCGCATCGGTATGAATAAAGCCCTATCCGCCCAGATGACCATCCACAAAATAAATCCCAATGTGACCGTCATCCCCATCACCGAAAAACTAACCCCGGAAAATGTCGCCCAGCTCGTGGGAGATGCGGCCATTATCTTTGACATGTTCGACAGCCCCGCCGACAAATTCACGCTTGCCCAGACTGCTGCCAGAAATGGTATCCCCCATATTGTTGCCGCCATGGCTGATATTGGTTCCTATGCCGCTATCTTTTATCCCCCCACCACTCCCTGTTACCATTGTCTCTTCGACAAAACAAAATTGGACCGACTGGTGGAGGGCATGAAAGCCATTGATCGTCGCTATGAAAAAAAACCGTTACCCGTGATGGCACCTTCTTTGTTCACCAGCACTGGCTTTGCCGTGACCGAGGCCATCAAGATTATTTTAGGATTGGAAAACCCCGCGTACAACAAATTCATCTATTTTAACCAGGGTGGTGCCAAAGGGATCGGTGAGTCTGAAAGTTTTAGGGCCATGACCTATATTTTCAGTGATTTTTTCAGAGCAACATGCAAGGCCCAGGGTTTTGATTGGGAGGTAGGCTGGCGCGGGAACCTCTTGGAAGAGCTAACCATCAAACCGGATCCTCAATGTCCTCTTTGTGGAGTAAAAAGCAACCTGGCCCCCAAGAAACAGGAAGTTGCACACATAGATCCCGTACCCGCCGATAAAGTCGAAAGATTCTCTCTCTCCCAATTACCCCAATTCCTGGCTCAATCGCTACCCGATTATATGATCCCCGCCCATTTTATACAACTGGAGAAAATCCCACTCACCCCCAATGGAAAAGTAGATAAAAGTGCCTTACCCGAACCTGGAACCCGTACTACACTTCCGGGCGAGGAACGTATCGGACCCCGTGATGAGTTAGAAGAGCAACTGTCAGGAATATGGGCCGAGGTATTGGGAATCGAAAAAAGCAGTATTGCCATCGATGATAATTTTTTCCAACTCGGTGGTCATTCCTTAAAGGTCACCTTTTTATTATCCAAGATGCAAAGTCAGTTTAATCGCTCATTATCTCTCGCCGAGGTATTCGCTGCCGCCACTATACGGCAATTGGCCGAACATATCAAAATTCCCCCTGAAAATGATGTTTTTCCCGTCATGGTGGATGAGAACCTGATACTATTAAGCAAAGGTACTCACAAAGATAAGCACCTGTTCCTCGTTCATGCTGGTAGTGGCGATGTCGATGTTTATCTCGAATTCTGCACGCGCTTAAATGCCGACTTTAATTATTGGGGCATCAGGAGCACCCGTATCACCGATTACGCTCCCGTGGCCACTACCATAGAGGAGATCGCTGCCCAATACATCAAAAAAATAAAACACCTTCAACCTATAGGACCGTATCATCTGGCCGGATGGTGTATCGGTGGGACCATTGCTTTTGAAATCGTCCGCCAGTTGGAACAAGAGAACCTGGAAATCGCGTTTTTCGCATTAATTAACACTTCCCCTCCTGATGCGGAGAAAACCTCCCGTATTCGCCATTTTAACATCGCTTCCGAAAAACAATGGTTACTGGAAATGCTACCGGGCCACCCAGATGGTTTCGCCGCGAGACTGAACCCATTATCCCAGCTTTCTCAACTGTGGCCTGAAATCGTGGACTATTTAGTAGCCGCAAAAATTGATGCCGGGCAAATCCGCCCATTATTTCCTTTGAACATGGCCGATGCTGTGCCCAATTTTAACCAGGCCGCGATCCCCGATCTTGTCTATTATCTCAACACCATCCGCACCTTTGATAATGCCCGCAACGCTTATATCCCTGCCGGAAAAAACAAAACCCCGGTATATTTTATCGGTGCCGACCGTTCGCCGGTAAAAAATAGGGAAAAATGGCAGACTTATAGCGAGAAACCGATTGAATTTCACCCTGTCCCGGGCGACCACTTCTCCATTTTTAAGATCCCGGAAGTCACCCGACTGGCTGAAACTTTTGAGACTGTTCGAAATCAAAAGAAAAACCAATAACCCCATCCAGGAGGAAAAAAATGAACATAAAAATGAACATAAAAATAATGAAGACTATGATTTGGGTTACCCTCATTTTGGCATGTAGCATTGGCTGCTCTTCTACTAATGACCATAAAAATTATACCGTGGTGACCGAAAAGGGAGTAAAGGTTTATAAAAATGAAAGTCGTCCCGCGAACCCGAACCTCACACTCCAGCCCAGGGAAATCTTTCGTATTGAAGAAAAGGATGAAGGTTATAAAGGAACAGAGCGTGAACTTCTCTGGCCGCGGTTTCTGGATGTTGATCAAGCAGGAAACATTTTTATCGTGGATGCTGCCAGTGCCTCCGTGAAGAAATTTGATAAAAACGGACATTTCCTCAAGAGTTTTGGCAAGGAGGGGGTCGGACCAGCCGAAATGAGGCGGCCCTTCATGGTGGTGCTCTCGCAAAACATACTCCATGTCGCCGATGCCGGTGGGAAGCGTTTGGTGCGATTCGACACAGAGGGCAATCTCGTGGATAACATCATATTATTGAGCGGCATGCCCAATTTCTTGCAGGCCGTAGGCAAGGATAGGTTCATCGGTTTCATGTCCATTGGCTATCAAACTGAAAAAGGTGTCTTTCGTGGCTTTAATCTTGACATCATGGATGCAAAGTTCAATAAAATAACCGTGCTCAATCAGTATGCCAAGCCCTATGACCCTAAAAACAATGATTACCTCGACCGTTTTACCGCGTATGCCGTGGGTAAAGAGAGCATTTATGTCGCCGAGAACAGCGATAGTCACTATAAAATAAATGTGTTCGACTTTAATGGCCGTTTGCTGTACGCTATTGAGAAGGAGTATCAAAAGGTGGCATTCATAAAAGAGGAATTGGCCGAGTTGAACGATTCCCTGCACGCCACCACAAAAAAATTTGGCAATCCCATTTATTTTCCTATTAAAGCCACCTATAAAAAAGCCATCAACGCGATATATTATGATGATCAAGCGGGTAGGCTCCTGGTCGCCTCGGCTGTACCACGCGACAAAACAAATCGCTACGATTTTTTCCTCGATGTCTTCAAAGACGGCGTATTTTTGAAAAAGGTAACATTCAATATTGCCCCGGGCTGTGATTATACCAATTTGCATGCCGGAAAAGTGTTTTTCAAGTTCGGCAGGGTATATCATATTGACGAGAACAACGCCTTAATAAGAGTTTTTGAATATTAGAGTATTGATAGGCGGTGAAGTTGTTTTGGAGTAGTCTCATCCAATTCTAAATATGTAGACGCGGCATCTTTGCCGCATTATTTTATTCCTATGCCTAAAACTGAATAGATTCATTTGCATTGTTTGACTTCATGGTCGAGGTTTGTTATAATTGGGTTTTTAACGTGCGAATTTATAAATCCTACACCCAAGAGAGGTATAATTTGAAAAAATCAAAAGTTGCCATATTAAAAACAACACCCGCTACCGTGTTAGAAGATTACCACCGCTTGATGAACCTGGCCGATTACCAAGAGGTCATCAAAAAGGATGTCGATACCGCATTAAAAATAAATATAAGCTGGCACTCCTTTTTTCCAGCCAGTTCCACCGTGCCCTGGCAATTGGATGGCGTGATTCGCTCATTAAAAAGAGATGGTTATGATCCCAATCTCATTCATGGTTGCCACAACAAGACTGTCGTCATTGACGCTCACCTGGGCGAACGGGAAAACAAACAGATCAATGTTATTGAAGCCCATGGTTTACGCAATGTTCATTTATACGAGGGTGAAGAGTGGATCAATGTTCGCGATGCGGTGGGTGATTTGGCCGATAAATTCCTCTGTTTAAACAAGGTCTATCCCAATGGTTTTATGATTCCCAAACGGTTTATCGGGGAAAACATCATTCATTTACCCACGGTTAAGACCCATGTGTTTACCACCACTACCGGGGCTATGAAAAATGCTTTTGGTGGCTTATTAAACGAAAAACGCCATTGGACCCATCCGGTTATTCATGAAACCCTGGTGGACCTGTTAATGATTCAGCAGAAGATTCACAGCGGTGTATTCGCCGTGATGGACGGCACCTTTGCCGGGGACGGGCCCGGACCCCGTTGCATGATCCCCCATGTTAAGAATGTCATTCTCGCCTCTTCCGATCAGGTCGCCATTGATGCCGTGGCTGCCAAGTTAATGGGTTTTGACCCGCTCAAAGATATTAAATTCATACGACTCGCCCACGAACTCGGTTTGGGTTGCGGCGACATCAATGACATCGAAATCGTTGGTGATGTAGACGCATTAAATGAAAAATGGGACTTTGTCGGTCCCTTTAAGAAGATGACCTTTGCCAGTCGTGGCCAGCATCTCATTTATTGGGGTCCCTTAAAGAATGTTTTGGAATGGTCATTAAAAACCATCTTAGCGCCCTGGTCGTATATCGCCAGTGTGACCTTTCATGACATGTGGTGGTATCCCATGCATCAAAAATTAGTGCAAAATATCTTGCATTCGCCCTGGGGTCGTTTATTTAATAACTGGGACAAACTCGCCATCCCACCCGACGATATCACCACCCCCGGTTGGCAAGATGTGGGTGAGACTCCCTTAAAATTGAAAAAAGAGACCATGAAACTACTGGCCCGCTCCTTTAAAATGCTCGGTAAATGCATCAAAGAAGCCCCCGAATACGCCAGTCGTAAAAGAAGAGTAGATAGTAAGAATCGCTAATGAATAGAATTGACTTCATTCCTTAAATCAACTACAATATACCTATGAATACAGTTGCAAAATTTTTTAATATTGCTGGGCCAGTCAATCCAAACAATCATTACCTAATCGAACCGCTCCACCGTATTGATCTTGAAGAAATTCAATTACTTATTGACCGCCAAATGTATTTCATACTGCATGCGCCCCGGCAGACGGGTAAAACTTCCTACATGTTGGCATTGATGGAATATCTGAACCAGCAAGGAAAGTATAAATGCCTGTACGTGAATGTCGAGGCAGCCCAAGCCGCCAAGCAAAATGTAAAAAGTAGCCGCTTTATCTCTCTTTTATACCAGTCCCCGCTCTTTTTCCCATTCCGCTCGCGTAATGCGATAAACATCCACTGGTAGGTTGTGAAATACCGTTCGTTTATCCACTTTCATGCCGTTTCTCAAGGCTACCTTTTGCGAGGGAACATTATTTATATGGATGATGGAAACAATCGTTTCTGCCAAGTTGTGGGAAAAAGCAAAATCTTTACAGGTTTGAGCTGCTTCTGTCGCATACCCATTGCCCCAATACCGGGGCAGAAAATGATATCCGATCTCCAATTCTTCTTGTTCATCCACTACCTGGGGCAACATCCCGCACTGCCCCACAAATTCCCCCGACTTTTTTAACTCTACCGCACAGAGCCCCATTCCGCTGGTTTTATAACGATTATACTGTCGCAGAAACCAATTCCGACAGTATTCTTCTAAATCTTCTTTGATAAATAAGTACCGGATCGCCTCAGGAAAATTAAGAAACTCCAAATGATATTTTATATCCCCATCATTCAAACTGCGGAACCGAAGCCTCTGGCTGGTATGGTTTTCTAAATAAATCGTTTGCATTCTTTTCTTATATTAGTTTTTTCTTTTTTCCCGCGTTCTTCTTACTGCCGTCTTTTTTCTTTTTTTCCCATTGATGCAAGGAACTTAAAAGAAGTATCAGGATTTCAAAGGGGAATTCGCGTCTGTATTCGTTTCTGATTTCCAACAGCAGCGCTTCCAGATGGTCTAATTCCCGCGAATCTTCCTCCAGCACATCCCGCATATGATCCACTGCTTCCAAGCTTTTATGCAATGCCTTATAAACCACCTGCGAAGTCAGATAGGCGTCGGCCAGATGAAAATCCTCCTCTTCTATGACAAAATGGCAAAGAGACATTAGCGTTCGTTGCACTTTAACCGGCAGGATAGTCGCATAACTGCCCAGATCCGTGGCTGCATCATCCAGTCTGGATAACACTAAAAATGCGGGCGAATAGGATTTTAAAAAAGCCATGGTCTCTTCCATATAATCCTTGGCAAACTGATAAGAGGGCTTCTTATCAACCTCTTCCCGGATTTTTTGATACTCCAATTCAAACTCATCACCGTCCGGCGGGAACACAATAGCCTCATCTTCCATAATCGTCTGTAATAGACTCGCCGTTTTATGCAGGTTTTCTTCCAAAACCTCTGCCCACGGCTTCCCTTCTAGCTCGAACCGGGCCTCCTCCTGATAAACCGGGCACTCAGGAGAAAAATCACACTTATCGCAGCGATAATCACAATAATTATATAAATCATAGGTGATATCGTCTACTTTATGAATGTCCTCTTTATTCTTGTCATCTTTCTTCATAGTCCAATTTTAACGCCAACGTCAAAATTTTGCAAGGGTTTTGAAAATTAATGAAAAATGCACTATAATAGATGGACTGGATTCACCGTCAAGTTAATGGGAAGAATGGGAAATATGGGAAGTATGGGAATTATGGGATAAACAGAAATATTCCCATGCTTCCCATACTTCCCATATTTCCCATTACTCACGTAACTCCCACTTGCTTTTATGATACTCTCAAAGACCTGATGGTGAATCCAGGTGTATTAAAAATAATCAAAGAACGTTAAAGGATAAATCATGGCCCTATTCGACACCCACTGTCATTTGCAGGCTGAACGGATACACCAGTCACTGGACAGCATACTAGATAATGCCTTTCAAGCCGCTGTTAGCCGTATGGTGTGCTGCGGCAGCACTGCTGAAGATTGGCCAGAAGTCAGGGATATCGCTCTTCGCTATCCACAGGTTTTACCTGCCTTTGGCCTCCATCCTTTTTATGTGGACCTTGCCCCCAACAACTGGCTCACGTCCCTCAAAGAATACCTGCAACATATTCCTTCATTGGTAGGTGAAATCGGCCTCGATTTAATGCTGGCTAAAAGCAGTATCACAAATCAATTGTGCGCCTTCGAATCCCAATTAGCCCTGGCTATAGAACTAAAACGCCCGGTTTGCATCCACTGCCTCAACGCATGGCACTACCTTCTGCCCATCCTAAACACTTATCAACACCCGCAAGTCCCCATTCAAATCCACTCCTACAGTGGCGGCCCCAAACTGGTGGATCAATTACTAAACCTCAACTGTTACTTCTCCTTCTCCTGCTCCCTAACGCGTACCAAAAACCATAAAGCCCACCAAGCCATCCAAATCATTCCGATTAATCGCATCTTAATTGAAACCGATGCCCCGGACATTCCCCCCGAACAAAATGGCAAAGTCGATTTTTCTATCCCCAATGAACCCGCCAACCTCCGCCTCGTCTTAAATAAAGCCGCTAGTCTATTAAACATGGACACTACCCTCTTGGAAACCCAACTCTGGCAAAACACCCTCACCTTCCTCAGCCTTTTGGTTCCTTCCTGTCCAGATAGTCCAGAATGCCCAGTATGATCACCATGATCCCCGAACAATTTAAACGTACCGCATTACTTCTCGGCGACAGCCAATTTGAAAAACTCCAGCACTCTCATGTGACCGTCATTGGTTTAGGTGCAGTCGGTTACCACGCCGCAGAGGCCATGGTCCGTTACGGTATTGGGAAAATCCGGCTGGTAGATTTTGACACTATACGGGAAAGTAATTTTAATCGACAACTCCTGGCCCTCCAATCCACCTTGGGGCAATCCAAAGTGAAAGTCGCCCAAAGTAGACTTTTAGATATTAATCCACAACTGGAAACCGAGATTTTCGAAACCTTTTTCCACCAGGACAGTTACCATGAAATATTTAAAAATCCCACCCACATTGTCGTTGATGCCATTGATAGTTTCGCTCCCAAAGTCAAACTACTGGAAATGCTCACCCAGCACCATATCCCCGTCATATCCAGCATGGGCGCCGCCTTAAAAACCGATCCCTCTGCCATTCGTAGCGGTGATATCTCCGAAACCCATACCTGCCCCCTGGCCTCCCGCATCCGCAAACAATTACGTAAATCCAACATTCACACCGGCATACGTTGTGTTTACTCCATTGAACCTCCCATCCCCACCCCAATCCCCCCAGAGGAAAAAGAATACTATGAACGAGGTAGAAAACGAGCCCCGGTCGGTAGTATTTCCTTTATCACTGGCATCTTCGGTTACACTATCGCTGCAGAAGTATTTAAACACCTCACCCGCTAAAAACATATTTCATTTTTTCTTCCCACATCGTCCATATCGTCCACATCGTCCATATTGTCCATATTGTCCACTTGGTTTTTAAAATCTGACCGCAAATTTATCGCCATCATGGGCTTGCAAAATAATTTAAAATAATGTATAAATATCCAATGGAAAATGAAATCAAATTTTCGAAAACGTTAGCGGATTTTTTAGCCGAAGATAAAAGTAAATTACCCGACACCCTATTTGCCATCTTAGAAGACTGTGCTAATAAATACAGTGACTTACCCGCACTCAGCAAAGCCTTCGAAACCCCCATCACCTACAAAGAATTTTTATCCCGGGCCATACACCTTTCCGAACTCTTAACCCAACGGGGTATCATCAAGGGCGACCGCGTCGCCATCCTGGGCGAAAATAGCCCCAACTGGGTCATCAGTTACTTCGCTATTGTCCGCATTGGTGCCATTGCCGTTCCCATCCTCCCTGAATTCCCAGAATCCGATATCCTGCACATTCTTAATGACTCCGAGTCTAAGATTCTTTTCACCACCCAAAAACAATTGGAAAAACTCGCCAGTCTTGGCAACAACCGCCTCACTTATATCATGATGATGGACGATATCGACAGTCCAAGCCACAATGACATCAAACTGGAATCACTATCTTCTATTTTCGAAAGAGCCATTGATTTCTTTAAAAAAATTCCCAACACTCTTGGGCTTTTTTCCCGTATCGTCGAAGAAGATGATGTTGCATCCATTATCTATACTTCTGGTACGTCTGGCAATTCCAAGGCTGTGATGTTGACCCATGGCAACTTTATCGCTAACCTCGCCGGGATTAATACCGTCATGGACTTCGGCGCTACAGATGTATTCCTGTCGATATTACCGTTATCCCATAGCTATGAATTCACCATTGGCTTGTTACTCCCATTAATTAACAGCGCCCGCATTGTCTACCTCACCAAACCGCCCACCCCGCGTCTATTGGAAGAGGTCTGCAAGGTAGAAAAACCCACGGCCATTTGTTCAGTTCCCCTGATCATGGAAAAAATATTCAAGAAAAAAGTCTCCGCCGCGTTGGAAAAAAATTGGGCCATCAAATTAATCGCCCAAATTCCCGGCGTCAAACATAAAATATATAAAAAAATCAATCGCAAATTAATGCAATTCTTCGGTGGTAGACTGCGTGTTATGGCTATCGGGGGTGCAGCCATTAACAGCGAAGCCGAGAAGTTTCTCCGCACCGCTGGATTTCCATACCTCATTGGCTACGGACTGACCGAAACATCCCCTCTCTTAGCCGGTGGTCCACTCTTGGATAAAACCATCAAAACCACATCTACTGGCAAGGTGTGTCCCTGCTCCCAAATTAAGATCATGGCCCCGGACCCCAAAACTGGCATCGGCGAAATCTACGCCAAAGGCCCCAATGTCATGAAAGGTTACTACAAAAATCCGCAACTCACCGCCGAGGTACTGGATGATCAAGGCTGGTTCAAAACCGGTGATCTCGGATATTTCGATAAATATGACAACCTCTATATCAAAGGTCGCTCCAAAAATATAATCCTCATGTCCAACGGTGAAAACATCTACCCCGAAGCCATCGAAGAAAAACTGAACTCCTGCTTCCATGTGATGGAATCACTGGTATTGGAAAACAACAATCTTTTAGAAGCATGGGTATACCTGGACTACGAATTGATCGATGATAAAACCCGGGGCAAAACCGATCCCCAACGCCTAAACTATATCCGCGAAGTCCTGGCCCAGATAAAAGAAGAAGTTAATGAACAACTCTCCTCCTTTGCCAAACTATCCCGGATCATCGAACAAAAAGAACCCTTTGTCAAAACCGCCACCCATAAAATAAAACGCTACCTCTATACCCACCCGGAAAAAAAAGACAAGAAGTAGAAAAAAAATAAATATATTTGAATTTTAGATGGTAAACAGTTATAATAAAAAATTGGTAAAGTTGAAATAAGGCAACTTGATAAATTGCCTGAAAAAGACCCAGAATACTAAATCCAAAGGAGTATGAACGTATGGCTGATGACAGAGAGAAAGTTCTTAATTATCTTTTCAGGCAACAATTACCCACTCTTCCCACCATATTCACCGAGTTCAACGCGTTGATACGTAGTCCCTATGTCTCAAATCTCAAGGTATCCGAAATAATTAAAAAAGATCAGGCTATGGTAGTAAAAATCCTCAAACTCAGTAACTCTGCCATGTATGGCAAAAGACAAGAGATCAGGAATCTGACCAATGCCGTAACTTACCTGGGATTGGAGACACTGAAAAATATTATTCTGCAAATCTCACTGGTGCGGATGTTCGATTTTAAGGAGAACAAAATCCCAGACTTCCAACCGGCCTCATTCTGGCAGCATTCTATTGCCGCCGCGTATTTTTCCAGTCTGATGGAGAAGAAATTACGCCTGCCCCACGATGAGAATTTTTATATCGGGGGACTGCTCCACGATATTGGGAAAGTATTAATTTACCAATTCTACCCCGATAAATTCGAGGATATCGTGCTCATGCAGATAGACGAAGCGGTGCCGGATTATGAAGCAGAGCGAAAAATTCTGGGCGTGGACCATGCCGAAATTGGCGGCGCACTGGCAGAAAGATGGAAGTTTGATAAAGCTATTATCAATGCTATTGAATACCATCACTCCATGCTCAAGTCACGCAGTAGCATCCTGACCGCTGTCGTGAATATTTCCAATCTTTTTTCCAAAAAAGCCGGACTGTGCTTCCCATGGGATGATAAATCTTTCGACATTACCAAGTCTCCTGGCTGGGAAATGCTCAAGGATATGGGCAAGACCAACTTCAATGTCGACGATATCATTTTACAACTGTCGGAAGAATCCCCCATCGTCAAAGAAGCCGTGGATACACTCTTAAAAGTGGCTTAAGTTTTGAATAGCCAGACCATTGTGCCCGATACAGAAGACCAATAATGAATAATAAAGAAAACGCCGATATCCAAGAAAAATACAAGGAATTCATTCCTCAAAAACGCTTTACAGAATTGGTCCGCTTGATGAATAGGTCGCAAGTCCCACCCGCCGAGTACATTGTCCGCATGGGCTATAAATCCTATCTCGAAGAACCCCAGGGGAAAAAGGTCAAGCTCTTTTTTATCATGAAATTAAAAGAAATTACCCATATCCCCCCGACAAAAGATATCCTAAAAACCGCGTGCGCCATCTCCCTGGAAGCAGATACGCCCGAGGTTCTGGAATCGCTGATCAGACGACTGGAAATCGATAAAAGCATCATCAAAGAATTGGAATCCCTGCTACAAAAGACCTATATACAATATGTGGCTGAAGGAAAATTTGTCGATATCTCAAAGCTGATTGAAGTGACCGGCATCCCCCCCCAGGAAGAGATCATCCATAAAGGCTACAGGAGTTACCTGGAAGAGAGTAAATTTATCAGCTTCTCCGGTCTGTTAAAGCGTACCGGTATACAACCTGACGAAAAGATGGTTGAGGAAATATACCTTCATTATCATGGTCAATACATGCTGGCTCTAAATAAAAGGGACGAAGCAACTGCTAAATTCTGGTTGGATCGGTTCAAGAAAATGCAACGGGTCACCAAAATCCCCCCAAAAAATCCCGCCTTTACAGAACTCCTAAACGAAGACAACGCAACGTCATCGGAAGAAACATAGAGAAAGTAAAAAGTAATCATTAAAAACAGTGTTGCCCGACGGACGAATTATTAGTGTCTTGTTATTCTTCCCTGATTTTTTTGGGTCAGCGGGAGTCCATTGCGAATCAACAAGGGTACAATATCTGGTTCACTGCCCCTGAATCGCTTATAAAGCGTCATCGGGTCAACCGAGCCGCCTTTTTCCAAGATATTAGTACGAAAAGCCCGGGCTACCTCGGGGTGGAAGAGTCCTTTTTCTTTGAACGCTTCAAACGCATCAGCATCCAGAACTTCGGCCCAGATATAACTGTAATATCCCGCCGCGTAACCACCGCCGAAAATGTGCCCGAAATTCGTACTTCTATATCTTACCACGATCTGGGGAATCAAACCGATCCGGTTCAATGAAGCCTCTTCAAATTTTTTCACCGATACCGTAACCGGTTCTTCCACGGTATGCCAATCCATATCCAGAAAGGAAGCAGCCAGGTATTCCACACTGGCAAAACCATGGTTAAAATGGCGAATCTCCTCTATTTTTTCAATCAATTTTTGCGGGATCACTTCCTCTGTTTGGTAATGCTGGGCAAAGACCTTTAACACTGCCGGTTCCACCGCCCAGTTTTCCATGATCTGGGAAGGCAGTTCCACGAAATCTGGCGGCACAGCCGTACCGGACAGCCGTTCATAGGTGCATTGGGAAAGCAAACCATGCAATCCATGACCAAATTCATGGAACAGGGTTTTTACCTCTTCAAGATTCAACAGCGAGGGTTTATGTTTCGTGGGTTTAGGAAAATTAAGGCTATTGGATACCACCGGGTGTACCCGTTCCCTATCCTTGTAAGCTTGTTTTCGCAACGAGTCCATCCAGGCGCCATGTTGTTTGCCAGCGCGGGCGAAAAAATCAAAGAAGAGGATGCCCACGTGAGTACCGTTTGCTTCCAGCACCTCGAAAACCTGCACATCTTTATGGAACTTGGGAATATCGTACCGCTCGATAAATTGTAAACCATACAGTTGTTTGGCCACATAAAATGCGCCGTCCCTGACATGTTCCAATTGAAAGTAGCGGCGCAACGTGTGATCGTTGAGATTGTATCTTAATTTTTTCAATTTTTCCGTATAATACCACCAATCCCAGGGATGCAGTTTAAAATCGCCCCCGGCCAGATCAATCACCGCTTGTAGTGTACGGGCCTCTTTTTTAGCCAATTTCAGGGAGGGTTTCCACAGTCTAGCCAATAAATTATAAACCGTTTTGGCATCCCAGGCCATGTTCCGTTCCAGCAAGTATTCCGCGTGATTGGCATAATCCAACAGGTTGGCTTTTTTCGCCCGTAGTCCGATAATTTTCAGCAGGATATGATTATTATCGAATTCATTGCCATTATTACAGCGGTTGATATAGGCGTTAAAAATCTTTTTCCGCAGGTGCCTTTTCTCCGAGTATTGCAAAAAAGGGATCATGCTGGGGCTGTGTAATGTGAATACCCATTTTCCCCGGAGATTTAATTTTTCCGCCGTTTCAGCCGCCGCGTGACGCACCGCTTTGGGCAAACCTTCCAGGTCATCCGGATTCTTGATTACCAGTTTGAAGTTATTTGTCTCATTGACAATATTCGTTTCATAATCCACTGAAAGGCGCGACAACTCCTGGTTGATTTTTCTTAACCGGGCCTGTTTTTCAGGGCTCAGGTCCGCGCCGCCACGGAAAAATTCCTTATAATAATCTTCCAGCAGCATCGCCTGTTCTTCCGTTAAGGTGAATTGATTTTTCTTGCTATAGACCGTTTTAATTCGTTCGAACAGTTTCGCATTTAAAAGCAGATCATCCTGTTGCGTGGACAATAAGAGAGATGCTTCTTGGGCGATTTTTTGCATCCGTTCATTGCTGTGAGCTGCCAGCAGCACATCAAACACTATTTTTACTTCCTTCAATAACGCCCCGCTATATTCCAGTGCTTCTACTGTATTGACAAAGTCCGGTGGTTCTGGATTATTAACAATCCTTGCGATCTCTTTTTTCTGCCGTTTGATCCCTTCCTTAAAGGCCGGGATATAATGCCAGGGTTTGATCCGGTTAAAAGGAGGAATATCATAGGGCGTATTATAGGGAATAAAAAAAGGATTCCCCCCGCCGGACACTTTCATTTCCGGCTCCGCAGGGCAAGCATTTGATAATTTTTCAGCGCCCAATAGGTCCATATTCCCTCCTGGGACAGAACCATTCTGTTTTTATTAATCTAATAATCTATCATCTTTCGTTAAAATAGTATTATACAATACTATATATACACTTTTCTACATAAAAATTCAAAAAAAGATTTAAGAATCACTGGACTGTCAGGAAGGGCTTGTACAATACTGGAATTCGCCAAACGTTATAACGTTTCATTATTTTTGACAAAGTTTATAAAGTTTTGTACAATGGATTCCTATAGTTTTTATGAATGACCGTGTGACAGGAGGTAAAACAACCCATGACCATTCCAGAAATGCTTAAAATAATCCGGCAACTCTCGGGTTTGCCCCAAGAAAAATTGGCCCAGACCTTCGGGGTTTCATTTCCTACATTCAACAAATGGATAAACGGCAAGTCTATTCCACATCCCAAAACATCGGCACACATTGAGGACGTGTACCTGGAATATACCGGTCAAAAAAAAATCCCGGTAGAAAAATTGGCTGCCCAAAAACAACACATCATGGCTAAAAGTCGTGAACATGGCGATGTTCTAAAAACGATCTTGGACAACCCTGATATATATAATCAGTTTATGTTGTCATTGACCTACCATACCAATCGCATTGAAGGAAGCACGTTAAGCGAAGCTCAAACCGCCGCAGTACTCTTTGAAAACAGCGTGTTCCCGGATAAAAGTCTTATCGAACATCTGGAAGTTAAAAATCATCAGGCCGCCCTGGATTATTTATTAAATTATATGGCAAGTAAACCACGTCTACTGGACGAACAATTGATATTAACGTTACACGGGAAATTAATGAACAGTATCCGTCCCGATGCCGGGTGGTACAGGCGACACAGCGTGCGGATCGTGGGTGTAGATGTCCCCACGGCCAATTATCTTAGTATACCCGTTTTGATGAATGCATTGGTAGAGAACATAGCCGCTCAATCCCCTTCTGACATTATCGCCCCTATTGTCGAGATACACAGCCGATTTGAACAAATCCATCCTTTTTCCGATGGTAACGGCAGAATTGGACGTTTATTGATTCATGCTATGGCACTACGCTGGAACCTGCCCCCGGCTGTGATCCGCCAAGAACAAAAAGGGCTTTATTATACTTACCTGGCCAAAGCCCAACAATCCCAGCATCAAGATTTAAGCCTCTTGGAAGACTTCCTGTGTCATGCCTTCCTGGAAGGATTTCGAATATTGGAAAGAAAATAAAAAGAATGGAGTTTAATTCCCCCTCTCGTTTAATTTATCTCTTTTTTCTATATCTCCATTTACTGAATGAGAAAAAGGTGGTATAAATAAGAAGCCAAAAAAATTAAAGGAGGCAAAACAATGGCTTTTTGGAATTGGAATAGTAAACCGGTAACCGACCCGGAAAAACAATTAAAAAAATTACAGAAATACTGCATACAAGTACTGGGCTTAAGCAAAGAAGAGGCTGAAAAAAAAGCCAAGGAATGGCTCAATACTTCTGACCGTGCTCCAGTCAACCTGGATGACTAACTCCCAGAAAAATACAGCAACCATTCAATAATTAAGCATGGCACTTCCGGCCCACGCATGACCCACACATAAGGATCATTCCTTTTAGTAATTTTTTTCGGAATAAATAAGAAAAAACCAGGAAAAATCACAGAAAAAACATTGAAAAAACATTGAATTTGTCACTCATTTCCTGTAAAATATTTTTGTACATGTTTACCGGAGGTCGCCAGGGATATAATATGAACAATGTAAACAATGACGTGGAACAAACCAAAGAAGAACTTAAAAAAAAGATTGCAGAGTTGCGCGAACACGCTAAAGCCAAAAAAATTCTCCCCCTCCACCAGCTTTTTAGTGACAACGAGGAGATATTTCAAGCATTTTTCGATTTTGCTCCAGTGATGCTCAACTCCTTTGATATTCATTGGCGTTGCATCCTCTGGAATAAAAACTGCGAGGCCACCTTCGGTTGGACAATAGATGAAATTAACGCCAGTGAAAATCCCCTGGCTATGTTCCATCCCGATCCAGCCATTCAAATGCAAGTACTCGAAAGTATTAAAAATGCCAAAGGGCAATTTAATGAATGGCATGTCGTTACCAAGGACGGTAAACACCTAGTACACCAATGGGCCAATATCAGGTTACCCAATGGTTCCGTGATCAATATCGGACTCGATATCACCGCTTCCAAGGAAGCCGCAGCCGCATTAAAAGTAAGCGAAGAACGCTACCGTACCCTCACTGAAAACTTGCCCGGTATCGTTTACCGTTGCGCCAATGATCCCAATTGGACCATGGAATTCATCAGCGGTGAAATCGATAAAATATCAGGTTACCCCGGTTCTGATTTTATTCACAACCAAGTTCGTACTTTTGATAGCATCTTGCACCCCGACGACCGCGAACCCATCCGTCAAGCAATCCGCCTGGGTATAGAAAAAAAACAATCCTATTGTATCGAATACCGCATCATCGACAGGGAAGGAAAAACCAAATGGCTCCATGAACAGGGACGGGGTGTCTTTGCTGAAAACGGGGACTTAATCTGCTTGGATGGCGTTATCATTGATATCAGCGAACGGAAATCCGCCGAACAACGAAGTAGCGCTTACCTTTTTTTTCTGGAAAAAATGGAAACAATCGACCGCCTCATCGCCAAAGCCACCGACCTGGAACAAATGATGAAAGATTCAATGGCCACCGTGCTGTCTATTTTCCAATGCGATTGCGCTTACCTCCTCGCTCCCATTGATCAGGATGCTCCCGCTTGGAAATTCCGCACTAAATGTTTCAGGCAGGAACCAGGCACCATTGCTCCCCAAAAGGAAGATCCCACCGATACACCGATAACCCCGGAAATGATAGCAATGTTCAAAACCCTCCTGGAAACCGATGGCCCCCACATATTTACCCAGGATTCAACCGAACCTTTTCCAGGAAAAGAAAATACACGGTTTACCAATCACATGGCCATGTTGATGGCCATATATCCTGGGAATGGTCTACCCTGGGTGTACGGGATACATCAATGCTCCAACCCCCGAACCTGGAGCGAGAATGAACAACGACTTTTTGCCGAGATCGGCAATCGCATCGCCGCCGCCCTCACCAATCAGCTCTATGCCCGCAACCTGCGCGAAAGCGAGGAAAAATTAAGGTCTATCTTTATGGCCGCTGAAAATGTCGCCTTTATTCTCACAGAAACCAAGGGCAAAGATACCCGTATTACCGAATTCAGTCCCGGTGCCGAACGAATTTTTGGCTATACCCGCGACGAAATTCTCGGCCAATCACCCGGACTACTGCACCTTCCCCAGGACGCCACGTTCCCCCCCGCGCCACAGGTCCCCCAGTCCCAAAACAAAAGTGGCGACAAGGGCGAGAGTATCCTGGTGCGAAAGTCCGGCCAATTTTTCCCCGCCCTGCACACCACCCACCCCATCTACGATGATGCCGGTAATAAAACCGGTACCCTGGGTATTGCACTCGATATCACCCAGCGAAAAATGGCTGAAAAAGAGTTGATTACCAACCGTAATCTACTCGATACATTGATCAAAGTATTGCCCGTTGCCTTTTTTTCAAAGGATCGCGAGGGACGCTTCCAGGTAGTGAACCGGAAATTCACCGAATACTTGGGTTTCTCCCCACAGGATATCAGGGGAAAAACAGCCATGGAGTGCTGGCCTTTTGATGATGCAGAATTTTATCACGAGACCGATATGATATTGATGGATATGGACGATTCCGTCGAATATGAGTTCATGATGCCTCATATTACCCGTGGTATAGTGCCCGTGATTTTCAGTAAAGCCTGTTTTCATAATGCCGATGGTTCCGTGGACGGATTGGTGGGTATATTTATTGATATTACCGAACGCAAAGAAACCGAAAAAGAGTTGATTCATGCCAAAGAAGAGGCCGAAAAAGCCAACCGCGCCAAAAGCGAGTTCCTCGCCAATATGAGCCATGAAATTCGCACCCCGCTCAATGCGGTGATTGGGTTTAGCGAACTACTGGGCTCACTGGTTGCCGATAAAAAGCATAAAAGCTATCTGACCTCCATTAAAACCGCTGGGAAAAGCCTGTTAACTCTTATCAATGATATTCTGGACCTCTCTAAAATCGAAGCTGGCAAAATGGAAATAAACTATGCCAAGGTAAATAGTTTCATGATTTTTAATGAAATCGAACAAATTTTCCAAGCCAAGGCAGAGGAAAAAAACCTGCGTTTTATTATTGATATTGACAGTGAACTGCCCAGGTCCCTCGTTTTAGATGAAACCCGGCTGCGCCAGGTACTGTTGAACCTGGTGGGCAATGCTGTTAAATTCACCCATAAAGGATATATTAAATTATCCGCCCGGAAAAAATACAAGACCAGTGACCGTAGCAAAATTGATCTTATCGTTAGTGTTGAGGATAGCGGCATTGGCATCCCTCCAGAAGCCCAGCAAAGCATCTTCCAATCCTTCAAGCAGCACAATGTCCAAGATATCAGGAAATACGGCGGTACTGGTCTCGGATTGTCGATCAGCAAGCGGTTAATGGAAATGATGAACGGTGAAATCACTGTCAAAAGCCAGGAAGGCCTGGGGAGTACCTTTGAAATCACCCTGTGGGACGTGGATGTCTCCTCCCTGGAAATCCCCTGTATCAAGGACGTTATTTACGATATTGAGAACATCTCTTTTGAGAGGGCACGCGTACTCGTCGCCGATGATGTGGAATCCAATCGTGACTTGTTGGAAGAACTTCTGACCCGCGTCAATCTCGAGGTATTGACCGTGGAGAATGGTGAAGAAGCACTCTTATTAACCCAAGAATTTAAACCCGATATTATCATCATGGATATCCGTATGCCCGTGATGGATGGTCTTGAAGCCACAAAACGATTGAAAGCCAACCCTAAAACCCAAGCCATTCCCGTGGTGGCACTCACTGCCACCGCTATTACCCTCGAACAAAGGGAAACCGCCCGCACTCTGTTTGATGGCTATATCACTAAACCCGTGACTATACAGGAACTATTCGGCGAATTATCCAAGTATCTCAAATTCCAGTATTCCAAAGAAAGAGATGTTAGCGCCTACAAGGCCGCCCTCGAAAAACAACAGGTGGGAGACCGGCAACGGCTGGCCCCCTTGCTGGTAATATTGGAAAAGGAAATCATTCCTGCTGGACAGGAGATGGACGGTAGTGGTAAGATGAGTCGTATTAAAGAATTCGCCATTAGACTTTCCACCCTGGGCCAAGAATTTAATGTCCCCGGTCTCAGTCAACTCGGCGACAATTTGAAGGAATATGCCCAGAGTTACGATATTATTAATATTGAGAGAACAATTAAATCGCTTCCTGCCCTTCTGGAAGCACTTACATCCCTAAATGTTAACCAAGGAGACACACACTCATGACCAAAAAAGAAAAACCATTGATCCTGGTACTGGATGATAACCCTGAAAATCTCAAGGTAATCGGAAACATCCTGGAAGAAAATAACTTTGAACCCGCTGTTTTTTTAAATAGTCAACGAGCAATGGCCTCCTTGCTGGAAGAAAAACCAGAACTGATACTGTTAGATATCATGATGCCCGATATTGATGGTTATCAATTTTGTAGAAAAATAAAAAACGATCCTTCCTTGAGTCATATTCCCGTTATTTTTCTCACTGCCAAAACCGAACCCCTGGATATTGTCAAAGGGTTTGAAGCCGGTGGTGTTGATTATGTGACCAAACCCTTCAACTCCGCCGAATTATTGGCACGGGTTAGAACCCACCTGGAATTAAAATTTACCCGTGAAGGCCTACAAGCACTCAATCACACCAAGGATAAATTCTTTTCCATCATCGCCCATGACCTGCGTAATCCCCTGCAATGTTTGTTACTCGCCGCTGATTTATTGCAAAACGATTATGAGCGCTTTGATGATAGCAAAAGAAAAGAATTTATCCGCACGTTTTACGATAACTCGTTATTATTATCTACCCTGTTGGAAAACCTCTTGAATTGGGCCCAATCGCAAACTGGCAGCATCGCTATTAAACCCGGTAAAATTGACGTGCAGACCCTGATCGATGAAAGCATCGCCCTATTATCTGAATCCGCCCACAAAAAAAATATCACCCTCTCTTCCTGCGCCACCCCGGGCACAACTATTTACGCCGACCCCAACATGCTCCGTTCCGTGTTGCGTAACCTTGTTTCCAATGCCATTAAATTTACCCATCCCAGTGGTTCCGTCACTATCACCACCCAATCCCTTCCTGATTCCCACCAGATAAAAATCACCGTCACCGATACCGGTATCGGTATAAATCCCCAAGCCCTTACCGATCTCTTTCGTTTGGACCTGCGGAAAAATACCCCCGGAACAGCCAATGAAAAAGGAACCGGCTTGGGTCTGCTCCTCTGCCAGGAATTTGTCAAAAAAAACAACGGCACCATCCACGTCACCAGCCAACCCGGCCAAGGAACCAGTTTCACCATCACACTCCCCACCTATAACCCAGTATAACTAAACATAAATAAATATTTTTCTATCCACTATATCCACTATGTCCAGTAAGTCCAGTTAGTCCAGTCCATCCAACCACCTTTCCCAAATTTTACCGTGAACCCCAAAATCACATTAAACTTGACACCAGCAAAGGAATTTATTAAAATATCCCTTCATGAATAATAATAATAATAATAAAAACAAAAAAGATCACAAATTCAAGCACTATCTGAAATACATCATTCTGGATATCCTGATTGCCGGGTTAGTATCCGTCCTGTTGATCACCTATGTTGCCTCCGCGTATAAAATCGAGGGTAACTCCATGGAAATCGTATTAAAAGATCAGGAACGCATCATCATCTCCAAAATGGGTGTCAAAGAGGGTGGTCTCAAACGATTTGATATTGTCGTTTTGTATAAACCCGGCAACCCCAAAAAATCCATCATCAAACGGATCATCGGATTGCCTGAAGAAATAATAGAAATCCGCGACGGAGTTATCTATATTAATAACCAAAAACAAGACGAAACCTACCTGGAAAAAGAAAAAGACCTGATGTTCACCTCCATTAACATGAAACCACTGCTAATCCAGAAAGGTCACTATTTCGTCATGGGCGACAATCGTCCCATCAGCCAGGACTCCCGTTCCTTTGGACCCGTGTCGGAAAAATATATCTTCGGTAAAACCCTGTTCAGATACTGGCCTTTTTCCCGTTTCGGAAAAATAGAATGATTCCCCATGAATAAATATATTTCTACCCTGATTATTACTTCTTTTTTGTTGACTATCTGTATCGGGGCAGTGTTCCTCATGCTTCCGTTCTCTACTACCCATGGTTATATTAACCCAGAAGATGCCCTTTTTACCTCCGCTTCTGCCGTCACCGTCACCGGCTTGAGCACCGTTGATACATGCACCTACTTCACTACCTTTGGTCAAATCGTGATTTTAATTCTTATTCAAATCGGTGGACTCGGCTTCATGACTTTTTCCACTTTTACTATCCTGGTCATGGGCAAATCGTTTACCATTAAAGATAAAGCGTATATTGAAAATGATTTCACTGCTGGCAATTATAAAAATGTCAAGGATCTCGCCAAAGAGATCATTCTTGCCACTTTTATCATTGAATGGATAGGTGCCCTGCTGCTATATATTCAATTTAAAGAACTCAAAGGGATGCACCGCGTGTTTGCCGCCTTTTTTCATGCCATTTCCGCCTTTTGCAACGCCGGGTTCTCCATTTTCAGCAATGGGTTGGAAAATTACAAGCAGCACTGGGGTATCAATATCACCATCATGTTACTCATCATTTTCGGCGGCATTGGATTCCTCGTGATCGATGAAACCGTTCTTTATTTCCGGCGCAAGATCAAACGTGTATCACGTTTCTCCCTGCACTCCAAATTGGTATTTGTCATCACTGCCACATTGATCCTGGGTGGGGCATTACTCATATTGCTGGAAGAACTGTTTAACCCGGGCAATAACCTCTCCCTCCCCGTAAAAATTCTTTCCGCCCTTTTTCATTCCGTCAGTGCCCGAACCGCTGGATTTAATACCATCAACATGGGGATTTTCTCTTCCGCGTCCGCTTTTATCCTCATGGCCCTGATGTTTATCGGAGCTTCCCCTGGTTCAACTGGCGGCGGTATTAAAACCACGTCTGCCGGTATTATTCTCGGGTACTTCCGTGCCAAATTCAGGGGCCGGGAAAACGTGGACATTTTCTACCGCAACATCTCCCCTAAAACCATTGAAAAAGCATTTATCGTTGCCATTATCTCCTTCTCCTTGATCTCCTTTTTCTCTTTTCTGCTGATCACGTTTGAACCAGAGAAAAATGCCATACAATTGATTTTCGAAACCTTTAGCGCCTTTGGAACCGTTGGGCTCAGTTTGGGCGTCACCGCCAACCTTTCGTGGGTTTCCAAGATAATCCTCAGTATCACTATGTTCATCGGTCGCGTTGGCCCATTGACCGTGTTGATTGCCATGAGTAAAAAGGAATCTCGCGCTGTGATTAAATACCCTGAAGATCAGATCATGATCGGATAACTCTTTATTTTTCCCCCCATTTTCCCGCGCTTTTCTTTTGCCAAAGCTATAAAAATCTGATAGAATATAGCTTGAACTTTTTGTGCCTGCCTGCCAAAAAATAACAGAACTTAATACACCGAGGCATAAACAAAATTATTAGTGTCAATTAAGGAGTATGTATGAAAAAAATTGCAGTGATCGGCCTGGGACGTTTTGGTCTCAACTTGGTTAAAGCCCTCGCGCAGAAAAAAGATATGGAGATCATTGCCATTGATGTCAATGAATCTATAGTCAACGAGGCCAAAGACTTTGCCACCCAGCCCATTGTCATGGATGCCACCAATAAAGAAAACTTGATCTCCATCGGTATGGCCGATTTAGATTATGTTGTCGTCTCTCCCGGCCCAAGTTTGGAACCCAGTATATTAATCGTGCATATTCTCAGGGAAATCGGCGTCAGCCATATTATTGCCAAAGCCCTCTCTGAAGACCATGAAAAAATTTTACGATTGGTAGGAGCCACAGAAATCGTTTTTCCCGAACGCGATGAAGCCCAAAAACTCGCCCTGCAAATTAATGCCCCTAATTTGATTGATTATTTCCCCTTGCAATCGGGATTCGTCATTCAAGAGATTGCCGCTCCCGATGTATTTGTAGGTAAAACCCTCATGGAAGTCGATTTGCGAAAAAAATACCGCCTTACTGTCCTGGCGATTAAATCGATTATCCCTGACATCACTACCGTGAACCCCGGCGCAGATGTTGTTATCAAGGAAAGTGATATACTCATCGTTTTCGGAGAAAACCCCGATATCGAACGACTGCACCGGAAAACAGCCAACTAATCACCCGTTAATAGTGAATCCCGTAACTGCTGGTAATCGGACTATAATAGATTTCGTTGCGTACCTCTTTTACTCCTGGTTTTGCAGCCGCAATTTTTCCGCATAACTGGATATCCTCTTTATTGTCCACGATACCTCTCAAGGTAACCGTTCCATTGACAGCCAGAACCTCCAGAAATTGCACCAGAATCTTTTGTTCGAAGACAATCGCAGTTTTAACTTCGTGTTCCATGCATAGATCATCCAGTATCCGGGTAGTCGCTTCTTCTCGGCTTTTGAATTCCGGCGTGTTCACCAGATCGCCTATCAATTGGGCTGCTGTATGCGCGGAAAAAGAACCTGTATTAATGATCAGGTCATACAGACTCTGGTCTTCCCAGTTTTCATCGAAAAAGAATTTATGAAACCCGGCCCGTTCATTATCGTTGTGTTGGATAATCTTGAGTGCATGGTCCTCGTCGCAAGCAAAACGTTCCATCACCCGTACTTTTCGCACTTCCAGCGACGAAATGATACGGACATTCAACACTCCCGGCAGGTGCCCCAGTACCACTTGCCCGCCCCGGCCTAAAATAATACCGTTACCACCATGGACGAACTCGAAAACCACTCCTTTTAAAAAATGAAGGTACCTCGCTTTATCTGTTTTAAACAGGTCCCAGAATCCAGGTTTCTTTTCATCGAAACGTTCCATGTTTTCTTTCGAGACCCCGTGTTCCGCGAATCGTTGTTCCAACGAATTCTTATCCAAACAGGAACAACCGGATTTATCACTCAGCAGTGTGGCAATTTCCGTGCCCAAACTGCCTAACTGTCTTGATATGGTAATTATAGGCATAATTCACCTCCGTTACGCCATATCCAATTTTTTAAATTATAGTATGGGAATAAAAAATTTTCAACTGAAAAAAAGAATAAAGAAAAGAAAGATGACCAATTAATTTTCCCCCGTGAAAAAAAAAAGCCAAAAACCCTTGCAAATATTTTATGAATTTGCTAAAGTAGTCCATCAACAATAAATACTGCATTTGGAGGAAAAATATGAATCTATTCAAAAGGATTGTATTAATAGTGTTGTTTGGATATTTTTTAACTAACGCAATGGTTTTGTCAGCTCTACCGCAACCCGGCGAGCTGAATTACAAAGAGGTCATATGGGCAAAAATCGATGATACCGACCGCATGGTTTCAGTGAGCGAGCCCAGCTTTCGCCGGGGTGAGGTTATTTATTTGATTTTACGGCAGGTAGGGACCTTCCAAGTCGGTGAAGATGGGAAATGCCGCATGGATATCGACATGACCGTCAAGGACCCATCGGGCCAAATCATTTTGGATAAAACCGGCTTGCTGGAAGAAAAGGGGCACATTGAAATGAAAAACGGCATCGCTGATTCACCCCACGGTTTTTTTGAATCCAACGTCAACATGGAACCTGGGGAGTATCGTTTAACCCTGACTATCCGTGATACTATTTCCGGAACCAAAGCGACGGTAGTCAAATCCTTCCAGTTGCGTCCTGGTTTGGGATACGAAAAGGCCATATTCGGACGTAAAAATGCCGAAGGTAAAATTGACCTGCTGGAAGACCCTGTTTTTCAGAGAGGGGAAATTGTTAATCTGGTGGTGCTCAACGCCGGAACATTCCAAAAAGACGCGACGGGAAAACATCGCTTTGATATTGATTTGGTCGTACTGGACCCCAATGACACGGTCGCCCTGGATCAAAAAGACATGCTGGGTGAAAACGGATACACTGTTCTAGAAAACGATATTGCCTCCTCTCCTTACGCCATGTTTTATTCCACTATTGAAATGGAAGCAGGGACCTACATCATGAAATTAACCCTTCGTGACCTCAATGCCCAGCAAGAATTCACTGTGACCAAATCGTTCAAATTAAACTAGGGTAGGCACAAGCGCCGGCCCGGACTGGATTCACCATCATTTTTTAAGCTCCACGGATAACCGTGGCTGACTGGACTATCTGGACATTCTGGACTTACTGGACAAGCTGGAAAAATCAAAGGTTTTGTGAAGTCCAGAATGTCCAGTATGTCCAGATAGTCCAGTTTTTTCTGAAACTTGGCAGTAGATTTAGCCCATAAATCCCAATTGACATCGCCACAGGTTTGGTTTATACTGGATACCAGGAGATAAATCCTATGAGTATAACAGTTAAGGATGAAGGTGTCATCAAGTATGACCAGTCCAATTTCACCTTTATACCGCCTTTGCCAGTGCATGAATACAAGACTGTGGAGAGCTACCGCAAAAAGTTGTATGCCGCCCACTTGATCGGAGCCTATGAGAATGGACTCGGATTTGGCAATATCTCGCAACGCAAAGATTATTTGTTTCTGCACCCCACCAGTCACCCCCAGTTTATTATCAGTGGCACCTCGACAGGACAATTAAAAGATTTGACTGGCGCGCATTATGTCCGTGTCGTGGATTATGATATCAACCGTTTCTCCGTCACCGCCCAGGGTATGGTGCGTGCTTCCAGTGAAACCGTGACCCATGCCTCTATTTACAGTATGAATCCCCATATCCGCGCCATCATCCATTTCCATCACCCCTTGGTATGGAAACGAATGCAAGCGGAGAATTACCCCGCTACTGGAAAGTGGGTGCTGTACGGTACCCCTGAAATGGCCGTGGCCGTAAAAGATTGTGTCGCCGATACCAGCCAGGGTATTTTTGTCATGAAAGGCCACGAGGACGGCGGCGTTGCCTATGCCCCCGGATTAAACGCTGCTATGAACCTGATTGCCCAGGTGTATAAGAAATTTGTCGATCCCACGTTCAGAATCGATTAAGAAAAAAGAATCCAAAACGAACATGAACACACCGCAAAAATCCCGTCCCCAGTCGCAGATAGACCTTAAGAAACCCGTCTGGCAATGGACCATGTTACTGAGCATGGCCTTTATCTGGGGAACTTCATTTATATTGATGAAAAAAGGCCTGCAATCTTATACGTATACCCAGGTCGCTGCTTTCCGCATGTTTTTATCCTTTGTTTTTTTAATCCCATTGATTGTAAAAAACCTGAAGAAGTTAAAGGAGGTGAACCTCACCGCCATCCTATTGGTGGCATTTATAGGTGTTGCTATCCCCTCCCTGCTCTTTACTAAATCCCAAACCCAGATCAACAGCTCTCTGGCTGGCATGTTGAACTCTTTGTCCCCTCTATTTACCATGATCATCGGAATGATGTTCTTCAAAATTTCTTTAAAAAGATACAACATCATGGGCGTTGTGCTGGGCATGATTGGAGCTGGCGGCTTGATGTTTAAAGGACAGACCGGGATATTTGATCAGATTAACATCTATGCCTTTTTTATTGTGCTCGCCACCGTATGTTACGGTTTTAATAGCAACTATGTCAAACTCCACCTGACCCATCTCGATGGTATTACTATCACCTCGTTGACATTTTTAATGATCGGCCCTGTAGCCGGGATATACCTCTTATTTTCCGATTTTTCCATGGCCCGGGCTTCCGCACATCCCATAGTCAACCTTGGTTATATTGCTATCCTGGCATTGTGTAGCTCCGCTTTGGGTATGATCATGTATAACACCTTGATTCGTTACACCTCCGCCCTTTTTGTTTCCTCCGCCACCTATATTATCCCCGTGTTTGCTATCTTCTGGGGTATTTTGGACGGTGAGGTTGTTTCTCCCTTCCAATTTTTATGGATATCCGTCATCTTCCTTGGTGTATATCTTGTCAATAGAAAATAGCGTTCCCATGCTCCGCGATAAATGGCTCATTCATTATGATCCTCAAATCTCCTCAGCCAAGGATATCCTTGAATCCATAATCCAGTTCCAGAAAAGTAATCCTGCCTACCTAAACTCAGAATCTTCAGTTGCGAACCACCCAGACCCATCCATTCCGATTCACCATCTGGATTATTCGCAAAATGCCAGTCAACCCCTTTATCAGAAGCAAGCCTTGGACCCCACTTTCTTTTCCCACCCCGTATCCTTAAACACTGGCCCAAAAATTCACACCGTCGGCTTGTACAATCCCGTGCAATTAAGCGATAAACGTTGGCAAACCATCCATCTCACTACTTCTGCTATCTTTCTGGGTTCAGCCCTGCAAGAAAAGCGGTTTAATGTTATCGCTGGCAAACAAGTCATGCCTGCAATCGCCCCTGAACCCCGTTTAATGTCCTGTGATGCTGTTGGTTTTACCCTTTTTGAAGATTTGTTCCTTCCTTTTCAAACTTTTCTAACCCAGCTCCGCCATGAATTCCATTATGATCGTCTGCTTGCGGCTGGTGGGCCCCTAATTACCTTAAATCCCCTCCAGGCTGCTTATTTTCTCCCTGAATTGAACCTGCTGGTGCGGGGTGAAGCCGAATTAATTTTCCCTGCCCTGCTTTCTGCCATCAATGACAATAATCTGGAGAAACTATTCACCTATCACGGTTTTATGTTGCAGGTGCCAGGTTGGTTCATTCTTTCCCATCTCCATTATATCAATCGTCCTCAGTTCCAACCGGATTTCCGTTTTAATCTCGCTTTTCTTGAAAAAAAGCATTTCGAAGAGGGTTTGGAGATCAATGTATCCCGTGGTTGTAGTCGCAGTTGTATTTTCTGTTCCGCCGTCCAGGGCAAAACCTTGCGTAAGTTGCCCGAATCGCAATTCACCCATTTATTGGCATCTTTTGCCCAGCAATTGGAAACGTTCGCCATAGAATCCCCCCGCGCTCGCACCGTGAATATCAATGACGACGACATTTTGCAGGACCCCGCGTATGCCCAGCGTATTTTCCAGATTATCCAGCAGCAGCAGTTCCGTTTATGGGGCATTCAGACCTCTATTAACTCCTTTTTTAATTCGCGCCAGGAAATCCAACACCACGTCCTTGATATAATTGCCGAACCTTCCCTCTACATGGAGAACAGTCCCCTGATCTGGCTGGGAACAGATGCCTTCTTAAAAGAACGGGGCAAAAAATTGGGGAAAACAATTCCAGACGAACCGCTATTTCTGGAATTAATGGAAGCTTTTGATGAACGGGAAATTCGTAACTATCATTATTGGATCAGCAGTGATCATTTTTCCAATTGGCCTGAGTTTGTTTCTGAATTCATATTGATTTACCATTTATACAAAGAGTTCCCCTATTTTGGATTGATAGCTCACGCCCCTTTCCTCGTCCCCTACTCTTCCACCCCCCTGTATCGCTTACTCGACCACTCCCCAGAACGAACTAGCCGCATAAAATTCAAGAGAATCCTCGAATCCCATAAAAAACTCTTCATTTTGCCGCTGGTAGAACGTATAGAAACACCCCACATCAATTTAAACCGCCTCTTAAACAATGAAAAACTCGGTAGTGATTGGGGTTTCTTCGATTATTTATCGCAAAAGGACTATTTAAATGCCCTTATCACCCTCTACAATTTCCTAAAACAGGAACGAATAGAAGCTGAATCCAACCAAAACCACCAACTGGTCCAACAGCTAAAACAAAGCGAGCAAAACCTTGAGGAATTACTGAGCCAAGAGATTTAAAAAGAAAACCACAGATTACTCAGATTAAAATGATTAGACAGATTAAAAGAAAAAGTTTTTTTAAAAAAGACATCTTTTAATCTGTCTAATCATTTTAATCTGAGTAATCTGTGGTCTTCTTTTTTTTATCGCTTGACAAATTCTGATTAAATCGCTAGAATGACCCATGATGACTAAACAAAATAAAGAACAATCCAAGCGGTTTATTGTGATCGAAGGTCTCGATGGTGCTGGCAAATCCACGCAGATCAAATTATTGAATCAGGTTCTGGAGGAGCGCTGTATTCTTCATCAGTATCTTCATTTTCCCCAGACCGATAATCTCGCCGACTCCCCTATTTTTGGTGCCATGGTGGCTGATTTTCTTAAAGGGGAGTATGGTCAGGCCAATCAGGTCAATCCCTATCTCGTTGCTTTGCTTTATGCCGGGGATCGCCATAATGCCAAGGTTAAAATTAATCAATGGTTGGAAAAAGAGTGTTTTGTGGTATTGGACCGTTATGTGTATTCCAACATTGCTTTTCAGGGTGCCAAATGTTTTACAATAGAGGAAAAACAAAAGCTCAAACAGTGGATTCTGCATTTGGAATACCAGTACTACCAAATCCCAGAGCCGTCCTTGTCCATTTTTTTGCACATGAATTTTCAGTTCATCAGTCAGAAACTCAAAGACGCCCGTTTAGGTGCTGACCGCGAGTATTTATCCGGCAAACAGGATATTCACGAGAGCAGCTTGGAACTGCAACGAAACGTCGAGTTAGAGTATTTGCGACTCGTACAAGAGGACCAGAATTTTTATTTGATAGATTGCTGTGACAATATTGGCACCACATTGCCCCCGGAAAAAATCCACCATAAAATTCTCGCCTTACTCAAAGAAAAAGGGCTACTATAGCCTAAGGAGAACACCCCAACATGTCTTGTCAATTTAATTTCGATATTCCCGGCGACACTGTCGCCGCTTTCGCCAAAGTGCAATCCATGATGGCCAAAAACAATGGCACCATTACCGGTGATCAATCCGCAGGTTCTTTCACTATGCCTATCCCCTTTTTGGGAAAGGTGATAGGAACCTATGCCATCACCAATCAAACCGTGACCATCGCCATCTCGCAGAAACCCGGTTTATTGTCGTGCAACACCATTGAATCCGCCATAAAGAGCAAGCTTTAATCTTTCCCTCTTTCTCCAAAAATCCTTGGACCGTGGGTGTCCCTTTATTTCTAATATTTTTTAAGTCCTTTTTTTGCCGACTTAATGAATTTACCAAAGTCTTTATCCTTCTTTCTTTTTTCAATATAGGACATTTGGAAGAAATCGGATTCTTCCCTGAGTTTCAGGTAATTTTCGTAGTGATCCTCGCTAATTTCGTCGGACTGCACGGCCTCAAATACAGCACAGCCTGGTTCGCCTGTATGAGTGCAGTCCCGGAAACGGCAGCCAGACGAGATGGCGGTGATATCAGAAAAACCGCCCCCGATGCCGTCTTCCGCGCCGACAATGCCGAATTCACGCATCCCAGGGTTGTCGATAACCAGCGCACCGCCCTCGATGCAGATCAACTCACGACGAACAGTGGTATGCCGTCCTTCGCCTGTCCTGCTAACAGCCTTGGTTTCTAATAGCTCACGGCCAATCAAATGATTAATCAACGTACTCTTGCCAACTCCTGAGGAGCCAACAAAGCAATAGGTTTTTCCAGGTAATAACAGCCGTTTGAGATCAACCAAGCCATCCCGTGTCAGGTTGCTCAGAGTTAATATCGGTGCGGTGATACCGGCAGAACGTATTTCCTCCAACTGTGCAGCCAGGGTATCCGGCTCCACCAGGTCTGTCTTGGTGAGCAGGATATACGGATCCGCGCCTCCATCGATCACCATTACCAGATAGCGTTCCAACCGCTTCAGATTAAAATCAAAGTGGCATGACTGCACGATAACCACGTAGTCCAAATTTGAGGCTATCATCTGATAATCGACGGCGTTCCCCGCTGACTTTCTGCGCAGTGAAGTTCTTCTCTCTATAATCGCGTGTACCACCCCAAAGTCGTCGCCTGATTTTTTCTCCAGGCACACCCAGTCGCCCACGCAAGGCAGTTCATGGGACAGGTGATGGCGGTGCATATAGCTACCAGCCAGCTTTGCCCTGAAAGAGCCGGTCTGGTCCACGAGCAATAACTGATCGCGATCGACAGCGGCAACTCGGGCGATTGTATCGGTTGGTTCGCATTTGGTCCTTTGCTCGAACCAGTCGCTCCACCCCAATTCACTTAAATCAAAATGCTGAATTTTCATTTATCTCACTTTATTGAATTTCATAAAACCTGGGGACACCCATTAGATGTTTCTCATGCTGACACGTTTTTTGCTTAAGTGGTCAAAGTTGAAGGCCCCAAGCAAAGTTATTGGCACCATAGATGGTGGCTACCACTAAATAGACAAGCGCTATTTTCAGACTAACCGCGAGTTTTATTCCTGGATGGAAGGACTTTGCATCTGGCTCGACAGACTTTAGAGTTATCACCGGTCTCTTTTTTGTTTTTTTCATGGTACATTATATGGAAAAAAAGCACAGAAGTCAAGTGCTATAACTTTGGCGTCCCCCCATTTTTTTTGCTCATGCTGTCAACTCCAGCCATCGTAAACCCGGATGCAATTCAGGAAACAACAATCGTTGGTTTTTAACATTATTAATGAACAGGTTCTTCCATTCTCTTTTCCACCGAAATCTAAATAATTCGACAATCCCCTTGAACAAGTTTTGAACTCCTTTCAGAAGCCGATAATAAATGAATTTAGACTAATCCTTTGGTTTATTTTTCTCCATTTTGGCGTGTTTGAGTACCTCTGCTTTCAGCTTGGGAGCTTCGTTTATTTTGGTCAGCAATAGCCAGCCCATCAATGTTAAGCCAATCAGAGTCTGGATTCTGCTGAATTTTCTGACTGTCGCTTTTTCAATACCAAAGCCTTGTTTTTCAAACCGATAGCTCTCTTCCACACCCCAACGACGGAAATAACCTCTAATCCGCCGCTTTATCTCTTTGCTTGATTTTATATGACCACCCGTTAATAAGACCAGCGGTTCTTTATTTCTTTTGTCTTTGAAACATATTAGGGTTACCCCATACCGAACGTTTTTAATCTCTATTTCTGCCTTAAGGGAACCAAAGCGGCAATTTTTATTATAGATGACTCGACGATTGATTGTTTCCGCTGCCTTGGCGACATTAACAGAAAGGTCGTTGACCAGAATGTTACGACTGTTCGCGCCGGTTTTGAGGCGGATAGCAAAATTCAAACCCAAGCGAAGGAAATGCTCAACGATTATACCGCCGTCATAACCCCTATCCATAACCCATAGACCGTTTATACCTATTAAATCAAGTGTGCTATCGACGAGTTTGAGCGATTCATTATTGGCACTTTTGTGACCGGGCTCACTTGTACTGTAAATATCAAGGGCAATCGGGAACGTCTCATGGGAGTGGGGATTGTACCCACTGATCTGGTTAAGTCAAAACCCTTTCTCTATTTTACCGGCACTACCATCATGGACAGGGTTCATATGCTCAAACTCCTCCCCGTAGGGATGAACAGTGTCTCCTCCATCTAAGGCGATGATAGTATCTTTATCAATCTTATTCACGCTCTCTTCGAGGCATAGTTGATTGCAGATATCAAGGATATGATTGTGAGTTAGCATCCGTTCAAGCCGTTTGGTAGTATGTTTTAGTGGCACCGGTTCTTGAAGGCTACGTGCGATTTCGCTGATATTGCTGCTTCCACTAAGTACCATTCCCAATGTCATCTCAAGAACGAACTTCTTTTCAGGCTTGCTAAGCCGCGAATTTATTTTATTGATCAGCCTTAACGCTTTTTTTTTGACTTTTTCTGTGTTTTCGGATATAATCATTTTAAGCTCCTTTGTTGGTATGATAGGTGTTTTCGACGATACTATATTATACCAAATAAAGGAGCCTCTTACCACTCTTTTTAACCGTGAAACTCTTTTTATTAATGCTTTTCAAGAACATTTTTCAAAAAAAATGGGGGGATGCCAAGGACGAATACCTAAATCCACTGCTAAGTTTCAGAAAAAACTGGACTATCTGGACATTCTGGACTTCACAAAACCTCTGATTTTTCCAGCTTGTCCAGTAATTCCAGTACGTCCAGATAGTCCAGTCAGCCACGGTTATCCGTGGCTCTTTTTAAAATTTGGGGGTGGATTTAGGAATAGGAAATATGGTGAATTCAGGTCTGCCTGAATTCACCGCCAGAAAAAAAGAGATTCTTTCAGACCTGCGATAATTCAAT
>CAZCVI010000016.1:0-100252 GCA_964502145.1 uncultured Clostridia bacterium
ATTGGTGAAAATCAATCCAAATTAAGTTGCGCGATAGTTGGCGGTGAATTCAGGATGGGCTGAACAGTTGCATAAAAATATGGTATAATATTAATTATCAATGAGCAGTAAAAATCAGTGCGCTTGGCAGGTGATACAATGGTTAGAAAAAAGGCAGTTCTTATACTTTTAGCAGTGGTCGTGTCAATAATGGTGTCTTGCAGTGTTAGGGATATTCAGGGCACATGGCTGTTTACCATGTCCCAGGAACAACTCTTTGAAGGGAAGGACATCATCCGCACCTATACTTTCAAAAACGGTAAAATCTATGTGGGTCAAAAGCCCCGCGGAACCTATCGGCAGAAAGACAACGAAATTGATATTATTCTGGACATGGATATCCCCATGCTACCCAAAGCGGAGTTAAAAGGCACGCTCTCTGATAACAGAAGCATAGAAGGCCTCTGGATTACTTTCTATCACCATACCGCCGGACCTTTTCCTGGCACGAAATGGAATGCCATCAAACGATAATCCACTGCGCTCTTAATATATCAAGGACCTGTAAAAAAAAAATAAAAGGAAAAACAAAATGAAAAACAAAAACATGAACCCAAAATTAACTGTTTTCTTGTTCTGCTGTCTGCTATTCGGTTTTGCAGGCAATTTTATGATGGCCGCTGCTTCGGAGACCTTTGCGAAAGGAACTGTGATTGAAAAAGTAGTGTGCCGGATTTCTCCTTTGGAATCTTATTTGCTTTACCTGCCGACTTCTTATAATGAGCAACAGAAATGGCCCGTACTCTTTATCTTTGAACCTGGTGGTCGTGTGACTTTTCCTGTTCCCCTGTTCAAGGAGGCGGCGGAGAAATTTGGTTATATTCTGGTTTGTCCTACAAACGTCAAGAATGGGCCGGGTGAACCCATTTTTAAAGCGATGCGTGCAGTATGGACTGATTTATGTGCCCGTTTTGCCGTGGATAAAGGGCGTATTTATGCTGCTGGTTTTTCCGGGGGGGCACGAGTAGCCACTTTTTTTAATCAAGCGATTAATAATCCCGTGCAAGGAATTATTGCGTGCGGGGCTGGACTGAGTCAAGCCGTTCAATTCATTCATATTAAAACCATGCATTTCTACGGTATTGCTGGTTATGGTGACTTTAATTACAGCGAAATGGTTTCATTGGAAAAAAACATGGCTGACCAAGGTATTCCCCACCGGTTCATCTTTTTTCCCGGGAATCATGCTTGGCCGCCAGCCGATATCTGTTGGCGCGGGGTGGAATGGTTGGAATTAATGGCGCTCAAAACTGGCATTATTCCCAAAGACAATCGCTTAGACTTTATCAATGAAACGTTTGAAAAAGAAATAAAACTGGCCCAAACACGGGTCGAAACAGGTGAAACATATTATGCGGTCGCCGATTACGAGGGCATAATCCGCCTGTATGACGGTTTAAAACCCGTGGATGATTTAAAACAACGGGTCGGGCAACTGCGGCAAACAAAGGAGTTTAAATCCTTTGAAAAAGATGAGCGCCAGCGTCTGGAAGAGGAACAGGGGTATATCAAACAAATTAGTGGTGGGTTCGCGTACTTGTATCAAAATCTTTCTGGCGAGGTCCGGGTAGAGCAAGTAATAATGAACATGGGGATTCCCCGGTTAGTGCGGCAATTAAAGAATAAAAAGAATAAATATGATGCAGCTATGGCCGAGCGGTTGCTGTTTAATATTTCCATGAAGTGTGATGGGGATGTGGACGAGTACATGAAAAACAGGGATTTTAAACGTGCGGCTTTGGCCATAGAAATTGGCATTGAATCAGGTATTAACACCCCGTTTTCCCCTTATTTTCTTTATCAACGTGGTTCCTTGTATGCCCGTGAGGGAAATCGCAAGAAAGCCTTAAAATATTTGCAGGAAGCGGTGAAAGATGGCTTTAAGAATTACGATTACATGGAAAAAGACAAGTATCTGGATATAATACGGGATACCCCCCAGTACCAGCAACTGCTGGAACAATTAAAAAAAGACTACCCCCCCAAAACGTCCCGCCCCTAATCGCCAAGCAAGTACGTTTTTAAAAAACCAAATCTGTCTAATCCTTCTAATCTGCGTAATCTGTGGTCTTCTTTTTTTTCTTTTTATTTCTTTTTTAAGATATAAATAACCCAGGGTGCGATTTTTGTTTCGTTCACCCATTGAAACGGCTCGTCTGCTTTGCCCAGCGGTTTATAGGTTTTGACCCATTGGAAGCCAGTATGCTCAAAAATCTTCAGGTACGCTTCATGGCTCCAGATGACATCTTCTACTGGTCTTTTGTCTGCGATGTCTGTTTGGATAATTTTTACCCGGTCGCCGCTTTTGGCCAGTTTATTTTCCGGGAAGTCTTTGGTAGAAAAGGAAGCCCATTCATGGGTATATATGAGCGGATCGGAAACCAGGATCAACAGAAATCCTTCCGGTTTGACTACTCGTTTCATTGCCATTAATATCTTTTCTTTTTTCTCAGTAGTGGGAACATTATCAAAGGTAAATATAGCTTGCACCAGATCGAGGCTATTATCATTCAAGGAATCCAGGTCACCATCATCAATCAAACGGTAATCGCCATTGGCGTCTTTGGATCTGGCGATTTTAATCATATCCGCCGAGATATCCACGCCAATCGTATCAAAACCCAGGTTTTTCAAGAACCTTGTAGACCGTCCGGCCCCACAGCCAAAATCCAATGCTTCAGGTCCCTGGATATGGGTAGCTATAATTTCCGGCAAATCCCGATAAGCCAAATAATACGTCCCAGGAAACTCCATTTCCGCATACGCTTCAGCCCGCGTTGTATCCTCATACACGTTGAAGAATGTCATCGTAACCTCCGTTGTTTTTTTTTTTGGCCCACAGATTACACAGATTAAAATGATTAGACAGATTAAAAGATGACTTTTTTTAAATAGCACTTTTTTTAAATAACCTTGTCTATTGGTCCTTCTTTTAATCTGTCTAATCCGTTTAATCTGCGTAATCTGTGGTCTTCTTTTTTTTTCTTTTTTTTTCTGTTTATCACATACTTCCTATTAACAATGCGGTGAATCCAGGGTTGATTGTTAGTAGTCGCATACTGTTCCTCTAGAAAAAAAATCATTAGGATTTAAAAATACTCTATATCTGGTCTATTGTCAACTGGCGGTGAATCCAGGGTTATATTTCTATTTGAATTTTTATCTTAAATCCATTATAATATTGCCATGACTATGAAGATATATAAACTATTTCTGGCCTCTTCTGAGGAACTGGCCCAAGAGCGAAAAGAAATCGCCCTGATGATCTCCCGCTTAAACAACAAATGGACGGAAGAAAAAGATATCCACATCAAACTGGTGGCCTGGGAAGACCTGCTGCACAGTTTCCAAAAAGAAGGGAAACGAATTCAAGATTATTTTAACGAGGAGATGGTGAAGTGTGATATTGTGCTGGCGCTTTTTTTCAAGAAAGTGGGGCAGTTCACCAAGGAAGAGTTTGAGTTCGCGTATGCGAATCTAAAAAAATGCCAAAAGCCAGAATTCCTTTTTGTCTATTTTAAGAGTGGCACACTCACAATTGACGATGTGACGCCTGATCTTCTTAAAATAAGCGAATTAAAGAAGCAGATTCAGGAATATAAGCAGATTTACAATTCTTTTAGTTCCATTGAAGATTTAATTCTCAAGCTCCAGCATCAATTGGAACTGGTGGTAAAAAAGAAACCTGAAACAGAGGTGATAAAAACGGAGGCGGATAAACACGCCAAGGCGCAAAGTGACTTTGAACACTATAAACAGCATATGGGGGAAAAATTCAGATACCTGGATTTTACGGGGCTAAATGCCATTCTGCAAAAACCATTGGAATTGGAACATATCTATGTCACACTGCGTGCCAAAGCATCCATCGCTAGTGAACGCTACCGCAGCATCGCTGATTTTAATCGGCTAAAAAGAGAGGAAGAAGACACACCTAAAGAAGAGGATATAGATTTTGTATCCCTTTTTCAAGAGATGCATCAAGAAAAAAAAAAACAACAACCCCTTCGTATGCTTATTTTAGGTCAGCCGGGTAGTGGCAAAACCACCTTGATGAAGTGGATTACCTTGCAATGTTTAAACCCGGACAAAAAAGCTTTTTTTGCGCAATTCACCCCCGTCTTTATTCCGCTCAAAGACTTCGGGCGTGATCCGGATAATACGTTCCGTAAAAAGAACATCGGCAATTTAATTATTGAGATGCTGGCACGGGAGAATAGTGCCGTGGATTCCTTTTTAGATGAGCACATAAAAGCCAACCGCGCGCTTTTCCTGTTGGACGGACTGGATGAAATCGGGGACGAAACAATCCGCCGGGAAGTGATTGAGTGGATTCAAAAGCAGTTCATCTTTCAAAATTCTCTGATTGTCACCTCGCGTTTTTCTGGTTTGAACCCAGCCGAGGGATTAACCTTCAAAGATGAAATCCCCGTTTTTGAGATACAAGACTTTGAATTAAAAGACATTGATTCCTTTTTGCAGAATTGGTACCGAAATGTGGAGATTGCTGTGGGCGGGGAACGGGATATGCAGAAGGCCATTGAAACGGGACAAAAAAAATATGAAGAATTAGTTGCTGACATTGAAAATGAGGGGCATAGGAATCTGCGGGAATTGGCTGTGAATCCACTCTTGTTAACCATTATTGCTATTGTCCATCGTACTCGTGCCAAGTTACCAGAGGAGCGGTACAAATTGTATGAAGAGTGCCTGAAGGTGATGATCGAATTGTGGAACTTGGCGAATCGCAAAGTGAATGTCAGCTTCTCTTTTGATAACAGTATATCCTATCTTTCCGAAATTGCTGTAGAATTAATGAAAACCGAACGGCGTGAGATGGATAAAAACGAGATCGAAAGCCTATTGCCAGAAAAGATTGAAGGTCAAACCAGGAATTTCTTTTTGAAGGAGATGGTATTAAAAGCCGGGTTGTTGTATGAATCCGAGGGGAAGTATGGATTTTTACACCTGACTTTCCAAGAATATTTGGCAGCGCGGTATTTTGCCAAGAGTAAAAATCAAAATGATATCCTGGGCTTTTATGACAAAGATTATTGGCGGGAAACCTTTAAGCTTTTTATCAATATTGGGAACGCCGAAATATTTTTCGAAGAAGTTGGCGAAAAATTAGTTGAAAAGAACTATTGGAAATCAATTGAACTCTTTGAGGCTTGCCTTGAAGAAATTGTGACTGAGAAAACCAAAGAGACAGTGGAACTGAACTTTGCCAAAAAAATTATTCAAATCCTATTGGGACTGGACTATAAGGAAGAGAATGAACTGCAGATTGGAATGTTAACTTATTTTTACCCCCTCTATAAAAACAGCAAAAAGCTAGTAAAGGAAGGATGGGAGATGTTTTTCTTTGCCCCTCATCCTATTGTTCAGTCTGTGGGAACCTCAATTTTGAGTCGGGCAGATGAGAACACTAGGGTAGAATTGTTGAGCCACTTAAGACAACGAATCCAGAAATTTGAAAACCTTACGGATGAAAGCAGTGCCTCCCTGCTTTATTTCCTGTTTCAAAACGATAATAATTTTGTCCTTCAAATAGCTGGACGACAAAATCTAATGGATTTTGTTTTTGCTTTAAAAAAATTGAAATCCGAAAAATTATTTTTACAGTATTTATTACTTCTTGCCCTCCGGAGTCTCCAGCCCATCGGGAACCTTCTGGGGTTTCTGGACCAATGGGAAATCCTGGGCCTCCTGAATCTTCAGGGCATCGAGGGCCTGGGCTACCTGAACCTATGGGACATCCGGGACCTGCCGGATCTGATTTTCCTCCGGGATTTTCGGGCTATCATGGATATCAAGGTCATCCGAGGCATCCACGATGACTATATAAACAAATACAAACCCATTTTTGAAAACCATCAAAAAGAGATTTATGCCTGGGCAGATCAGGCCATTGAAGAATTGCACGGGTTGTCGGGCAAAAAATTATTGGAATACTTCCCCAATACCACTAAAGACGAATTAAAAGAGTTCCGGGAAAGTTATATGGAAATCATTGCCACAGAACTTTCCAAAGGGAATTGTACGGTTTTAGAAGGGAAAAAATTGACTAAGAAGCGACAAAAGAGAGTTGAAGAATCGGTCACCTTTGATATGAAGACCGTGGAGAAGATGCTGGACTTCGTACTGGACTCAAGCAATGATGAAAAACAGGCCCTGCAATTAAAAGCCTTGGAAATCCTGCGCAATAAGGACTATGAAAAAGTATATACTATCATCAGAACCATAATCGCCACCCATGCCGCCATGAAAATTCGCATCAATGCTCTTTACATATTAAAACGACTACTGTAAAATAAATAAAGAGGAAAATATGACGAAAAAAATAAAAAATGAAACAGTAAAAGATGGGCAATTTGAATTCTTCGGAATAAGCGAACCCTTTTTTAAAACCGCGGAATTGATGGGAAAAGATATCAAACGATTCGTAAATCGAAACGATGAAAAACTTGATCTTCGGAATGCACTCGAATACAAACAAAACTTTGCTATCATCGGAGACACTGGCACGGGGAAAAGCTCGCTGATGCTGAAGTTCAAAGAGGAGTACGGTAATATTTATTATACCGATTACATCTATTTCTCCATGAACGCCAACACCGAAGCAGAGATGAAAGAAGAATTTTTTCGTATGATTCTCTCCAGATTACTGATTCTCATCATTGAAAATGATGAATTACTGGACAACTTTGATCCCAAGGAAATTGCCATCGATACCAAACGCTTGAATGTTTCCATCTCTCTTGAAGAAATGGAAAAAAAACAGATAGAAATTACTCCAGAAATCGAAGCCAATTTCCAAAACCTTATGCTGAGCTCATTCTTACCTATTAAGTTAAGTGCCAAATTACAAGGCAAACTTGGGAAGGAGTCTCATAAAATTGAATTACTGAAATATGAAAGACATACGGAAAGTACCCTACGCGAAGCAATTATCAAAATCATTCATAAACTCCCTGCCACTGTGGTCCTGTTTATTGATGAAATGGACCGCATCATCAAGGCTATCCGTCCCAACCAGAACTGGCTGGAAGAAGTCATCAATCTACTCAAATTCACCAGCGAGATTATCGTTGGCGAAAATTTACTCTTCGTCTTTGCCCTGCAACCCGAAATTCACGACGTCTTTCTCCAAGCCGACCGGGGCGAAAGCGATGATGCTATTTTGCGTTATGTACCTTCATTTATAAGAATCAGTGGTTTTGATCTTACTTTAGCCAAAGAAGCCGTGGCCGAATCTTTAAAATTCGCTGGCTATAAAGGTAAACCAGAAGATTTGTTCCAAGCCGATGTGATGGAAATCATATTGGCAGCCTCTAAAAACAACCCCCGTCGTTTTATGACGTATCTCCTGAAATTGACTAGCGTCGCCTACAAAAAGAAACAAACCTCCATCACCCCCAGTTTAGCCAAAGAATTTATCGCTGCAAAATTCGCTGAACCCAGCCCCAAGTAAACGCACCCGAAATTTTACCAAAGCCATGTTTTCGCCGCGTATTAATACGCCATGATGGCGCGTCGACAATCCCGATTCGTTGGTTGGAATAAACAGGAATGTGTTTTTTTGCGCATATTTAATTCCATTTGGTGAAAATAGTCGCAAAATTATGGAGCGTTCACCTTTTTTAACTGAAAGTTGGAAGTATTAATTGACCGTTCACCTTATTTTGTAGAACCGTCACCATATTTTACTCTCCGTTCACCTTCCAACCCCGGCCGTTCTCCTTATTTTACTCAACCGTCACCTTTTTAGGCGGCCGTTCACCTTCCAAACCTCTCCGTTCAGCATTTTTTGTAGAATTCCGGGTCAAAAAACCCGGCGGTTGTATATTTTTTTCTCTCTGGTCATTAACTGGCGGGGTTGGTTGAATTTTTTTTTCTCTCTGGTTAATCCATAAACCTGACCATTGAAATAGTTATGCTAGAGGTGAATGTTTAATCCTCAGATGGGATAGATTAAACCTTATTTTCTATGCAGTATACCGCTCGGTGCATGCAAATGGGTAAATATTTAAATATTTTAACGCACCGAGCTGATGGACATCTCAAACAAGCTTGGACTTTGAATAAGGAGAGATAATTCTTCTTTATACGATTCAAATATGGAGTCGATTTCCACTAACTCAAAATCGATCTGCTCTTTTATTTCCTTAGCCAACACGGAGTAGATTCCCTTTCTTTAATAACATCGTTGAGAAGCGATCTTCTTTTTCTAGATTAACCAGATCCACCGGATGCTCCAATACGGCGAGCAACATCCCAAGGGTTTTGAAGAAATCTTTTTTCTTCAACCCTTTTACGGCTAAATCAATATCGGATTGAGCGGAAAAATCTCCCTTAACAAGGGAACCAAAGAGATAAATCTCTTTACAGCCTTCCTTGCCCAAGATTTCGACAGCAGTCTGGATATCTCTGCGATGACTCTCAGGTATTTTTTCCATAATGAATCGTTCATCCATGTCCGAACTCCATCACTAATTATATTATCATTGTTTTTGGGAATAACCCAGGTAAATTTTTCAATATATATTATAGTACCAAATAATCATTTTATCAACCACTGATCCACCCTGGATTCACTGCCAAATTTCTGAAATCGTTGTGGACGATATGGACAGAGTGGACGATATGGACAAAAATATGCTTTTTATTTTTGCTCCACATCTTCCATATCGTCCACTCTGTCCATATCGTCCATGTTTTTTCACAAATCTGATGGTGAATCCAGGCCACTCTAATCGACACTCACCTTTTTTTTAAACACCCTCTTCTTTTTCTTATATTTTTTTCCCAGAAACACGGGCGTTACCGCCCGCATTCTTAGAATTTCATGCGCTTATTTCCCTGGCTTGGGGTCCAGGTTCGCCAAGTTCACAGGTCCCGCCTGTTTCATCGGGTGTGTTGGCTTTGAACCCCACATCTATGCCTGCAACTTGCTGGGTAATCATACTGTCCATGGTTTCTCCTGAACCTGTACCACCAGGAAGATTGATAAGTGTGGGCTGCGGGAGTCAGAGCGGTCCTATTGGCAAATAAGGAAAGTAATCGCCGTGGAACCAAGGGTCCATTATAGTGGGAGTTTATACTAAGTATTATCCTGAAGGATTATAATCATGACTTTGCCATTTTTTTTTCGCCTGACTCTCTTGCCATTTGAATTTTCTTTATGAATACGCTATAATATCCAGATGACGATGAAAAAATATAAAATATTTTTAGCCTCTTCCATAGACTTGACGCAAGAGCGATTAGAACTCTATCATATGGTTGTCCGGTTAGATAGTAAATGGAAGGAAAAGGGCGTATCTGTAAAATTGGTAACCTGGGATGTTGCGGCTGAAAATATTAAGAGCGAGGGGAAGCTCTTTAACAACGACTCTTTTGACCGGGAAATGTTGGACTGTGATATTGTCATTACTCTATTTTCCAGACAAGTCCCCCTATTACTTGAGCGGGAATTTAAAGTGGCTTATGAAAATTTTAAAAAAGGGGAAAAGCCACACTTCATGTTTGTCTATTTTAAAAGCGGCAGCATTGCTCTTGAAGATGTCAATGATGATATTCTTAAAATAGGAAAATTAAAAAAAGAACTTCAGGAATATGAGAATATCTACGGAATATTTAATTCTATCAACGATTTGATTTTCAAGCTCCAGCAAAGATTGGAGGCGGCGATTTTTCCCCAAAGTAAACCTGCCTCGGCAAATCTTCCTATCCGGCTCAAACGCATTGCACTTCATAATATCAAGTGTTTTAAAGATGTGAATTTAATAATTGGTAGCGAAAATTCTTCACGGTTATGGACTCTGTTGGTGGGAAATAACGGGGTCGGAAAAACTACCCTGTTGCAATGTATCGCCCTGTGTTCCCTGGGGCCGGAACTGGTTCAAGGTCGCTTCTCAGGGCCACAAAGCCTGTTAAGAGTCGGGGCAGAGGACGGGTATATAGAAGCAGAATTTGATGCGCCTTTGGATGATGATTCTTCTGGTATCTCCTCCACTCCAATCGTTATTCGCCTGAATATAAAAAAGGGAAGCCGCACTTTTGAAATCGAAAAAACTGGCGATAAAGCCAAGGATGAAAAGGTAAAAAAGTTTATCGACACCCGCAAACGAACGGATTTCGAAGGATGGTTTGTTGCAGGTTATGGCCCTGTCAGAAACCTCCTGTTTACCGATGAACCATTTAAAATGGCCCAGCAAGACCCCGTGATTGATCGTATAGAATCTTTATTTAATCCGACAAAATTACTGGTGGACCCTGCTCCGTTGTATCGCTTCCTGGCCGGTGATTCCTCCCCTTTTAATGCCATGGGCGCACCAGGTGAACTGAATAAAGAAACAACCCGGAATATCCAGCAATTATTGATTAAATTGTTACCCAGAATATCGTTTAATGGTTCCGATGGTCAGGGGAATCTGGTGACTCCTTTTGGTCGTGTGCCCATTGCGGAGCTCAGCGAAGGGTACAAGAGTATGCTCTCGTGGCTGGCTCATTTACTGATTCATCTTTTAGCTGCTGTTCATTGGGAAGGAAATATAAACGATATTAAAGGTATTGTCCTGATTGATGAATTGGACCTTCATTTGCACCCCAGTTGGCAGCAGCAAGTAATACCACTTTTACAGGAAAGTTTCCCCAATCTACAATTCATTGGTTGCACCCATTCTCCCATGACTGCTGGTGGCGCTGGTGATGGTGATATTGTTTTGTTGGAGCAATATGAGGGCGAGGTAATTCTTAAACAAGATTTTCCTTCTATAAAAGGGTGGCGCGCCGATCAAATACTGACTGGCCCGCTTTTTGGTTTGGAATCAACCCGTGATTTATCCACAAAGCATCAAATGGACGAATATGCCCGATTACTTGGCCTACCAAAACGGTCCCCCAAAGAAAAAAAACGGTTGCATGAACTGGAATCTCTTTTAGAAGAGACGATCCCTTCTTCAGGCGAAACACAGGTGGAACGGGAAGCGTTCCAAATGATCGAAACCACAATGGACACATACTTGAATAGCCAACCCCCGGAAAAAAGAGAAAAAATACTGGATGAAATCAAACGTCAACTGGAAATTTAAGGCACTAAATTAATGCGGAGGCTTGCAACGTGATACATGTGGAACCCAAGGAACTGGGACCAGAGTGGGATGAGTGGAAAAAAAAGGCGGCGGTAAAAGCAAAAAAGCTTATTGATGATGCTATTCAAAGGAGAAAACCTGAATTCAAGAATAAAATATGGAAAGAACTAAAACCGTTCCTTGAAAAACTATTTCACAATAAATGCGCCTACTGTGAATCAAATTATACTGCCGTAACTCCAGCGGATGTCGACCATTATCGCCCAAAATCAGGGGTGGAAGAAGATAAAATTCATCCCGGATATTACTGGTTGGCCTATGACTATCACAATTTGCTTCCTACCTGCCCATTGTGCAATCGGTGTGGCGGTAAAACGAGTCGTTTTCCCATCAAAGGAAAAAGAGCTATGCGCCCTGAGGATTCATTGGATGCAGAAAAGCCGCTTTTATTAAATCCTTATACTGATAAAAACATTGAAGCTCATATTACGTTTGGTATTAAAGGTATTATTGTTGGAAAAACAGACAGAGGACTAAAAACCATAGAAATTTGCATGCTTGATAGAGAAACGCTTCAAACGAAACGGCAGAAGTTATGGGAATGGGAACAAAAACGCCTATTTCGTCTTTTTCGTGACATGGTAGAAAAAAACAAAATTCCAGAAGACGATGCCCTCGGTAATATCATCACTCCAGACATCGAATACTCAGCATATATCAGGGAATCGCTAATCCGCTATTATAAGAAAAAAAAACAAGTAGCCAAACATCCCGCGTGATCGTCATGTAATGGTAGAGACGTTGCACGCAACGTCTCTACATAACAAACAAAAAACGCAAACAATATGCTTGCACTACATCATTTCCCTGGCTTGGGGTCCAAATCCTCCAGATTCACATAGGCAGCAGTTAACTTTAACAGCGGCATGGGGTTTTCGGTTAAAGTAGACATGATGGTCAGGTTAAAATAGAGGGTGCCGTTTGTTTCATCGGGAGTGTTGGCTTTGAACCAGGCATTTATTCCTGCAACTTGTTGGGCAATCATGCTGTCCAAGGTTTCACCGGAACCGGTGCCACCAGGAAGCGTGATGAGCATGGGCGGCATTAATGACAGGGGCAAACTTACCTTGGGAAGATCGGGGGTGAAGGAGTACTCGTAATAGGTAGTCATCTCAAGGGTCACCTGATCGGTCCCGGCATTGGCGAATAAGGCACAAAAAAAGACGGTGAGTTGACTGGTCAATGAACGGGTCACTGGGACATCTGGACTGACAGCATCAATGAGAGCAAGATTAATGGGGGTGTCTACCTGCTTGGAAGGCAACAAAGGCGCAATGAAGGAAATGGGTGGGGTGGTGTAAATGAAGGGGGCAGCAGTGGGCTTGCCATCAATTAATTCCTCATTACGGGCCAAGAAAATTGTGGTTTGCACATCCTGCCGCTCTAACATACCCATATCAGGTAGAATAAACTGCCGCTCCGCGATAGTCATGGCTGTGGCTGCTTCCAAATAGGCGCCGGTCTTCTTGTCCTTATAAAAGAAGGTGTAGGTGCGATCCCCATTACTGCTATCGGGTTCACAGGTATAGATTTCGGGTTGAATTTGTACCCACGGAGAGCCAACCCGCAGGGGCGGGTCTTGTTGCAGTTTTACGGTGACTTGCAACGCCCAAACAGTGGTGTGATCGGGATTGGTTTTCTCAACTTGGTCTTCGGTAAGAGTGAATAGATAAGGGGGTAACGAGGCGGCTTTGAGGAACATGGCACGAGACTGGATATTCAGATTGGATTTTACACTATCCGCGACCCACTGAATGATATTGGCGGCAGATTCAAGGGCAGTACTGGCATTTTTGATCTGGGTGGGGTCACTGGTTTCTATAGCCATGGTAGCCAAATAGGTGTTTAAATCACTGTGAACACGGGGATACTCCTGGGTGAACTGGGCGAGATTGTCAAATAAATCCCGCTGCACAGCAGTTAATGCGGTAGGACTGGACTGGAAGGTGATATTAAATTCCAAGGTGCCATGCACGGCATTCTGCAAGGCATGGATGTGCTGGGAATAGATGAAACTATAATTCCACACGGTCAGATTAGCCAAAGTATCTGCATCAGACACAGGCCCAAAATCGATATTATCCTGCACGACAAGGGTCGGGGTGGGCGGGAACTCACGCAACACGATGGGCACTAAAAATTCACCGAGTGACCGGGTAAGCGGCCACGTGGTGGCCTGGGTGTTGTTGGCAAAAGAAAGCCACGAGGAGGGCAAATATCCTTCAATCCCATGCAAATGACCAATCTGATGCTCAATATACTGCCCATTATACTGAAGATTCAACGCGACTTTCTTGGCAATTATGGCACTGGAACTGAGTAAGAAACTCAAATAACTGGGTTCTTCTGTCTGCTGCGCAAACTTCAAATCCAACTTGGGCGAGGATAAAGAGATATTCCCCAACGGGGTGGCCTCGCCACTCTGGGTGGGCAACATCACGATATCACCGAACAAACGCGGCGGTTGTGTGGACTCGGACTGTTTCTGGATGGCAGCATTCACCTGGGCTTGGAACTGAATACCTGCTTTGACGGCATAAAATTTGCTCAAGGTGCCCAACATGGTTTGAAAGAAAGTCTCTTGAATGGAGGCTTTTTCCTTTTCAGCCACAGTCTCCTGAGCGAAAACTGGGATCATGGCGCTTTTTAAACCGATGGCCAGGTTCTTTTTGGCATCCAAAACGTTCTGCATCAGGTCTAAACCGGTTTTCTGGCGTAAGACCTGCGCGGGTGCAACAAACTTGGGGGACAATAACTCGTCAACTTGACTGAGGGTGAAGCGCATCCATTGATCGAGGTCTATATCGGTGAAAGACTTGAAACGGGGCGGGTCGGATGGGAGGAGGACTTTTCCCGTTTCATAGGGGATCACAGCGGTTTGAGCGCGGGATTGTAATGTGTTGCTGATGGGCCGCGGGGCGTAAAGGGTGGGGTTGTTTTCGTTTTGGATCGTGAAGGAGATATCGTTCTGGGTATTCTGATTGCCCAATTGAACGGCCCACACATTGTCGCTGGCACTAGTGCTGAACGTATCGCGGTCGGAAGAGGAGGTGATTTCAAGGGCGCTACCGCCAAGAGTGGCAAAGGCACTTTTAAACGCGGCGGCAAAGGCCCCCATTTCACGCTGTTCGGTGGTGTCACTACTGGCACTCAGGGTGGAAGACTGGCGCCCGGCTGCGGCCATAAAATGATGGTAGGCAGCGGTGTTTTTTTCATTGGTAGTTAAGGAACCGGTCCACGGGGCAAGGGCAGAAGCGACACGGGTGACTCCGGCTGAAGTAGCCAACTCGCCATTAACTAAGGACGCTTGACGACAGAACTCCAGGGTCGCAGAAACTTTAAATATCTGGCTGGAGTTCAAACGGGCCGGGTCAATGGGCACGGTGAAGCTGAATTCAGGAGTGAAGGCGGCAGCGTGTTGCTGCAAGAGGCTGAGCAGGTAATTGTAAATGGATGCAACCCAGGTCATTAAGGCTTTTACCTGGGTATCATTGATCAGGGAAGTGACACCGGGGGTGACAGTGGTGGTCAGAGCAATGGTTAACCCATTGGGGTCGTTTAACTGATACCAAATCTGTTGATAGGCTTTTAAAGCGGATTGAAGCTTAATTTTTTGGTCATCGGCACTTGCGGCTTCATAGACGGTTTTGTCAAACGCTAGCATCATTTCCAGGGTGGGTTTGTTTTCTTTATCGGGTAAGAAGCGATAGGCATTGGCCACGGCAGGCCACTGGCCCACTCCCACAAGACGATCGGTATACCCGGTAATTTGCGGCTGGAAATTCAAGGAGGTGGAATATGCTGGGCTGGGAACATTAAATGGACTGATAATCGAATTGCCATAAATATCAAGCCACTGCAATTCCAGTTGCAACAAGCCACCGACTCCCCAATAGGGACTATCGGTTACAGGGGGAAGAGCGCTGCTGGAATCATTGGCGGTTTTGTGGGCATAACGGTTGGGATAGGGTACGGTTTGAGCATAAAGCCATTTTTCACCGGCTGCCAGGGTGCGGGCCGCTTGGATTTTATCGGTGGTGGTGGTGTTATCTTCATAAGTGGGGCCTGCGGGTAGTCCGAAGAAACTCTGCGCAAACGCAGCATTGCCAGCGACACGGTAGCCGAGTAAATTGAAAAGCTGCAAAAGGTAAATCTTGCCCCAATCGGAATCAGTGGGCAGGGGCGGCAGTTCGGCAGGGGCGGTGCGGCTAAGATTTATCCCGGCCACTCCAGCTTGCAACACGGGCGCAAGACCATTGGGTCCAATGGCGAGATTCAAGACAGTGCTAAAAAGATTGCCTTTTGCCAGATTGGCAGCAGTTAATTGCGCGATGGGAGCATTGTAATAACGGGCTAAATCACTGAATGTAGTGAAGATCGTGCCAGCAAAATAGGCTTTGCCAATGTAAAGATCAACAACGGGTAATTTTAAGCCGGTATACAGGGGCAGGGGGTCGCTCCAATCGGTCTGGAACGGATTGGCTTGTTTGATGGCGGTCACAGTGGTATTAAAATAAGCCGCGATATCAGCCAACACTGCACCGGGGGTTACGCCAACTGGGGGAACTTCATAACTGCCTCCAGCAATGGTGATAAGCGCATTCTGGTTCAAGGGGGTGGTGGCATTAAGAGTTACCAATAGGCCGGGGTCCATATAATATAGTGCGGCGATTTCCAAGAGCGAGGCGGCAGGGGTGTAAGAGACAGGAGTTTGATCGCTACGGGTGGACACGGGGATCACCTGGGCAATTAAGGCGGCGGTATCCAAATCCAAGGGCTGGTTGGTGGCAGCGATGTTCATGTAATTGGTGGTGTAAATACCTTGACTACTATCGGTTTTGAAAAGAGCTAACACCGCGATATCCGCTTCGCCACGGTCGTTGAATATGAAGTCAGGCAAGCCCTTCACACGGCTACCAATACCGGTGAAATAATCAAGGTAAAAACCACCCTGACGGGTGATACTGGCTTCCCAAAGCAAACGCAAAAACTGGATGGGCGGGTTGATCAGGTTTATCAAGCTATTGTTAGAGGCAACAGCCTGTTTTTGCAGTTGCAGCGGGGGCCGTGTTTCCGTGGAGAGATTTACCTGGCAGATGCCCATTAGGGAACGCGCGGGATCATCCATCTGCCACCCCTGGACATCACTGGCTGAACTCTGGGGAGGATAGAGTAATACGAGTTGTTGGAACACATCGTTATTATCAGGCAATTGATTGAGCAGCCGTTCCAATAACGTAATATCCTTGGTGGCGGCTTCAATGATCTCATATAATTGCCCGGTAGTGGGACTGCCAGCTACAGGCTGGGTGCGCTTGATTTTAAAATGAATCAACGTGCCAAAACCGTAATTGGTTATGTCCACATCATGCGTGGTGCCAGTACTTTCATCCGCTTGCGCCAACACTGGCTTCAGCAGTGGCAGCACCCCGTTTTCATGGGGCGTATTAACCAGTGAATCAGCAAACGTCCACAGGCGCAACCTGGGATTGTCAGGCGTCACGGTTTGCCGGGGCAGAATTACGGGCACGGTGGATTGCCAGGAAATTTCCTGTGCAAGTGGGAAACGTGACGGTTGCGACGCGGCAGCGGGTAGCGGGGTGATGCGGGTAGTGGCCGTGTCTAAAATAGTGGTCTTGGCATAATTCCAGACATTGCGGTACCGTTGGTAATCGTCTTTGTCGCTTAAAGTGAAGGTGGCACTGGCACTACCTGTGGCGCCAAGACTGTACCATGTGTCGCTACCCCGGTTAATCGTAAACGTGAATAGCGGGGCATCGGGTTTGGCTGGGTCTTGAATATCGGGTAACGGGAAAGCCTGACCGGTTAGGGCATACAGACCGAGTTGGTCGGGATAAACATAATTAGGGGCGCTGCCAGAAACAAAAAGTCCGCGTGCTTTGGCAGTTAAACCCTGGGTAGGCAAACGTAACCCATGTAAATAATAACGGGAAGCCATAGCGCCAAGATTTTGCAGGCCCAGAGTGCGTTCGGCTTCTTCTAACAAGGCACCTAGCTGGAACTGCGCCAAACCGGGGAAATTGAGATTGGGGTCGTGAGTCGGGTCAAAGATATCTTTTTTGTCCGTGTTACTGGTTGCCAAGAGGTCTTGAGAAATGGCGAATATACCAGCGATAGTGCTTAACGTATTCTCACTAGCCGTGGTGTAGGAGAAATCGGGGATGGCGATCATAGCCAGGGGTTGGATCACGGTGCTGTCGGTTAAGATCGTGGTACTGCTTAACAGCGTGGGTATATCTATTTTAAAGAAGTTAGCAATGGAGGTCAGGGAGTCGCCGCTGTCGGTCAGATAAGCATGGCTGTTGTAGGTCACGGTCATGTTGGCGGCCAGGATGCGGGCGTTGCTGGCATTAAATGTAGCCAGAGCTGTGGCATTAAAAGCTCCTTTGAACTGCGGTTCAGCCGCAATCGCGGTGAAAGAAAAAGCGCCGGGGGAGGTCCAATTCATACCGCTAATAGTAAACGGGCGATTGGCTTTGAGAAGGTGCTCCTGGTTGGCAGTGAAGAGTTGTCCGGCAGTGAAGACGTCTTCACCCTCCAGTTGACCGGTAGTATTGACCCAGTTCACCATGTCAGCCACAGAGAAAGACGGGTTGAGCACCCATTTGAAATTTTCCAGGCCGTTGATCAGGGCTTGTAAACCCTGGCTGGCTACTACTGCGAAATAGTCGCTGAATACATAATCGGCAATAGACGGTCCCGTTTCTGTAACCGCGTTTACCGGTGTACCTTGTTTTGCCTCCTCTTCTTGCACTTGAATCTTTAGCTGCTTAAAATAATCATTTAACCCCTGGAGATATTCGGCAGAACTGCTGTTGTAACCACCAAAAGTATAATCGAATCCCTGCCATGAGCCATAATCAGGGACCTGTAACGTGGCACCCGGAGGGGCAGGGAAAAAGACAGTGCTGGCTTCTCCTTGACTGCTGGGAATCGTAAACAGGATAGCGGCTTGACCATTGAGGAAGGTATTGATATCAGTAGCCGGAATAGGGATAGCACTGGAATTGGCAAGATAATCCATGGCACTGGAAAGGTAACGGTGACTGACCACTTCCTGGTTCACTTGGTCCGGTGTCAGGCTCTTTTTTAAGCCTGCAGCAATGACCCATTGGAGCATACGAATCGCCAGATCAGTAAACGTATCCGTGGCAGCACCCGTATTCTGGAGTTTGCCGAGTTGTCGCTGTCGAGTGTTCGCCAGTGCAGCGTGGGCGACATTCACCTCATTCGCCTTATTCGCCGCATTTGTTTCACTGTGTTGTTGCACCGGTGTGGGTGTTTTCAGGAAAAAATTAGCCACGTAACAAATCTCTTGGGCGACGGGTTGTGTGGCCAAATCTCCGGCTACGGTGAGCACAGGTGCCAAGTAGCCTTCCAGATTCAACATCGTACCGGGTAACAAGCTGTTCCATTGCGGATTGATAAAGATGTCGGGTGCTATGGCATTCAAACCGGTAGTGTATATATGTTGGGCCTGTCGCAAACGACGGCTTTGCAACGCCAGGGTGGAAACAGATTGACCCGCTGTAATCCAGGGCGGGGTGCCACCGAGCGGGTTCTTTAATACAAAAGTAGCGCTAACCGTGGCAGAGAAAGAGAGGGAGATGCTGATCTTGAAGATACCCAGGTTGATCGTGACTTTGACACTGACCCGCACCGAGGCTTGCGCCGTGATCGGAATGTCCTGGTACGCGGCAAAAGTAATGCGCAGGAACAGTTTTATTTCAATATTGACATCGGCTTTGATAATCGCAAAATTAATGGAACCATACAAACGGCCCAACACGCCTACTGTTCCGGTGAGAGAGAAGTAGTAGCCATCTTGCAATGACATGGGCAGGCCCTCTTTAGTGGGTTCTTTGTAGGGTAGAAAGCGGGCAATCACGCCCTCGATAATACCAAACACAGTCAAACTAAACCCGGCGCTCAATATACCCAGTTCAATGGATTTACCCAGTCCCAACTGTGCCCCGAACCCAAACACCAACACGGGATTAAACCAGCCGTTAGTGGCTTTGGGCACCTTGTTTGTGGTGGCGCTACTGAGTTTGCCAAAATAGAACCCGGCACTGCCCAAGATAGGAATACCCGGGGCGACAATTACTTCAATCGTAAACGAACGGGAGAAATCTTCTTTCCAAGGGAAGCCAATATCCACCTGGAAATCACCGTTGGTATACACTTCAATGGCAAAAACCGGCAGGGTGATGGTAGCGATGCCGATTTGGAATTTGCGCATGATATCCGGTAAAGCAATTTGTGCGGCGTATCGGCCCACGGTATCGCTGACCTGGGAATACATGATTTGGAAATCCAGGCCCTTGAAGATTTTCGCCATCGGTCCAGCCAGCGCAATACGTAGGGCGTAAAGGATGGGGTCATTAAATACCAGCGAGAGTTGGATAAAGTATTCGGCTGCGGCTTCCGCATCTGCCGTCGGGACGGGTAAGAGGCGGCTTTTTGTTTCTTTCTCTACTTTTAAGACGCCAAAATCCATGGCCACAAACCAGGAGTTCTCCGCCGCAAATACGGGTTGTCCGGGACCACCCACGGGAATTTCTGGTGGACTGGGAATCTTCAAATCACGCAACATCGCGATCACATCTTGTACCTGTCGTTGTTCAGTCAGGCCAGTCACGGTCACATGCTGCCCCAACGCCAACAAGCGCAGGTCCAGGTATTTGTTGCCACCACCCGGAGGCGCGGGTGTGCATTCAGGTTTTGTCGGGTCCCAGGAAAGACTGTCACCGGATTGCCAGACAAAAGAACCATCAATGGTGATTTCTACCGGGCTTTGTTTATCGTCCGGGTTGTAAGCTAAAGAGATACCATTGATCTTAAAAATGCCAAAATCAATGGGTCCCAAATTAATCTTAAAGGAAACTTTTTTCTTGGTGAAGTTATACACCACTTCAAACGCATTGAGGGTGAAACTATTCAGCACGTTCCACGGTGCCACCAAGCCATACTCGGCGCCAGTCGCCCAGGAGACAAACATTTCTACCATCTCACCAACAGATTTCCCATTTAATTTGAACGTGGCAATGGTATCCCCCACCTTATCCGTGCCGATACAGCCGGTCACGAAAAGCCAGGTGATGCACAGGTTCTGCACTGTGGGATCAAAGTTATAGGCCATTTGGACATTGATATTCCAGAGGTTTACCGTGGCTGCCAATTTCCCGTAGGAACCGACTGGCTTCTCTCCAAATAAAACAATGGCATTGCCAGGAGCTTTACCATTATACCCCATCATCATACTACCGGTGGCCCAGATATCCGGGAACTGTTCTTTGCCCAATGGGTACCATCGTTCGGCGGTTTTAGCAGTAAATTCAAAAGAGGTGGAACCGGTTTTGCCCCAATCCAGAGTCAGTGAGAGACCATTTACCTTGGGGAAAATATCCGGCGCTACCCAGGCATCGCCCAGATAGTATTTCATCAGGTCGTTGATACTGAACACCCCGCCAGTTTGTTTGGCGATAAATTGCCAGTTGCTTTCGCCCAGGTAATAGGCTCCGATGTTGAGGTCCACCTCTGAAGCACTACCTTTGAAGAGGGCCACGTTACCCGTGACATTGCCCGTGTTTAAGGCTTTTTCACGACTGACACTGAAGCCCACGTCCAGGATTGAGAAGAGATTCTTACCGAAGAACATAAAATCCCATAAAATATTCAGCTTCATGGAGATAGACATTAAATCACTGGCTTTTAAGTAGTTAAAGCTGAACTCAGTAATAGTGGGCAATTGCGGCAGGTCTAAACTGACACCGGGCAGGAACATGGCAAGCAAGTCGGCGAATTTAATGACGCCGGATTCCAAGCCACCCTGAAACTGCCAGTTGGGATAAAGCACATTTACAGCCACGACACCCGCATCCGTACCCGTGCCAATAGTAAATTTGGCCGAGGCATTGGCTTTTGTAATTCGTTTCCCTTGTGGTTCCACCACGGCTACTTGCACCTCAATATCCCCCAGACTGACTGGACCAATCAATGGCAGCGGGGTGAGGCTATTATTGGCAATAATAAAACCAAGAGCAGGCACGGTTTGTTTATCATAATCGTAATACAAATCCACCTGTTTTAAACCGAGGTCCACCAGTGTATTAATGGGCGGCGGCATCATTTGCACCAGATTGACACCGGCTGCCATCTGGAAAATAGTGGCAATGCCGGGGTAATCCGTGCTAAAGGAAACCGTGGTCAACCATTGATTCTTGGCTACTGGGATCAATACTTTTAGGTCTGCATTGATGGGTTTGTACGTGCCGCCCATTTCGGCATTAACTGGCAGTTGACCATCAGAAACCGTAATCTTCAGGTAGGGGTTCCACATCTGAATCCAGGGCACACCGGGAATGGACCAATAGTCTTCTTTTTTAGACGGGTCCAACGTGCCGAATTTCACTGTGGTGCGCAGTTGTTTGTTGGGCGCAGTAAAGATAATGGCAATCGCATTGATGACTTGCAAATCCTTGAATACACCGGTGCTGCCCGTTAGCGTGATCTCTTCCACATTGGTATCCGTGCCTTTTTTAGTAAAGGTATCTACCAATAACCAGAGCGTGGCAGAGAACCCTTTCAACAGGTTCAGTAGAATAGTATTGATATTCCCGCCCGCGATGACACCCGGCACTAGGTCCAGTGTTTGGCCGATAGTGACTTTTTTCGCCAATTCTTTATAGAGCGCGTTGAGTGGATTTTCATCTGCTGCCAGTAGTGCCGCTGTAAACGGCGAGAGCGCCATAAATTGCACCGGATGGTCTACTTGATATAGATTCAGCATGTAGGCTATTCCCACGTTTAGTTTATCGTTGGCCGATTGCGCGTAATACTCTTTGATATCCAAGAAGTATTTGGGGATTGGATCCGTTCGGGTCACCATCTGATCGGTGAGGGTCTGTAAGAAATTCCCCATTAGCATGCAGGGGTTTTGACTCACTGTGGCTGGCCAAGCGTCCAGATCAAAATTTAACTGGTTGGCTGCTTCCACCAATGCATTAATGGGTGGCGTGGCACTGAAGAACCCACGATTAATATCGGGATAAAGCGCAGAACTAAGCGGACTGCCTTTTCGGGGTGGATTGAGAAAGGGATTTCCCATATTCATGGCGGCAGCCAGGGAGTTGTTGCCTTCAAATACGGAGAACATATTGGTTTTGGATAAAGCATAATAGAACAACGGCTGGGGTATGCCTCCAATCTGGACAAAGAGAACCTTGTTCTTGGCCGTGATCATCTGTTCCACTTCGCGCCTGACATCTGCGACTGGTGGGTAATTTAGGAAACTCCAGCGGTTTGTGGCATCCAGAGATTTGAAATAATTGCTCCTGGCTTCAAAGGCCCGTTTGACTTTTTGATCGTCCCGGGCAATCAGAATGGATTCCTGCCGGGTCGGAACTCCCGCCAGTAACCCATCCACCATTTGCAGACCGGAATCATTCAGGGGGGTGCAGAAATCATTGAGGTTAAGAATCACGACCGGTGCTGCCATCCGGTAATTGCCATGTTCCTGCCATTGCAGCAAACTGGCGCTTAAAATAGTGGCTACTGCTTCGGAGGAACTATTGATGACACTTTTCCCCTGTGGCATCACAATGTAAGAGACCACTAGACGAACCTCACCCAGAATAGCCGCGCTGGTGAGGTACTCCAATATCTGTGCTTTGTTATCGGTATAGGTTCCCCAATCGGGATTGTTGTACGATTCAGGGGGTAAATAAAAAACGCGGCGATTGAAGCTGGGGTTGTTCAGTTCCGGGGTGGTATCCATGTTAATTTTTGGCCGCCTGTCCCCAAACCATAGCCAGTTGCTACGGGTATAAAAATAGGGTTGCAGTTGCAAAAAGTAATGGACATGTAACGCGGTAGCCAGATCGGTGGTATTACTATCAATGGCCCCGGAGAACCCGAAATTCACCGCGTCCGCAGGGGGTTCACCACCTTCTACAAAAGGAATCAGGTTCACCGTGGCATTCCGAATTCTGCCGTGCGGTGCGCCCCCCATTTCCGGCAGCATCTCATAGAGATTATCCAGCGTCAGTTGCCCGCCATCATAATAGACATCGATCACCTGACTATAATTAAAAGTCAGGTTATGGAGGGTGAGCGGGTCTACAAACCGTCGTAATAGATTCACGGTGGAAGCTTGATTGCCCCGTCCACCACCACTACCCACAAAAAAACGCAACAGCGGCTCGTGGGCCAACTGATCGCGAAAGGCATTCACTTGTGCCCCATTTATTTGTTCCGTGCCTTCCAGTGTCGTGGTATTGGCATTACTAAATACTTCTGTTAACCATTCAAACATATTTCACCTCTGTTGCGCCGCTTAAGGGCGTTGTTTTTTTGCAATCCGGTTGCTTTTGATCCTGGTTGTAAATCCCGTACCAACCCAATCCAGTGGAACTTTTCGCGGCGGGGTTGCCAAAGAGAAAGAAGGAACTGGAACCATTGGGTGGAATCTTCAACAACCCCAAGAACTTCAATGCAATCTCATTGAGCAGCAGCAGGAACGATTTTTTTTCCGCGTTGTAATCCAGGCGCATGATCCCTACTGACAGTTTAATCACGGTTTGTAAGCTGAACAATTCGCCCCCCGCGCCCGCGCCGGGCAATTGCAAACCTACCAGTGCCTGATAGCCAGTATTGTCTGCCCCATTACCCGAATCATCGGCCCAGGCTAACAGCAACGCGGAACTCAAATTGATCTTACTGGCCAGTGCTCCTGGTGTACCCATATTTAATTTAAATACCAGACCGTGCCAATTTCGTCCGGCCACACCCAATAATCCATACGCCGTGGCTACCGTGGCATATCCCAAGCCAGCCGGTGCATTATCCAGATTACCATTGGACAACCCTTGCAATTCCATTTGGAAATTGGGGAACAAGCTGTACTGGCGCGCTTGACTGGCAGAGGTATTAAACGTAATCTCTGCTTCACTCATTACCAGAATCTGTTGCGCTGCATCACCGCCGGGAATTTCTATTCTGAGGCCCAGGTTACTAAAACTCAGACCACCCGCATCGGTTCCAAAGGAAAAGATATCGAAATCCGGTAACGGTGTGATACTACCACTGGCATCTTTGAGCACGGCAAAAGTCATGTAACCCGCCATTGCAATCCATGAGACTACTGTACCGCTTATGCTACCATCGTCGCGGGTGGACATGTTCGCGGTTTCCACCACCACGTCGGTCAGAATATTATTTCTCATGCTATACCTGTTGGTTTCTGTTGCCGCCAGACTGTAGACCGGTGTATTCCCGTTTAATTGATAGGCACCTAACAATAGAATCGCATTATATATATTGCCTTCCTTGAGATTACCATTTTTGTCTAGCACTGTCAATTTGTCCACGTCCGAACCATAGACTTTATTCAGTACCAGTTGCGCCAGACTCTCAAATTTCGCCACCCGTGTATTTTTAAACAGTGCTTTTAACGAGAGCAGCGTAAAGTCATAGGTCACGCCCAAGTCTTTCGGTGCAATCGCATGGGGGAGTGTTTTGTCGTCGTAATCCGGGTCCACATAATACACCAGTCCAAAAAGAGAACTGGAATCGGTTTGCACCACACCATCCCCTTTGATTTGGCTGATTTCAATACCCAGGTGATGCGCATAAAAATTATTCGGGTCTGCCACTCCCGCTGCAATACCTGCCAAGTCCTTGGGAATTCCCGTGATATCCACTTTTAAAAACAACACCCCCATCCATTGTTCATCCTGAATAATGCGCGCGAAATCTTGAAAATAGGGACTGTCCCCTTTTGCTAAAGCATCTTGCAAGTACTGGTTCAACCAGTTGGAAAGGGTGATCAACTGCGATATATCCGGTGTGCCTACCGAACCATCAGGATTAAGCGTGGCAGGTGCTGCAAAAATATCTTTCTGCGTCCATTTATCCGGGCTCAGTACCAGGTCCGTCAGTTTCCCAGTGATCCCTTTCATGATAAACACGTTGCGATAGTCATTGTAATTATTTTTCTGCCCTACCGAGGCTGTAAATTTCCAGTCCTCTATATTAATCGTATTATAAAAACGGCATGAGTCAGGAATAACAGGCGCGGCTGGCGGTAGAAACACCCCATCTGCCGGACTACCTAAAAACACCGGGTTTGCCGCTACCAGGAAAAGGTTATCGGTTTGGAATGCCGCTTGTAATTGCGTATCCAAGCGCGTGAACCCCATCTGCCGTGCCACTGTCGTGCTATTCAGAAACGTTACCTGGGCCAGTAACAGCGCTTGCCACGTGCCCTTGTCTACCGTGATAATGTTTCCTGTTGGAGTCGTCACATTAATGGGCACTGTCTCGCTTTCCCCGCACGGAGTTGGCAAAGTGGAAAGACGGGAAGTGGATAAAGTAGATAAAGTACCCAGGTTGATCACGTTACGCCGCGTTGGACCGATGATTTGGCGGTTCAACAGTTCCATCTGTTCTTTAGTCATATCTTGCACCCCGTTGCCGCCAATATACCCCGCCATCGGGAAGAGTGGGAAACTAAAACCTGCTGCTACCGGTAGCGGTTGTCCTGGATTTTTGGGGCCCAGCAGTCCAGTCACACTGCCATTAATCAGCTCATCCTTGCCGAACAGGTCCGCCCCCTGCGGTGCCGCTTGGTAACTGGCCGTTGTTGTAGCCGCCGGGGGCGCTATTACAGTTGCCCAAGACGTTCTGAATTCATGGTCAGCATTCATCAACAGGGCCGTCGGGTCAATCGGCGGGCCTACTGGCGAGGCATTTTCCAAGGGGAACTGCGGCACAAATGCCGCTTGATTTATCGTGAACCGCAAGCGGTAGCCCGTACTTTTATTATTTTCAGTTGCCGGTGCAAAAGTAATTGTTTCCGGCCCGGACAAACCACCCATCAGGTACTGGCACGACGTGTTTGTGTCTTCCACTGCCATAATGAAGTCCCCCAGCGGAGCAAAACGGAACCCATTTTGTAATGGTGTCTTTAAATATCCCGGATTAAACACCATGGCTGCCGGTTGTTGGCCATTGGTATTTTCGCTGACCGGGTAGAGTGTGATTCTTTTCCCGTAATTCGTGCGATAGTAGGAGACCAGACTGGTATCTGTTTCTGCGCCCCCCGGACTGTTCTTCCCCGTATACCAGAAAGCAGTAGCCGAAGCCTTCAGCACATTATTCGGATTGATCATATTGATTTGCGCATGAAATCCCAGCGCATCCGTCGGGTTCGGGTCGCGGTCAGTCGCGAATGGCAGGAATGCCGTGTGGTATAAAATCGTATCCGTTAATCTCTTTTTGGCGTTCGTATTTTTTTCCGTATCCGGGATCAGTACCTGGAATCCCCAGTTCAAATTAACTTGTAATGATTGCCTGACAATAAACAGGGGAAAAGTAAACGTGCCCAGATTGTTCCCCTTAAAATGGAGGTGCGCGTTATTCTCTGGTTGAAAAACTTGCGGTGCTTCCGAGCCTCCCAACGTCATTACCGGGGAGGAAGAACTACTGCATAAAATCGTGTCCCCGAATGAGTCCATCGGGTCCATAGACAGTTCCGCCCCCGCTGATAATTGTGCCGCCACCCCGTCTACCCCGGTCAGACTAACCGTGAGCCCCGTGTTGGTTTTCACTTTGCCGCCTGACATCGTAAGCGGGACAGCTTGGGCCAGTGTTGCATGGATCAAAGCCGGGTTCCCGTCAGGCAGCCAGATAATCGCACGTGTGCCAAAGAGGTTGGCCAATATCCCGTCAATCGCCGTGATAAAGTCCGTGATGCTTTGTGTATTAAAATCAGGGGCAATTGCCGTATATATAAATGTACCATCCAGAGTCGTGTCCATTAATGCTGTTTCCAGCGAAACCATATCTTTGAGTGGCACCTGTGCTACCGCTTGGAATCCCCACCACCCCGCACCCACTAGATTGCTGTCCCCTTCAAATAACCGTGAAGCTTGAAGCTGTTTAAAATTTACCATAGTATTCTCCCATTGGTATTCTCTGTTTAGAAAATTAAATGAATTGGTTAACTTCCCAGATGCACAGGAAAACAGGGCAACCCCTGTCTTCCTGTGCTGGAAGGTTAGCGTTTAAACGCTTCTCGTGGTGATAGAAAGGAGGCGCCTACCGTGAAAGTTGCCGATGCTGCCAGGGAAGTTCTGCCTGTGGCCGATGGGACCATAAAATAACCCAGCGTGTAGGTCGTGCCGATCAGTAATTTAATATTGTCGATAATCGCATAACCCGATGGGTTGTCATTGGCAATATTCACCGCTTTCATCGGTTCGCCCGCATAGGGAACCATACCCCCCTGCCAGATACCGATCCAGTTTTTATTGGTAGCCGGTTGATAGGCGGGTAAGCCCGTATATTTCACTTGAACTAAATTTGTACCTTTATAAACCACTTCCAAACCCAGTTTGGAGTATAACCAGGCCGAGGGGTCGTCTTGTTTTCCCGCTGGCATATAAATCGTCGAGCACACCGCTGTTTTTGTAGGCGCTACCGCATAACCCATAATGTAACCTTTCTCCTCAAAATCAAAACCCACAAGCTGTGTGCTGGTGCTGCTGTCTGTATTAACTGCCGTGTCACCATCCGGGGCTTTGGGCCAGGGCACCTCATTGTTGGTAGTCTGCCAGACGTAAATATGGTTGCCGTAGGTTTTAGGTTGGTTGGCTGGGGGCGTGATGTAGTTAACAATCGCTCCCTGGGCAGTCGGTACGCCCTGTATTGCTATAGTGACGCTGCTGCTGTCATTCGCTGTCATGATAAGTTGTTGATCTGATGATTCGTAAGTCATTTTATTTTCTCCTTTGCTGTTTTTCTTTTAATTGGTTGATAGTTATTTTTTTTAATGATGCGTGGGGCTGCCTGGGATGATTGTTAATCATGTATCACCTTGGCCAGCGTGTTAAAGTATAAAAGGGCAGCCGCATTGGTCCGGTCTGGACCGGTAAAATAAATCAAAGTATAGGTAAAGTATTCGGAAAATGTCAGATTATCCAGCACCACAATGCCCTGGTTGAAGTCTTGCGTGATATTCGCCTGTTGCAGTGACGTTGGCGCATCATAAGGTATCGCTTGTCCTTGCCAGACCCCCAACCAGTTCTTATAAGTGGCTGGAAGGTAACCGCTAAGCGTGTTGTATAACACCTTGACACTGGAAGTAGTCAGTTCCAAGATTTGCAAGTTAACAAACGTGGGCACATTCCATTCTGCATCCAGTGGTTCCCTTGCTAGCAAATTGGCGTTACATTTATCAAGGGTAAAATCTAGATGATCTATATTTATATTATTATGGCGCAAGAAGGTGTTGGTTAGATTCAGTTGCGCCAGGGCGCACATCGTTTCCAGGCCGCCGACCTGATAGGTCAGACTGTACAGTAGTTGTTCAAATTCATAAGCAATAACTATATCCTTTTCTTGCGCATCATCTGCAAACGGCACAATTTTTAAGGGGGGAACCGCCATATTGGGCAATGCGCCGTTCCATAAGGCTATCGTATTGCCATAGGTCTTCGGAAGATTGCCAGCCAGACCACTGGTTCTGACAATAACGGAGTGCGCTGTGGGTGGTTTGGGCGTCAGCGTAAAATGAGAGACATCAGCAACTGCATCGGTTAAAACAGTATACGCCACAAAGTTCAGGGCTATTGCACCACATGGTGGTGACACGATCTGTTTTAGCTCATTAAAAGTTATCTCATTAAAATCGCTCATTGCTCTTTTCTACTCGCTCTATCACTTTTTCCCCGCGTTTACTTCTATCAAGCTCGGGTTCTTGTTCCCATTTATAAAGAAAGCGTCACCGTGACCCTCTCTTTTTTCATGGTGTGACAGTGTAATGCAATGAAGCGTAAATGTCAATAGTTAAAGTCAAACAATTTAAATTTTCTTAAACATCGAAAGGATGCCCGCTGATTTCTGTCTGTTTTTTTTATCATCGTTTAATTGTTGTTCCACTTTTTCTATAATCCGATTCAGGTCACCCGAGATGGAGTTTGTCACCTTTAAATCTGCCATGTACTTGGTAATATAGGGCAGGGAGGCTTCGATTTTGCGTAATGTAGTGAGTGTGGGCGTGGCACCCAGAATATCTGGGACGCGATCCAGGATATTTAATATAAAACGATTGAAGCTTTCTACCAGAAACAGTCGTATATTGGTCAGGTTTTTAATTGCCTTGAGATTGGTTTCCACGTTGTAGGCATTCGTAGGTCCTGGACTATTGGCATTAAAATTTTTAAACAAATATTTTTGTCCAGGCAGGGCTTCGGGGAAACAATCCTTAAATAACGCCTCTGTCTCTTTCCCCAGTTCCGGTTCCAAGCTTTGCCAGATAATTTGCATGATATCCGTATAGCCGTTAATCAGGGCCGAATAATCGTCTTGAGGTGCTGGTTTTTGGGGCGGTGGCACTGGTTTCTGTAATAGTGGTACCGCCTGGGTCTTTTCAATGGCACCCGACATGATCAGGGAGTGTAAAATGCGATAGCCGTCGAACTTCACTAACCCGCTTTCTTCCAATAAACGGTCCACCGTGCGCTGACCATTCACCAACCGCAACATGCGGTTTTCTTCTGCTGCCAGTTTAGTGGTTTGCTGGCCGGTCATAGTACCAGTCTGCTTGAATACCAAATCACTTGAAGGGATATGCTTTTTCAGTACTGACATCTCATCAACACGACGGGACGCTTCCAGCATAACTTCCATGATATCCAGATTGGTCACGATCAGTCCGCTCAGGTCCAAGCGCGCATCCGTGTACTCGAAATCCCCGGTATCCCAAAAAAAGAGGTGATAGATAATCTCTTCCACCTGTTGGCGGATAAATTGGGTTAATTGTTGGATCGAGATGTACTCCTTTTCCAGCAGGACTTTGCCCAGCGCCACTTTTTTTATTTTTCCTTCTTCCAGACATTGTTCCAATTGTTCCAGGGTAATCACCCCTTCCTCGCGTAGCAGGTTGCCCAGGCGCACCTGGCGGTAGGAACTCATCGCGTACACAATCTCCCCTTCTTGGATGATCACGCTGACCCAATGTTCCGCATTCTTTACCTGCAATGCACCCGTTTTCCTGTCATTGTGTAACAGTTGCAAAATACTGGACAATAAAAACGTTTCTAAATTACCTTTCAGACCCATGGCTACCTATCCTTTGCGAATTGCGCGTATTTTAATGTTTTGCTTAATGTTTTGTTTAATGTTTTGTTTATTATAATATTACATGTCATACAGATGTTTTATAAAAAAGTAAGACATAAGTCAAGAGAAAAAAGAAAAAAAATATGCGTCACTTAATTTTGCATGGTATTAAGAAAATAGGGTGTTGACACATTTCCAATTGGACTCTATAATATACCTTCATAGAATAGGAAACAGCATGAGCACGAAAATCAATAAGATCATTTCTGGTACAGGTTTGATGGCGTTGGCATATTTTATCAGCCGCTTTCTGGGTTTATTGCGGGAGATGGTGATAGCCGATAAATTTGGGGCCAAGGGTATTACCGATGTGTACAATGCCTCGTTTACCATCCCTGATTTTTTGAATTACATGTTAGCGGGTGGAGCGTTTAGTATCGTGTTGATTCCTATGATCAGCAAGTACTTGAGCGACACCAAGCCGCCGCAGATTACCAAACGCGGGCAGGAGATTTTTTCTGCTATCTTAACACCCGTGGTGCTGATGGTTATTTTGTTGACCGTGGTTATCTTTTTTTTGACGCCTTGGTTTACCGCGTTGGCGTTTCCTGCTTTTCGGAAAGACCCGGTTAAGTTTGCCATGACCGTGCGTTTGACCCGTATTATCTTGCCCGCGCAGATATTTTTTATCGTTGGCGGGTTGATTAATGCCACGTTGCGGGCGCGCGGTGATTTTCGGGGCAATGCGTGGGGGCCTAATATTTATAATCTTTTTATCATTTTGGGCGGGGTCGTGTTGGGCGGTTTTATTGGGATCGAGGGACTCAGTATCGGTGTGTTAGTGGGGGCGTTTCTGGGACCTTTTTTCATGTGTTATTGGTGGGCGCGTCATTCCATCCAGTATACCCTTTCCTTTGACTTTAAATCCGCTGATTTGCGGGAATATATCCGTCTGCATTTGCCATTGATGGTAGGTATTTCGTTGCTTACAGTGGACCAGCTTTTTATCCGTATTTTCGGTGGGAAAGCAGGGATTGCTGAAGGCACAATCACGTGTTTGAATTACAGTCGTACCATCATGTTAGTGCCAATTGCCCTGGTCGGGCAGGCGACAGGGCAGGTTTCCCTCACCTATCTTTCGCAATTATGGCAGCAGGGCAATACCGAGGAATTTTCACGGACGTTAAACCAAACAATTCGCGGTGTGATGTACCTTGCGTTTATTTTCACCGGTGCTATTTTTCTATTGGCGCATCCTACCACCACTATTTTATTTTTCCATGGTGCGTTTACTTTGAAGAACAACCATGTCACCACCATGTTGTTGCAGATCATGATTTTTGCCGTACCTGCTTTTGCCGGGTTGCAGATTATTGTGAATGGGTATTATGCCAGAAAGAACACGCTTAGACCCATGATTATTTCTTCCATTTCCACCGCGTTTGTGGGCCTTATTTATTATATGGCCACGATAACCATGGGTGGGCCGGGTATCGCGTTAGCCACGGCAGTGGGGTTTTGGTTGGCTTTTGGGGTGATGCTTTTTGATTATAACCATAAATATGGTCGCCACGAAGGGTTTATGCTCCAATCTTTTTTGCTTACCGCGTTCAAGGCATTAGTTGCTAGCGGTGTGGGGATTCTTCTGTCATTGCTGGTGTTCACCTATTCCGGGCTATGCCATTTTAATCCTGACAAAAGAAGCCACGCTATATTGTTGATGGGATTGGTGGGGGTATTTTATACCAGCGTGGTGTTTTCCATGTCGCTGTTAATGGGCGGGGAAGATGCACGGATATTAAAAGAATTGGTAGGGAAAATCTGGCGCAAGGTTAAACGCTTTTTTAATTCTTGAACAAAATTCCCGGTGAAATAGTTTCTTTACCTGTATGTTCAATAATCAGGGTGGCCAGTCGATTCAGTTCGTCATTTTGACATCAGTCTTCTCACAAAGTCACTTTATTCATAATCCCTGAATCCACCACCAAGTTTCAGAAAAAACTGGACTATCTGGACTTACTGGACTTCACAAAACCGTTGATTTTTCCAGCTTGTCCAGTAAGTCCAGATAGTCCAGTATGTCCAGATAGTCCAGTTTTTTCTGAAACTTGGCAGTGAATTCAGTAACAAACCAGCGACTTGATAAAAGAACTACTTATACGCTATAATTAAATCCAATGATTCACAGAACCACAATTACTATCCTGTTCATTTTATTATGCCTGTTGCTTCCACAAATAGTGGTGGCGCTGGACCCGCATACACCCATGGATAAATATATCCACCATTTCTGGACAACCCGGGACGGTTTACCACAAAATACAGTGCATGCGATCACACAAGACAACCAGGGTTTTATCTGGTTGGGAACAGATGGCGGTTTAGTCCGTTTCGACGGTACCCGCTTTAAGATATTTAACCAGGACAACACCCCGGCCCTACTTAGTAACTCCATTACATCGCTGGTCGTATCCCAAAACGGGACGATGTGGATCGGTACATACGGGGGTGGCATCACAGTATATAGAATGGGACAATGGCAACGCTACCCGGCTCAAGGAAACATACCCAATCCCTTTATCGCCGCTATAGCGGGAGAAAATAGTAACGCTCCCTGGTTTGGCACTATTGGCGCGGGTCTTTTCCGGCGCCTAAAAGATTCCTACGAGATACTGAACACCCAAAAAGGCCTGACCGCGAACGTGGTGTTGTCTTTGTGTTTGGACCGCGAGGGAAAAATATGGATCGGTACGGACAATGGTTTGAATGGCCTGGAAAACGGGAAAATCACGGTGCCCCTAAAAGGGTTTACAGGTGATACAATTACAGCTTTATGTGCAGACAGCCGGGGGTTCCTCTGGGTGGGCACGGAACGGGGCATTTATCGTTTACGGCTATTAAAAGATACGGTAAATCAAATCTTCACGACAGCCCAAGGCTTGGCAGGAGATATGATCCACGCGATTAGCGAAGACCGCGACCGTAATATCTGGGTGGCTACCAACGGGGGCTTAAGCCGACTCTCCTTTGATTATACACGGGGCACAACCACGGGTAACATTAAAATATCGAACTTCACGGACACGGAAGACCTGATGGATAATTCCATCCTGTCTCTTTTCCAAGATGGTCAGGGGAACCTGTGGGTCGGAACAGCAGCGGGTGGTCTACATGTATTACGGGATGGGAGATTCTCGTTCTTCACGGAAAAAGACGGACTCTCCAATAATTATATCAAAACAATCTTCGAGGACAGCGCGGGCACACTGTGGATCGGCACGTTTGGCGGCGGCTTGAACCGAAAACAAAAGAATCAAAAGAAGCAAAATGCAGGTGAACCCAATTTTAAAACCTACCGCCGCCAAGATGGTCTAAGCAGCGACCAAGTGGCATCAATCACGGAAGATAAAACAGGGAACCTGTGGATTGGCACGACCGATGGTCTAAACCGTTTTAAAGACGAAAGGTTCACGGTGTTTACCACGGCCAATGGCCTCGCGCATAACTCTATCACCAGCCTGCACGTGGATAAAACAGGCAAACTTTGGATCGGTACCTTCGGCGGCGGCGTGAACCTCTTTCAAGCAGGAGCTTTTTTACAGTACGGTACTCAAAACGGTTTGCCGGATAATTATGTGCTGTGCTTAACCAATGACTCGTATGGCAATCTCTGGATCGGCACCAATCGTGGTCTCACCAGTTTTGATGGTCACCTGTTCCGCTCTTTTTACGGCCAGAAAAGCGTGCCCACGGGTTTGGTGCTGGATATTTACTGCGATCCCGAGGGGACAATGTGGCTGGCCACTGGCACTGAAGGGTTAATTCGCTATAAAGACGGCGTGTTTACCCGTTTTGGCATGGGCCGCCGTTTCTCCGGCAGTGCCATTTACAGGATAGTCGAGGATAACCACGCGAACCTCTGGTTAAGTTCTCCCGCCGGTATTTTTTCCCTGTCCCGGTCACGTCTGAACGCGTATGCCCGGCATTTTCCTATGAATCATAGCGCTACTGGTGCAGATGGTATTCTGGACTTTATTAAAGGGCAATATTTCCAGGAAGATGACGGCTTAATAAGCGCGGTGTGCATAGGCGGTTCACAACCAGCAGGCTGGAAAACAAAAAATGGGACGATCTATTTCCCCACCATTAAAGGTTTGGCGGCCATGAATCTGAGCAAGACTGTTTTCTCCGTGAAAGCGGCCACGCCTCCGCCTACAGAGGAGGCACCCGAACAGCCGCAAGGGTTTTCCTATGTCACGATCACGCGGGAAGAGCCGGTATTCATTGAAAAAATTGTGACAGACGGCCAATCGTTGCCGCTGCAAAGTGATTTTAAACTACCGGCAGGAACACGGTCGCTGGAATTCCAGTTTATCGCGATTAACTATCGCACACCGGGCAAAACTCTCTATAAATACAGGTTGACTGGCTACGAATCGAACTGGCAAGTGAGCCGCGAAAATAGAGCGGTGTACAAAAATATCCCGGCAGGAGAGTATGAATTTAAAGTATATGCCCGCAACAGGGATGGAAACTGGAGTTACGAGGGCGATTCCTACACCTTCTCCGTCACCGACTCCTTTTGGCGCTCGTTCTGGTTTTATATTCTGTTTGCCGGGGGAGTTGTGGCCGCCATGTGGGTGAGCCAACGAATCCTGAAAAGAAATGAACGGGAAGAGGACGCCCCCGCAGAAAAATACAAGGGCAGTTCCTTGACACCGCAAAAATCAAAGCAACTTGTAAGCGCATTATTAAAGGTCATGGCAGACGAAAAACCACACTTGGACGCAGAACTGTCCTTGCACACCTTGGCCAAAAGGCTGGGCATTACCAAGGAGGACCTCTCCCAGGTCATCAATGAACAATTGGGCATGAATTTTAAAAATTTTCTGAACCTGCATCGCATTGAAGAGGCGAAAAAGAGGTTGTTGGACCGCAACGAGAATCAATTCGTGCTGCTTAAGATTGCCTTTGAGGTGGGTTTTAATTCGAAATCGGCATTTAACGCTGCATTTAAAAAATTAACCGGTTTGAGCCCCTCGGAATACCGCAAAAAGAACCAGGTTTAACAAAAAGTAGGGGCGCGTTGTCGGCAGATTATTTCTTTTTATTTTTGGATTCCTGGATTTTAAAATAGGTTTTCATGTAATCGTCAGCCACACGTTTGGCATCCAGCGATAAATATTCCGCGTAGCCAGCCACATAAATCCGAATATAACCCGGCGGTGGCAATAGGTCGAAACGTTCCAGTTCAATACTCTTCAGATGCTTCAAAGGAATACCCGTGGCCAGTGCAATTTCTTGCAATTCCACTTTTAGAACCTCGCGGGTTAATTTTAAAGCCGTGCCACTGAATACCTCGAATTCGGGAATATGATTGCGAATAACCCGATCCCGCGTGTTCGTTTGTTTTTCCGTTTCCTCGCTTAAAAATTGTTCCTTCAGGTTTTGATAGGCTTCCTCAATCTGTTCCAACAGTTTCTCGCGACTATCACTGGAAATATCCACCACGATGGGCGAGAAGACTACCGATTCGGAAGAGTAAAGCTTTTTAAGATGGGCATAGGCGCTTTTTATCTCGGCAAAGGAGGCATCGGGTCGTAACTCCAGGATGTCAAGGTAATTTTGATTGCTTATATTTTGCTCAGACATTTTTAAAACTAAAACTATCGATTCTCAATTGATCGCCGTTGATAATATTTTCGGCGATTTTCATCACGTCGTTCTGGGTGCTGTGTGAGACTGTGAAGTGTGGGACAGCTTGGCTCAAACTCAAATTTCGCCAAAATTGGTAATCGTATTCAATATACCCGGCATAACGTGCCTCTACTCCGACATATTTAATGCACACGCTTTTGACAGAAAACCCTTCCTGGGCTTCACGAATATTGCGCACTTTATTTAAGATAATATTTAAGGCAAAACCGGATAACTCCTTGACCAAAAGCGCACTGGTCTCTGGCGAATGTTCCCGCAGGTAGGTCAATAAATCACGAATGGAGTTAATACCATATTTTTCCTTGTTCTGCCACACTTCCCTGGCCGAATCCTTGAGCCCGTGCTCGGCAAAAAAGGCTTTCAGATGTCTGAAGAAAGTGATCTTAATGAACTGGTAAAGGTTTTCAATGGCCGTAATTTCCGGCACAGCCACGGTGATTAATTTATCCGCCAGGAGAAAGGAATCAATCGTATCAATTGTGGTGCCCCCGCCCAGGTCCAACAGGATATAATCTGCTTCCAAGTTCCTGATATGGCGGAACAATTTGATCTTTTGGGCATATTTGATATTGGCCGAAGAGACTGTATTGCTATTTCCCGGGATAATCGCCAGGTTTTTAATGTCCGTTTCCACCAGCAGATTTTTTAATTCGTGCTTGCTGTCGAAAAAATTCGTGATGAAGCGGTCCGGTTTCCTGATCCCAAAGAAAGTATGCACATTGGCGCCGCCGAAATCGGCATCGATCAACACCACGCGATTCCCCTTGGAAGCTAAATATGAAGCCAATTGACATATTACAAAGGTCTTGCCCGTGCCGCCTTTACCGCCGCCTATGGCCCATATTTCAACTGGTTTGTTTTGCAGTTCAGTCATAATTCCTTGTTTTGTCAATAGAGTATTATACCATTTTTAATGAAAAAGTCCCATATTTCTAAATTAATTTTGAAATAATATTTTTATGCCCTAAAAATACCGCTACGGACAGCGCGTTTTTGAAAATTCGCCGCTGTCCGTGGCAGACTGTTGTGGTATAAATAAGGGTTATTTCAGTTCGAAATCCATATCGGTGACAGTGCCGCCGTTGCATTCTGCAATCCTAAAGTAGGGATGGGGTCCGACCGCGATATCGGCCTTGGTCGTCACCACAAGTTTGTATTGACCATTGGGAAGCCCGGTGAATTGGTACACACCCGAAGCGTCAAAATTCTTTTTCTCTCTGAAGACCTTAAAATCATTGGGTCCGTATAAAATCACAAAAAATACTTTTGCCGCATAAGCACCGGGACCGAATACTTTTCCGGTAATGGAACATGTCCCGATGTTTAGCGGTTTAATCTCTATAATAGTATCTTTTCCATAGGTCACGCCGCCATCTTTGGCAGTTGCAGAAACGCGCCACGTGATGTTCCCCGTGTAAGGTCCGCCCACATATTGGCATGTATCGCCGCTGCATGTTTTGATTTCTTGGCCCGCGATGAAGAAGGTAATACTGGCGACGCCCGAAGAGTGGCTGGCACTGGCTATAAAAGTAATTTTATCCTGGCTCGTAGGAGAATAGGGTTGTATTTTGGTATTGAGTGCAGGCCCTGGTTTGGCGGTTGGATGAACCATAAATTCCAGGGTCTTGGATTGTCCTTTATTCCCAGCCGTGTCTTCGGCATCAGCCCAACAGGTATGGGAACCTGGTTTTGTGAGTATTTCGGAGTAGTGGCATTCCCAGGCCGTGCAGGTTTTAACGGGTTGATTGTCTATGTATATAGTAATCTTGGCGATTTTTTCATTGTCTTCGGCACTGCCCCTGATTTTAATTTTATCATTCAGCGTAAACACCAGTATTCCGTCCACCGCGATTTCTACAGTTGGAGCTTCTTTATCCCTTTTTTCTTTTACCACCACGATGTTTTTGTCGCGGCGCAGTTCTCGGCCATCTGCGAGTTTAATGTCTCGTCTTCCAGTAGTGGTTTTATCGTTTTTGATTAGGCTTGCATGCCAGGTCCCTTGTGGTGTTTCGGCACGGTTCGGGTATTTTGTTGTTCCCGACATAGACTCATTGTTTTCCTGGTTGATGTATCCCTCGCAGATAACCAGATCACCATTTTGTTTATGAAGATTTAAGGCAATACTTTGTTCTGAATTGTCCGAATTGGCTTTGGCGCGAAGGATGCCCCCTGTATCAAGCCATTTGACTTCCATGCCTATTACCCAGCCGCCACCGGGAGTGGCCGCACTTTGCCCGCCCAGCAGTTCCAGTGTTCCTGTTTCGCCGTCCACCGTGAGTGTCCAGCGACTGCCTTTTGTCAGTATATCGCCAATTATAGTCCCGCCTTGAATCTGCAAGGCAAACGGAAATAGAATTAAACCTGTAAAAACAATCCCCAGCCATCTTTTTTTCATGGTAAAGTCCTCCTGATAAAAACGTTCCCACTTTTTATGATTATTATGTTGATGATTATGTTGATGATTATGTTGATGATTATATTGATGTTTATGATTTTCTTGCTTTTCATAATACTATTGTAGAGAAAAAACGTTTTAATATCAAGCGCGATTTAAGAAAAGTTTTTGCCGTCGCTATCCCCACCGAACATAGGCTCAACTCTATTAGCTATGTTTTTTATAACAACTGGGCTTGTTTCAGCGAATTATGCCACGAAAACGGCTTATTGACCATTCACTAAAACAAGCCCAGAGGATCAATCAGTACTATTTTGTCAGCCGTTATCTGGGGTCCAAATTGTCAGTGGGGGGTTGGACATAACAAGGCCAGTATCGGGGGTTAGCGGGAAGTAGGGAGGTGGTATTACTGATATAGTATACTGATGATGCTTTCCACACGGCGGAGCCGGAAGCATAGCAGACAGAGTACCCGCATGAAGTGTCTTCTTCACCTGCGAGTATTTTTTCTTTCTCAAAATCTGTTAAATTGGCAATGGTTGTTTTGTTAAGGTCAAATCTTTTGCGTAGCGCTCTCTTTTTCATGGTTTCCTCTCTTTGTATTTTGGTTTATTGGATATAGTACTTGTGTCATCGGCATAAAGTATAGCAAAAAATAGTGGAAAATTCAAGTATACGCTTTTCTGAAATCATTGTGGACGATATGGACTTAGTGGACGATATGGACATACTGGACTTACTGGACTTTACAAAACCTTTGATTTTTCCAGCTTGTCCAGTAAGTCCAGATAGTCCAGCCTGCCACGGTTATCCGTGGCTCTTTTTAAAATTTGGCGGTGGATTTAGGCTACTGCATCCTACTGCACGATTGCATAACCGACTTTCATGAAAAATGTGCGATTATTCTGTTTGATGGGAATATGCCTATACCCATAATAATCATCCGAGTAACCAAGAAAAAGAACGGTTTGGGGATTGATTTTGTAGGAAAAAAGAAGCTGCGAAAACAGGTGCTTGAATTCAGGGTTCATGGGGAAGGAGTAAAGCGCGGCATTATAATTATAATTTGCGTATTGCAGTGTGGCCCGGAAAAAAGCACGGCGGTTAAAATGGCACAGAAACCTCATATTGGTGAGGTTCGCGGTGAATAACCGTCCAGCATCCACATTAAGCCTTTCAAACACATGATCAACACCAAGATAAAAACGACGCCCAATATTGTATTGGATGAAAGGATTTAATTTAACATGGTGCCCGGCCTGAACATTGGTGAAATCAACCTGATCGCCCAATCCCATGCTGAATCCCATGAACATGGAACCAGAAGGTCTGGCCTGCACGGCAAATTCCATATAATTATCGTTGAACTCCTTGATAGAATAGGATTTTTTACCAAAATTAAAAACAAGAGCGGCCTGCGTCTGGAGAGGTCCGGAGTAATTGAAGTTAATCAGGTAGTTATTCAGGACCATTTTTCCCTGATAGTCCTTTAAAATAACAACATAGCCCATAAGTGAAAGGGCCGTGTACCAACTTCCATCGGGTTTATTCAAGGTGTAGCTGCCTTCCATATCATACAAGCGCACACCGGATTGATCGAGAAAGCCACTGTCAGCCCTGAACTTGGGATTGATGTCCTGATAATGAAGATAAAGCCATACGTGCTCCGTATTATGGGTATAACTGGTATCCAAAGCAAGACCTTGGAACTGACCGTCGGGCTGGGCATAATTCTCAACGATTTGATCGGGATACTTGCTCTGGGAACCGAGTAACTGGAACTGGATAAGGCCAGTCTTTGAGAAATTCACGTTAGCATCCACACCGACCATGCGGTTATAATAGTTTTTCCCCTCGCGATCGGTGGCAAAAAAGCCCAGCGTGGAGGATTCACCGATATCACGGCGATAACGAAAGGCAGTACTTAAATTCTTCATGTTGATGGAAGCAAAATCGGAACCCTGGGGGTAAGGAATAATAAAATTGGTGACGGTGTCCCTGGCAGAGAAGAAACCAATGGCATTTTTACCCTCTTTGCCGGTCAACTTCACACCCCATTCGGGGTCAACAATGGTGCGGGTATAAACAGGTTTAAATTGGCTTTCAAAAATGGTGCTACCCTCTTGGAAGAAGGGGCGTTTTTCTGGATAATAAAGCGCGAACTGGGTATTGATGTTTAATTGGGCGGTATCGGCTTCAATCTGCGAGAAATCGGGATTAATGGCGACATTGAGGGTCATATTGGGGGTAAAACTCCAGCGGGCATTCAAGCCGGGCTCGACTTTTTTCTTGGTGGTGACCATTTTATCCTCGTCGAGTTCGTCCCGTTCCTGGGTCCAGGTAGCGGAGAGAGTGGGGTCAAATTCTAGGTTTTTACCGGGCTTAACACCACTGAAGCCTTCGACTTTATCCGCTTGGCACATGTAACAATTGTTACTGCGGTCACGGGGGAAAAGGCCGATGGTATAAACAGCGCTACGGGGATAACTACGAACCACATCAATCCCCCATTGCTGGACACCATCTTTTCTTTGGAAACGCAGGGAACTAAAAGGAATAGACATTTCCACGTTATAGCCAGTGGGGGTGATGCTGCCAGCAGAATCCCAGATGGCGTCCCAGGAAACGTTTTTTACGCGGTTGGTAGACATGCGGTCTCCCTGGACACCATAGGGATTGCTATAAAGATTATGGGTGAGGCGGGAATCATTAAATGTATCGAGGACAATGCCGACAAAATCGTCATTCCAGATGGTATCACGATCTGAAACATGGGCGCGAATCTGCGCGGGGTCGGGATCATCGGCCTTAAAGGCGACATAGAGATGTTTGGCATCATACTTTAAATACGCGGTGGTTTTAACTGGCGGGGTGAGGTTGGCACCGGGGTATACCTCGTAATTTAATGTTAAAACCAGCGCACCTGCCCATTCAGATTCACCCAGCACACCATCAATCTTCATCTTTGAATGGGTCTGCGGGATCTGGTGGGGCACTTTTGCGGAAATAACGTCACTGCCAGAACTAAAAATCGGGAAAGTGATAAAGAGGGTTAAAAAAATTATAAGTGACATGGGCAACATTCGCTGTAGTACTTTCATGGTTGTTGTTCTCCTCATTTTTAATAGTATTTATAAGATTAGTTATTATAACATGGTTGTTATTGTAAATATAGTGTGGGGCTTTAAAAAAAGCGGGGTGAATACGGGCGGGGTGAACACAAGGTTCACCCCTACCCGCGCTTACGTACCTGGATTGAAGGGCAGGGGTAGGGGCGAACCTCGTGTTCGCCCTTGCCGGTGGTTGCACGGTGTTAGACATATTTTAGCAGGGTCTGGGCGAAGTCTTCAACATAGGGGGATTCAAAAATGGATTCGTGATCACCGGTGGTTTGTATAATCTGGGGTTTTCCTTTGGTCATGCATTTATAATCTTTGATGGTGACTTGGGGATAAAGACCCTCAATGGCCTGAACGGCTAAAACGGGGGCGTTGATGATGCCTGGAGTTGGTATAATTTCGCAACCAAGACGATTGATATGAAACTCGGCATTCTTCTTGCGGAGCTCTTTATCGGCATCGGTGACATTGGGATCATCTATGTCCAAGCCAACCTTGATATCATCAGGAATCGGGACTTTTTTAAACTTTTTATCACGAAAGGAGATGTAAAGATTCTCAAAAAAAGGCAAACCCCAAGCGAAACGGAGATATATGGGGGACAAACTCTCCTTCCAGGGGAAATGATCAAGCAGGATTACTTTTTCCACGACGTGGCCACGCCTTTCCAGTAGCCGGGCGATTTCATAGCAGATAAAAGCACCGATACAATGCCCGGAAACAATAAAGGGGCCCTGGGGTTGCACCACCAAGACTTGTTTGAGGTAATCTTGGATCATTTCACCGGGGGTCAGGTAAACGGGGGCGTGGGGATTCACACCACGACCCTGAATGCCAAAAACATTGAACTTTTTCTCCAATAATTTGGCGAGGGGGATATATTGATTAACCATACCGTGCTGGGGGTGGAAGATAAAGAGATTTTTTTCATTGCGGCCTTTGTTTAATTTTTCAATACACTCCAATTTATTGACCAATTGCTCCTGGATATAAAAGGGGTCGTTGGGGTCGGGGGGCGCGGGTTTGTTTTTGGCTTCAAGGCTAACGGCCTGGGCCCGGAAGTTGGGGTTGGTGATGATATCAACCAACGCGGCATCGAACCCGGCCTTTTTAATGGAAGAGGTGATGGTGATGGCGGTTAAGGAGTTCCCACCCAGCTCGAAAAAGTCATCGTGTATGCTGACACGGTCGATTTTAAGGGTTTCTTTCCATATTTTTTCCAGCATGAGTTCCATTTCTGTTTCAGGAGGGGCGTATTCGGTGTTGGAACTGAGGGCCTCGCCCATTTTTTCGAGGGCTTTGCGGTCCATTTTGCCGTTGGCGGTGAGGGGGATGTTTTTAATTTTGATGAACTGGGAGGGGATCATGTAATCGGGGAGATTGGCGGCGAGATAATCCCGTAACATTTCAGCGCTGATGATATTCTCGGTGTTCTCGGTTTCAATGGTGACGATATAGGCATGAAGGGCATTTTCCATGCCCTCGGTTTGTTTGACAACGACTACGGCCTCGGTAATCTGGGGATGGGTGAGCAAGCGGCTCTCAATTTCTTCCAATTCGATACGATTACCACGAATTTTAACCTGGTTATCCATGCGTCCGAGACATTCGACAATACCTTCAGGGGTAAAATAGCCGATATCACCGGTACGATAGAGGGTGCCATAATCGGGGTGATTGATTTCCTTCAAATAGGGGTTGGGGACAAACGAATACGCGGTTTTTTGTGGGTCTTGCCAGTAACCTTTACCGACACCGATACCGGCGACACAAATTTCACCCCTGACACCGACGGGACAGAGGGACAAGTTGCGGTCGAGGATGTAGATGTGCAGGTTTTGCAGGGGTTTGCCGATGGGAACGGTGGATTGGTGTTCGGAGGGTAAACCGGGGACAAGATAATGGGTGATATCATCGGAAGCCTCGGTGGGACCGTAAGCATTGAGGAGTTTAATACTGGGGAACTGGGTATACCACTTGCGGGCGAGGGCGGGGGTGAGGGCTTCGCCGGTGGGAATCATCCATTTTAACGCGGCCAGAGCGCCCTGGTTTTTATCGGCAACCACATCGAGAAAAACAGACATTAACGAGGGCACGATCTCAAGAATGGTGACTTGTTCCTGATCAAGAACTTTCAAGAACTGGAGGGGGTCCAGCACAATCTCTTTATCAATAATGGTGGTGGTGCCGCCGACCAATAGCGCGGCGAGGAACTGCCACACGGAAATATCAAAACCAGCGGGCGCGGTTTGGGCAATAATATCTTGCTGTTGGATGGCGAGATCGTTTATTTTAGCATATAAATGGTTGATCATGCCCAGTTGGTGGATTAACACGCCTTTGGGTTGACCGGTGCTGCCGGAAGTGTAGATGACATAGGCGAGATCATCGGGGCTGGCGGGGGTGGCGAAGGCATTCATGGGACACCGACTTAATTCAATCAAGCCGTCCTGGTATTTATGCTTTTGGGGGGTGATCACGGGTGCGGGGCTGGTTTTATCAACGGTGAGAATGGCATCGTATCTGAATTTGGTGAGCTCGTTGGGGATGGTGTGGATTTTATCCGAGAATTCCATGCTCTTGATCGCGGGGATATCTGCGGCGAGGTCTTGGAGTAACGCGCGGGAGATAAATAGTTCCTGGGACCAATCGGTTTTGGTCTTGTAATTTTTGCCTTTATTGGCCCGTTTGAAATCCACCATTTCGCGCACGAGATTTTGTTTTAAATCCTGGTCCATGATATCGCCAAGATACAGTATGGCGTGGGGTGCGAGGAGGGGGAACACTTTTTCCAGGACATACCTGAGATAACTGTGCCCCTGGAAGGATTGCATCACGCTGTTGATAATGATGAGGTCAAAATCTTTTTCGGTGACCTGATCGATTTCATGGGCGGCTAAACTGGCCAGCGCGATATTTTGAATGTTCGCTTCAGCGAGGCGCTTTTGATTCTTTTCAATGGTGACCTTGGATAAATCGGTACCATAATAAAACGCAACCCTGGTGGCGATGGGATACATGGTTAAACCCGAAGCGCAACCGATTTCCAGAACGCGCATATCGGGGCGCAGGAGCGGGATCAACTTTTTTAAGGTATTATCGGTGTATTCATCCATTTCCTGGCGGGTGAAGGGTTCGCCGGTGTAACTGGTGAGCCAGCCACCCTCGGTGATATCATCGGTGGAGGTATCGCTGACATAGTTCCAGAGTTCCTCGGCGCTCTTGAGATTAATATCTTCTTCTTTATCTATGACGTAACGATTATCGCCATTGATAAGCAAGAAAGATTGGAAGGTGGGGCATTCCCACTGGAGGTGATTGACGCGGTTCTCAATGCGTGCCTCGGCAATGACGATTTTGATCTGGGCATTATCTATTATTTTTTTCACCCGTTCATCGGGAAGCGAGGGTTCAATCGGAATATAAGCGGCGCCCGCTTTCATGATGCCCAGAATGGCGGTGAGGAAGTAAATAGAACGGTTCATCCATATGCCCACCAGTTCATTGGGCAAAACACTCTTCTGATCCCGGAGATAATGGGCCACTTGATTGGCGCGGCGATCGAGTTCTTCATAGGTGAGCCATTCATGCTGATAGTGAACGGCAATACGCCGGGGAGTTTTTAGAACTTGCCGCTCAAAGAGCGTGGTGAAACATGTATCCCTAACCAGATCGGTCTGGGTGCGGTTAAATTCAAAAAGCAGTTGTTGTTTTTCGGCTTCAGCCAACATATTTATATCATAGATGGAGATTTCGGGGGTTTCTAAAACCGCCAGGAGGATATTGATAAAATGTTTGGACAGGGATTCAATGGTTCGTTCCTTAAAAATACCGGCGTAATATTGGAAAGTAAAATTCAATTCCTCAATATCTTCCATCACATCAATGGCAAGATCGAATTTGGCGGTTTTATTCTCGAAGGGATAGGGGGTCATGGAAATCCCTTCGAGATTTACCTGGGCTTGTTCCATATTCTGGCAGGCGAATTGGGCATCAAAGAGGGGGTTGCGGGAAGGGTCTCTTTGGAGGTCGAGATTATCCACCAGTTCCTCGAACTGATAATCCTGGTTTTCAAAGGCTTTGATACTGCATTCTTTCACTTCTTGTAAAAACTGAGAAAAGTGTTTTTGGCCCTCGGGGTGATTGCGTAGCGCCAGTTCATTGACAAACATACCGATAATGTGTTGGAGGTCGGCATGGGGTCGCCCGGCAATATCGCAGCCAATGACAACATCGTCCTGGCCGGTATATTTAAACAAGAGGACGTTGTACACGGCGAGTAAATAGGAAAAAGTGGTGACTTGATGCTGGAGACAGGCACGCTTAAAACGGGCGACATCCTGGCCCTGGAGCCGGGTTAAAATAATATCCCCGGCAAAAGTAAACACGGCGGGGCGGGCGGCATCGGTGGGCAGATCAAGTTTAGGGAGCCAATTGACATCGGCATAAAGATCCAGCCAATACTTTTTCTGCGCTTCCAAACGGTGGGTATTAAATACATTATTCTGCCAACCGGAGAAATCTTTGTATTGAACCTTCAACGGTGGAAGTTGACCCTGGTTAAAGAGGGTGGTAAAATCTTCCAGTAGTATTTCAACGGAAGTACCATCGCTGATAATATGATGCATGTCAAAGAGGAGCAGCATTTTTTCATCGGGCAATGTACCGAGCCCCATGCGCAAGAGTGGGGGCCGGGTTAAATCAAAGGGACGAACGAATTGGGCGACCACGTGTTCAACGGGCCGGGAATCGCAGGCATAGTGTTCAATGGCAAATTCAACGGTGGGAAACACGCGCTGAACCGGTTCGTTCTCCAGTAACATAAAGGCGGTACGCAGGGTTTCATGGCGGGTGATCAAGGCGTTGATGGCGGTTTGGAATTGACTTTCCGAAACCTTTTCATTGATTATCTGAACCATGGGCATGTTGTAGGTGGTGCCGACGTTTTCCAGTTGTTCTAAAAAGAAAAGCCGCTTTTGGGCGGAGGATTGGCGGTAATAATCCCGGTTTTCAACCGGCGCGATGGTTTCAAAAATGGTCTTTTTCGCCTCTTGGATATACGTGGCCATAAAACTAATGCGGGGATCTTTGAAGAACACGCCGAGGGGGACTTCAACGTCAAATTCCTGGTGGACCTGGGCATTCATCGTGGTGGCTCTTAACGAATGACCGCCCAGTTCAAAGAAATTATCATGGATACCAATTTTGTTTTTCTCTATTTTGAGGACATTGGCCCAGATTTCCACGAGTTTTTCCTGGACAAAATTAACGGGGCCGACAAAATGGGTCGTTCGTTGTACTTCTGGTTTGGGCAGGGCGCGTTGGTTGACTTTTCCCGACGTGGTGAGGGGGATTTGTTCCAAGCACATGAAGTAAGCGGGCACCATATAATCGGGAAGACTGGTGGCGAGAAACGTGCGCAGCTCTTTATCATCCAGGGGAGTCTGGGCGACGTAATACGCGGTGAGAGATTTATCGCCGGCCTCATCAATGTGAACGCAAACGGCCGCTTCTTTGATGTGGGGGTGTTTGAGGAGGCAATTTTCAATTTCACCGGGTTCAATACGAAAGCCGCGGATTTTAACTTGTTGGTCAATGCGGCCTAAGAACTGAATATTGCCGTCGGCAAGCGTGCAGGTCAGATCACCGGTGCGATAGGCGAGAGCATTTAGCAGGGGGAGGTGAATAAATTTTTCTGCGGTTAAGTCGGGGCGATTCAAATATCCCCTGGCCAAACCAACACCGGTAATAAACAATTCACCGGGGATACCCAGGGGCTGGAGAGCGAGATTTTTGTCCAATACATATAAACCAATGTTGTCTATGGGCTTACCGATGGGAATAATGTGTTGTTCGGGACCAGCAGCACAGTCAAAATAGGAGACATCAATGGTGGCTTCAGTGGGACCGTATAAATTGGCCAGCCGGGTGTGGTTCTCCGTGTTTAATAACTGGTTAAAAAGAGAGACATGGGAGGATAACAGGGCTTCGCCACTGGTGAAAACCTGTTTTAAACTGGATAACCTGCCGGTGTGACGGTAACCCTTGACATAATCCAAGAATACAGCCAACATCGAGGGCACAAAGTGCATGGTGGTGACGCGGGCGGTGGCAATGCTGTCGATGATGGTGGCGGGGTTCTTTTCGCCGCCCGGAACGAGTAAACAGAGCCTGGCGCCCACAATGGACCACCATAAAAGCTCCCAGACGGAGACATCGAAGGTAAAGGTGGTTTTTTGCAAGATGCAATCATCGGGAGTGAGGGGATATTTGTTCTGCATCCAATGAATGCGGTTGACCAGGGAGTGATGTTCGATGATGGTGCCCTTGGGTCTGCCGGTGGTGCCGGAGGTGTAGATGACGTAGGCGGGGGTGGTGGGAATTATAGCAGGAATAGGAGTAATGGGAGGAATGGGAATGGCGGATTGGATTAGGGTTTTAGTGAGGAGAAGGTGGGCGGCGCTGTCGGAGAGGATGTATTGGATACGATCCTCGGGGTATTCGGGGTCGATGGGGAGGTAGGCGGCAGCGGATTTTAAGATGGCGAGGATGGCGATGATCATTTCAATGGAACGTTCGATTTTGAGGGCGACGATGGTGTTGGGGTGGACGCCTTGAGTATTTAAATAATGGGCCAATTGGGTGGATTGGGTGTTTAAGAGGGAATAGGTGAGTTGGCTTTCCCCGATGAGGGCGATATGATCCGGGGTGCGCTCGGCTTGTTGGATGAATAAGTGGGGAATGGTTGTATCGGCGGGATAGGGGGCAGCGGTGCTGTTGAATTCAATTAATAGGCGGGTTTGCTCCTCACAAGACATCCAGGTGATCTCAGAGAGGGTGGTGTCGGGATTTTTTAGAATCTGCTTGATACCTTCATGATAATGCTGGGCAATTTGCGCCACCGTGGCGGAATCAATCACATTGCCATTGTATTGAAAGGTGATTTGTAAACGATCGGTATACCCAAGGGTGATGGTGAAACCATAATTGGTCTGCTCAAACACCTCCGCCCGGGTTAATGAAAAAGAGGAGTCGTTGTCCGTGGTGGTCTGGTTCTGATAGCCCTCGATTTGATCGGCAATGGGATAATTCTCAAAAACAAAGAGATGATCAAGCAGGTTCTGCTTCAAAGAACTCTGGGCTTGAATATCTGCCAGAGGATGATAATGATGGGCTTCACTGGTAATGGCTTCTTTCTGAACTTTTTGTAGCAGGGTGGACAAGAACATGGTGTCCAGAAACCGGATACGCACAGGAATGGTATTGATAAATAAGCCAACCATGGTTTCAACGCCCTCCAATTGCGAGGGACGCCCGGAGACGACGGCTCCAAAGACCACATCCTCTTTGCCGGTATATTTCCCTAGCAGAATACCCCACAGGGTCTGGGTGACGATGTTCAGGGTGACATTGGTCTGAGCCGCCAGGGCATTAAGGGCCTGGGTGTGTTGGGCATCAAGGTGGAGGGTGACTTTTTGATTGTCAAAAGCCCCCTGTGACTCATGGCTTTTGATAATCCCCGATTGCTCGGTGAAGGAATCCAGATACGCTTGCCAATAGCGGGAGGATTCTTCCCTGTCTTGTTTTTCCAGCCATTCTATATAAGAGCGATAGGGCCGGGAAGCGGGCATAGAATAGGTTTTGTTTTGCAAAAGCGCGGTATAAATCTGGAAGAAGTCGGCATTTACAAGCCCAATACACCAGCCATCCATCAGGATATGGTGGAAACTCCAGATAAATTCATAGGTGGCTGGCGCCAGACGCAAGATAGAAGCACGCACCACGATGTCTTTACTTAAATCGAAGGAGGAGTGGATATCATTGGCTTTAAATTGGCGGATAAAATTTTCTATTTCCTCATTATCGTCGAAGTAACTGATATCCAGGTAATAAAATTTCACGCCACGCTCTTTTAAGACCACTTGCAGGGGACGGAGCGTGCCCAGATGGACAAAGGCAGTGCGTAAGATATCGTGTCGTTTCACCAATTGGTTCAGACTTTGTTCGACGAGGGGGATATCCAATTTCCCGGAGAGACGAAAAGCAGCCTGTTGGAAATAGGATTGGGCGGATTGATCCAACAAGGAATGAAATAACAAGCCCTCTTGCATGGGAGAGAGAGGATAATAATCCTCGGTATCGGGATAAAGGGTGAGCAAACGCCCAAGGGCTTCAATGGATAAGTTTTGATAGGTAAAATCACTGGGGGTGCGTTCGCTGGTTTCCTGGCTGACGCAATGGGAGATAATATATTGGAGTTGCGCCTGGAAATTTTCCGCCAGAGTAGTGATCGTCTCCGGTTTAAAGTAGGTGGTGTTGTAGGTGATGTCCATGGACAACTGGTTGTTCACCACCATGCCGTTAATATCCAAATCATGGTCCCGTAGATACTCCAAACTGATGGGATTGCCGCCGGATTCCTTGGCGATTTGAAAGTGGGAGGCTTGATTAACATCCGCGTCGAATTGACCGAGATAATTAAAAAGCAAAAAGGGCTGGAGGGTAAAATCAATCCCCGTGGTGGCTTCTTGCGGGGCTAAATATTTCAGCAACCCATAACCAATTCCCTTATTAGGAACCTTTCTTAAGGTCTCTTTAATCTCTTTGATCTGGCGCCCGGGGTCACTGGCATGGGAAAAATCCAAAAGAACGGGATAGGTGGTGGTGAACCACCCCACGGTGCGACTGATATTGATATCACCGGCAATATTTTCCCTGCCGTGTCCTTCTAACGCGATCAATAAGGCACTTTGGCCAAAGGTTTTTTTGATTGCTAAACCCAGAGCGGTTAACAAGATATCATTGATCTCCGTGTTATAACATTGATTCACCTGGTTTAATAACATATGGGTGGTGGTAGCGTCGAGGCTTAAAGAGACACTTCGTGCATCTTTAAAAACGTTGGTCGTACCGGCGAAATCCTTTTTAATGGCAGGAATAGTCTTGGCCGTGACGTCTTGCCAGTAGGGAATTTCTTGCAATAGGGTTTTATGATGGGCATACCGCTGTAATTCTTGCGCCCAATGTTGAAAGGAATCGGTTTTGGGAGGCAATAAAGGGGACAGGCCAGTTTTAAATTGCGTGAAGAGGGTTTGGATATCTTCAAACAAGATGCGCCACGAGATGCCATCAATAACCAGGTGATGCACGGCAATTAATAAGCGGTCGCCATCCAACAGGTGAAATAAACCCAGCTTCAGCAGCGGTCCGGTTTCAAGATTGATGCTGCTTTGCAGGAGCGTGCAGAGTCTTTCCAGTTCTTCTATACTAGCGGGGTGGTGGCGCAAGTCGTGTTCCTCAAGAGAGAGCGGGAAATCCACGGGTTGATTGATTTGTTGCACGTCAAGGGTTTGGGCATCTATTTTATAAGTCAAACGCAGGGCATCGTGATGCTCTGCTATTTTATGAAATACTTTTTTTATAGTATCTTTAGCGAACCCGGCGGGGGCGTGGTACATCACGGATTGGTTAAAATGATGGGAGACGGGAGAGAAGGTTTTGAAGAATCCTGCTTGAATGGGGGTGAGGGGAACGAGACCAGTCACTGGGGATTGATTGGGGATTCGTTGTAGCTTTTTGATATGGGGGGACATGTCAGCGATCACGGGATATTGGAAGATGTCTTTCATCTCCAGCTTGTATCCGGCGCTGTTCATGCGGGACATGATTTGAATGGCTTTAATAGAGTCGCCGCCAATGTGGAAGAAGTTGTCGGTGATACTGATATTGGGTTTTCCCAGCACCGTTTCCCAGATTTCTTTTAATTGTTTTTCAATGTCGTTGCGGGGTGGGATATAATGGGTGGCAATTTGGGTTGCCCTGGCATCGGGTAAGGCATGACGATCTACTTTTCCCGTGGCGGAGAGGGGAATCTGTTCCAGTTGCATAAAATAGGCGGGAATCATATATTCGGGCAAACTTTTAGACAGATAGTCTCTTAAAACATTCCCGCTGAGCGGGGTATCGGCGACAAAATAGGCGGCGAGACTCAAATCGGTGATCTCTTGACCCACGACAATGACAACCACATCTTTGATCTGGGGGTGCTTTAATAATAGGTTCTCGATCTCGCCCAGTTCGATGCGGTAGCCGCGGATTTTTACTTGCCAATCGCTGCGACCGAGGAATTCAATGTTACCATCGGGGAGCCAACGGGCGAGGTCGCCGGTTTGGTAGAATTTTGTGGACGGAGTGGACTGAGTGGACGAAGTGGACAGGGAGAGAAACTTGTGGTGGGTAAGATCGGGGTTGTTTAGATAGCCGCAGGCGAGACCGTGGCCGGATAAGAGCAGTTGACCGGGGATGCCGATGGGGGATAATTGGTAATTTTGATCGACTATTAGAATCTGGGTGTTGGCGATGGGCTTGCCGATGGATATGATGGTCTGGGGTTGGAGGTCGCGGTAAATGGAGCTGAGGACACTGTTTTCCGTGGGACCGTATTCATTCACAAGCTCGACAAATGGCAGGAGTTGTTTGCTTTTTTCCACGAGAGTGGGTAAGACGGCTTCGCCGGCGAGGGTAACGACCTTGATGGTGGATAATTGGTCCGGGGTGGCGGCTTCCAATAGGCCCCGGTATAAAGAAGGGACACAGATAAAGTGGGTGATACGGGTGGTGGCGATGATCTGGGTGATCCTAGTGATATCTTTGGCCTCATCGCGGCTGGGAAGCACGACGGGCGTGCCGGAAAGCAGGGGGGTGAAAAAGGAAGTTAAGAATCCATCGAAGATAAAAGAAAACAATTGCAAGGCACGGTGATGGGTGGTTAATTTATATTCGCCCATGCGATAGTTGATGGTATTATATATAGCACGGTGCTCGACCATCACGCCCTTGGGTTTGCCGGTGGAACCGGAAGTGTAGATGATGTAAGCGAGAGAGGTGGGAAGAATGGGAGCAATAGGAGTAATAGGATGAATGGGAGTGGAATCTTGGATGAAGGATGGGGTGACGATGATTTGGGCATTGCTGTCGGAGAGCATGAATTGTTTTCGGTCAGCGGGGGCGGTGGGATCAATGGGGAGATAGGCGGCGGCGGATTTTAAGATGGCGAGGATGGCGATGATCATTTCTAATGAATGTTCCATCATCAGAGCAACAATGGTATTGGGCAATACGCCTTTCTCTAATAATATATGGGCCAATTGAGTGGAGTGAATGTTTAGTTCACGGTAGGTTAATTGGCCTTTGGTGGGGTCGATGATGGCGATTGAATCGGGAATGCGGACGACTTGTTCGGCGAATAATTGGGGCAGGGTTTTGTCTGCTGGAAGAGTGAGCGGGGCGTTAAATTGATATAAGATTTGCTCTTTCTCGGCGGGGGATAAAAGGGTTAAGTCTGCTACTTGCAGGTCTTGATGGGCGAGAATCTGCATGAACGCGATATGCAAATGACGGGCCAATTGCTCAACATAATGATCGTCAAGGGCATTACTGTTGTAATGGAAGCTGATTGATAATTGCGTGGTTCCCGATACGACGAGATTTAAATCATAATTGGTTTCACGAAATACATCGGCATGGGTGACCACAAAGGATACCTCGGCGGGTGTGTCTTTGTCACTGCTATAACCCTCAATCTGCTCGGCAACGGGATAATTCTCAAACACGAAAAGATGATCGAAAAGATGATGCTTCAAAAACGTGCTGGCCTGAATAGCCACCAGGGGATGATGATGATGGGCTTCGCTGGCCAGAGCCTCGGACTGAATCTGTTGAATCAAGTGGAGAAAGGCGGTTTCCTCGGAAAAACGAATGCGCACGGGAATAGTATTGATAAACAAACCCACCATGGTTTCAACACCATCCAACCCGGCAGGACGACCAGAAACAACGGCACCAAACACCACATCCTTTTTGCCGGTATATTTCCCCAGCAGAATGCCCCACAGGGTCTGGGTTAAAATATTCAGGGTGACATGGGTCCGCGCGGCCAAGGCATTCAGTTGCTGGGTGTGTTCTGGTTCCAGAGTAATAACAACCTTGCCATGGGAATAAGAAGCGGGTTGCTCGGAGTTCTTGACCTTTGGTTTAAGAATAGCGGTTTGTTCATCAAAGGTCTGGAGATAATTCTGCCAATAGCGGGCGGACTCTTCTTTATCCTTTTTTTCCAACCATTGAATATAAGTGCGATAGGGTTTGGGCCGTGGCAAATGGACGGGTTGATGTTGGGCATGGGCGGAATAGATATGAAAGAAATCACTGATAATTAACCCGATACACCACCCATCCATCAATACATGATTGGAACTCCAGATGAATTCATAAAGAGAGTCCTGCAACTGGATAATGGCGGTGCGAACCAGGGGTTCGTGACTCAAATCAAAGGGGGAATTCTTTTCTTTTAACTTGTACTCATTTACAAACTTTTCCTTCTCTACATCGTCCTTCATCCCGCTGATATCCTGGTAATAAAAAACCATGGAGCGATCTTTTAACACCACCTGCAAGGGCCGGGGCGTGTTTTGATGAACAAAAGCAGTGCGCAAGACATCGTGATGTTGAACCAGTTCATGGAGACTCTTTTCCACCAGGGGGATGTTAAGATGACTGGCTAAACGGAAAGACGTTTGTTCAAAATTGGTATGGGCGGTGGGGTTCAATAATGCTTGAAACAACATGCCTTCCTGCATGGGCGAAAGGGGATAAATATCCTCCATGGCGGGGTAAATAGTCAACAGATGCTGGAGGGTTTCGATAGATAAATGGGGGTAAGTAAAATCACTGGGCGTGTATTCGCGGGTTTCGCGGCTGGTGCAAAAGGCGATGAGGTGCTGGAGTTCCTGGTGGAAATGCTGGGATAGTGTGGCGATGGTCTCTGGTTTAAAATGAGTGGTGCTGTAGGTGATGGTCATGCTTAACCGCTGGTTGAGAGTCATGCCGTTCACTTCCAGTACATGCTCTCGTTGATAATTCAAACCCATTGATTCACCGGTGGACTCCTCGGCCATTTGAAAGAGGCGGAGTTGTTGGACATCGGTGTCAAATTGACCGAGGTAATTAAAAATCAGTGAGGGTTGTACGGTAAAATCTATTTTGGGCTCGGTGGTGTTTTCCGCCAGGTATTTTAAGATGCCATAACCAATACCTTTGTGGGGAATTTTCCGAAATGTCTCTTTTATTTCCTTGATCTGGCGTCCGGGGTTGCTGGCGTATGATAAATCCAAGAGCACGGGATATACACTGGTAAACCAACCCACTGTACGGCTAATATCAATGTCAGCGGCGATGTCTTCCCGACCATGACCCTCCATGGCAATCAATACGCGATCCTGGGCAAAGGTTTTTTGTATGGCTAAACCCAGCGCGGTGATTAATATGTCATTGATCTCGGTGTTATAACAGGGATTGACTTTATTTATCAAGAGCAGTGTTTCGGTTTCATCCAGATTAAAGACGATACTGCGGCTATCTTTGACAGCATTACCAACAGCATCAAAATCCTTTTTTAGAGGAGGAACGGTCTGGGTGACCACCTGTGCCCAATAGGATTTCTCTTGCAATAAAGTTTTATGCTGGGCATATTCCTGAAGTTTTTTTGACCAGTACTGGAAGGAATCGGTTTTAGGGGGTAAAGAAAGGGGCTTACCTGCGTCGATCAGGGTATATAACGTCTGGATATCTTCAAAAAGTATCCGCCATGAGATTCCATCTACCACCAAATGATGAATAGCGATGAATAATCGGTCACCATCAGGTAGATGAAATAAGCCGACTTTCATCAGGGGACCATTTTCTAGATTAATACTACTTTGAATATGGTTTATTTGCTTTTGGAGTTCTGCGGAGAGTTCACTGGTATTAGGAACGAGGTGGGTGAGGTCATGTTCTTGAAGGGAAAGGGGATAATCCAGGCCATGAATGAGCTGTTCAACTTGTTGGGTGTGGGGATCGGGTTTAAAAGTCATACGCAGGGCATCGTGATATTCTTGAATTTTGAAGAACACCTTTTCCACAATCTCTTTATCCAATCGTTCGGGGGTCTGGAACATAACGACCTGGTTATAATGGTGGGAATCGGGGGAAGCGGCGCTAAAGAATGCCTTCTGAATCGGAGTTAACGGGACGAATCCGGTGATGGTTGATTGATCGGGAACCCGTTCTACTTTAAAAACATGGGGGGATAATTCCGCGATGATGGGGTATTGGAAGATATCTTTCATTTCCAATTTATAACCGGCGCGATTGAGGCGGGATAAGATTTGAATGGATTTGATGGAATCACCACCGATGTGGAAAAAGTTCTCGTTGATGCTGACATGTTGTTTCCCCAGCACGGCTTCCCAGATTTCCTTGAGAGTCTGTTCGATCTCATTGCGGGGCGCGAGATAGTAGCTGGAAATGGCATTTAATTCAGGTTCGGGTAGGGCTTTGCGGTTAATTTTCCCGCTGGTGGTGCGGGGGAGTTGTTGAAGGGGTATAAAATAGGCGGGGATCATATACGTGGGTAAAGAGTTTAACAACCATTCGCGTAATTCCAGGGGGGTAAGCTCCATGGTGGGAACAATATACGCCACCAGCATTTTATCGCCCACGGCATCTGTTTTTACCACCACGACGCACTCTGTGATGCGGGGATGTATTAATAAGTGCGTTTCAATCTCGCCCAATTCGATTCTAAAGCCGCGTATTTTGATCTGGAAATCGATTCTACCCAGAAATTCGATATTGCCATCGGGTAACCAACGGGCCAGGTCGCCGGTTTTGTATAACCGGGTGGTAATGGCGGGGTTGAGAGGGGAAAATGCGTCGTGGGTGGCCTGGGGTAAGTTCAGATACCCACGGGTCAACCCTGAACCGGCAATACACAGTTGACCGGGAATACCAGGGGCTTGAATGCCATCGTTGGTATTAAGAATAACTATATTATAATGAGTGATAGGTTTACCAATAGGAACAACAGCGGGCATGGGCATGGTGCATGGATAATAGGTGGCGCACACGGTGGTTTCGGTGGGTCCATAGGTGTTGTATACCGCGCCCATTTCTATTAGTTTATCGACATACTGGTTTTTTAGGACATCTCCGCCACTGATGTAGATGCGAATGGGTAATGTGAAGCCCGCCCGGTTCAATTCGTTTAATAAGAGCGGGGAGGCGGTGATGAGGGTGACGTGGTGCTTGAAGATAAAAGTTACCAGTCGTTGGATATCTACCAGACTGTCCTTTTCTATAATGGCGAGCTTTCCACCTTTGAGGAGGATGGGATAAAGTTCTTCGACACAGGCATCAAATGTATAGGAAGCTTGTTGAATCACGGTATCGGAAGGGAATAATTCAAATTGGTGGGCGAAGGCATCGAGATAGGCCAAAACCTGGCGATGCTCAACTAACACGCCTTTGGGCTGACCGGTGGAACCGGAAGTGTAGATGATGTAGGCGAGATTGGTGGGAGTAATGGGAGTAATAGGAGTAATGGGAGTAATGGGAGTAATGGGAGTAAAATCTTGGATTTGTTTTTCAGTGAGTACGATTTGGGTAGCGCTGTCTGCCAGGATGAATTGTTTGCGATTCTCGGGGTAATCGGGGTCAATGGGAAGGTAGGCGGCACCGGATTTTAAAATACCCAGGATGCCGATAATCATTTCAATAGAACGGTTTACCATGAGACCAACGATACTATCGGGTAATGCACCTTGTACGATTAATGCATGGGCCAATAAATTGGCTTTATTATTTAATTCTGCGTAGGTTAATTGGCAGCCCACGTTATTTTCGCCGATGAGGGCAATATGATCGGGGGTGCGATGGACTTGGGCCTCTAATAATTGATGGATCAGGTGTGCCACCGGGAAAACTGTGGGGCTGTTGAATTCTTCCAGGATGTGACGCTTTTCTTCTTCTGTCAGAAGGTCGAGGTCTGCAATCTTGAGGGATGGATTTTCCAGCACCATCACCAGTTGTCCTATTATATTGGTTAAATGTTTTGCAAATCGTTCTATTGTCTCCCGTTTAAAAAGAGCCGTACAATATTCCAGCGTGCAATGAATCCCATCCTGAATTTCCGAGAGTTCAAAGGTTATATCTACTTTCGCGGTTTTGTACTGTGTCGGCTGTGATGAAAATGTCAACCCTTCAACGGACAGGGAAGGAAAAACAAAATTTTGCACCAATAACATGACATCAAAAACAGGATTATGACTGAAATTGGGTTTTTTCTCTACCTGTTTGATGACTTCACGGAACGGATAAACCTGGTTCTCAAATGCTGAAAGGGCACCGGTTTTTACAGTGTGCAGGAACTCCCATACCGATGAATCCGTCTGGATTTGATTGCGCATGACCACCGTGTCCAATAACAGGCCGATAAGGGGTTCCAGGTCCATGTGGTTCCTTCCGGCGATAGGGGTGCCAATGACCATATCTGTTTGTCCCGTGTAATGGAACAGCGTGATTTCCAAAGCCGTTAATGCCACCATGTACAGCGTGGTGCCGGATTTTTTCATTAAACGAGCCACCCTGTCTTTTAAAGGGCGGTGGATTTCAAAGGCATGGCTATCCCCGGCAAAGGATTGCACTGCGGGCCGGGGGAAATCCATGGGCATTTCCAATACCGGCAATTCACCGGCCAGAAGATTGAGCCAATAATTTTCCTGTTCCTGCAATAAACCGGAGGATAAACGAGTCTGCTGCCATTGCGAGAAGTCCTGGTATTGAACTCTTAAAGGGGGAAGTTGATTCTCCATGCCGCCATAAAACGAGGTGATTTCCCTGACAAATATAGCCATGGAGGAACCATCGGAAATAATATGGTTCATGTCAAATAGTAAGATATGTTTGGTATCATTTTTTTTGATCAGGCCCATGCGCAGTAGCGGTGCCATGGAAAGATCAAAAGGTCGGATAAAATCAGGTATCTCGCCTTTGAAATCTTCGATTTCAAAATCTACCTGATCGTGAACTCTCATCACTGCTTTTTCGGTTAGTAAATGAAAGGAGGCCCGTAAAATATCATGTCTTTGCAGCACGGCTTTTACGGCTTGTTCCAGTCGTATTTTATCTAAATTGCCGTCCACTTCCAGAATAGAAGGAACATTATAACTGGTCCCGATACCTTCTAACTGCTGGAGTATATAAAAACGTTGCTGTGCGGATGACTGGGGGTAGTATTCCTTTTTTTCTACTGGTTGGATGCCCTGGTATAAATTCTGGCTCCCATGAACGATGTATTCCGCTTGTTGACGGATGGTTTGTGATTTAAAGATTTCTGCAAGGGGAATTTCAACATCCAGTGTCCTGTGAATTTTAGATGCCAATGTGGTTGCTTTTAAGGAGTGGCCGCCGAGGTGGAAAAAATTATCGTCGATGCCTAAAGCGGGCAGGTGACCGGGGTCTCTACCCAAAACTTCATGCCATATGTCAGATAATATTCTTTCTATTTTATTGCGCGGTGCGGTATATGTCTCACCCATGGTTGCGGTGGGTTGCGGTAAGGCGCGGTGGTCTATTTTGCCGTTGGCAGTCAGGGGGATTTTTTCCAACTGGACAAAATAGGTGGGGAGCATGTACTCGGGTAATTCATGGGCCAGGAGCTCCCGTAATTGGGCGCTGGTATACTCTGTTTGGGAAACATAATAGGTGCAGATGGACTTATCTTTTAATGTGTCTTCATGAACCAGGACCACGGCTTCGTTGATGCCGCTGATCTTTAATACACAATTCTCGATCTCGCCCAATTCGATGCGGAAACCGCGTATTTTAACCTGATGATCGATTCTACCGAGGAATTCAATATCCCCGCTGGCTAACCAACGGGCGAGATCCCCGGATTTGTAGAGCGGGGCGGGCAAAGTAGATGAAGTGGGGGGGGTGATAAATATATCATGGGTTAATTGGGGGTGGTTGAGATATCCTCTGGCCAGACCATCACCACCGATGTATAATTCACCGCTGATGCCTAGGGGCACGGGGTTAAAATGTTTGTCCAGAATATAGAGGGAGGTGTTGGCAATGGGTTGGCCGATAGGAATGGTGACGGCGGTATCGGGAACTGTTTGAATGGGGTAATAACTGGCAAAAACAGTGGTTTCGGTGGGACCATAAACATTGACGATACGATCCGCGCCGAGGAAAGCCAAGGCTTTTCTAGAATGTTCCACCGATGCCCGTTCACCGCCGAACAATACTTTTCTGGTGCTTTTGAAACAGTGGATTTCTAAATCCACCAGGGTGTTGAACAGCGCGGAAGTGATAAAAAATACGGTTATCGCTTCTTTTTGCATGATTTTAGAGATTTCGTTCACCGATGATACCTGCGCGGGGGAGATTAGAACCAGGGCGGCACTATTGAGGAGCGGGCCAAAGATATCAAAGACGGAACCATCAAAGGCATAATTGGATAACTGCAACATGCGATCAGCGGGAGTTATATTTATATAATTGGTATCCCGAACGACGCGGGTGACGTTATAATGGCAGGTGAGCACACCCTTGGGCTTGCCGGTGGAACCGGAAGTGTAGATAATATAGGCAAGATGGGCGGGGGTGATGGGAGTTATGGGAATGGGAGTAATAGGAGTAATGGGAGTAATGGGAGTGGAATCTTGGATGAATTGTGGGGTGATGAGCGGGGTGGCGCGGCTGTCGGAGAGCATAAATTGGATGCGTTCTTCTGGGTATTGGGGGTCAATGGGTAAATAGGCGGCACCGGATTTTAAGATGCCCAGAATGCCGATGAGCATCTCGATGGAACGTTCGGCTTTGAGGGCGACGATGGTGTCGGGACGTACACCTTTCTCTATTAATAGATGGGCGAGCTGATTGGATTTAATGTTTAATTGGGAATAGGTCAATTGACTTTCCCCGATGAGGGCAATGTGATCGGGAACACGATTGACTTGTTCGATGAATAATTGGGGAATGGTTTTTTCGGCGGGATAGGGGGTCGCGGTTTGATTCAGGTCATGGAGAAGCCAGTTCTTCTCGTCATTGGATATAAACTGTATATCCGCTATGGTAATCTCCATATTTTTTATGATACTGGATACCGTGTTCTTGAAATAAGAAATAAAACGCTCGATGGTTTCTGCTTTAAATAACTTGATGCAATACTCGAATACCACGCCCAATTTATCCGGCGTTTCCATCACGGTTAAGCTCAGGTCAAATTTGGAGGTAATCATTTTTTGTGGGTGGAGGTCAATGGCTAATCCAGAGATTTCTTCCTTGGACTTGGACAGGTTTTGCAAGGTGAACATGGTATCAAACAAGGGGTTACGACTGACATCACGGGTTAAAACAACGTCTTCGACGAGGTCTTCATATTGGTAATCCTGGTTCTCAAAAGCCTTTAAGGTGCGCTCATTCACTTCGGCCAGAAAACCACCAAATGTTTTTTCGCCGGTGGGAAAATGCCGCAACGCCAAGGTATTGACAAACATACCGATAATTTTTTCCAGGTCGGCATGGCCACGTCCGGCCACGGGTGTTCCGATGACGATATCTTCCTGGCCGCTTATCTTTGCTAAAAAGATAGTGTAGAGGGAAAGAAGCACCATGTAAAGCGTGCTTTCGCCTTGTAAAGTAAAAGCCCTTAAGGCGGAGGTGGTATGACTATCCAATACAAAATGAAAACTTTGACCCTCAAAACTCTGGAGTGTTGGACGGACAAAATCCGTGGGTAGCGCCAGCACGGGGATTTCAGCGGCGAATACTTGTTTCCAGTACAGCCGTTGTTGTAGAAGCGCTTCGCTGCCCCGGGCCAGATTCTGTCTTTGGGCATAATCAATATAACGGAGCTCCAGCGGGGGTAAATTCTTACCGGTAAACATGTCGGTGAATTCTTGGAATAAAATATCCATGGACATACCATCGGAAATGATATGGTGCATATCAACCAACAAGAGATTCTTTTCCTCGCTCTGCTTGACCAACCCAACGCGCAATAACGGGGCTTTGGTAAGATCAAAGGGGCGCAGGAAAGACTCCATCTGCTCGGCTTCAAGTTCTTCAATTACCAACTCAACAGCGGGATGAATGAACTGCACGGGGATTTCCGCGACCATTTCAAAGGAAGTACGAAAACTTTCATGCCGCTCCACAAGGGTGACCATGGTTTGATGTAACCGCTGTTTATCCAGGGTTCCTGCAAACCGCCAAGCCGCGTAAATATTGTAAGCGGTGCCGGTTTTATCCATTTGTTGTAAAAAGAAGAGTCGTTTTTGAGCGGAGGAGAGCGGGTAGTATTCTTTTTCTTCCACGGGTTCTATCTGAACGTATTGCTCGCGGATGGAGTGGTGGATCAAATCGGAAAGTTCCAGGATGGTGGGGTGTTTAAATATCTCTGGCAAGGGGACGACCACATGAAATTGCTTATGTATCCGGGAAGCCAACGCATTGGCTTTTAAGGAGTGGCCGCCCAGGTTGAAAAAATTCTCATCAATGCTTAAGGGCCCGTCAATATTTAATAATTCTGTCCATATCTTTACCATTTCCTCCTCGATAGAATTCCTTGGTTCAATGAATTCTTGGTCAGCGGTGAAAACGGGTTCCGGCAATTTTTTGCGGTCGATTTTCCCGGTGTGCGTTAAAGGAAAGCTATCCATGGGGATGAAATAGGCGGGGACCATGTAATCGGGTAACTGGGTGGCGAGGAAATCGCGGAGCTCTCGAGTTTTAATCTCTGGCTGGGAAAGGTAATAAACGGCAATTTGGAAGTTTTCCACACTGGTGCCCGCTTCTGTCTTTACGGCCACCACGATACACTCGTGAAGGTGGGGATGTTTTAAGAGACGGTTTTCTATCTCGCCCAATTCTACGCGGAAGCCACGTATTTTAACTTGAAAGTCCAAACGACCGAGGAACTGAATACTGCCATCGGGTAACCAGCGGGCTAAATCACCGGTGCGGTAGAACGTGGTGGAGGATGTGGAGGATGTGAAAAACTTGCTTTGGGTTAATTCGGGGTTGTTTAGATAACCACGGGCTATGCCGTCACCGCCGACAATGAGTTCGCCGGGGATACCGATGGGGCACAAGTGATTGTTTTTATCGAGTATAAAAGCAGTGGAGTTGGCAATGGGGTAACCAATAGGAATATTCTCGGAATAGTCGTGCTGAATTAAAAAGGTAGTGGAAAAGGTGGTGTTTTCGGTAGGCCCGTAACCATTGATGATGTTTAAGTTGGAGTAATAACTGTGCAAGCTGGAAATATGGAGGGGTGAAAGGACATCGCCACCCACCAGGAGGTTTTTCAACCCCTCGAAGGCTTCGATATCGGCTTGTAATACCTGGTTGAACAAGGGGGAGGTCATCCACATGGTAGTGATGTGATTCTCCTGGATAGCGGCTTTTAATTTCTCCGGCGTGATGATGGTTTCTTTGTCAACGATCACCAGTTTTAAGCCATTGAGTAATGCACCCCAGATTTCAAAGGTGGAGGCGTCAAAGGCCATAGCACCGGTTTGTAAGATACTGTCACCGGGAAGGAATTGGATATAATTTGTATTTTTCACCAAGCGGATTACATTCCGATGGCTGACCATCACACCCTTGGGGGTGCCGGTGGAACCGGAAGTGTAGATGATGTAGGCTACATTGATGGGAGTTATGGGAAGTATGGGAGGTATGGGAGTTAGGGGAGTTAGGGGAGTGGATTCTTGGATTAAGGGGGGGGTGAGGAGGATTTTTGTATTGCTGTCGGATAGCATGTATTGTTTGCGATCTTCTGGGTAATCGGGGTCAATGGGAAGATAGGCGGCACCGGCTTTTAAGATTCCTAATATACCGATAATAGTAGATGGGGCACGGTCACCCATGATTCCGACGATATCACCGGGCAGTATGCCTTGTGAGATTAAATAATGGGCGATTTGATTGGATTTTTCTTCCAATTGGGCGTAAGTGAGTTGGTATTCGGCCACATGCTGCCCAATAATGGCGATATCGTCAGGGGTTTGGGCGACTTGTTCCTGGAATAATTGGGGAATGGTTTTGGCGGATGGGTAAGCGGTCGTGGTAGTGTTGAAATCATGTAATATTTGGTTCCGTTCAGCGGGGGATATGATTTGGATATCCCCGATGGTGGCGTCTTTGTCATGCATCATGCTGGAAAGGGCATTTTGAAAATAGGCGATAAACCGCTTTATGGTATCTTCGCTAAATAAAGCCGTGTTGTATTCAAAAATAAGGTCGAGTTTTTTATCACTTTCAAAAGCAGTGAGGGATAAATCAAATTTAGAGGTTTTGTTTTCCTGCGGATAAGAGACGAATTTTAAACCAGGAATCTCCACGGCTTGGGTGGCGGTGTTTTGCAGGGTAAATAAGGTGTCAAACAAGGGGTTGCGACTAATATCACGGGTAAGAACAACTTTTTCTACTAAATCTTCATACTGATATTCCTGATTCTCAAACGCTTTTAAGGTGCGGCCCTTCACTTCACCGAGGAACTCAAACCATTTTTTCTCACTGGATGGATAGTGCCGCAAGGCCAACGTGTTAACAAACATGCCAATAATCTTTTCCAGGTCAGCATGACGACGTCCTGCAATCGGTGTGCCAATCACAATATCTTCTTGACCACTTAATTTCGCCAGGAAAATAGTATATAAAGACAACAATACCATATACATGGTGGATTCTGTTTTTAAAGCCAAGACTTTTAACGCCGCTGTGATTTCATCGGTAATGGTAAATTTTATTCGATCACCTTCAAAACTCTGCATATCCGGGCGGACATTATCCGTGGGTAGCGCAAGCACGGGGATTTCAGCAGCGAACATCTCTTGCCAAAATACCGCTTGTTTGATAATATCCGGGTTCCCCTTTTCATGCACCTGCCACTCTGAATAATCTTTATACTGGAGTGCCAACGGGGGTAACTCTTTTCCAGATAAAAAGGCGGCAAATTCAGTGGCTAAAATTTCCATGGACATGCCATCGGAAATAATATGATGCTTGTCCACGAGAAAAATATGCTTGTCTGCGGCCAATTCCACCAACCCAACCCGCAACAACGGCGCGGCAAATAAAAAGAAAGGACGAATGAAGGCACTGATTTCTGACGCATCCAAATATTCAAGAACAAAGGTAACCTCGGGGTGGATGATCTGCATGGGTTCCTCATCAAACACGGTGAACGAGGTGCGGAAACTTTCATGACGTTCGATAAGTTTTGCCAATGAATGTTCAAACAATGGTTTATCAAGGGTTCCTTCCAGTATCCACGCGGCGGAAATATTATACGCGGTGGACGCGAGGTCCATTTGCTGGAGAAAGTACAAGCGCTTTTGCGCGGAGGAGAGCGGATAATACGCTTTCGCTTCGACTGGTTCGATCCTAATATATTTCTCGCCTACTGCCTGCTGCACAAAATTAGCCAAACCACGAATAGTAGGGGTGACAAATATCTCGGATAAGGGAATTTTTACATTAAAGACTTTGTGGATGTTGGCTAACAACGTGGTGGCTTTTAAAGAATGTCCACCCATTTGGAAAAAATTATCGTGGATACCAATCGGGTTCTCAAGGGGATCACGACCTAAAATAGAGTGCCATATCGCTGCTAATTTCTCTTCGATTTTATTGGTAGGCGCCACAAAACCACCCATTGTTTTTAATTCGGGGGTTGGCAGCTCTTTCCGGTTCACTTTACCAGTCGCGGTTAAAGGCATTTTATCCAATTGCAGCAAGTAAGCGGGGATCATGTATTCGGGTAAATAGGTGGCTAAAAAGTCGCGCCACGGGGTGTCGCTTTGCGGCGTGTTGGCTGTCACATAAGCAACCAAATATTTATCTCCGGCCTTATCTTCTTTGGAAACTACTACAGCCTCGCGGATTGCAGGAATCTTTAATAATTGATTCTCAATTTCACCGAGTTCGATCCTGAAACCTCGTATCTTAACCTGATGATCGACGCGATCTATAAATTCTATGTTGCCATCGTTCAAGCGGCGTACGAGATCGCCGGTTTTGTAGAATTTAGGGGACAGACCAGAAAGTGAGGAAGAAGGCGGCAAGGAAATAAATTTATCATGGGTAAGTTCGGGGTTGTTTAAATATCCAGGGGCTAAACCATCACCATAAATATATAATTCACCGGTGACATTCACGGGGCACAGGTTAAAATAACTATCCAATACGAGTAACACACAATTGGCCGTTCTTTTGCCAATGGGTGTGCTGGTGAGATTGGCATAACGGGCTTCATCGCCACGGAATATTTCCAATGTGGCGGAAATAATAGTGGCCTCGGTGGGACCATACATATTAAATACCCGGCAATCCTCCAACAAGGAGGCAAAACTGCGTTTCACCAAATCAACAGTTAACCGCTCGGCACCAAAAAACAGGTATTTTAATGTTTCTAGTACGGGGCCATTGCTGATAAAATGCTGGTACTGCGTCGGGGTCACATGCAAGACAGTGATATTGGTCTCCTTCATAAACGGGATACACAACGCGGGATTCAATATCATCTCCTCGGAAACCACTACTAAACTGGCACCGGTGGTAAGGGTGATAAATATTTCCCAGACTGACCAATCAAAAGAATAGGAAATGTTTTGCAATACTCTGTCCTTGGAACCTATACCAAGGTGCGTATAGCCCCAATGTAACAGGGGACAGAAATTCGCATGGGTGACGGTTACACCCTTGGGCGCGCCGGTGGAACCGGAAGTGTATATAATATAGGCTGGATTAGTGGGAGTTATGGGAAGTATGGGAGTTATGGGAGTTACGTGAGTAACGGGAAGTATGGGAGTTATGGGAGTGGCTTCGATGATAGTGTTTTTGGTGAGGAGGATTTTTGTGTTGCTGTCTGATAGCATATATTGGGTTCGTTCTTTTGGGTTATCGGGATTAAGGGGCAGATAGGCTGCACCGGATTTTAATATGCCTAATATACCGATGGTGGTTTCAATGGACCGTTCACCGATAATGGCTACGATATCGCCGGGCAATATGCCTTGTTCCATTAAATAATGGGTTAATTGATTGGATCTTTCGTTTAATTGGGCATAGGTTAATTGAACATCCTGATTCTCTCCTGCTAAAAGAGCTAACTGATTGGGAGTTCGTGCTACCTGTTCTGCAAATAATTGCGGGATGGTTTTGGTGTGGGGGTAAATCGTGGTGGTATCATTCCATTCATAGATGAGTTGATGGGTTTCGGCTTCAGTTAACATGGGGAGATTGGCAATGGTAGTGTTGGGTTGCTGAATGATTATTTCCAGGAGGCGCGTGTAATGAGCAATCATAAGCAGCATAGTGGGGGCATCAAAAATATCAACATTGTATTCCCATTCAACAAGGATTTGATCGTGATGAACAGCGGCTGTGCCATCGGCTTGTTGTTGCATGGGCGGCACAATGACAAGATTAAGATCAAACTTGGCGGAACTGTTATAAGTACGTTCGAGAAACAGTTCCAAGCCAGGCAACCACAAATGATCGGTGGGGGTGTCCATAAAACTGAATATCACCTGGAACAAAGGATTATAACTCAAACTCCTGGCTTGCGCCATGACCTCAACTATCTTGCCAAAAGGAGTGTCCTGATGTTGATACGCTTGCAAACAAGTCTCTCTGACACTGGCTAAATACTGGCTGAAATTCATATCACCACGGGTATGGGTGCGTAGCGGCAATGTATTGATCACCATGCCCAACATGTTTTCCATCTCTTTATAACTGCGATTGGCCAGCCCGGTGCCAGAACAAATATCTTCCTCACCAGTGTACCGGTACAAGAGGGTTTTGAAGACGGCTAACATGGTCATAAATAAAGTAACGTTATGCGTGCGACTGAACTCTTTTAATTGCTCGGTCAAGCCAGTGGTAAGACGAAATTCGATCATCGCGCCATTACCACTGATGGTGGTGGGCCGTGGGCGATCACCGGGAAGTTCTAACAACGGAATCAAACCAGCCAGTTTTTCCTGCCAGTAATCCAGGTGCCGCTGTAAACGGTCACCCTGCAAAAAGGCACGTTGCCAAATAGCATAATCGGCGTATTGAATGGGCAGTTCGGGTAAATCATGCGCTCTGCCCTCGGAATACGCGGTAAATATACGGATGAATTCGTTTAATAAAACACCCTGGGTCCAACCATCGTGGATTAAATGATGCTCGGTTAACACCATGATATGTTCGGTTGCTTGCAGTTTTATAAGCGTGATTCGCAACAATGGGTCTTTCTCAAAATCAAAGGACCTGCGCCCCTCATCTTGAACCCAGAGTTCCATCTGCGCCTCGTTCATGTGGAGCAAGGGAATATTAAAGTAATAAGGCGGCTGCACCTGCTGCACGGGCACACCATCCTTGGTGATAAATGCAGTGCGTAATATTTCATGACGACGAATGATTTCTGTGAAAGTCTGTTCTAAAATAACGGGTTCCAGTTTCCCCTTGATACGAATAACACGGGGCACAAAGTAAGCGGTGTTTTCGGCGTCCAGTGTTTGCAAGAACCATAACCGCTCCTGCGAAAAAGAGAGCGGGATATCACCCTCACGAGAAGCACGGGGAATGGCGCTAGCCAGTCGTTCATGTTTATCTATTTCTGTAGCCAACGCTTGGATAAACGGTTTTTCAAAGAACTTGCGCATGGGGATTTCCACGCCCAACTGTTCACGGATCAAAGCGATACAACGACCCACGCGAATGGAATCACCACCCACATCAAAGAAATCGTCATGAATACCGATTCGTGCTATACCCAGTAATTCTTGCCAGATTGTCACCAGTTCTTTTTCGGTGTGGGAACGGGGAGCTTCATATTCAACTCCGGTTACAATGGTACTTTCATCGGGTTGGGGCAACACTTTCCTGTCGATCTTGCCATGAACGGTTAGTGGTAATGCTTCGAGCTGAATAAAATAGGCAGGAATCATATAATCGGGGAGCTCCTGTGCCAGGTGTTCCTTTAACATAGATACAGTTAATACGGTTGCGGTTGCAGCTACATAATACGCACACAGATAACGGTTACCATTGGGCTGTTCACCATCAATCACGATGGCGGCGTTTATGTCGGGATGTTTTAAGAGTGAACTCTCAATTTCTCCCAGCTCAATGCGGTAGCCACGAATCTTTACTTGGTGATCAATTCGGCCTAAGAACTCGATATTACCAACCGATAACCAACGCACTAAATCACCGGTTTTGTAAATTTTAGTGGACGATATGGACGATGTGGACAGGGAGATAAATTTGTCGTGGGTGAGATGGGGATTATTTAAGTAACCCTCTGCCACGCTCGCACCAGCAATGCATAATTCACCGGCAATACCCACGGGTTGGGGATTTAATTGTTTATCCACTATATATAACTGATGAAAAGCGGTGGGTTTGCCAATCGGAATATTGGCGTGTTCGTCCAGAGTTGCGGCTTGTTCGGCAGTCAGGGTAAAAATAGCGCAATTGATGGTGGTTTCCGTAGGGCCATAACCATTGTGAATTTTACATTCGGCATTCACTTTGGCGGCAATACTTCTGACAATTTTTCCGGTCAAACGTTCGCCACCCAGATGCACGATTTTGAGTGGCGGCATCTTCTCACCGCTGGTCGCAATACTATTAAAAAAAACAGGGGTACTGTGAATGGTATTGATAAAATGGCGGTTTATGATACGACTGTATTGAAGATAATCACCAATTGCTTTTTTGTCAACAAAAAGCAGCGAACCGCCATACAACAGGGTGGTCAATAATTCGAATAAACCGAAATCAAAGGTATAAGAAAGATTCTGCATCACGCGGGTGTGGGTACCAAGCGCAAAATAATCCCTGAACCACGTGAACAAGGGAATTAAATGGCGGTGGGTGATCGCTACACCCTTGGGACGCCCGGTAGAACCGGAAGTATAGATAGTGTAAGCGGGATGTGTGGACGATATAGAGGCGGGGAGAGCGTGGGAATCGCTGTTTACAGTGGCGAAATCCCCGTTTATACAATGTATTTGTTCCACCAAGGGATTCTTCGCCACCATCTCCCGCACGCTTTCATAATTCACCTGATCAGTTAAAATAATACGAATACCACAATCATTGATAATGTAATTGACCCTATCCTTGGGGAAGGTGGGATTGATCGGGACAAACCAGTAACCCGCTTTTAATATCCCCAATATGCCAATCGGCAGTGATGGACTATCCTCGACAATTAAAGCGATAAAATTCTTCATGCCAAACTCCTGTTAAGGTTCTTTTCTTTTTTAAAACAGCGATTATTTCTGGAGTGCCATGAGCCGTTTGGCCAATTGGTTGGCTTTCTCATCCAATTGGCGGTAGGTAAGCTGGGTATCCTCGTTTACCAGTGCGATATGATCCGGCGTCTGGGCCACTTGTCGTGCAAATATATTTTCCAGTCGATCATCCATGCCTTCAGCCGGTTGCGGACCACGCGCTTTGTCCCAATGACTCCAGCTAAATTCTGACAATATCTGGTGCTTCTCCGCTTCATCCAAAAGCTCAATCGAAGCAATTAATTGACCGGGATTTACGGTGACTGTTTCCAACACCTGGATTAGATGCCGGGATAACCGTTCCATTGATTCGCGTCGGGATAATGCGGTGCTGTACTCGATGTGGCATTTTAATGCACCCGCGCTTTCCACCGCTTCCAAGGTAATATCCAATTTGGAAACTTGCGAGTAATAGGAATAAGGCGTAAACGTTAGACCTTCTACCACCAATTGCGCCATATCGACATTTTGCACGATTAACATGACATCAAAAAAGGGATTGCGGCTCAAATCATGGGCCAAACCTTTCTTTAAGATCAACTCTCTGAACGGATAAGCACTATTCTCAAATGAAGCCAATGTTTTGAGCCGAACGTCTTGCAGAAATGCCGCAAACGTGCTTTGACTGGTGGGGTGATGGCGCACGGCCAGAGTCTCAAAGAACAATCCCATCATGTTTTGCGTGTCCAGATGGTCCCGACCGGCCACAGTAGTACCCACTACAATATCTTCCTGCCCAGTATAACGATGCAAGACCACATTAAAAGCAGCCATCAGAATCATAAACACGGTAGTGCCTGTGGCCGTGGCTAAACGATCCATTTTCTCTTTTAACGCCTCATGCAACACAAAATGGACGCGGTCCCCGGCAAAACTTTGCACGGCAGGACGCGGAAAATCAGTATGCAGGTCCAACACGGGCACTTCCCCGGCAAACTCTTTCAAGTGATACTCTTCCTGCGCTTTTAATTGGCCGGACAATAACAGATCACTCTGCCATTGCGCAAAATCCTTGAACTGTCTGGTCATCGGAGCTAACTTCTCACCCGCACACAGGGCAGTGAACTCGCGGATCAACACGGCCATGGAAAACGCATCCGTGAGAATATGATGCAAATCAATGATTAATAGATGTTGGGTGTCCCCCATTTTCACCAGCGCCACGCGGATCAATGGCGTGAGGGCCAGGTTAAACGGTCTGATAAACCGTTTGATATAGTCTGCCAGCGAATTATTTTTAGCAGAGAGCCCTGTAAAAACAGGCGCATCATTTTTTTCCAGTGCAAAAGCCACTGTGTCGTGGACATGTTGAACTGGCAATCCCTGTTCCTGTTCAAAAGAGGTGCGCAGAATCTCGTGTCTTGCGATTAGTGTTTTAAAACTTTTTTCAAAGCGTTCGACCGTCGTTTTATTTATCTTTCCCGTCACCGTAAACGCAGCCGAAACATTATACGCCACACTTTCCGGGTCCATCTGTTGCAACGCATACAACCGGTGTTGTGCCGAGGAAACCGGGTAATAGTTTTTAATTTCCGCCATTGGTAGCGGCGTATAGGTTTGTTTTTCTGCCGCGTGGATGTATTGCGCCAGTTCGCGGATAGTAGGGCGGTTAAAAATTTCCACCAGTGGTATTTTTACAGCAAAAGCCAGGTGGATTTGCGAGACCAAAAGCGTCGCTTTTAATGAATGCCCGCCATAATCAAAGAAACTATTATCGATTCCAATCACGCGGGCGTCGATATTTAATACTTGCGACCATACCGCCACCAATTTCTCTTCTACCGCATCGCGGGGTGCCGCAAAATCAGGTTCAACTCCAGCTTCTACCTGGGGTACCATTTGCATATGCCCAGTGACCGCAATCTTTGGGACCGCCATGTCCGGGTGTCCCATCATTTCTTCTACCAGCGTGAGCAGATGGCTGCCCAGTTCGTTTAGATACCCATCATCAAATAAAGCCGTGTTATAGGTAATACTAAAATCTATCGCGTCAAAAACAGTGATGATCACCGTTAAATCATAAAGGGTTCGCTCGTGAATGGAAAAAGAGAGCAGCGAGAGCGGCGCCGTTTCTTTAAAGGTCAGACTATCCAGCGGATAGTTCTCAATGACCACCACCGAATCAAAAAGGCTTTGGTAGTGATATTTATCAAGTGTTTCGCGAACCAGGACAGGAGAACTATTCTCCAATTCAGACCATTGTTGCAGTTTATTTTGGAACCGGGAGAGGAAGTTCAAAACCGTCTCATTATTTTCCGTTTGCACACGTAGCGGCAGCGTGTTGATAAACAGTCCAGTGATCTCTTCGATCCCCTTTATTTTTGCGCTACGCCCCGATACCGTTGTATCGAAGATAATATCGTTGGCCGTATTATAATTTTGCAGCAAGAGGCCCCAGGTCGCGTATAAGAATGAGGCCAGCGTCAGGTTGTGGGTCTTGAGGAAGTGATCCAAACGTTCTTTGAGTGCTGCCGGGAACTGCAAACCATAATGCGCTGTTGTGCCGATTGCTTTTCTTTTTTTTCTTTTCGCAGCAACCGTCTCGTCGCCCGGGGCATGCAGGTCTTGCAGGTAATTTTCCCAGAAGGATTTAGCGCTCTCGTTTTCCTGTTTCTGCATCCATTTGACATAGTCCTTGAACTCTGATTTCGCAGGTATTGTGCATGCCTTACCCGTACAGGCTTCGCGGTAAGCGTTGAAGAACTCTTTTAAAATAACCCCGTTGCTCCAACCGTCGTATATGATATGGTGATTGCTGATAATCATCGTGTATTTTTGTGCTTCCAGTTTCGTTAAGATGACGCGGAAAGGAACTTCTTGTAGATCGAACGAGTTGTGGCGATCTTTATTTTTGATCTCTTCCAGGGCTGTTTTCTTTTGTTCTGCGTCTAGATCGGACAGATCATTAAAGGACACGTGGCAGGTATGTTCTTTCAAGATAATTTGCGAGGGTTTTTCTAATTTTTCCCAGCGGAATACCGTTCGTAGCATTTCATTGGCTTTTGTAACCGCGTTCCATGCTTTTTCAAAATAGGGCAGGTGGATTTCCCCAGTGATGTCCAGACTTAATTGTTCAAAATAAAGTAAACTGTGCGGATCTTTCAAATAAAAAAAGAGCATACCTTCTTGCATGGGTGTTAGTGTAATAATGTCCGCGATGTTTTTCCTATCTAGCTGTCTCATTTTTCCTCCCTGATAGACCTCTATTGGTTTGTTTTATAGATTCATTAAATTGATACCGGTTAGTATACTTTTCTGTCATACGTCAACCTTGAACAGATGTTTCTTCACTATAAATCTTTTTATTTCATATTTCATATCAAAGTCAATTAAAAATTTGGTAGTTAAACTGGGGCGAAACATTTTTCGGAACTTTGGAAACACATTATACCATGATTGAAGTGGTTTTGCAACGCTAAAATATGGCATGGATTCACCGCCAAATTTTTGTAATCGTTGTGGACGATATGGACTTAGTGGACGATATGGACAAAAAAATGCTTTTGTTTTCGGTCCACATCGTCCATATCGTCCACTCCGTCCATGTCGTCCATTTTTTTTACCAATTTGGCAGTGAATCCAGGATGTATCTACTCCGTTTTTAGGCACTCCATTTCCTCCCCCAGCCACTTAATCTTTGAAAAAACACAAATCAGATTTATCAGAACACAGTTGCGAATTTTTTAAGGCAAAGTAAAGGGGAACTCAGACATATTACCAGCGCAAGTAGACACTTTACGATTGCAATGACACATCGTACCAATGAAATAAGAAATGGTTAAGTAACAACCACTCGTTGTATGCCTTTTTTACAGAGAAGAAGGCATAATTAAGCCATAAATGAATTGTTGGGACAAAGTGTACCTCAAATTGCATAGATTGCTCCCCTTCCCCATGATGTTTTAATCCCAAATCATAGCTGACACCCATACCATCTACTTGAAGATACTGCAATCTTAAGAGTGTCTTCACTTTTCTCTTAATAAAAAATAAAAAACGATGAATTTTAAGCCGAATTTTGGTATAATTGAACAATGAAAAGAAAAGATAACAAAATTCTACTTGAGTTTAACAGCCACATCAAGTTTACTGAATTTTGCGTTTTGGTGTTCAGTTTCTTAAGGACATACTTGCACATTGGCGAAGAGGAGTTTTTTAAAATCGAGATTTCGCTCCGGGAAGTCATTAATAATGCTATTATCCATGGCAATAAGAATGACCCACAAAAACGCGTGTACGTGTCCTTCGAATGGGAAAAAGAGTATCTTCGTATCCATATCAAAGACGAGAATCTGGAAAAAGTCGATTTTGACGCCATCAATCAGAGATTGGCTAACAATGATTTGTTATCCGTCAGCGGACGGGGGATTCTGATCATGAAGAGTTATATGGATAAAGTCGAATTCATGCCCACTCCCACTGGTACTGAAATCGTAATGGAAAAAAAGTTATGACGACTATTTTATCAATGGATACCACTTCCAAATATATCTCCATTTCGATATCTGAAGACCAGACGATTCGCCTGGAATATAATTTCATTTCCCAGGATGATCTGACTGCCTCGTTGATTCCTTCCCTCGATTTTATCCTGAACAGCGCTTCGCTTAAGTTAGAAGATATTGATGTATTTGGTATTACCATTGGACCCGGATTATTTACCGGTATCCGCGTAGGCTTGGCCACATTAAAAGGGCTGGTGCTGTCCAGCCACAAACCAGTCGTTCCTGTAAACTCATTGGAAGCATTGGCCCATAAATACATCGATGCCAAAGACCCCATTGTTTCATTGATTGATGCACGGCGAAACGAGGTGTATGTGGCTCTTTATTCTATTATTGATGGCCGCCCCAGCGAAATTCTACCCCCGACACTGCTCCATATCGAGCAATTAAAAGGTTTTCTGGTCGGCCAGGACGCGTTCCAATTCGCCGGTAGTGGAGTTGAAGTTTATACCGATTTCCTTAAAGACCAATTCCCACACCATAAAATTTTACATCGTTCTTTTTTCCTGGCCTCTGAAGTGTGCAAGATCGCGGCATTTAAATACCAACACAACCTATACCAAAAAAACCTACAGGAACTTTTACCCCTCTATATTCGCAAACCAGACGCGGAACAAAATCTATTAAAACAACAGGAACAAGAACCCCCGGCCACTGGCTAACCTATGACCGAACTTTTCCTCCCCCACATCACGATCAGGAAAACAGTGCCCGAAGATATCAACGGGATTCTGGAAATTGAAAATCACCAGTTCACTCATCCCTGGCAAAGAAAACAGTTCACACCAGAATTAACCCACGATATCGCCTACTTTTACGTGGCCCAAGAGAATACTACCGGAACACTGGCTGGGTATATTATTTTTTGGGTTATCCAAGACATGATAGAACTACACAACATCGCGGTCTCAGCCCAATTCAAAAAAAAAGGCATTGGGAAAAAATTAATGCACTTCATGCTGGAAACGGCCCAACAACAGAAAGTGAAAGAAATCTTTTTAGAAGTTCGCCAATCCAATACCGAGGCGATCCCCTTTTACGAAGCCTTCCACTTCTCCGTTGTCGCCACACGCCAAAACTACTACACCGAACCCACTGAAGACGCGATCATATACAAACTGGAATTGCCGTGATTTATTCTATGTCCCTTTTATATTATCCTTTAGAAAACAGCACTAGGGGCGAGCGTGTCTGTGGCTATAGTAGATGCGACATCCTTGTCGCATTGATGGGCCCAGAATTAAAATAATGCGACAAGGATGTCGCGTCTACTTATTTTTTACCATTGAGTTTAAATGGGGAATTTGTTAAAATATAGACCGGATTCAAAGGAAATAATCCGGAGGTAATTATCAATGGGCTATAACCCTCTCGTCCTGGTCGTAGAAGATGATGATGTGAACCGGGAACTGATCAAAGATATCCTGACCGACTACGGATACCGCGTCGATGAAGCAGTCAACGGCCAAGAAGCTGTAACCAAAGCTACATCAGCAATACCTGACTTAATTATAATGGATATCCAAATGCCCGTCATGAACGGACGCGAAGCGATTCGTTTATTAATGGAAAACCCGGAAACGAACCGCATCCCCATCATCGTGCTCACAGGCATGAATGAAACCACGGACCGAATCAAAGCCTTTGACAGTGGCGCCATGGATTTTGTGGCTAAACCTTTTAACGCACACGAACTCCTCTCCCATGTTCGTTCTTACCTGCGCTTCTCCTTGCTTAATAAAAAATACGTGCTCTCCACCCTTAATTCCGACACCAAACTCCCCAATCGCGCCGCTTTCCGTGAAAAACTACCTGAAATTGATTCCCCGAAACTCTTTCTCATGAAAATCGAAGATATTGATTCTATCAGTCGTTTCTATGGCGAAGCTATGGGCACAAAAATTGACAAAGAATTCGCAGTATTCCTAATCAACTACCTCCAGCAACAATCAGAAGAACTTAAAAACAACTCTTTTCTCTATCATCTGGGCAAGGGATTGTTCGGTCTTTTACTGGATGATGCTTCCGCTCAAACCAGTGTTAATGCTGGCGTGACCCGGTGCCGCCATCTGATGGATCAATTCAATACCCACCAGAACCTGACCCGCGACGTTCAATACGACCTCGAATTGGCCATGGTATTCTCGTTCGAAAGAGATAATATCCTGGAAAAATGCGAGTTGGCCTTGGAAGAAACGATCAGAAACAAAACCGGTATCATCATGGTTGACGATATGATCAAAGACGTTTACCACACCATCGGTGAAAATATCTATTGGCTCAGAAAGATCAAAGAGGCCGCCCAAGACAAACGTTTCATCCCCCATTTCCAACCCATCCTCAACAGTTTTAACGGTAAAGTAGAAAAATATGAATCCTTGCTCCGCATGGTTGACGAACAGGGGGAGATTGTGCCACCCGGGAAATTTTTATTTATCGCCAAAAACAGTAAATATTATTTCCATATGACCCGCCTCATGACCTTACAATCTATGGCCATGTTTAAAGACCGCCACGAAAGCTTTTCTATCAATATCTCTGCCTTGGATATTGAAAATAGAGGGATGCGAGAATTCCTTCTCAATTGTTTGGAAAATTCCCCGGACCTTGCCTCTCGTATGATCTTTGAATTGGTCGAACAAGAAGGCGTCAAATATCTGGATACATTAAAAGAATTTGTTCAAAAAGCAAAGTCTCTTGGCGTGAAAATCGCTATCGACGATTTTGGTAGCGGGTATTCCAACTTCAGCATGCTCATGGACATGGACGTTGATTTCATCAAAATTGACGGCAGCTTGATCCGCAATATCCATACCGACGCCTCTTCTCGTAGCGTTGTAGAAACCATCAAAATGTTCGCTGAAAAAAATAGAATCGATATCATCGCCGAATTCGTGGAAAATGAACAGATTTTCAAAACCCTCAAAGAAATCGGCATAAAATACTTTCAAGGATATTATATCGGAAAACCAGGAACATTATAAACGATATCTGCTAAACAATATCTGCTAAACGATCTCTCCCTGCGGCCAAAAAAGTAAATATAGGAAGCAACCCTACCAAAAACACCTAACGCCGTGGGCGGGGTTGCTTCCTAATTTTCCGCTATTTCGAGGACACCAGTATGATTACCAGAATCACTGCCAGTACCGCCAATACCGCCATTATTATTTTAAGCACACTGTACGGGCGTTCACCCTGCACTTCACCGGTCTGACCGTTGATCAAAAACCGGTAGACCTTGTCTTTGAACCGGTACGAACTGATCCAAATAGGCAATAAGATATGTTTAAACGTGATGTCATGATAAGCAGTATTCGCAGTTAAAACCCGTTGTTCATCGCCGCCAATATTCCGGCGGATAGATGAGTATATTGTTGGTTCCATGATCTTCTTTGCTTCTTCCAACCCGGAGCTTACTTCAACTTGGTAAGACTCCGTGCGAAAGCCACTCAAATACTTCTCATTAAATGGCACCAACCCATCTAATTTCCAGGGTTGCAGATTGGTCGTGTACTTTTTCGGCAACGTGTTGCTGGCCAACACCAGGACATCATCAAAAGCATCCTGTACATGTCCAGATGTAAACGTCCAATGCGTCTTGCGCACCTGCCGTGTTCGGGTCACCGTTTTTCCGTTTTCAGTCGTCGTGTAACTCTCGTTGACATAATAATAGGTACCCCGTTGCCCCGTGTAATCTGTTTCCGTGTTAGTATCATACGTCCAATAAGGAATATAAATACCGTTAATTTTATCATAAGCCAGATTGGCCTTTTTCAAATCATTGGGCGCAAACCAAAGACCCTTCACCCAGGTTTGGAACGATTCCGCTGCTTTTTTTCGCTCAATCACAAAAGGAGCAAGAGATTTCGGCTTTAAGATAGAACTTGTGCTGCCACTCGACACCACGATGCTGGAAGCACAATAAGGGCACTGGTCGGAAGTGACATTCGGGGGCAAGGTGATAGACACCCCGCACGCATTACACTTGACATTCACCACGTCCATCTTTTCTTCCTTGGTGAATTGTTCCTTCATGAACTTTTCATAATCAATTTCATCAATGTTGCCTGGCGCATCTACAATCGCATTTTCAGCACCGCAATAGGTACAGGTGAGATTTTTTGTGCCTGGCTGGAATTGGAGTACAGCACCACAACCAGTGCAGTTAAATTCATTACTGGTCTTTTCGTGTTGCTCATTAAAGCTTGAATCCGGCATTTTTGTCTCCATTTTTTATATATTCTTAAATCACATTGGCGGAACAGGAGGCGGACCAGCCGGTGCAAAAAAGCCTGCCAATTCCGGGACTTCCCCCGCTTTAACCCACGCCGCCATGCCTTGCTTCCAAACCAACGAATCCCGGTTCATAGAACCCTGCATCACCATCTGTTGAAACATCGGCGGATTATAAGGCCCGGCTTGCTGACCATTCACCACTACAAAAAACGGCGTGACGCCCGGAACCGGCGGAGGACCCATCGGAGCTTGTTGCATTGGTTGTTGCATTTGCTGTTGTATTGGTTGCATCATCCCGCTGGCCATCTGGTTGGCCATACCAAACCCCATGCCCATCCCAATTCCAGCCGAAGCCGCACCGCCTGGATTCTTGGCCGCGTATTCCATCGAATTGGCAGTCTGATACTGCATGTAATTGTTCAGATTACCGATCACACCCATGCTGTTCCTTTTATCCAAAGCCTCTTCCACTTGTGGCGGGAAGGAAATGTTTTCCACCAATATCTTGGTTAATTCCAAACCATACTCGCCAAATTCAGGGGAAATTTTCTCCTGAAGCATTTTGGACATCGTGTCAAAATTAGCCGACATGTCAATCGCTGGAATTTTACTCGACGCCATGTAATCAGTAAAACGCGTGATAATAATATTTTTTAATTGTTCTGTGATTTCATCCGCTGTAAAACGCCCGTCTGTACCCGCCACTTCTTTGATCACTTTAACCGGGTCTTTAATTCTGACCGTATAGTTCCCAAACGCGCGCAAACGAATCGGACCGAATTCCGGGTCCCGAAGCATCACTGGATTCTTCGTACCCCACTTGCGGTCCGTAAAATTTCGGGTGGTGGCAAAATATACTTCAGCTTTGAAAGGACTGTTGAACCCATATTTCCAACCTTTAAGTGTGGATAGGATGGGAAGGTTCTGGGTCGTCAGCGTATACGTTCCCGGTTGGAACACGTCTGCCAACTGCCCTTCGTTGACAAAAACAGCCACCTGGGATTCTCTTACTACCAGCTTGGCCCCATTTTTTATTTCATTCTGATAACGTTCGAAGCGATAGATCATGGTGTCGTTGGTTGAGTCCAACCACTCGATGATATCAATAAATTCAGCTTTTAACTTGTCAAATAACCCCATTACACACCTCCATGTTTTAGTGTAATAATCTTTTTCCTCCTCATTATAAAGCAAGCCCACGGCAAAAGTCAAACAAAAAAATGAGTAACACGAAAAAATACTGCAATCGCTAGCTTTTATCCCTTGCGCGCTTATTTTTTTTATAGGTTTGACAATCTTTTTCCAAATAGGTAATATTTAACTTTAAGAAAGAATTAAAAGAGAGTTAACGAAGACTTAAAAATAATAATCATGGAGGAAAAGAAGTCATGAAAACAGATATCGAAATCGCAAGAGAAGCATCATTGTTGGAAATAGAAGAGATACGGGAACACCTGGAAATCACGGATGAAGAATTTTCACCCTACGGCAGATACAAAGGAAAAGTAGATCTGTCCATTCTGGAACGTATGAAGGGGCAAAAAGAGGGTAAACTAATCGTCGTAACTGCCATTACGCCCACCAAATACGGTGAAGGCAAAACAACCACTTGTATTGGCTTGACCATGGGTATCAACCGTATTGGTAAAAAAGCGATTGTTACACTGCGGGAACCATCATTGGGCCCTGTTTTTGGCGTCAAAGGTGGTGCGGCTGGTGGTGGTTATTCCCAGGTTCTGCCCATGGAAGATATCAACTTGCATTTTACCGGAGATATTCATGCCGTGACTACCGCCAATAATTTACTCTCTGCCACGATTGGGAATTATGTCCATTATTCCAATGAACTACGCATAGATACACGGAAAATCATGTGGAAGCGTGCCATGGATATGAATGATCGCGAGTTGCGCAATATCGTGGTTGGATTGGGTGGACATGGCGAGGGGTACCCTCGCGAAGATCACTTTATCATCAGTGCAGCGTCCGAAGTAATGGCCATTCTGACCCTCTCGGAAAGTATCGCCGATTTAAAATCAAGGATATGCAAGATCCTGATCGGATTTACCCGCCAAGATAAACCCGTGTATGCTGGTGAGTTTAAAATTTGCGGGGCCATGGCCACTATTTTAAAAGATGCGATTAATCCCAATCTCGTACAAACCATTGACAACACCCCCGCTTTTATTCACAGTGGTCCTTTTGCCAATATTTCAGTGGGTACTAACTCCGTCGTTGCCACCAAAATGGCATTAAAAATGAGTGATTACGTTGTCACTGAATGCGGGTTCGGTGCTGACCTCGGATTAGAGAAATTTGTCGATGTCGTCTCGCGAATCGCCCGCTACAGCATTCATGCCGTGGTTATTGTAGCGACAGTTCGCGCACTCAAACACCAAGGCGATGGCGATACGTTCGCCCACCTGGAAACTGGACTGGCTAACCTGGGAAAACATATTGATATTGTCAAGGGATTTGGTTTGAATCCTGTCGTAGCCATTAACGTGTTCCCCGACGACAAACCAGAAGAACTGGAACTAATCAAAAAATACAGCGAAGCCAAAGGCGCACAAGCAGAATTAAGCGAAGGGTTCGCCAAAGGTAGTGAAGGCATGATTGCTCTGGCAGAAAAGGTAGTGCAAGTGGCTGACCAGTCCAATGGCTCTTTTACCCGTACTTATGAACTGGAGGATTCCATAGAAAATAAAATCGAAAAAGTAGCCACAAAAATTTATGGCGCAGATGGCGTGATTTTCTCATGGAATGCAAAAAAGAAATTAAAAACGATCCAGAAACTAGGCCTGGGCCATCTACCTGTTTGTATAGCCAAAACACCCCTTTCCTTGTCAGATAATAAAGACAAATTAAATGTGCCCACAGGCTGGCGCTTAAATATCAATGAAATCGACATTGCCAGTGGCGCAGGATATGTGATTCCTATTGCTGGCGACATCATGCTCATGCCCGGACTACCCAAAGAACCCTCTTCTGAAAAAATAGATATCGACAATACTGGCAAAATCATCACCGGTCTGTTTTAACAGTAGTAATACCTGTCCTGTTACCTGGATTCACCAGCAAATTTCAGAAAAAACTGGACTATCTGGACTTACTGGACTTCACAAAACCGTTGATTTTTCCAGCTTGTCCAGTATGTCCAGGAAGTCCAGTATGTCCAGATAGTCCAGCGTGCCACAGTTATCCATGGCTCTTTTTAAAACTTGGCGATGAATCCAGATTTTTCCCGTCCAGTTGAAAAAAAACCATTTCTTGTGTAAAATAATTCTATGGATACACTAAAACCAATAAAACAACAAACCAACAGTTATAAGTCCTATTTTTTTCATACCACAAATCAGACCCCTAAGTCTTGGCACCGGGGATTGGTAACCTTTATTTTTGTTTGTTTGCTCTTTACATCCTCTGGGTTTGATTTCGCTAAAATTACACCGGCGAAAATCAATCTCACTGCACTGGATCGTTATTTCGAGCAAGCCCGGAAAGATTGGAAAATTCCCGGTATGGCCGTGGCTATTGTAAAAGATGGGAAAATTATGCTGGCCAAAGGATACGGTCTCAAAGAATACGCCAAGGCAGGCAATGTCGATGAAAATACCCTTTTCGCTATCGCCTCTAATACCAAGGCGTTTACTGCGGCGACACTGGCTATCCTGGTCACAGAAGGAAAGCTCAACTGGGATGACAAGGTGCGTGACTACCTCCCTTACTTCCAATTGTACAACCCCTATGTCAGCGAAGAAATGACCGTGCGCGACCTGCTTTGCCACCGTAGCGGCCTGGGCACTTTCAGTGGTGACCTGCTCTGGTACGAAACCCCCTATTCCACCCAAGAAGTAATCAAACGAGCCAAATATTTAAAGCCTCAGTTTGGTTTTCGTAGCGGGTTTGGGTACTCTAACCTCATGTTTATGGCAGCCAGTGAAGTTGTGGCCGCCGTATCTGGCAAACCCTGGCAAGAGTTTCTCAAAGAACGCATCTTCATCCCTCTGGGCATGATCTCTTCCCATACTGGCACCAACCAATTGAAAAACTATGAGAATGTAGCCACCCCCCATTTTCTCCCATCAGGTGAAGGCGCACAAATCGTAAAAGTTCCCTATACCCATTCCGACACGGCTGCTGGAGCTGCTGCTATTAATTCCAATGCCATTGATATGGCCCGTTGGCTCATCATGTTACTCAATAAAGGGAAGATAGGGGATGTCCAGATACTCAGCCCCACGGTTATCTGGGAAATGTGGCAAGCCCAAAATGCGTTAGGTGTCTCTGAAAACTCCAAAAAATACTTCCCTTCCACTCATTTTAAGAACTATGGACTGGGTTGGAGTTTATATGATTATTTGGGTCAAAAAATTGTCACCCACACTGGCGCTCTTGATGGTATGATCTCCGGTGTAGCCATGGTACCGGATATTAATCTGGGTATTGTTGTTCTAACCAACAGCATGAACAGTCTACCCTCTGCTATCATTAATAAGATCATTGATACCTATCTGGGTGTTCCGCCCACGGACTGGAGTAAAATGTCCCTGGAACGAACAAAACAATTTGAAGAAAAAGAAAAGCTAGCAGAAGAAGCCTTGGCTAAAAAAGAAAAAGAACAAAAGCCCTTGCCGCAATTCCAAACGAACCTGGAAGAGTACACGGGCTCATATAACGACCCGATGTACGGTGAAGCCTCTATCACATTGGAAAACAGTGCCCTTATCCTCAACCTCCTCCCAGCGCCAGTTTTTATTTCCGATCTCACCCCACGGTTTTACGATACCTTTAATCTCACACTGCGCAACAAATTCTCTTTCATTCCCAAAGGCACAGGAACAGTACAATTCTTCCGCGATAAAGACGGCAAAATCACCCATCTGAAAATCGACATCCCCAATTATGATTTCTTTTTTACTGAAATGGAATTTCAAAAGAAATAATCCAGCATCAGTGCGAGCTAATAAAAGACTTCCCACGAATTTCACGAATTGACACGAATTAAAGGGAAATTAAAACTGTTTGTTCGACCAATTCGCGTTAATTCGTGTAAATTCGTGGGCCACTCTTTTTTTTTATTTCTTCTCTTTATTTCTTTTCTTTATTTCTTTTCTTTACTTCTTTTCTTCTTTGGCCAGGATTGCTTTTTTCATGAAATTATTATAAAAAGCCACACCGACCAAGGACACCACGCCCATTCCTGCGACCAACAACCACATGGAAATCGGATCAATTGCTTGGCCCAATTTTGCTGGTGCTTCGATGAAATGTTCATACATGATCCCACCAATGGGTGCGCCTACCAGCGTACCAAAAGCCATCGGTAAATTGGCATAACCCAGATACAACCCTTCTTGACCCTTGGGTGCAATGGCCCCGATATACTGGAACTGCCTGGAAGCCAATAACATCTCACCAATCGCCATAGAGGCAAAAGATATTAATACAAAAATAGTGGCAATGGGGAACAATATACCCAATACCGTGATCTTCCGGGCGTAATCTGAAGGGTATAACAGAATGGGCAATACATTCACCAACATGCCCAGGGTAGTCACGATAATACCGGCCATAATCGCTTTGATAGGCGTCCATGCCTTGGTCAACTTCGTGATCAATAACTGAAAGAGCACAATCATCACGGGATTGGCCAAAGTATAAATCTCAACTGGCGCTTTGGGGTCAAGATGCCGCAAAAACAAGGGGATTAAATTGTATATCTGCACATAGATAAACCAATAAAACCCGATAACGACTAAGAAAAAAACAAACTTGATGTCAGTCAACACCAGGAAAATTCCCGCTAAAGCCTGTTTCAATGTTTTTTTGGCGACCTGTTGGCCATCCTTCTTGCCATCACTGACATATTCTGGTTCCTTGTAAATAAATATGACCACCAACAAACCAATCAGTGCAAATGAAGTGGCTACAAAAGTAAAAATAGCCGGAATTCCCATGCTGGTCCTGACAAAATAGGAGACACCGCGACCAGTCATAGAGCCCACATTAATGACCATGTAAAAAATACCGAAGGCCAACGTGGCATTGGTTCCGGCGGTGCGTTGCACAGTTCCCGCGATACATGGTTTAACAATGGAACCACCGATGCCGATCAAGATAATTCCCAATACGACTGGTATGGTATAATCAATCGCCAACGCCGTGTCTGTCCCAACCATACCGGGCCAGAATTGCTGCACCGTGCCTAACACAAAATAACCCGCCCCGATTAAAACAAACGCTACCATCAAGGAACGTTTGAACCCATATTTATCGGCCAATGTGCCGCTGAGAATCGGCAAAAAATAAACCAACCCCCACAATAACGAACCATTTAAAAAAGTAGACATACTTGGACTCATGCCCAATGTTTCATGAAAATAGATCACCACAAAAGAAGCCACCGCATAAAACGCGGCCCGCTCAAACAATTCAATGGTGTTGGCTGCCCAAAATGTCCCAGGAAAACTCGCTTTCTTCGACGCTACATTCTCACTCATGCTCACTCCTTTTTCCGTAATATCCGAATCCTATTCCCCGGCGGGGGATTTTTCCTAACTCTATTAAAAGACAGTTATACCAAGTATTATGGATTTTGGCAAGAGGGAAAGGAAAAGATAAAGTAAAAAATACTGAACTATTAACCATTTATTTTTTTACTATTTCCCTGGCTTTGTCCACAAAAACATTCACACCAATATCGGTAGTAAATCCCCAGACAAAAATGGATAACAAATCTTTTGGGGTGCCGACGAAGTTGTTTTCAAATAAAAACCAGCCTACTACAGCCACGCCAATACCAGTGAAAATACTTTGTAATCGTTTGGCTTTGCGGATGTCTTTGCGGATAGTGGTCATATGACGGGCCACGGTGAAATCAGACAGCACCTCTTGACTGGCGGGCGACGTGCGAAACAAGGCGGGCATAAAACGGAAGAACGGCTGTTTCTCAGGGGTGACACGCTGTATGCGTTGTATTCGTTGCATTAGGGGCATGGATATCGCGCTGGAATCAAAGACCTCTCCTAAAGCCGGATTGGCATTTTTCATACCCAGGAAAATGTCCCGGCTAATTTCGCGGGTGGGTGGTGGTTGATCTGGCAAACGGATGGCTTTAGCTGCCTCAAGATACTGGCCGTTTAGATAAAGTTGTTTTACCTCTTTTTGGTTCTCCTGGTTGGCCCTTTTACCCAGATGGTGTACTGCATCCACAAGAACTTGGATGAAGTTATTCATTTTCTGTCCCACGCTATTCATGATGCGGGTTGGTTCTTGAATCAGTGGCTCAATCTCTAGCTCCTGCAAAACAGCGCGCGCCGTGTCGATGTTGTCCAGATACTCCTGGTCCTCGTCTTCTGCCAGTTTGTGGGTCAGTGCTTCGCGGGTCTCGGTAACCGACTGGAAAACTTTTTCTAGCAGGGTTTCCATCGTGATCACCGCTTTATCAAAATCGCTGTTTGTTGCGTTTAATATTTTTTGCACCGCATCTTGCCCCACTGTTTTGGCATCGGGAAAGGAGGTTTTACATTGTTGAACAAAATCATCGATCAGTTGTTCACAGGTCTTTTCTAATCCGGCGGGAAGTTTCGGGGAGGTTTTATAATATAGTTTACGCCACTCGCTTTCCAAGGTTTCGTACCAGGATTGGTAAGAAGTGCGCAGTTCTTTTTCCAAATTTTGGAGCAGTTGTTCCAGATTGGTTTTAGCCGCGGTAATCTCTTTATCGGCCAGCAAGGTGAATACATTGGCCAATTCTTTGATTTTCGTCTGGACCACCGCGACCATGGCAATGGGCAGTTTCCAGTAGTAAGTCAATAGTGTTTGCAGGTTACCCGCATGGGTTGTGACATCGTCTTGGGTTTTTTGTAATAATAGTACCGCATCATTTAATCTCGTTTCAATCGCTGTGAATTCTTGTTTTACTTTTTCCGGTGCCAATGTTTCACTGGAGTTTTGCAGTTCCTCTAATTTATGAAGCACTTCTTCTTCCAGTGTTTGGATAGTTTTTTGAAATTGTGTTTCTTTCCCTTTGTGGCGAAGGTGTCGCACCCGCTTTAAGAATTGTAAGTATTGCAGCAGGTTCTGTTTCCGTTCTAATCTGGCGGCCAATTCCACCCGCAACCAGTAACCCAGAAGAATACCAAGCATGGCGAGAAAAAAGATAAGGCTGCTGTTCCATTTGGTTGTAATCGTAAAGGGTACATCCATCTGCTCCATATCGGGCGAAACAATCGCAATATGGCCATTGGTTTTGCCCAGGGGAAAAGGTTGCCCGATTTCCATGGGTATTTCGGCCAAGCGGCCCTGATCTTTAAACCGGGGGGCCTTAAAGGTGAGTTCCCCGGGAACCTGTACCTCACCGATAGTGGCGGAACCGGCTTGATAAATGAATGGTTCGTGCAGGGGGCGGCCCTCTTTTACCTGGAGATAAAAGGTTTGGAGACTGGTGTGTTGGAAATAAGGAATACCAAAAAAGAGGGTGCGCTGGATATGGAGGGGTGTTACAGGAAACAATTGGGTCTGGGGATATATCACCTGGAGTTTTAATGTCTCTTGTTTTTCTTGATTGGCCAGGTAGAGGTAGAGGTCGTAGGTGCCGAATCGTTTGCCTCGGCCCGCATCATTGAGGGAAATTTGCAGGTAGGCCGGGTGTTTTTCCGTGGCCGGGTGTAATGCCACTTTAAATTGGGAGAGCAGTGCTTTGTTTTCCTGGTTGTCAAACACCACTTTGAAGATATGGGTGGATATCTCCGCTGGTTTTTGGCCGTCCAGGATTTTTACCGGGATAGCCACTTGGGCCGGTGTTGTGTCTTGTTGCAGGTAGTAGGGGGTATTAAATAATGGATTGATAAGGGGTTTTTCTTGTACCGCAGTGGGGTCTGCCGCCGGGAGCAGTAGGGTGGTGAGTAAAATAATTGTGATCATTTTAATTAATTTCATCATTTACTCCTGTTTATTACGGTTTAATTGTAGAAAATCGGCAAGAGAATGTCAAGGAGTTAGGTGGACCTGGATTCACCGCCAAGTTTCAGAAAAAACTGGACTATCTGGACATGCTGGACTATCTGGACTTACTGGACTTCACAAAACCTTTGATTTTTCCAGCTTGTCCAGTATGTCCAGATAGTCCAGTATGTCCAGATAGTCCAGTCAGCCACGGTTATCCGTGGCTCTTTTTAAAACTTGGCAGTAGATTTAGGATACCCTACCCTATTGGCAATAACCTTCTATAGAGTGAACCGTTACAATCTATTTTTATTTTCTACTGTTCTTCGCCGCAATAGAGGCATTTGGGGGTTTTTCTGGGCATGGTTTTGCGGCAATTCCAGCAGACATAATCGGTGCGCACGGAACGGGCTTCGAGGCGGCGCTTAATATTGGTGAGGTCTTCGCCGGATTCCTGTCTCTTCTGCCCGATCTGGCTGAGATCAGCGAGAACTGCCTTGACATTTTTATAACGGTTTTTAATATCGGGTTCCAGGGTTTTTGAAATGATGACATTCAATTCGGCTGAAATAGCGGGTTCTTTTTTGATCAATGGCAAATAATCGGAGGACTTGGCTTTCTTGTATATCTCCATGGGATTGGCCATCACAATGGGCGGCAAACCGGAAACCATCTCATAGAAAAGACACCCAGCAGAATAAATATCGGAAGCCAATACGGCCTTACCCTCAAATTGCTCGGGCGCCATATACGGAGGGGAACCAATTTTGGTGGTGGCATACTGCTTGTCATTTAAAAGGGTAGAGGTACCAAAATCAGTGATCTTGATAATATCTTCTTCATTGATTAAAATATTGGAAGGCCGAATGTCGCGATGAATGACTTTATGCTCGTGGGCAAATTCAAGCGCACTCAATAACTGCCGGAAATAATTCATGGCAACGGGAATATCCAATTTGTCTTTTTCATCCAATATCTTTTCCAGATCGGTGCCCTTGATATACTCCATGACCATTAATATGGTCTGATCAACCACATCAACGGTAAGTAACTTGACTATATTGGGATGATCCAACAGCTTGGTTTGAAGGATGCATTCTTGCAGGGATTTTTCATTCTGTATGCCGAGGCGATGGGGCACTTTAATGGCCCGCAATGTTCTGAGCATGGTATCCTCGGCGAGATAAACGGTACCAAAACCACCGCTACCCAGCTTTTTGATTATCTTGTATTTACCAACCTGACCTTTTATATCAATCATGGGTTATCCGCGATACGGGTGCTGCACTGCGGCAGCCTTTAAAATGGCGGCAATAGAAATAGCGGCAGTTTCAGATTTTAACACGGAATCATTGATATTATACGGCAAAAAACGACTATTTACAATTTGCTGACGCTCCTCCGGGGTAAAATCACCGGGAGGACCAATGATCACAATGACCGGAAACTGCCACGAAACAGAACTGGAAGTCGCACCGGCGATGTCTAACAATATCCGGGTGCTATCCACGCCAGCGGAACAAAGAAGTTCGGGAATGGTGACGGGAGGAAAAATATCAGTGCTCCAGAGTCTCTTGTTTACTTTTAAAGATTGCTGGGCTATTTTTTGCCACTTCTTTAAACGACTGGAATTGTACTTCTCATCGGTGCGGGCGAAAATCAAGGGGCGGATTTCATCGACACCTAACTCGGTGAGTTTTTCAATCAGAAATCCCATGGGCCGTTGTTTTAACAAGGACGGGGCAATCGTGATGTGAACGGGTGGTTTTTCTGTTCTTAACTCATTGTTTATATCGACGAGGGCCTCCCGTGCTTTTAGGGCACGGATGACACCGTAAAACAGGGAACCAACACCATCGATCATTTCAACGGTATCCCCGATTTGGGCGCGATTGACATTTTTTAAATGATGGTATTCGTCACCGCTAATGGAAAGCGTGCGCCCAATGGCAGACGTTTCGGTGAAAGGCTCAATGAGAAAGCGTCTAATGTTCATCAGCGGTTTTTTCCAGCTCCAGGTCCCGTAACTGTCGAAACAACTCTTTTTCTTGCTTGGATAAACGGGTGGGGGTCACGACGTTCAAAATAACCAATAGGTCACCCCTACCCCAGGCATTCACTTGTTTGAAACCTTTACCTTTGATGCGGGTGATTTTCCCGGTTTGGGATTCGGGATGAATTTTTATTTTTTCGGGACCACTAAAGGTCTGGATTTTAACATCGTCGCCTAAAGCAGCCTGGGCGAAAGTAATATCGAGTTTATAGATCAAATCGTTTTCTTCGCGTTTGAAGCGGTTGTCTTCCTCCACATGCAGAATCACATAGAGGTCACCGGCTCTGCCGCCAGCATAACCACCTTCACCTTCGCCGTTAACACGCAAGCGATTGCCATTATCGACACCGGGAGGAATGGTGACTTTGAGCTTGTGGGTTTCGGGTAAACGGCCTTTGCCACTGCATTTTTTACAAGGATGACGAATGATTTGGCCAATACCGTTACAAACAGGACAGGTGGTGGCCACGGAAAAGAAACCCTGGTTCCGGCGCACCTTTCCGGCACCGCCGCATTGATGGCAGGATTCAGGAGCATAACCGGGCTCACTACCACTGCCATCACAGATGGGGCAACTGTTTAGTCGTTCGACATCGAGTTCTTTTTCGATGCCATTAAAAGCATCTTCCAGGGTGAGACTGACTTCCATGCCAATGTCGCGGCCTTTCCTGGCACCGGAACGACCACCACCACGACCGCCAAAACCAAAAAGATTTCCCAAGATATCTTCAAAATCGGAAAAAACTCCTTCAGAAAAAAAGGATGCATCGCCAAAACCTCGGCCACTGGCTTTTAAGCCGTCAAATCCATATTGATCGTATATTTTTTTCTTTTGTTCATCAGCTAAGACCGAGTACGCTTCCGAGGCTTCTTTAAATTTATCTTCAGCCTCGGCATTGCCCTGGTTCCTATCTGGATGATATTGTAGGGCCAGTTTTCGGTACGCTTTTTTTATTTCATTGGGGTCGGTATTGCGGGTAACCCCAAGGACTTCATAGTAATCTCGTTTTGCCATCCTGTTACTCCTCGAATTCGGATATTAGAATATGATTGATTTTTTCGCGATGGATTTGTATTTTGGTCCACACGCTTTCCAGACCTTCGATGTCATCGCTGGTCAGGGCTTTATCGCAACGATTAATAAGATTTTTTATTTCGCTTTTCTCTTTAGAAGAAATTTTTTGATCGTGACGACCCAGATAAAATTTAATAGTATCAAGACCCTCACGAACTTGAAATTTGAGTTTATTCAAGTGGATTTTCTGTTTATCAAGTTCGCGGTATTCCCGTGCTTCTTGGACCCGTTTTTGGATTTCTTCGGGGGAGAGGCCACTGGCAGGTTGTATTTTCATGCTTTGCACCAGCCCGGTTTTAACATCCTTGGCAGAGACCCTGACTATGCCATTGGAATCGATTTCAAAAGTGACATCGATCTGTGGAATACCCTGGGGCGCCATGGGAATCCCGATGAGGTTAAAGTAACCGAGGGATTTGTTTTTGGAGGCTATTTCGCGTTCTCCTTGCAAAACATGGATTTTTACGGTTTGCTGGTTATCGGAAATAGTGGTGAACCGCATGCTTTTTTTAATAGGAATGGTAGAGTTGGACTCAATCACCTTGGTAAAGCGGTCACCCTTGGTTTCAACGCCCAGGCTGAGGGAGGTGACGTCCAAAAGCAGGATGTCTTTCACTTTTCCCTTCATAAATTCGGCTTGCATGGCTGCACCTTGGGCCACGACCTCTTCGGGGTTGAGATCAATATACGGTTCTTTATTAAAAAACTCTTTCAGCCGGCTATAAATGGTGGGCATACGACTTTGCCCGCCGACCAAGATGACTTTTTCAATGTCCTTGGGAGTGATATGAACTTCATCCAAGGATTTACGGATCAATTGAATGGTATTATCGACCAGTTCCCAGGTATCGTGTTCGAGTTGAACGCGGGTCAATTTTTTTTGAAAATGGTAGGTTTCGCCATTTTCCATACGATAGAGATATGGGATAGTGACCTCGGTTTCCTCATTAAAGGAGAGTTCGATTTTGGCTTTTTCGGCGACTTGGATGATGCGTTGGAAGGTGTTTTTATCGCCGAAGATATCAATCTCGATATCTTTTCGAATTTCTTCAAGAATCCATTCAATCACTTTTTCATCGAAATCACCGCCGCCTAAAAAGGTATCGCCGGTAGTGGAGATGACTTTATAAATATCGTCTTTTACCTCGACAATAGAGATATCAAACGTTCCGCCACCAAGATCATATACGGCATATAATCCGTCCTGGGTAATTTTCTTCTTATAGGCAATCAAAGCAGCGGTGGGTTCATTAATAATACGAATGACATTCAGCCCGGCGATTTCCCCGGCGATTTTAGTGGCCTGCCGTTGGGCGTCATTAAAAAAAGCGGGCACAGTGATGATGGTATCGCCAATCTCATCGCCGAGGTAATCCTCAGCAATCTGTTTCAAGTAGCCTAACAGCATGGCGGAGATTTCTTCGGGGGAGAAGCTTTCTTCTCCCAATTGCACTTTGGTGTCGCCATTGTTGGCTTCTAAAACACGGTAACCCACGCGTTGCTGAATAGCACGGACCTCGTCGGAATCGTATTTCCTACCAATTAGCCGTTTCACGGCCCAGATAGTATTCTCGTTATTGGTGATGAATTGCCGTTTGGCTATATTACCGAAAATACGCTTCTTATCCCGGGTCAACGCAATAATAGATGGAATCACCCTGGAACCCTCGGGGTTTGGAATGATTAATGCGGTGGGCCCCTCGACGTAACTGATACAACAGTTGGTGGTACCCAGGTCTATTCCAATGTCTTTCGCCATCTTTCTGTTCTCTCCTTAATGATTACATTTTATGTTCAATGTTATGCTCATTTTTTGATTGGTAATTTTTATTTCTCACTATGATCTATTTTAGGCGTCGGCCTCTTCTTCAAGGGCAGCGTCGGATTTGACGGGTTTCTCTTTTTCCTTGGGGATGACCACTTTGACCAGGGAGGGTTTGAGTAGTTTCCCCTGGTAAATAAAGCCTTTTTGGTATACTTCGGTGACAGTGGGCTCGCTAACGGTCTCGGATTCATCCTTGGACAGTGCCTGATGAAGGTTGGGATCAAAAGGTTTGTTCAGGGCGACGATTTCAATGACATTGTATTTTTTCAGGAGATCGTTGAATTGTTTGAATATCATTTCCACACCGCTGACAATGGATTTTTCATCTTCATCAATGAGGAGGGTTAACACGCTTTCTTTCTTTTCAGCGGGGGTTTTGGCTTTGAGGGCGCGGTCGAGGTTATCGTAGACCTGGAGCAGGTCGAGAAGGAATTCGCTGAGGACGTATTTCTGGTATTCTTCCTTTTCTTTTTTAACACGTTTCCTGAAATTGTCGATTTCCGCCATGTTCCGCAAGTATTTGTCTTTGAATTCGTCTCTTTCGTTACTCAGAGCCTCTATATTTTTTTCCATTTCTTCTACTTGGTGTTGAAGTTTCTTCGCGGCGACTTTTTCCTTTTTTTTATGAGAGTCTTTGTGTGAAGCGGAATCCTTGTCTTTACTATCATGGTCATCGGGTTCTTCGTCCGGGACATAGCTTATTTCGACTGTATCTTGTTGATCGGTCATGATTTATACCTCCATTGGTTTTTTAAGATGTCATTTTCTTCCAGGATTTCCAGTAGTTTTTTTATTTTGCAGCGCTGAACTAGATCGGTAGCCAGGTTATCAAGGGTTCCTTTAAAGAAAAATGCAGTGGTCATTAAATCCTCATATGCCCATAATAGGGGCCAATTGTTTTGAACTGATGGGTTTATGGACAGAGATATAGAGTTCAATCAGGCGAATCATAATCGAGGAATCTCTTTTGTTTAACCACATCTTAATTGAAATTTTAATATAATACCTTTAAAATGTCAATGCTTTGGGGTATAGAGCAGTAATTATCCTGGGAATTTTTTACCACTGACACCCTGGGTCAGATGCAATAGCCCCCCTATTAACTTACGTCTGAAAAAAAAGAAAAGGTTGCGGACGTTGCTATAGTGTTATAGCGGCGATAACTTCGGTTTGCAAGTAGAATTCTAGAATAATGCTATACCAGCAGTATTTTCTCAGGCTCCAAACGGTGCTATCAAAGGGTTGTGAACACGATGCCTAGGGTGATACTTCACGTCCCAAACCCAATGGCTCTGGTACTTATTCTACCTATCAGTCTACTCATTATCTGGCTCATCATCTTCATCATCATCCTCGTTGTTTTCAGATTTAAGGTTGGTTACCTGTGGTATTTGGATAAATTCTGCTTGAAGTTCCATGTACGTGGGTTCTGAGCTGGGACGAAACACGGGGATATAACTGAAATTCTCGTTTTGCTGCTGTTCCATATCATCAATAATGGCATGTTTATGTTCCAATTTGAACTTGATGAAATATTCCAGCATGTTAAACTTGATAATTTTTGAGCGCTGCATATACCAGAAAAGTTGTTCGACGGCATGTTCGCTATCGTTGGATTGAGCGATACCTGAATTATCAATGGGTATCTTTCTAAGCAGGAAGGGCTTATCGCCAAAAAGCAGGTATAATGGATTCACACCCCATTCCTGGGTGATATAGTAGAAAAAGTGAAATCCAGGTGACTTTTTACCGGTTTCAATGGATTCCAACCTTTCCTGGGTAATATGTAACTTTTCGGCAAATTCCGACTTTTTCACTGCCAGGTGTTTCCTGACCATGGTTACACGTTGCCCGAAATCAGTTAATAGAGCTTCGTTCACTTTAATTCTCCTTCTAATGGCAAGGAAACACCCGACAGCGCAGATAAAATAATTTCTTACATCTGCCGGGTTGTCCTCTTGCCGTGTAATTTATTTTTAATTTTCATATCGTTGTTATGAATCCAGTGAAGAGCTCTTCCTGCCTGAGAGATTTACTTATCAATGGGAAAGGTGAGCTGCCCCTTCCAGGTAGGTGCTACCTGGGTACGATTTAATTCATCAATCAATAACACGACCATTTTAATGGTTTGTTGCATACCGTCCAGGGGCCAATCGGGATTGTATTCATCCTTCACAGTATGATAGATCGTTTTCCAGAAGCCGTTAAATAGTTTCTGACCGGAAGCGTCGTTTTCACCAGCACTGAGCCAGATAGCTGGGATATTAGCCCTGGCAAAGGAAAATTGATCGGAACGGTACATTAAGCCAAGGTTGGCTAAAGAGAAAGTAGAGTACTGGAGTCCCTCTTTGGCCAAGATACCTTTAAGGGTGTCTTCCAGGGTGGAAAAATGACCGCCTATGGCCATAAAGTCGACGCTTTTGCCCCACACGGGGGTGGATTCAAAATTGATGTTGGCGATAATATCAGCGCGTTCCTGGGGGCTGAGACTCTCCACATAATACTTGGAACCTTTCAAACCGGCTTCCTCGGACTGACAGGCCAGGATCACAATGGTATAGTTTAACTGGGCTTGAAATTCCTTGAGAATTTTAGCAGTTATAGTCATGGCAGTAACAGCGGAGGCATTATCAATGGCACCATTAAATATGGTGTCTTCAAAGGAATTTGTAGCTTCACCTTTACCGAGATGATCGATGTGAGCGCTGAGCACGATTTTTTTGGTGGATTTACCGGGGATAATGGCAATAACATTGTTATTGACAGCAACCCGCTGGGTGCAGGTCCCCTTTAAGGCGATTTTCAAATCCAGGGGAATAGGTTTGAATTTGCGGTCCAGAGATTTGATATATAATTCTTCGAGGTTAATCTTTTTTTCAGCCAGGGCTTTTCTTAACTGGCTTTCACGGATCCAACCCCGGAATTTGAGGGAGTTGGTCAGGTCGGATTGGAGGTAGACCTCTTCGCCGCTCCAGGAATTTTTAACCACATCCCAATTGTACCCGGCAGATTCATCGGTATGAATGAGCAAAATACCGGCAGCACCACGACGGGCAGCTTCTTCGACATGATAGGTCCAACGACCGTAAAAGGTAAGGGTCTTGCCCTCGAAAATATCGGGCAGAAACATGCCGGGATCATTGACACGGGCGATGACTATCTTCCCTTTGACATCGCTATCCTTGTAATCATCCCAATTCCATAAGGCGGCTTTAATGCCGAATCCAACAAATACGGCATCGGATTCCAAGGAAAATTGTTCTTCTTCACCAACCCAGGACCCCACGACATCGGTGCGATATTTCATGGGCAGGTAACCGATATCGGTATCCAAACTCTTGATAGTAAAACAGTTCAAATTGAAGGGTTGGAAGTACTTCTGACCCGCACCGGGAAAAAAATCCAATAATTTGAAAAGACTCTGCATGTATAATTCGGCGATATTGCCACCAGTAGTGGCGGGACCTCGCCCTTCAAGCAAATCATGGGATAAAAACTCCATGACGCTTTGCATCTCAAATTTAGAGATAGAATTGAGGCGCTCCTGCAATGTTCCGGCGGTCAAGGCACCAGAAAAAAGCAAGCATACAACTAAAACGATGATTTTGATTCTATTCATTGTAAACTCCTCGGCAATAATATGCCTTATTTTAAATGTATTGTCAATAGTATTTAATCTTATATTGCAGTAAATATAAAATGGGGTAAAAGACAACAATGGGTGTTTAAATAATAACACGGGTAAAAAAGGCTTTAAAAAGGTAAAATGGGACGGTCATCGGATTTAATTATCCATAGGAACAATGGGGGGATTGCTTACCCCGGGTTTTGTATTATTTTTGGCTTTCTGGGGGTGGCAGGTGTATTTTTGCTGGGTAATAAGGCAATAAAATTGTCTGCTCAGAATCATGATGGCGGTACAGGGAAAAAAAAGCAATCCCCAGCGGGGATGGATACGCCAATAATACCTGGTATTCTGGCAAAGATTGGTGCGGGAATGTTTTTCAAATAGGGAGAAAAAATAACGCCAGATGGGTTGTTTGGTAAAGGTAGTGCCAGAACCGCAGGTTTCGGGATGGGTGTAAATAACGGCGTCCCAGGAAATAAGGGTTTCTATATTGTGCTGGTGGGCGCGAAAGACAAAGTCGTAGTCGGATTTGTATTGGGGAAGTTTTATTTCATCGAAAAAACCGATTTGGGCAAACATTTCACTGGGTATCCATAGCCCCCTGCCAGGCAGCACGATACTTGGGTGAATACCCTGGAGGGGGTGATCATGGGGTGCCAAAAAAGGGTGATATTTTTGCAGGATACCGGTAAGCCAGCGGTAGGATTTAGCACCGGAGAAGAAGATGCGGGGCTGGGGTTCCCTGGTAAGATTAAGCGACCCAATAATGGCATGGGGGTATTTTTGGACCGCATTAAAAAGATTTTGAAAGTAGTGCGGGTGGAGTTCAAGATCGTCATTGAGTAAGAGGATAGCATCGGCATTTTCTTTGATGGCGTTCAGGCAACCATGGTTTACAGAGGTTGTCCACCACCAATCTTCCTGACCATGAATAATTTGGCACAAGGGGAATTGTGCCTTAACGGCCTGTAGCGTTTCCTCCTGGGGACCAGCCAGAATGATGGTGGTAAAAATTGTGAGATGGCCAATTTCTGCTTGCGTCTGAATCTGCTTGAGTAAGCACATGAGCGAATCGGTGCGGTTATGGGTGGGTATGACAACAGAGACACGGCAGGTCATTTAGTCCTCATTTATTTCTCATTTATTTCTTATTTATTTCTGAATAGGCGATGGTTGCTGAAGAAGCTTTTCATATAAATCATACACGTCATGGGTCATGTGTTGCCAGTTATAATGGGTTACATTCTGGGTTCCTTTGGCCACAAGGGTGGAGCGCAAGGTTTGGTCGTACAAAACGGATTCAATGGCTGTGGCCATGGTTTGGGGGTCATTGGGATTAAAAAAGGCGGTAGAATCTCCCAGTACTTCCTTAAAGACGTCAATCTCAGACGTAATCGTGGGGCAGAGGTGCGCTTGGGCTTCGAGTGGAGGCAGGCCGAATCCTTCATACAAGGAGGGATAAACAAGCGCGGAGGCACGACTATACAAAAAAGCGAGTTGGGAATCATCGGCACTCCGCTGAAATACGGTTTTAACGCACCCCAGTTTGGCCATGAGGCGAAGTTCAGCACGGGTGAACGGGGTACCACCGCAACAAACAAGATCAAAATGATTATGGATGTTTTTATTTGCGCCATAGGCGATCAACAGGTTCTTAAAATTCTTATATGCCTGTTTCCGGCTGCCCACATAGAGGATAAAGGGCCGGGTCCGGGGTTGGAGAAGCGGTTGCGGTGCGATTTCCAGCAAGGGTACACCGGGGTAGATCACTGTGATTTTGTTTTTGGGGAGGTTATAGAATTCAAGTAAATCGTTACGGGTGGTTTGGGAAATGGCAATGATACGATCAGCGCGAAAAAAGCATTTCAATTTGGTTTTCAGTCGCTTTTTTATATCGGGAAAATCCTGTGGGTATAGTTCTGGGATCATATCATTGGCAGTAAGAACGAGCGGGCTGCGGGACCATTGGAACACGAGGGAAGAATAATTGCTGGGATGATACACCTGCACCTGCGCGAGAAGTGGGCTTGCAGTGCGGGTACGGAATATATGGCTGTTGATCAGTTGGAGCAACACGGAGATGTGGGGCAGCGACGGGACCCGTTTGCCCTCATAAAAAGCCATATGTGGTTGCAGTTGGTCAAGTGGATACTGGTTGATATGGTAACCTTGAAGAAAGAACACCTGTGCCTGGGGCTTCTGGAGTATACCTTTGATCAATTCGTAGAACATACGCGAAACTCCACCGTATTGTTGCTGGGCAAACACCTGGTGATCGTACAGTATTTTTATGGTTATCTCCCGGGTACAAATATTTCATCCAATTGGCGGTAAACGATTGCGGATTCAAAATTTTCGCGGAAAAATTGCGTGGCATTTTGTTTTTCCTGGTGGAAGTAAAGGGGGTCGGAATTAAGCCGGTGGATATAATGGGCGAATTGTTGCGGTGAATCGGCGATTTGACAGCCACATCCTGCTTTAACCGGGAGTCCTGAAAGACCTTTGCTGGTGCTCACGACAGGTAGTCCATAAGAAAGGGCTTCCACTACTTTGCTTTTCATACCCGTGCCGCCCAGAAGCGGGCAGATGGCGATTTTTGAAGTCATATAAATATCCGATAGATCATCTATGGCTTGGACAGTGTGAATTCGGGGATGGGTTCCCATATGCTTGGAAATGGCACCCACAGTCTTGATAGAAACGGAATTATCCAGCAAGGGAAATACTTCTTTCATAAACCACGCCATTCCTTTCTGGTTGTGGGTATTATCGGAACCCACAAAAAGGAGGGTGTTGGACGGCGGGTTGGCGGAATGGTCATTGGGGGGGGGACTGTCCATAAAGAAAGGCACGTAATAATAGGTGGGGCGGGTAGCGAATTGGGAGAAAAACCATTTTTCTTCCTGTGAAATGCACAGTACTTTTTGGAAGAGGTTCACCCGGCGGATTTCCTCTTCTATCATGCTGCCAATCGCCATATCGCCATTGCAACAATCAAAACGGTTGAGCGTTATAAAATCGGACAAATCCAGCATGGTCAAACCGTGATCAAGGTATGGGTTGGGGATTAAATCAGCCCAGTATACATAACTGATAAGAAAAATATCATAGCGCTTTTTTTGGAGGATTTCTGAGACTTGTTTTTTCATGTCTGGGTAGGCAAAATTGGGCAGATGGGTATAGGCAGGAAAAAAAGGGAGATAGCGTTTTAACCGGGCCAGGGGATTAGACTTTCTATTTTTAAAATCTAAAAATCGGGAACCCTGGGAAAAATCGTAGAAATACAATTCATTCACAAGCCCCCATTTGTCGGCGGGGAAGTGTTCCCAGGAGGATTTGAAATGTTTCAGGGTTAATATGTCCACCTGGATGTTTCTGGACTTAAAGTATTTCAGGAGTTGCAGGTAGCGGGTAGTGATGCCATTTTTTTCAGTAAAAAAATTGTGCGGGTAAAAAATCAATATTTTAAGTGTTGTCAATGGTTAATGCTCCTCATTGGATTCTATGCCTACGCTCATTGGCCAACAAAATACAGTTAATAAAAAAGGGAATTATTTCTGCTTAGACTACCGTCCAAGGAGGGGCTAGATGACGACTATCCTCCAGGATCGATTGACTAAACGGTATGTTATCCTCACTTTATATCAAACACACGGAAAGTAGAATGTATCACAATAAAATAAAAAATACAAGCACAAAATAAAAAACGGAATTTATTGCCAAATTCCAGAAATTATTATGGACTAAATGGACAAAATGGACAAAATAAACTTTTATTTTAAGTCCACATCGTCCACATCGTCCATATCGTCCACATCGTCCACGTTTTTTTAAGAATAACTACAAAAAAGCCATTAAATCCGCAATTTTTTAAAAATAGCCGCAAGCTTGGCACTGAAGTCACAATTATTTTAAAAAAACTACAAAATTGTCAAAAAAACCGCAATTTTTTAAAAAAAACTGGAAAATTCTACAAAAAATTAGAAAATCGCTGTTATTCGTGCAAATCTGCACCCCACGGTAGAAAATTCTACAAATAGGTGGAATTTTCCAAGAATTTAAGGAAAAATGAATGCGGTGATACAAATTTGCACCTTTCGGTTAATTGTCATGGGAATGGGAGTTACGTGAGTAACGGGAGTTATGGGAGTTACGTGAGTAACGGGAATTGGACAAAACCGCTTCGCGGTAATGGCCTGCGGCCTATTAACAATTTGG
>CAZCVI010000017.1:0-33810 GCA_964502145.1 uncultured Clostridia bacterium
TGAGTGATTTTCAGTCGTGGATGACCGATGGCGGACAATTTTGTCCAACCAGGGATAATGATGAGTGATTTTTTGTCGTGGATGACCATTGGGCGGAAAAAATAATACTATTTGGCTTGGCAATGCTTTGCTTCGCTTTTCGACGATTAAATATAGTTACTGTTCAGAATCCAAATAAGTAGACGCGACATCCCTGTCGCATTATTTTAATTCACCGCCAAGTTTCAGAAAAAACTGGACTATCTGGACATACTGGACTATCTGGACATACTGGACTTCACAAAACCTGTAAATTTTGTCCAGCTTGTCCAGTAAGTCCAGCTTGTCCAGAAAGTCCAGTCGGCACGGTTATCCGTGGGACTGATAAAAATCTGATGGTGGATTCAGGGTGAATCAAGGGAGTTGCTGGGAATTGCATTTAGTGGTAAAATGATGAATAAAACAAATGACAAAAGCAAACAATTCAAGGGAGAAACCATTGAATACAATCAATACGGCATGTTTTTTTGTTTCGGACCTGCATGGAAGTACCGAGTGCTGGACAAAACTATTTAAAAAGATTATTGCAGAACGTCCGCGTGCGGTATTTATGGGCGGAGATTTGCTGCCCTCACCACTAAAAGCACTGACAAAAATGGAATTCAGACACGAAGACTTTGTGTATGGATTCCTGGTAAAAGAATTGACGGTCATCAAAGAAATCCTGGGGGGAACATATCCCGATATATTTGTAATCCTGGGCAATGATGACGGTCGTATGGAAGAAGCGGCGTTCTTGGATGTCAGCGGGTCAGGGTTATGGACGTATTGCCATAATCACCGGGTCCAATGGGACGATTATACTGTTTACGGGTACTCGTATATCCCACCAAGCCCATTACGGCTAAAAGATTGGGAACGGTACGATGTCTCCCGTTATGTGGACCCAGGCTGTACGGCTCCATCAGAAGGGGCTATGTCAATACAGTTATCGAATTATGAATTGTTCTATGCGACGATCACGGAAGACCTGGAAAAATTAACGGGAACAGATAATCTTGAGAACGCGATCTTTCTATTTCACGCACCACCCTATAAATGTAAATTAGACCGCGCCGCCCTGGATGGAAAAATGATCGACTATGTTCCACTGGATGTCCATATCGGCAGTATTGCTATCCAAAGGTTTATCGAGGATCATCAACCTCTGCTCACACTGCATGGCCACGTCCATGAATCCACGCGGCTGACTGGTTCATGGCAGGATCGATTCAACCGGACATTTTCTTTTAATGCGGCCCACGACGGCCCAGAATTATCGCTGATCCGGTTCAACCCGAAAGCGTTGGAATCGGCGGTACGGGAATTACTTTAAACGGCTGCACAGCACTTTTAGGCGTGATTATTCTTTGGTCGCGACACCGGCATGGCTGACTTCTTTGTTTTTGGCTTCTTCTGCATTGGCCATTACTAACGGACGCGCGGCATCGGTGACTGCTCCGATCTTAACGGCAAAACTGGTTTTGTTGCGGATATCTTCATCGGTGACATAATGAACATCCAATAACCCGATGGACTTGTACCCGGTCCTCTGGTAATTGAGCTCTGCTAAGGTCAAACTCCAACCTTCAAACCAAAACATCAAATCACGCCGCTGTTCCTCGGTACCATCAAAATGAACAAGTAAATCAATATCACTGGCTGGACCACAGGTGGCATTCTTGGTACTGCCAAACAGATAAAAACCCTTGATCCCAAACCGCTGGGGCACCAAATGGGAGGCAATTCGCTCGGCCATGTGCAGACGCCATCGCCAACAATCATCGGTGGTCCGAGTGACAATCTCTTTTCGTTCCTGGGGTTCTGCTACTTTTTTCCCAGGTTCATCAAATATGGCGACTGCTTCTTCCAATTCAGCATTCATTAATATCCGCAATATAGAACCACCGGTGGAACGGGGAACATCAATGACACGAATGACTTTGGCCAGATGCTCGAATTCGGGCAGGAGTTCGGCAAGCACATTTTCGCTGGTAGTAAAAAAGTCCTGGTTGAAAATAATACCGGGATCATCGGGATATAATGGAATATACCGGATAGAAGCTTCAACAAGGTCCTGGAAAAAATGGGTGCCAAAGGATAATTCGGCAGTATAGTTTCCTTTTTGCTTGGCAATTTCAATCAAAACTGCTGTATTGTTGATATCGGAATAGGTGGTTTCAACACCAAGCTTGATATCACCACGACTACCCCATCGCCCGGGACCCATAAGAATGAATTGCCGTTTGGGTAATATTTTGTTGAGTTTGCCCACGGCACGACCAATATTTTTAATATCGGTGAGGCTTTCCAGTTCATTGTATGCCTCTGGGTCGACGTATACGATATGGGTGATATCGGGAACAATGCCATTGGAAATATACCGTTTGGCAGTAAACGCGATTTTAGCCTCGCTGATATCCCTGGGAATAGGCGCGGGCTGGATATGCCGGGCATAACTCTGCGACCTGCACTGCAATAAATAAAGATTCTGCCCATCATGGGCAAATTCAAGGTCCACGGGTGAACCAATACCCTCTTCAAGCACATTTAATAAAGCGGATATTTGCCGGATAAAATCGGTTCTCTGGAACAAGCCTTCAAAGGTGACAACCATGTGGTCTGTCTCAAAGTCAATATTCAACAATGAGGTCGGTTTTTGGATTTCATTGGTTTCCCGGACGACAGACACCACATTCTGGATACCGGGGATTTCAGCGCCATATTGCGTGATTAATTGTTTTATATCTATGGTTTCAAAGGTATTGGTGAGTAAATTGATGACATCGATATTTCTGGGTGAATAGCGGATCACTTCATCGGGGGTGACATTGACGCGGAGATTGGGTTTGCCGGGGGCGATGAGCACGGGGTAATCATTGGCGACGCGGTCCACGGCACGGGTGCCGAGTCCTGGGACCATACGAATCAAACCGTCCTCGCGCGTGATACGGGCAGACCAGCGGAACTCATTCCTGCTGAAGGCGACACCGGCGAGGGTAGGAAGATAATAATTGCCTATCCGATTACCAACCACTTCCTGGAGCATGATGCCCATTTCCTCGTCAAAATCAATTAAGCCGCGTTCATTGCGGTATTCGATGGGGTCGGGTGCAAAGGTAGAGGCATACACCTCGGCGATAGCATCCATCAATGCTTCCAAGCGCTCTTCCGGGGTGCCCTGGTTGGCGAGGAAGAGGCTCTTGTATTTCCCACAAAACGAAGCGCCAAGACGGTCCTCAAGTAAACTGGAACTGCGTACAATAATGGGGACATCCCCAAAATCATTAAGGGCGATAGAAAGGCCCCTGACGATCTCAGGGGAAAAATGAGAGTTCTTAAATATCTGGATAATATTGGGATATTCGATGTTGATTTCATCGAGTCCTTTGTATTTCTGTTCGAGGACACTCTCGAGATTATTGTAATGCAAAAAATCATTGGTGACATCGGAGGTAATATACCAGGTCTTGGGAATTTTCACTTTGGCAAAGAGGTCCTGGAACTTGGTGGAATGGGCGAGAATATGGTCGGCGAGAAAAAGCCCGGCACTTTTGCCCCCAATTTTTCCATGGCTGCCAGTGGGGAAAATGATGCGCTTGAATAACTCGTAATAATCCTTGATCTCAAGATGGTTCTTGGCGATCTGGATAAACTCCAGTTGATCGGATAACAAATGCCGGATCAACGAGACCCGTAAACTCATATCAATGGGTGAAGATAATTTTATACCTTCTTCTTCCAGCAACTGGAAACGGCTTATCGCATTAAGCAGATCAGTAAGGGAAGAGTTGGGGGTTTCCAGTACTTTAACAAGGAAGCGGGATTTGTCGTCTTCAATCCAGCGGCGCAGATGAAGGAGCATTTGTGCTTCGCTCAAGTTTTCGGAGGCAATGCGGAAGACTTCATTATTAATATTAATGATATTGTCCATGGATTGTTTGGGGATGGGTTGGTTAAGGTCTTCAAACTGGAGGGGGTTTGCCGTATCGCCCGTGATATTGGAACCGGCTTGTTGCAATAATTTTTTGGCTTCAGGGACACCGTTCCAACAGAGATAATGCAACATCTTCTGGGAAAGATACATGAAGAGTTTGATATTGGATTTCTGGAGCAGGTCAATGATGACCCGCCATTCGGAGATGGATTTTTCCGATAATTTCTGTTCGGCTTCCTGCCATTGGGAATACACGCGTTTTAATTCGCGGTACAGCAGGAGGTGGCTGATGCGATCGGCAATGGCATTCAAGAGCTGGATTTCTTCTTTCAAGAAGTAACTGTCATTGGATTTGGGCACGCCCCGGGAATAGGAAACAATCAAACGCCCGACGCTCTTCTCCTGCATTGTGATCTCGGTGAACTGCTCGCAAAAGGGTTCCTTGTATTGGGGGGAACTGTATACGCGATCCTGGTATATGAGCTTGACCTGGGCGAGGTCCGAATACTGCCAGCCTGAAGGAATAACCTGGATAATTTTATTAAAAAGTTCATCGACAGACGCATTGGGACTGTTCTGCAAAATCTCTTCGACCTTGTACAAACAATTCAACTCTTTGCGTCGCTCCTGAAGATCTTTTAGTAGCCCGGTATTGTTGTTGGTTGCGGATTCGTTCATTTGAATATGGCTCCTTTTCGTTTTCGACCATCCACTTTGACGGTAAGCGGTGAATTCAACCGGACGTGTCTGACATACTGTAAAACACGGACCACTGGTTGCGACTTTATCCACTCCCAATCAATAGGAAACGGTGTATTGCTTTTAATAGAAAAATAAAGAATACCTAAATTGGACATGTTATGAAAAAAATGCGACCCCTGGCTTAAATCGACGGTAACACCGGGAAGATGGGCTTCGATAATCACACGGGCCCCAGATATTTGGCCCCAGTTGACAGGTATTCCCAACCAGGGATCGGAAGACCCCCACCGCCCAAACCCAATTAATAAATAAGGGGTCTTTTCTTCTACGAGTTGCCGGTTTAATTCGTCGAGTTGGACAGCGATCTCGCGGGAATTCTTAAGCAAAAACGTATCGGGATCGATATAAAGAATATCTTTTATATCTTCATTGATTCCGTTCCCCATCACATTATCGGAAGCAGCCAGAACGTTGCCGGGAATCATTTCATGGTCCTGGATTTCGATGACATCATGGGATACAGCCATGGGTCGAACCTGCAGAAAGCCAAACCGCACATCGGACCTGCCTTTGGTAGTGGAATCAATGGATATGGCAAACTCAATCTCCACTTTGGCATTAAATGTCTCTTCACATAATTTTAACAGCGTTTTTACGAGGTCGTTCACCGGGAGAAGATTGGCCAGCAAGAGGGGGGCAAAGTTGATGAGTCGGGGGCCTGGAGAACCTGTGCCCATATTCACGCGGTCCGATAAATAATCATAGGTGGAAGCGATATAATGTAATGTATTATCGTATTCAGCGTCTTTGAGGGTCAATAGTTGGAGGTACTCGGTCTCTTTTATAGGGTCATAAGCAGAGGGCTTGCCCATATTCACGGCCCAAAAATTCAATTGGGTCTGCTTCATCATATCATTTATAGAATTATACGGCGGGGATACCTCGGGGTATTCGGGAGAATAGGTCCAAACAGCGCCACCACCCACGATGGTTTTACCCAGTCCCAAGGCAAGATCAACAACGCCATCTTCAGGTGCAGCATGACTGATGGGATAAAAATTATACGACCGCCCAACACCGGATATAGTGGGATAAAACCGATTATTATGCAGGGTGCCGACAACTTCCTGAATAATCACGGCCATTTTTTCGTCTGCTAATTTATGGCGGGTGGCTTTCATATAGGATTTAGCTTGCTGGAAGAAGGTGGAGGCATACACGAACTTAATGGCTTCGGTCAATTTTTTGAACCGGGTTTCTGCATCCGGCTGGTTATTGGGAATCATCTTGGTTTCGTAGATACCGGCGAAGGGTTCTTTCAAGCTATCTTCCAGCAGACTGGAGGAACGGACAGCCAGAGGGAGGTGAACCTTGGCGATTAATCCCCACAAATCGCCTATTAAATTAGGGGGCAGCTCGGCTTTTAAAAAATGATAGGCAATCCGTTCATCACTGGAATCGGAATAGGCAATATCATACAGATCGTTTTCTTTCATGAACAAATCGAAAAACTGGGTGGTAATCACGGTTAAACGGGGAATTTGAACAATGATGGGGGTAAAGGGAAACTCCATGAAATAGGAAACGATTTTTTCCTTAATATAAGCGAGTCCAGCGGCTTTCCCGCCCAGTTCGCCGTCGCCGATATAGGTGAACTCATCGGTCTCAGCATAAAAGTCCCGGTGAAACCGCGTTATATAACGATTGGATTGAAATTCCCATGTATTCTTCATTGCTGGAACCCTCCATGTTTAATAGTAATGTATACCACGTTTTAAAAAATACTTCAATATACCAACTTCACTGCCAAGTTAATGAGAGTAATGGGAATGATGGGAAGTATGGGAATGATGGGAATGATGGGAATGATGGGAATTATGGGATAAACAGAAATTTTCCCATTATTCCCACGTGCTGTTACAATACTCTCAAAGAACTGGCATCTAAAAAAGACAGCGGCAGGACGCGAACGTCCTGCCTTGCCTTAATTTATAATCTAACAGAAAAAAGGGGATATACAGTTTATACCCAGCCCCGTCCTTTGCAGGCTTGGGCGACACGGTCGATAGCAATCACATAAGCGGCATCACGCATGTACAGCTTTTTCTTTTTTGCCAGTTCACTGACAGCTATAAAAGCCGCGGTCATCTTGGTATCCAGTTTACCCAGTACTTCGTCTTTTTCCCAGTAGTAGTTCATATTGCACTGGACCTGTTCAAAGTAACTGCAAGTGACGCCACCGGCATTGGCGAGGAAATCGGGAATGAGGAAAATACCATGTTCTTTGATATATTTATCTGCTTCTATAGTCGTGGGGCCATTGGCACCTTCCACAATAATTTTTACTTTGGGATTTACTTTCTTTATATTATCAGCGTTCAGTTCGTTTTCCATGGCAGCGGGGATGAGGATGTCCACTTCTTGTTCAAGCCAAGCTTCGCCGGATAGAATTTCATATCCTTTGTCTGCGGCTTTCTTTTTATCGATGCCGCCGAATTTATCGGTAATAGATTGGAGTTCATTCAGGTCGATACCATTTTTGCGTCTGAAGCTATAGGCGCGTTGTTCTTCCTGGTCCCAGCAAGAGACGGTAGTAACGGTGCCGCCCAATTGTTGGTAGAGTTTGATGGCGTATTGCGCAACATTGCCGAAACCTTGGACACTGGCCCGAGTATCTTCAGGGCGAATGCCCATTTCTTTTAATGCTTCGCGAAGAGTAAAAATAACACCATAACCGGTGGCCTCGGTACGTCCAAGGGAACCACCCATACCCACGGGTTTGCCAGTAATAAAACCGGGGTATTTAGCACCATTGATGGCTTCGTATTCATCGAGCATCCAGAGCATGTGTTGGGCATTGGTCATGACATCGGGGGCGGGTACATCGGCCAGAGGCCCGATGTTGCGGACGATCTGTCGAACCCAACCGCGACATAACCGTTCTTGTTCGCGTAAACTTAAGCCATGGGGATCACAAATAATACCGCCTTTGGCGCCACCTAACGGGATATCTACCACGGCACATTTCCAGGTCATCCACATGGACAAAGCGCGAACCGTATCCACTGTTTCTTGAGGATGAAAGCGGATTCCACCTTTTCCAGGCCCCCTGGAATCATTATGAAGAACGCGAAAACCCTTGAATATTTTTATAGTACCGTCATCCATGGCCACTGGAATACTAAAATGGTATTCCCTCATGGGGGTGCGTAAAAAATCCCGTGTCGGTTGATCAAGATCGAGAATTTCCGCTACCTTATCGAATTGAGCCTGAGCTGTCTGAAACGCATTATAGTTTTTTTTATCCATAAAAAACCTCCTATTATTAATATTTATGTTTATATTTATGTCTCTATTTATGTCTCTATTTATGGTTTAACTTTTTTATACCGAATATATCAATGCCTGGGGCATCTTTCATTTTGGAGAACCACTCGCACAGGTTCACGATATTGCGTTTTGCCAGTTCTCCGGCTTCATATGGGTCTTTACGTTTGACCGCGTTCACGATCTCCACGTGACCCGCGAATATGACATTGTTGACAAACTCATCGTTGCGAATAAAGTATTCCCAGAGCTTTTCATTGCCAGTATTGAGTTGTTCCATGATTTTAACCAGCTTATGGTTCCGCGTCATCAGGGCAAGAACCATATAGAAATCGCTTTCCGCCTCGGCCAGGTCGTGCAAGTTTTTCGTAACAATCGCCCGGCTCATTTTTACAATGGCGTTTTGCAATACAATGATTTCTTCTTCTGTAGCACGGGTGGTCGCGCAACTGACAATGGTGGGGGTGATCAGAAAACGGGCTTCGAGTTGATCCCGGCTTGATGCTTCTTCATCCTGAGGAATTAAATGGGTGGCATTCTCCAATGTTTCGGCATTTTTATTAATATAAATCCCACTGCCCCTTTTTGAAGTCAAAACCCCACGCTCTTCCAATATCCGCAGGGCTTCACGCAGGGTTGTCCGACTGACATTTAATATGGTCGATAAATCTCTTTCGGACGGTAATTTATCGCCTTTTTTATACTGTTGGTCTTTCACATGCTGTATCAATCGTTGTAAAATGTCAACTTTTTTCATGTTCATTTCTTATCGTTACCAATTACAATTTCAAATCATAATCCAAACCAATTTCTTCTTATTGGTTTGACCACATTATACCATGCTAATTTCATTTGTCAAGTGTTTATTTAAATATTTTTATTTTTATTAAATTGGTATTACCAATGCTGGAATAAATAAGACCAATAACTGGCTTGATTTAGTTCCATTGCACTCCTTTTTAATGCTTAAAGCATATTGTATAAATGCTTTACGGAATTTAAACCAATTAATTTCCGACCACTGGTGTCTTTTTACTATGAAAAAGAGGGGGGTGAGGAAGTAGTGAAGCTAGGAGGTACACTTGCCAACCACAGAGAAACTCTTGCAATTCATGGCTGGGTGAACGCGCACGGGGTGAACACGAAAAACAGGCAGACCCCCTACCCTTGCGCCGCAAAAACCAAATGCATCAAATGGAATTCAAAGGCAAGTAGGGGCTCGGCATTTGCTTTTTTTTCCAATTCTTGGTAAACTTATTCCATGAATAGAGTAAGCACACTTTCTACTGTTACTGCGACTACAAAGAATAAAAACAGATATCTGTTTGATCGACGGTTGAAGAAAAACATGATCTGCCATCCCTTGCTTTTCTTTTTTGCAAAGCTCAAAGAGACTGGGGAATTACCTGATCTTTGGATGGCACAGCAATCAGGCGAGACCATTCAAATAGAAGATTTAGGGGCTTTTTCCCGTGCGGATGTGACTTACTATTATAAAAAATTCCAAATTTTATCTGATAATGGTTTTTTCTCAGAAATCCCGCAAAGGGAAATGGTCAGTGCCGTTTTAACGGCTGACGATGTGAAATCGGTTCTGGCCAATCTTCGCCAAATCACATTTGAATTAACCGATGCCTGCAATTTAAAATGCGCCTATTGCGGGTTTGGCCAATATTATGAGAATTTGGAACGGACTGGCAAAAAATTTATTGATGTCACAGCGGCTAAACAACTCATTGACTATCTAAAAGAGTTTTTGGATTCACCACTGAACCTCTCTTCTGGGCGCAAGACATTTATAGGTTTTTATGGGGGAGAACCTTTATTAAATTTTCCTTTCATCCATGAAATAGTCCGATATGTCAATGGGCTAAACTGGCAAAACTTTGATTTTATCTTCACTATCACTACCAACGGCCTACTCCTTAATGAATACATGGAGTTCCTCGTCGAACATAATTTTAATACCTTCATCAGTTTGGATGGTGATGAAAAAAACAATGGCTATCGGGTTTTCCACAACGGGCTATCCGCCTATAATACTATCTTTAATAATGTGGAGCTATTGAGACTAAAGTACCCTGATTATTTCGCCGAGCGTGTCCAATTTAACGCGGTCCTGCATAATAAAAATTCAGTGGCAGAGATTTTCCATTATTTTTCAGATCATTTTGATAAGAAACCTGCTATTTTACCACTAAATACATCGGATATTCGCGAAGATCAGGCGGACAATTTTTGGAAAACCTATGTGAACTTTGAAGAAAGTCTTCATAATGCTGAGGACTACTCCAGAATTAACCAAGAAATGTTTATCAAATTGCCTTCCATTCAAGAACTCTCCACTTTTATAACCCAGGTGAATGACTTCTGCGTGAACGATTATACTGGTTTTTTTGCAAACTCAGATCAACCTAAAAGAACTCCCTCTGGAACCTGTTTTCCTTTTTCCAAAAAGCTTTTTGTGACAGCAAGTGGAGATATACTGGCGTGCGAACGAATCAGTCAATCTTTTGTACTTGGGCATATGGGATCTGAAGGGGTATCACTTGACCTTCAAGCCATCGCGGACCAGTACAATCAGTGGTTTGATCGTCTAAGAAAACAATGTGGCGCCTGTTATTATTTGGCTCAATGTGTCCAGTGCATTTTTTACTTGGACCTGACGGACAAAAATACCATTTGTAATCGGCAGATGACTATCTCCCAGTATTCTCAGTACCATGGTGCTAAATTGGAATTCCTGGAAGAAAATCCCCTCCTTTTTAACAGAATACTGAAGGAGGTTATTATAAGTTAAGATGGAAAAAATGTATTGGTTTTATATAGACGGTATCGTCCATATTTCTTATAGAAATTCCAACCTGTTATGTTACCATCCCTATACAGGAAAAGTACTTGAATTCGAACACAGTGGCACATCGGAAAAAGTCCGAAAACTGATCCAAAAGCTATTGGTTCCAAAAAATCTTCGTATCATCCGTATTAGCAATGGCGACCTTCAAGACCTCTCTGTGTTTCAATTTGTCCATACTATTCGAGATTTTTATATGGGCGACCTATTGGATGTATCCTTATCCGATGCCAAGCCCTTTCAAATGCCTCCCATCGTTAAAAATGAAAAGGATGTTAAATATCTAAGCTCCGATTTAAATAGGTCAATGGGAGAAAATATCATGAATTATTTGGACGAGATCACCCTTTATTTGAACGAGGAGTGTCATCATAATTGTCCAATGTGCCATTACTTTTTCAAGCAAACCACTTGCTGCACTGCAAAAAAAGCATCCAGACACTTTCTGGATAGTGTTAAACTGAAAAAACTATTCTCTCAGATTCAAGGCTGCCGCTTAACTGATCTGAATATTTCGGGTGGTGACTTTTTTCTTCATCCAGAGTGGTCCGAGTTAATGGCGTTGTTCCAGACACTTAAAGCCCGCAAAACTTTTTACATTAATTATCTAAACCTTGCCAAGCACCTTGACCAACTACCGCGACTAAATGGACCGGATACCCGGATACACCTCCAGATTACATTTCCCTTGGATATGAAAAAACTTGAAATAGTATGGACATCGCTATCGCAATTAGGTATTGAGTCTGTTCCAAGATTTTTTATCCAGAGCAGTGAGGAGTACAATACAGTTGAAACATTACGATCCAAGCTTGGCATCCAGTCTGTTGATTTTTTCCCTATTTATAATGGGGCGAACTTGGATTTCTTCACAGAAAATGTCTTCATCAGTCGTGATGACTTTGAAAAAATCCATCCCAAACCGCGATTTATTTATGCAAACAGCATCGTGAACTCCAATTATTTTGGGAAGCTCAATATACTTCCCGATGGGCGTATTTATGGGAATCTGCATTCACCCAAACTGGGAACTCTTGGAAAAGAGTCCATATACGATTGTGTTTTTAAAGAAATGAAGTTTGGCCAGAGCTGGAGGAAATTACGGGAAAACGTTATGCCCTGCAAACAATGCAATTTCCAGCAACTGTGCCCGCCAATCTCCAATCATAATTTTGCCATTGGCAGATACAACCTTTGTTCGATTCACCTTGAACCGGGCAGATTGAGTTAATACGATATGGATATCAGGCCGGGCTTCAATGTCAAATCAAAATGCAAACAGATGTTTTCAGAGTTTTACTCGGTAGAACATTTACAATAAAAAATTAAAAAAAAAGGAGCAAACAAACATGAAAGAAAAAATCAATCTTTTCTCACTCAGTCCCGAGAAAATGGCTGTCACAAAAGGTGGTCTTAATGGGTGTACATGCGCTTGTCATTATGCGAGCTGCGGTGGTTCCTCCACGAATAATAATGGTGATGCCAATAATTCTAGCGGGTTACAGAGCGGTGGATCTGGCTGTTATTAAGTTCACCGGTAAAAAAGGCTTTTCAAGAGGCGGCAATGCTTTTGCATTGTCGCCTTGCCTTTTATGAGCAATTAATGTACAATCATCCAATAGGAATAATAAAGAGGCGAAATTATGCAAATATTTAATAACAATTACCCGTGTTGTACGGGTGACAACCAAAGGGTTTCCAGTTATCGTACCTCAGGCCAGAGGCAAAAACGGGGATTATGGTTTTTTAGATTTCTGCTGTTGGTCTTGCCTTTGTTCTTTCAAGGTATTCTTTTCCCGCAATTAGAGAGTCTCTATAAGAGTGGGACCATAAAAATGGTAGTGGATAGCAGCTTTGGAAGCCAAACGGATTGGGAGAACCAGTTTTATGATATGTATAAGTCGATGACTATGGCACCAGATGGGAGTCTCTTTATAAGCAATAGTCGCCAGCATAACATAACGAAGATATCCGCAACGGGGCAAGTGGTAAAAACCTTCGGACAAAAAGGGCAAGGCACTTCAGATGTAACCAGTCCTCATCATCTATCTATTCTTGATCAAAAATACCTCGTAGTAGGTGAATCTCCACTGCTACGAAGGATCAGTCTGTTTAAACTTGACGGAAAATTCTCACAGATAATAAGAACCAACCATGAGTGCTATTTTCCCCAAGCATTAAAAGACAGTCGTATCGTCTATTATTCCATACTATCCGATAATACGAATGTTAAGAAATATACCGTGTGGATAAAAGACGTTATAACTGGAATAGAAATAAAGGTTGTTTCCGTCGAACTCCTGACAAAAGATAAGCTTCGACCCGACAAAAACACTTTAATATACATTGGTAATCATTGGGGAGAGCTCATTTTGAAGCAGACAGGGGATGGAAATGTATTGGTGGGGATTTCCAATCAGCCGGATATCAATATTTACTCGCCCCAAGGCAAATGGTTGCGTTCGTTTCGCTTGAATATCACACCATTGTCAGTTACTTCCACATACATTCGTGACTATAAACAACTGATTCTTGAGGATTTCGCTAGTACGAGAGACGGTCGCCCTTCATTGGATATTATTAAGAAGGCATCTTTTTCTGAGCTTATTCCTTCCACGCTCCCTTATTATCGCCAAATTGTTGTGGACTCAGCAGGTAATATACTGGTTTTCAGGTGGTTGGATTGTGTCAGAGGGGGGATGGAAAAATTTTTGGTTTATTCTGCCACAGGTAATTTTATCAATGAAGTCCTCTTGGATACCGGACAATTTGAAGTTGAGATTGATTATCGATGGGAGAATCTGTTGTTTACCAATAGTGGTATATTTGCCTATGTTCCACTGAAAAACAATGAAGACAGCAATCCCAGAATCATAAAAATAAAAGTACCTGACAAGCAGTAATCAGGTATTCTACAGTTCTAAATGGATCAAACCAATCATCCGGTACATATAGATGTCCAAAAGTTCTCTTCAGTCTTATTTATATCTGTGAAAACTGGCATGTTCTATAGGACATTTTCTGGGGCATTCGTTTTTGAGGATATTGGGAACAGGTGAATTGATTTTACTGCCATGAATTAAAATAATACGACGGGATGTAGCGTCTACACTCCAAATGGGCTATAAAAATAGGGGGAAAGATTGCAGGTCAAGTGATTTGACCGCTTCGTTTATCTTTTCGCCAATTTTTTAAGCCTTGCAAAAACGCGGGATAATACAATTCATACAGGGGGATATCTTTTTCAGAGAACCGGTTGACCTCGGTGGAACAAAACATCAGGAGAGTACGGAGCTTGTCGCCCCGGTAAAATGGTTTGGCGAAATACGAGCGTATCCCATAAGGAATAAATAATGCCCAATCAATGGGTCTGGTACTGACCAAGGTATCTTCAATTACAAAAAAAGGGGGGCGGTTAACCTGTATGGCTTGCGATACGCTACCCTGGAAGGGAAAGGGTATGCCAGGCTTCATGGCATCAAAAAGCCCACCCCTGGCATACGCATCCACGCGGTTTTTTTCTTCATAGATATCGGCATATAATACGGACTCAAACAAAGACTTGCGATATTGATTCTCCAAGAGAGTATCCAAGACATCTTGGATTTTAAACTTTCCGGTCATAGCGGCCCACAGGTTGTCGGCGAATGCAACGGTGGAAGGCGACGAATCCGCAATAAGGCTGGCACCGGGAACCTGATTTTCCACGGGTTCATAAATGGATATCCGCAGTAGATTTCTTTCTCTTAAGGAGAGGCGTTTTATTTTTACTTTGGCTTCAAAGGTGTGACCGTTCTTTTTTATAAATGTAAGCTGACCTTCCCATTGGCCTTCCAAGAGGCACGCTTCATATGCTTTGGATATCTGTGGCGCCTGATCGGGAGGATAAATATCGGGTAATACTTTGCCATCAAATTCATGATAGGAGAACCCGAACAACTGGAGCGCCATGGTATTGCGCGAGATAATGGTTTTACTGGCCATCTCCACCAGCAGCACAGGGATATCATCATGCTCAATCATGGTCTGACGTTCGAGTTCTTTATGGAGGAGATGATTAATAAACGAGACATGCTCGGTGATATCATGAAGGCTACCATTATAAAAAGCAGGTTCATTGATACCGGGAGTTCCCACCATTCGCAACCAAAACCGACGGTCCATGGTATCCTTAATACGGAAAATCACGGATGCCTCTGTGTTTTCACGTATGGCTTTGATAAACAATTTGAAACGGAAAAAATCTTCTTCCACGACGATGTGCTGGGCAAAAACAAGATTCAAAAGCAGTTGCTCGACCTGGGCTTTCCCTTCCAGTCCGCCTATGGTGATCAGGTTTAAAAATTCGACCTGCTTGGCACCGTGCTTTATGCGCCAGAATAAGCCATTGGATTGAGTAAGAAAACGAATAAAGTCAGCGGATTTCAAGGGATAATCATTTGCCACATCGGTTGGTTTCCTGTTCATGAATTATACTCCTATAACATTTATTGAGCGCGCGAGGCATCAGGTTGTTTTTCAATCAAAACCGCGAGGATAGTGAGGACGGAACGGGCATCTGGGCGTTGCAGGGGTTCTTTGGCGATCATGTCCATGATCAGATGGTTCAACTGAAGGGGAATTTTCGGGTTCAGGGTTTTGGGGGCTGGGGGGACGTGGGTCATGATTTCCATCATGGTTTCCAGTAATTTAGCGCCCATGAACGGTTTTTGACGGGTTAACATTTCATAGGCGATGATCCCCAGGGAATAAATATCCACGGCGGGTGAATAGGCACCGTGGTGAATAACCTCCGGGGGCAAATAAGAGATGGTGCCCATCACATTGCCCGACTCGGTGAGATGGGGCAGGTTTTGTTCCCAGGCAATGCCAAAATCCAATAATTTCACGTAATCCGGGTCACCATCCACATTGATCAACATGATATTTTCAGGTTTTAGGTCGCGATGCACGATGGTCTCCCGATGCACGGTGACCAGGATATGGGCCACTTGCGCCAAAATGTGGATGGCCTCTGAAACAGAGGGGTATATCTCTGCCTCATATCGTTCACCCAGGGTCTGGCCATGTAATAGTTCCATGACAATATAGAGTTTCCCGTTATCTTCGCCCCGTTCTTGGACTTTAACCACGTTGGGATGATTGATGCGGTCGACCAGGGCGGATTCATTTTTGAAGCGCTTGATCTGGACTTCATCCCGTGCGAATTCATCTTTCATGACTTTCATGGCATAGATTTTTGTTTTATCTATCAAACTGTGAACCTTATACACGATACCCATACCCCCGGAACCGATCTGCTCGTCTATTTCATAGGGGCCGATGTATTTTTTCTTTTCCCAGAAAGTGATCAACTTGATATGGTTTTTAATAAAAGCGATCACGAGATACGAAAGCACGGCAAAGCAAGCAGCCACTAATAATTGAAACCACCAGGTCTGCCAAATAAAAGGTCTGATCGACAAGCTCAGAATGGTCGCTTTTTCATTCCACAGGCCATCATTGTTGCAGGCTTTGACTTGGAAAGAATAATTCCCGGGCTCAATATTGGTATAGGAGGCGGTCCGGTTGGTCTGGGTGTTGATCCAACCGGCATCAAAGCCATCCAGACGGCATTGGAAACGCACGCGGTCGGGGTCCATATAACTCAAACCGGTGTATTTAAATTCGACGCGTTTGGTTCCAGCAGGTAGTGTTAAGCGCTGCTTGAGAGGGTGCGGATATGAATAGAAGCGCTTGCCATCGACGCGTACTTCCTCGATCACGACGAGCGGGGCGATAGGATTGGTTTTCATCTGGGTGGGGTCGAACATCACGGCACCGCGAGTAGTGGGGAACCAAAGGGTGCCATTGTGTGCCAACAGACCGGCTGGTTGGGCGGGACCAGCGCATTCGGTATTTTGAAAACCCTCGGCTTTGCCATAGGATGAACAAGGAATCTGGGTGATCTTGCCAGCTTCAAAATCGGACAGGTCTTTTTTCTTAAGGGAGTAGATGCCTTTATTGGAATTCATCCAGAGATTGCCATTGAAGTCATCGATCACGGTAAAGGCTTGGTCGCTATAGAGTCCGTTTTTGGCTGTAAAGCGGGTAAAGTTCCCTTTTTTTAAATAGAGCAGTCCACTGCCATCGGTGCCCAGCCAGAGTTTATCGGGGTCTTGCTGATCGGGGGTAATATCCCAGATGGCATTGCCGGATAATTCCTGCTCGGTGGGATAGACGGTGATCATGCCGTCACGAATACAATTGAGGCCGCCATAATAGGTTCCTACCCAGGTATTGCCGTTTTTATCGCTGCTAATGGCATACACAAAATTATCCGACAGGCCGTTTTTCGCGTTGAAGTGGGTGATGGCTTTTTTTTCAGGGTCGATGAGGTCTATACCGCCACCGTTGCTACCAACCCAGACCTGATTGTTGGGATCAACATGGACAGCGCGGATAATATCGTTGGACAGGCCGTTTTTAGTGGTATAGATTTGAATGACGCGGTTATCTTTTAAACAGTGCAAGCCGCCGCCATAGGTGCCAACCCAGAGAGTGCCATCCTTGCTTTCTGCGATGGTCCAGATAAGGAGGCTTTTTAAGCCCTCTTTTAATCCGAAAAGAGTAAAGCTGCCGTTGCTAATGCGAACCAGCCCGCCAGAACCGGTGCCCAGCCAGATGTTCTTCATATTGTCTTGGAACAGGGTTCTGATGCTGTCCACGGGTAATCCGCCGCGTTTGTTATAGATAATGAATTTCCCTTCTTTTAATTGGGACAAACCATCGCGGGTGCCAACCCAGAGGCTGCCCTCGCGGTCTTCCAGCATGGAGCGGATAGGGGTGTCCAAGAATTCGGGTTGGGAGGTCAGGGGGGAGAAGGCATTGTTTTTAAACATGGTGAGTCCTTGGCCATTGGTACCGATCCAGAGGGTGTTGTGTTTATCCTGGTAAAAGGCACGGATATCGTCGTCGGACAAGCCGTCTTTAATGGAATAGGTTTTGAAATAGCCGTTAGATTCGACCAGTACGCCTTTGCCGCCAGTGCCAATCCAGATATGGCCACTGTGATCGCGAAATAACGCGCGAATATCGCGGTACTCCTCTATATTCAGCGGGGAAAGCACGGGTGGGCGGATAAATTTTCCGTTCTGTAGTTGAAAGAGTCCATTCTCCGTGGTACCTACCCAGAGGTGACCGCTGTTGTCTTCTACTAACGCGGCAATATAATTAACCGCATTATCGCCACGAAGCAAATATTGGGTGAAGGTATTGTTGTAAAAACAATTCAGACCCTGGGTCGTACCTATCCAGAGCCTACCGGAGCGGTCTTCATAGAGGGTGGTAATATAATTATGGGAGAGCCCGTTTTCTGTGGTAAAATTAGTAAAGCGACCACCAGTGAAAGACAACAATCCACCGGAAGTGGCAATCCAAAGCCGGCCCTGCCGATCTTCTAACATGGCTTTGATCCGGTTACCCGCCATTTCCGGGGTATTTGTTGTATTAAAAACAGTGAATATCATGCCATCGAAACGGGCGACACCTTCGTATGTGCCCATCCAGATATATCCATCCCTGGTTTGAATAATACATAAAATGGAACTCTGCGGCAAGCCATTTTCAGTGGTGTAGAGCTGTAAATCATATTGCCGGGTGTTCATGGCTGGGTCCAAACCAAAAAGAAAACAGCCGGACCCAATAAGTAAGGCAAACAAAAAGAAGCTCATGGCAAAAAATAATGCCGGTATTGGTGTTACATTACGCATCAAACCTCTCTGGGTATATTATCCACAAACAAACAGGAAAAGTAAAGGGGGGAAGCAAAAAATGAAGGAAAAAAGTGGGGGAAAAGTGGAGCAATGGAGCAGTTGCCCCAGGTTGTTTTACTTTATAAAATAAAAAAAGCGTAACACCCATGACTGCTCCACCACTCCGGGAGGTTCTGACCGATATTAGTGATTTTCTGACCGATTTACACTATATCCAAACTTTGAATGCAGGTTACGTGCCACATGTGCTTTTTTTTTCGACATGAATGGCGGAAAAGAAAGCGAAACTCTTTAGTAATAATAGTCTAACTCATTTAAAAAAAAAGCAATCGGACTGGTATTAGTGCAAATACACCGCGATACTTCGGTTAAAATGAACACATGGGGGGTTACAGGTTGTTCAGGGAAGTCAAAAGAATGGGATGTTGCAGGGGTAGTGGACAGGAACGGGCATTTATAATATAATGGTGTCTAATATAAATGTATGCTCAGATAATACGTTTGGAGGCTAAAGACATGCGAATATCAAAGGCTTTGAAAGTAAAGAGTTCTGTTTTATTAACGCTTCTGCTGGGTCTGTTTCTGTTTAACGGGTTGATCTTTTCCCAGGAAAAACCGGAGATAGCGAAACTGGAACAGGGATTATTACCCTCGGTGTTGATTAAAGGCGAAGCACCCTGGTCATTACTGGAACGGATGCGCTATCACAAGGTCCCGGGGGTCAGTATCGCGGTGATCAAAGATTTTAAAATTCAATGGAGCAAAGGATACGGCATCAAAGACATCAACACTTCTGCTGCGGTCACTGCTGAGACCTTGTTCCAAGCGGCTTCTTGTAGTAAGCCAGTGACTGCTTTGGCTGCACTTAAGCTGGCGCAAGACGGCAAATTAAAATTAACCGAAGATGTGAACGAAGCATTAACGAGTTGGAAGTTACCGGAAAATGAGTTTACAAAACAACAAAAAGTGACGCTGAAACAACTGCTCAGCCACAGTGGCGGTATTACGGTACATGGGTTCCGCGGTTATGAGAGCGGCGTGAAAGTACCCACGTTGGTGGAGGTATTGGAGGGCAAAGAACCGGTTAATTCCTCGCCGATCCGGGTGGACCAGTTACCGGGTTCCATGTTCCGTTATTCTGGCGGTGGCTTTTGTATTGTTCAACAAATGCTCGTGGATACCATGAAACAACCCTTCCCGATCATCATGGAAGATATTGTTTTAAAACCGCTGGGTATGACCCGCAGCACCTATTTACAACCCTTGCCAGACGACCGTGCCAATCAGGCGGCTTCAGGGCACATGACCTCGGGTTTAACCATAAAAGGAAAATGGCATATTTACCCGGAAATGGCCGCGGCGGGATTGTGGACTACTGCCGAGGACTTGGCCCGCTTTGTGGCTGAAATTCAACTCTCTCTAAAAAATAAAGCCAACAAAGTCCTTACCGAGGATAAAATCGTGGAAATGTTGTCTCCTTATAATTCCAATTCCATGGGTTTGGGGGTGATGATCGGTCAAAGGGGAGAGGATACTTATTTCGAGCATGGCGGTGGGAACGAGGGGTACCGCTGTTTTATAATCGGTCATGTGAACAAGGGATACGGCGCGGTAGTAATGACCAATTCGGATAATGGCGATGCATTATTCAAGGAAATATTGCGCGGTATCGCCCATATCTACGAATGGCAAAACTACCTGCCCCCGGTCTATGATGTGGTGCCCTGCACACCGGAAAAATTAAAAACGTTTGTGGGCAAGTACGAAGTCGATTCGGATCATTTATTGGCAGTTAGCGAGGAGAACGGTCATTTGTACGGGCTTTTGACTTCCATGGAGAAGGGAGAGTTGTTCCCTGTTGGTGAGGGAAAGTTTGTGCGCAAGGATGACAGTGCCATATATGAATTCTTTACCAATGCAGAAACAGGTAAGGCTTCCCATCTGGAAGTCGTGCGCAATGAACGACGCCGTGGGTTTTTGCGAGTAGGTGATGAGGCGGTGGTGCCTTTCGAACTATTAATGTCTGCCCAGTTAGAGAAAGCAGCAGTAGGTTACCGGCAATTAAAAGCGCAGAATGCAGCGGACCCCAATGTGGATGCAACCCGGTTATTGTACTTGACTGAGGATTTGGTCAGTCGTGGGATGATCCCCGAAGGCATGGTGTTGCTGCATCTGGCCGCAGAGTTCGACCCGGATTTTATCAAGTCCATGGCGACTACCCTGAACACAGAAATACGCATGCTGCTGGATAATCCTTCTATCCCGGAACCTTATAAAGAACAAATCAAAGCGAGCTACAATGGAATGCTCAGGAAACTGGGATTAAAAGAACTGGAATAGGATATTGGCTAGGATTCGCCATCACGTTCTCAAAATCATTGTGGACGATATGGTTGATATGGACGATATGGACTAAGTGGACGATATGGACAAAAAAAACGTTTGTTTTGAGTCTATATAGTCCACTCTGTCCACGTTTTTGCTAGTGCGTGGGGATATTATAGTCTGCCAGCAAGTGGAACCCTGGTTTAGGTAAGGGGTTTTGGATATTGCCTTGGGCGTCCATGTAATCGATCCAGACGTTCTCTTCCACCATCACTTGGTTGGGCCTGAACAGCATCTTGTATTTCGTGTGGCGGTTTTTTTCAATATAAAAGCCCAGGTACAACCAGCGGATACCCCACGATTTGGCAATTTGGATTTCCTGGTACACCGCGTACTTACCCGGACTATAGCGGGCATACGTTTCATCATAATAACAATAAATCGCGGACATGGCATTGTCCGTGATATCTAAATGAGACACCGCCACCAGTTTTTCGCCGTCGCGGATGGTCAGAATATAACTAAACGGATAGGGATGAAAAAAGCTTTTTCCAAATATTTCATAGGATTCTGGATGAGTATTGATCTCCTTGAACCTCTTCTTGTGCTGTCGATATAAAGCGAACATTTCCGGTGCCAATACCGGTGATTCCAATTGGACGGTAAACCCTTCATTGCGCTTAAACAATCGTTTTACCGAGGGCGTGAGTGAGTATTGTTGCACCGGGATACGAAGGGAAACACAACTGCGACAATGAGCGCATATAGGTCTGAAAAAAAACTCGCCAAAGTGACGGAAGCCACTTCTTAAAAGTGTGTCTACATCGTCATTTTCCAACTCTTTTATGAGAAGATTTTCATGGATGGCAATCAATTCTTCTAAATAGGGACACTGTTCTGCACTGGGTTGGAGTAATACGCCTTGCATATTCATATATATTATTATATCACGATACCATCAGGATGGGTATTCTTTCCGTTGATTTTTATGTACTGGTCTGGGGAGGGAGTTTTTGTGTTTTTGCTTCTTCGAGAGTACCATAAAATCAAGTGGGAGGAATGGCCTGGATTCACCGCCAAATTTCTGAAATCGTTGTGGACTATCTGGACGTACTGGACTTACTGGACAAGCTGGAAAAATCAAAGGTTTTGTGAAGTCCAGTGAGTCCAGAATGTCCAGATAGTCCAGATAGTCCAGTTTTTTCTGAAACTTGGCGGTGAACCCAGAGTGCTCCACCTTCTTGACAAAAAGCACGGAAAGTTGTATATTTCAGTTAAAATTATTCCGAAGCTTATGCTATTAATATAAGCCGGAAAATAAAAGGATAAAAAAATGATTTATAAAAGTATTGTTTCATTAATGATCGTGTTATCGTTACTTTTTACTGTTTCTTGCGGGAGCAAGAAGTATGATAAACCCACTATTCTCTTAATTACCGTGGAATCCATGCGCCCGGATCACCTGGGGGTTTACGGGTATCAACGGGATGCCGCGCCCTTTATCAACAGCTTGGCCAAAGCGGGGTTGGTGTTCAAGAGAACCGTTACGCCACAACCCTTGACCAGTGGTGGTAATGCTTCTATTTTAACCTCATTGCACCCGATCACCCACAATTTAACTTATGAGGGCCGACCTTTATCGGAAAACACCCAGACTATCGCTGAAGTGCTGCAAAAAAACGGCTATTATACCATCGGCACGGTAAGCGTGAACCTGTTAACTAAAAAACAAAACTTCTCCCAGGGTTTTGATTCTTTTTCCGATACTTGGGAAAAACACCCGGACGATAAATTCAAGGGTACGGAACGGCGTATTGCCAAATCGGTCAATGACAGCTTGTTCCAACAAATCGCCCAGTATCAGGCGGATGAAAAGAACAAAAACAAACCGCTCTTTATCTGGGTCCATTATTATGATCAACGGGCCCCGATTACCAACTGGGATGCAATTACCTTTGAAAAAAAGCTGCCGGGCGAAATGGAAGAGAACAAACGGATCAAACGGTACGATAAGGAACTGCGCTACACGGATGACGCGGTAAAAGCTCTGCACAAATACCTGGAAGAGAAAAAACTCAACAAGGGATTAGTGACCTGCCTGACCTCGAACACGGGCGAACAATTGGGAGAACATGGTTACCGCGATGGGAATTATGATGTGTACGGGGAAACAACCCATGTACCCCTGATTTTTAATGGTTACGATATTCCTGAAGGAAAAGTCATAGACACCTATACCTCGACCATGGATGTCGCGGTTTCGCTTCTGGGCATGGCCAAATTAAACTTCGATTATCCAACTGAAGGCATTGACCTGTTAAAGATTCTTAAAACGGATGATGCTAAATTTCCAGAGCGGAAGTTCCTGATCCTGGGCACGCAAAAGTTCACCCGTTCCATACAATTAATGGGGGCTCCTTTTGATTATATTCTCAATTGCGACAACCATTATAAATACTGGTATGGTTCCCTTCTGCCCCAGACCACGTCCACGGTAGGGGTGGAGGAAAAGCGTTTTTCCCCGATCGCTGAAAAAAAGATCACCCAAAAAGGCAATTTAAAAATAGTATCACTCCCGCAGGTAGCGATAAAATCTTTAGGTTACCTGGTGTTTCGTGGCGATGTGGCGTCGGATAGTAAAACGGATATCCTGGTAAAAGTGGTCACCCATCCTGATTTGGCGACGGACCCAGTACCTTTCGTGGTGCAAGCGGCAGCAGGCAAAAAGCAGAACCCGCTGGCCCTGGAAATCATCTATCCGGTGATTATTGGCGACCGCCCGGCCCTGCATATCACGTTGGCAGGAAAAAGCGGCGCGACAGTAACCAACTTTAGATATGTCTATGTCCCCGCCTCGGAATTGGCCAAAACGATACCGCAGGCTGTAGCTACAAAGTTGCAAAAGCAAATTGAAAACCCGGTGTGGAAAACATTCCATGCCAAAAGAAAAGTATCCCCCAAGGATGAGCTTTTTGATGTGTCCCAGAACAAGTGGATGATGAACAATCAAAGCGGCGATACTCAATATGCCGAACTGATCCGTGAATATAAAGACTTGATCTACAAAGCTTTCGAGTACTATACAGCCAAACGCGCCCTGTTGTTAAAAGGCACGTTGACCAAAAAAGAACTCAAAGGAAGCGACGATAAAATGTTGAAGTTATTGGGTTATTAATAGTCTATTATTGGTCTATTATTGGACTATTAATGGACTATTAATGGGCGCTCAGTGCGTTATTAAGCTAAGCGCCCAGGATTTCCCGGATTTTTGCATTAAGGTTCTTCATGTTAAAGGGTTTTTGTAGGAAGCCATGACAGCCATGCTGTAGTAATTGGTTGGTTTCTCCTTCAATGCTATAACCACTTGACAGAAGAACCTTAACCCGGGGATCAATCGGGTTCAGCAGTCTTAATGTTTCCAACCCTCCCATGATGGGCATGACCATGTCCAGGATGATCAGATCAATAGAGTCATGTTTTTCCTTGAAGATAGTCACTGCTTCTTGTCCGCTAGTGGCCGTAAGGATGTTGTATCCGAGGTTCTCCAGCATTTCCACCGTCACTTCGATAATAAGTACCTCGTCATCTACCAGCAGGATAGTCAGCGCATCATTATTTATATTCGCAACCATTGGTTTAGGAGATTCCAATGGTTTCTCTGTGGCTGGCAAATATACGGTGAATGTACTTCCTTTTCCTAGTTTACTCTGGACCGTGATCACGCCGTCGTGATTCTTGATAATGCCATACACCGAAGCCAATCCCAGTCCAGTGCCGCGGCCCATGTCGCGGGTAGTAAAGAAGGGATCGAAAATACGTTGCACGTATTTCGGTTCGATACCTATACCTGTATCGATCACCGAAAATGTAACGTATTTACCCTCTTTTAATTGGAGTGCCAGTGCCGCTTCTGGGTCCAGCGTGATATTTTCCGCCCTGACCCGCAGATTCCCACCTGTTGGCATGGCTTGCTTGGCATTTACATAGAGGTTCAGTATTACCTGTCGCAGTTGGTTTTGATCCGCTTCGATTGTCCATAAATCCGGGGCTACGTTCAGGTCGATAGTGATCTCTCCCGTGGCATTGGCGAAGATTTCCGTTTGTGATTGGATTAATTCGCCCAGGTTCATTGGTTTGACTTCATATTTCCCGCCCTGGGCAAATCCCAGTAATTGACCCGTGATATTCGCCGCTTTTTTCGCGCACTCTTGTATACCCACAATATGTGTGATGAAGGGGTGTTCCAGATCGGTTTCTTCCATCATCAGGGAAAGTCTGCCCTCTATACCCATCAACAGGTTGTTGAAATCGTGTGCCAAGCCCCCGGCCAAAGTGCCAATAGCTTCCATTTTATGGGCATGGCGTAGTTGTTCTTCCAATTGGAAGCGACGCTCTTGCTCGCGCTTTCGTTCAGTAATATCGCGGCAAATAGTCAGTACATGGTCCTCGCCATGGAGTTTAAAGATTTTGGCAGACATCACCGCGTAGCGGAGTAATCCCGTTTTGGTACGAAAGGTTATTTCAATATTATTCAGAGCCTCGTTTTTGCGGAGAATTTCCGCGATACCATGCGAATCCATCGGGTCCATCAATAGCTTCGTCTCATTGGAACTTTTCCCCACCACTTCTTCCCGGGAGTAGCCCGAAATAGTCGTAAATCCGTCGTTTACATCGACATATACGCCATCCTGCAAACGGATGATGCCAATGGCATCGGGATTGAGTTGAAAGCTAACGCGGAAGCGTTCCTCGCTTTCGCGCAACTGGTCTTCAGCCAGTTTTCGTTCAATCGCATTGGCGATATGACCGGAAACCGCTTCCAATAAGGTGAGGTCTTTGTGGGAGTATTGTTCCGGGTGCGTGTAACTTTGGACAGCGATAACGCCCCGCACTTCTTCTTTGATTTTCAAGGGCACTCCCAGCCATATTTCCGGCGTGGTCCCGTATAGATTCTGGGCATCGGGTAGAATATCGAATTCCTTTTCAATCTCCTTTTTAGTAATCAACAAGGAGCGTCCTGTTTTTATCACTGTCACGGTCAGGGAATAGGGATCGTCCAGCCTGAGGGGGAGTTGTGGCTGGTCCAGTTCGTTGACGAAGTAGGGAAAATCAATATAAATCCCCTGTTTATCCTTGAGGGCCACGTAAAAATTAGCCGTGTTCATGACCGTGGTCAGGGAATGATGGATGGAGTGGTAGAGTTCTTCCATGGAAATATTGGCATTAACGGCCTGGGAAATATGAATGAGCACGTCATTGATTTGTTCCGCCTGTTTTTTTTCGGAGATATCTTGAAAAATAGCCTGGGAGGCTGGGTGTCCATTAAAATTTACCGGTGTACTCAGTACCGCGACATCAATATTTTGACCATCCACACAAACAAATCGTTCCGGGGCGAGTGTGGTTGGTTTTTTCCCCATGTAGATTTGTTCCACGCGATTACCTACCTGTTCGCGGTCTTCGTCTTGGATGAAATCCATCACTTGGTGGCCCAAAAGCTCTTCTGCTGAATTGGCTTTTAATATTTTTACCGCCTCCTTGTTGGTTAATACCACTTTACCTTGCGCATGTACCAGGATGCCAATGGGGGAGGACTCGATCAGGTTGCGGTAACGGGCCTCGCTTTCTTGCAGGGTGTTACTCGATTGTTGCAATTCTTCATAGGCTTTCTGAAGGTGTTGTAAATGTTTTTCCAACCTGTCGTTCGACTCTTTTAATTGCTGCATTTCTGAGATATTTTTTTGGAGGTCACTCATTCATGCTCCTTTTTGCCAGTGTTGATGAGTCATTTTTTTTCTACCATTTCTATATTCTGCCATGGAAATATGATAGCAATAAAAGGTCAGTATTTCAATAATCAGGGCATAATTATTTTATTTTTCTCCTTTTGGATATGCGCGGATGTACTTCAACCCAATCGGCTGGCTTGGACTCACCGCCAAATTAATGGGAGTTATGGGAGTTATGGGAAGTATGGGAAGTATGGGAATTATGGGAGTAATGGGAAGTATGGGAGGAATGCGAATATTTCTGTTATCCCATAATTCACATACTTCCCATACTTCCCAGTCTTCCCATTAACTTGGCGGGGAATTTAGGATTCCATTGAACATATTATTCCCCTAAGTGGCTGGAGGCGACACCCACTACAAAAAAAGGGAAGGATAGAAAAGAAAAGAGGAGAAGACATAGAGCTGGAAAATCTTTTCTTCTCCTCTTCGCGCCTCTTCTAAAATTTATCTATTCTACTTTTTTCCCTTCATTATTTATTTTGTCGATATAATCAATCACTGTTTGATCAATAACACCTTGTTTCTGGCCCTCGCCAATGAGCAATTTTTGAAGTCCGAGCGTATTGTCCTTAAGGATTGCATTGATCATGCTTTTATCCGGGCTCTTTTTGTTTTTTACTTCCACATTGGCATTATAAACCAAAAAGGAATCCGTATCAGGCATCGTATCAGAAAGATTCTCCACCAAAATCCCATTGTAACCTAAAATATTTGGCGAAACAGTTTCACCTTTTAACACACTGCTCTTGGGAGTCTTTTTAAAGAAGCTTTCGATTTTTTCGATCATATTTTTATCTGTAACTGTAAATGTAGGGTTCGGTCGCCCGGAAAAAATCAAAATCGTCACTTTAAACCCTTTAACTGCTGGGCTCGCCTCTTGGGCTTCTATGTAAATACCCGCCATAAATAACACCATCACCACCATAAATGCAATATATTGTTTCATGTAAAATACCTCCTTTTTGGGCTTATTTGATATTGGCTAGGCCTATTCCCTGATTGGTGTAGGCGCACGTTAAAAAATAACCACAGAAGAGAGTATAATAACCTCTGTTGGCAGTTTCAGGGTTCGTGATAACTTTTTTGGAGTTATCCAGGTTTGTAACCTTAGTCCCACCGGGTTTATGAGACCAATTACCGTTGTTATCCTGACGATACCAATGGTAATCTAAATTCGAGGCAACAACCAGTGCGATTTTTGTTTTGCCTTGGGGTGGTATAGCACTGGCTGTTGTTGGTTCCAGACCATCGGCCAATGCAGCCTTCACCACGTTCAAGCAATTTATGGTGATGTACATACTACCGCCTGCCCGACCGGGTTGGGCATAGGTATCAGTGCGTTTGTTGTTGGCATAGTTATAACAATTATTAAGATGTTGAATGGTACAGCCATCATTCCAAAACGCAGGCGCATAAGGGGGCACCCTGCAAGTGGTGGCGGGAGCCAGTTTTATTTCGATTGCCTCCATGCGTCTATTTTCACCGGTGGTGCCGGCGGTTTGACCATCGGTTACCCAGTCCAACCACCCTTTTTCTGCCACATGGGCCCGATATTGTAGGGCGTATCCAAGAGGAGGATTGGCCAGTGTTATCTGAATCGCTTCCATTCCTTTACTTTGACCCGTGGTGCCAGCGATTTGTCCGATTACCTTCCAAGATTGCCAGCCAATTCCTGTCACGTGGACCCGATACTTCAGCCCCATTCGCAAAAGTTGGAAATTTAGAGTAATTTGAACTGCTTCCATTTGTCGATTTTGGCCAACCGTTCCAGCAGTTTGTCCATCAGACATCCAGGGTTGCCAGCCAATTCCTGACACGTTGACCCGATAATTAACAGAAGCCCCTTCGAGTGAATTCCCTAATACTAACAATCCCATTAGGAAAATCATGACCAATACTTTTTTTAATGTCATATTTGTTCCTCCTTTAATTGATTGAACCATTAACATGTTTTGGTTCATCGTGAAATGGACAACGATAAAAGACCTTTAAGTGTGCAAGAACCATTCTTTCAAAAAGGCAGAAATATATATTACCTCTAAATTGGCCAAAAATCAAGAGTTGCGGTATTTTTTCAGCAATTCTCCTGTTTTCTTATTGTATAACGGAAACCGTTTTTATTCCAACCGGAAAAAAAGCCACTCGGCCTCCTGTCCCGATATGATTACCCAGATGAATGAAAAGTGAGATGCCGTTGTCAATGAAGTTGCGCCACACCTGAAGGAGAATAAGAATAGAAAAGAAAAGAGGAGAAGACGTAGAAATGGAAAATCTTTTCTTCTCCTCTTCTCTTATTTTTCTATTCTACTTTTTTCTCTTCAATATTTGTTTTGTCGATATAATCGATTACTTTTTGATCAATAACACCTTGCTTTTGGGCCTCTGCAATGAGCATTTTTTGGAGTTCGAGGGTATTGTCACTAAGCATTTCATTTATCATGCTTTTATCGGCACTCTTTTTGTTTTTTACTTCCACATTCGCATTATAAACCAAAAAGAAATCCGTATCAGGCATCTTATCAGAAAGGTTCTCCACCAATATCCCATTGTAACCTAAAATATTAGGTGAAACGGTTTCACCTTTTAACACTTTGTCCTTGGGCGTATTTTTAAAGAAGCTTTCGATTTTTTCGATCATATTTTTATCTGTAACTGTAAATGTGGGGTTCGGTCGCCCGGAATAAATCAAAATTGTTACTTTAAACCCTTTGACCGTTTGACTCACATCTTGGGCTTCTATGTAAATGCCCGCCATAAATAACAACATCACCGCGATAATTGCAATATAATGTTTCATGTTAAATACCTCCTTTTTTGGTTTATTGGATATTGGCATGGCCTTGTCCCTGACTGACATTGGAGCACGTTAAAAAATAACCGCAGAAGATAGTATATGAGCCTCGATTGGCGGTTTCAGGGTTAGTGATCACATTTCCGGAGTTATCCCGGTTTGTAGCCATTGTCCCACCGGGTTTATGAGACCAATAACCGTTATTATCCTTCCGATACCAATGGAAATCCCAATTCAGAGCAACAACCAGTGCGATTTTTGTTTTGCCTTGGGGTGGTATAGCACTGGCTGTTGTCGATGTCAGACCATCAGACAATGAACCATTTTTCACTTCCAAGCACGTAATGCTGGAGTACATATGGCCACTTGCCCGACCAGGTTGGGCGAATGTATCTGTGCGCTTGTTGTTGGCATAGTTATAACAATTATTTCTATATTGAATGGTACCACCGTTATTCCAATACGCTGGCGCATAAGGGGGCACACTGCAAGTGGGTGGGGAGACCAATAGTATCTGGAGCGCTTCCATTCGTTTACTTTGTCCGATGGTACCTGCGGTTTGACCGTCGACTACCCAGGATTTCCAACCTTCGCCTGCCACATGGGCACGATATTTTATGGAGTATCCCGAAGGTGGATTGACCAAATATATTTGAATCGCCTCCATCTGTCGACTTTGACTTGTAGTACCAGCGGTTTTACCGCTTGACACCATGGGTAACCAACCAATACCTGCCACATGGGCCCGATATACGATGGTCATTGGTGAAAATGATGAATTTAGAGTGATAACAGCCGCCTCCATCCGTCGACTTTGACCAACTGTTCCGGCAGTTTGTCCATCAGACACCCAGGGTAACCAGCTAAGTCCCGCCACGTGGGCCCGATATGTAACAGAAGCCCCTTCTAATGAATTCCCTAATAATAACAATCCGATTAGGGAAATCATGACCAATACTTTTTTTAATGTCATTTTTTGTTCCTCCTTTATTTGATTGAATCATTAACATAAGTTTACTTACATTGTCTTCTACTTTTTTTTCCCATGGCCACCTATTGTTGTCCAATATGAAAATGAGGCCTCAGAGAATTGTTTGCAGAAAGTAACTCCCAGACAGGCGAATGAATTCTCCCGTCTTCTTATTTTAAAACCGAAACCATTTTTATTCCAACCGGAAAAAAAGCCACTCGGCCTCCTGTCCCGATATGATTACCCAGATGAATGGGTTGTCCCGTGTGGCATCCAGGGTTAAAATCTGTTTGCCGCCGCTGCATACTGCGGTTTGGGTGGTGCCGTCGCGCTGCGTGGCCACGATGCGTGCTTCGTTACCATGGCCGTGAACTTCTGCGGTAACAGCACATACACGACAGGATAATTGCGAGAACAATAACATCAGCGCGGCATCTTTTTTATTGCCGCTACCGGGGGGAACTTCTTGCCAGCCCCGAAGCCGGAGCGAAGTACCCTCCCGTTTAATTTCGCCATATAGGCGGATAGCGGTTACTTTATCCACTGTAAATACGGTAGGGAGAGGGGCAAGGGGTAATTGGGAGAAATGCAGGGCACTTTTACCCGCTCTGGTGCAGCACACTTTTTCATCATTGCCGCAACTGCTGGGAACCAGGATTAATACTGCAATCAGGCAAATAGAAGCGAACGTTTTCATCTTGCTTTTCCCCCTCTCTGTTTTTGACATGCATGATACTATTCCGAGTGACACGGATTTCGATTGGTTATAGAGAACTAAGAAATAAAAAGGGCAGGCGAAATCATTCTCTCCCCATTCACTCTTCACGAGTCATTTGCCTGCCCATTTTACTTTTCTTGGATGACGAGGTAAAAACTTAAAAGCGGAAGATCAAGCCGAGATGAGTGGTTAAAAATACTGGGTCTTCTGTGTAGTATTGGGCGTCTTTGGCAGTGGTCAGGATGTGATGATAATCGGCTCCCAGTTCTAATACCATGCTAGGATTTAAGGTGAGGTTAAGCCCGCCGCCCACGTTAAATCCAGGTTGGGTGGGACCGGTTTTGGGGATATAGAAACCAAAACCGCTATTTACATAGGGTCTCAGCATATTGGTGGAGAATTCCCATTTTAAGTTTGCCGAGAAGTTCCACCAGTGGGTGTTGCCCAGATAGGAGACGTTATGTTTGGGTCTAAAATGGTTGAAGCCTGCAAAAGCGACGGCTGAGAACTGCGGGGTAAAATGGTAGTCAAAGTTGATACCATACATATAACTGCTTCTATAGAGGATGCCGAAATCGGTCATGGGATAGGTGAGGCCACCATGGAGGCTGAAGGAATATTTGCCAAGCACTGTACTCTTAACCCGTGGTCTTAAACTCAACGTAACTCCGCCCATTGTTTCATATCTCGTATTAGGTGGCGTACCAAAAAGCCCTTCCTGGGTAATGGAAACGGTCACTTCCTGATTGGGTATCCTTTCCTCCATTCGGACGCTGTCCATTGTAGCGGGTTGCGGTTTTTCCGTTGGGGTGTTTATGTTCAGTGTTACCAGTCTTTGTTCAAGTGGTCTTAATGTGATTTCCTCGGGTTGAGGAATTTCCCAATTCGATACCACATTGGGAATTATTCTGATTCTGGTTCTCAATTCAGCGTCTGTCGGATTGCTTATATACATACTGATGTCGAATGGTTTACCCCAGTTAGGATTTACTTCAAAAATATTTCTCAGGGTGATGTTATTATCGTTTCTGACAATGTAATCAGGATTGAGTTGTTTGGCAGATACGGGATCCTGGCAGCAATCGGTAATAGCTAAAAGACAAAAGTGTATGGGTTTCGTGTGATCGATTCTTGGAACTGTCCAATCGAATACTGTATATTGCGGTTGGTTCGCTTGGAGATTGATAATGAATTTTTGTCCGACAAAGTTTCCTCTGGCTAGACCCAGGGGGGGGCCGGGAAATTGGGTCCAAAATCCAATAGGTAATTGTGGTAGCCCTCCACCGGCATAAGCCCAATATAGGTTAACGGTAACTACTGTGGCGGTTATAACGCCCCGGTTGTGTACCTGCAAGTAAACTCTATTACGCTTGCCAGGGATTACTTTTTCATCTTTTATTTTCTCGAAAGATGTAACGTATTGAAAAGGCGGGGCATCAAACTTGATGTCCGGGCTTATCCACCACCAATTGGGAGTGGGAGTATTGCCATTATCCGCGGGATTATCTCTTATGTAAATATCCACGAGTTTGCGGTTCAGTAATTGGGCTTTTTCCTGCACCCTTTCTTGCTCTCCTCCTGGTTCCTGGGCGTTAATGCACTGAACATTCATTGCCCATAAAACAATCAACAGAATCAATAAGGAATTAACCCCCACGGTTAAGATGGAATAAATTTTTCTTTTACTCATTTGTTTTTCCTCCTACTCATCTTTCTGTTTTATTTTTTTAATAAAACGATTTGTACTACTATAATATAGTATAATCCCTGAGTTTTTATTCCAAGTTTATAAGGATGGATATCTTTTTATTTTAATGCTGGATTAGAGAGGGTTTTGAGATGTCAATCTTTATAAAGATTGATATGAATGAACATGAATTGCGAATAATTAAGATTAATTTGGTTCGTTTTGGTTCGTTCTCATTTCAAGTGGCCTGGATTCACCGCCAAATCTATTAAATGACGGAATGTGGCGAGGGATGAAAGGATTTTTATTGGCAAGAATGACTCTGAAATACCCATTTAAAAGGAATGAAGTACAAAATTTAGATTGACAAAAATAATCATTCCAGGAAATGTCTGTTCATAAAAAAAAACATGTCCCATCCGGGCTTCACTTGTTTGTTTTTACCTATTCCCGGCAGAAAATACCTGATTAAAGCTCCAAAACATGGATTAATTCATGCTTTAGAGGCGACCTTTTTAAATGGCCAAAATTTCAACGATCTTTCCTAAAACGACATCAACCAGTGCTTCCATCCAAAAGTAAAATTTGCGGCATTTACGGGGGTTTTTCTTGAAACATTTTGTTATCAGCATTCTTCGCGGTCGATTAAAAGCTCTATAAACCGAATCCCAGCGTCACGACTCGTTAAGTCTTCCTTACCATTTTATTTTTTATACCTTGCTTGTTGAAATCTTAACCAGAAACTTCCTCAAGCTTCGTCGATGAAATTCAAGTTATAGCCTTCATCACCCTATCTTATCAGTGATGCTTTTGCAAACCATCACTGATGCTTTCGAAAACCATCACTGATGCTTTCGCAAACCATCACCGATGCTTTCGAAAACCATCACCGATGCTTTCGAAAACCATCACCGATGCTTTCGAAAACCATCACC
>CAZCVI010000017.1:33910-99643 GCA_964502145.1 uncultured Clostridia bacterium
GATGCTTTTGGAAACCATCACCGATGCTTTTGCAAACCATCGCCGATGCTTTCGCAAACCATCACCGATGCTTTTGAAAACCATCACCGATGCTTTCGCAAACCATCACCGATGCTTTTGGAAACCATCACTGATGCTTTCGCAAACCATCACCGATGCTTTCAAAAACCATCACCGATGCTTTTACAAACCATCACCGATGCTTTCACAAACCATCACTGATGCTTTCGAAAACCATCACCGATCATTTGATGATTTGTAGTCTACAATTTCGAAATTATCACCGGTAGCCCGCCAGTTCCTTATTTGTATGCATCGACCTACAGGCAAGCGTTTTATTTTTGCTTTCTACGGACATTAGTCTATTAGACTTTTAATTTACAGGTAAAGCAAGTCCAATTTCCATATATTATTACTTTTTAATCTCCTCTATTACCAAATAAAATGGCTTAAGTTTTAAAGTTAATTTAATCGTCCCGATAATTTAAGTATTAAAAAAAAAGCCTGTTGCGGTTAGGCAACAGGCTTTTTTAAATGTCAGGTGAGACAATCGGTTATTGGTATTGTACTTAACGAGTTGGTCTCACCACCTGACTGGCCTTTTTTCTAAAACTTGTTATAAATGTACATGAAAGTATGGTCGTTGAAACATGCCCAATAACGACGGAAAGGTTCACCTTGTTTTATGTACAAATCGTTTACACCAGGAAAATACCAAGTGGACCAACCACCCTTTCTCCACTTGATTTTGTAAGCGACAATATCCCTTCCCAAAATTTGCATGTCCACATTCAAATTCAAACAGTTGGTAACCCACAGGTTATTCCCGATCGGACCACTATTGACCTCCGTTCCTGTTCCTTGCTGGGGAACTGACTGGGCAGACGAAATCGAAACAAACGCTAAAACAAACAGCAGAATCAAAATACTTTTTTTCATGATGCTCACTTTCTCCTTTTTTGTGATTTATATTATTTTTAAAACTCTTCTTATTCTCTAATCTATCCTGACTTCTTTTTAACCACAACCAATTTCCTCTAACCGATTATTCCAGTTCGTATTATCAATGTCTTACCAGAACATCCGTTGTGATTACCATAAATATAGTATAATCCTCGGCTTTTTGTTCCATGTTTATAAGGATGGATATCTTTTTTTTTTAATGCTGGATAGGAAAGGGTTTTGAAATGTCAATCTTTATAAAGATTGATATGAATGGCGGTTTATTTTTTCCCTGTGGCCTGTTTTTGGTACGAGGAGGGAGTTTTGCCCGTGTGTTTCTTAAAGGCTTTATAAAAGGCAGCCATGGTATTAAAGCCGACATCCATAGCAATGGCTGAAATTTTCCGTTGCGCGCCCCGGGGACTCTGCAATAGCTTGATAGCCGCTTCAATCCGGTACTGATTGATAAAATCGAAGAAATTGCGGTCCATCTTCTCATTGAGCAACTGGGACAGTTGATGCGACGAAAGAGACATCTTTTCAGCCAATACAGGCAAGGACAGATCGGCATCACTATATACCTTTTCCACTTCCATCAGCGCATTGAGCTTCTTGATACACTCGGCTGTAAAATCCGGGTTCAACGGCGAGTCTTTATACTTTATTTTTTTTTCTGAGAATCGTTTCCTATAGAGATAAAAAGCAACACCCAACAACGCGGCAAGCAGAAACAGAAGCGCGAGTTCAAAAATAAGCGTTTGATAGAACAAGGGAGTCACAGTAAAAGCCACAGTCTGACCCGTGGGGTTCCACAGACCATCGGCATTGCAGGCAGTCACACTGAAAATATAGTGACCAGGGGATAACTTTTTGTAATGGGCCACCCGCCCTACACCGGGTTCCAGGTCAACCCATTCCCGGTTGACTGGCGCTAACCGGTATTTAAAGCGTGTTTTTTCCGGGGATAAGAACGTTGGCGCAGTGAAATATATACCGATATCCTCTATACCTTTAAAACTCAGCGGTCCTGTATCGGTATGCAGAGGTATGAACTGCTGGTTAAAAGAAAGTCCTTCAATCACCACCGGCGGAGGGGTTTGATTGACCCGAAGCTTCGCCGGATTCACCAGCGTGATACCTTTTTTAGTGATGAACATAAAATCCCCATTCCGGGTTTTGAGGGCAGAATTGGGTGAAAATTTATTGTTGAATTCCAGGCTTCTGATCCCATCCTCGATTCCGAAAGAGGCACAGTTTAGTTTATCTATACTGCTAGTGGCCATAGCGTTCAGTTCACCTTTATTGACACACAGGATGCCTCTGTCACTGGTTAACCAGAAATTACCCTGTAAGTCCTCAAGGAACTGGTATATAAAATTGGTAGGTAACCCCTGGGCGGTAGTATAAGAGGTGATGGAATAAGCCGTGAAGTCGTTATTTTTTATATGCAATCGTTTTAACCCCTGGCCCTGCGTGGCTACCCAGAAAATACTGCCAGACACACCGGGAGACTCGATATCTTCATGAATAGATGTTACCGAAATCCCGGCAAAGAATGTTTTATGCGACCAGTGGGTTTTAGGGCGGTTAGGTTTGGGCGCCCTATTGCCGGGTAAATGGGGGGCGGCATACTCTTCCGGCAAGATGGTAATGCCTTTGTCCGAGGCAATCCAGATATCCCCGGCTTTACTTTCATAGACATTGTGAACTTCTTTGCCGGATAAGATCGCCGTGGATTTTAGCGATTCGATGGTACGATTTTGGGGATGGAATAAGCTGACACCATCAAAGGTACTGAACCACAGGTTATCCCGGCTATCCTTGTATATCGACGTGACCACATTGTCTGCCAGTTTTTCCCGGGTTGTGAATGGCATAAACCGATTGTTCTGTTGTTGAAAAACGCCGTTGCCAATTGTGCCCAGCCAGAGGTTTCCCTGAGCATCGGTGGCGATAGCAGTAATACCGATATCTGTGGGCACAGTCACTTCGCTTAACTGGGTGCCCCGGCATAGGAATAATTTCCCGCCTTCCGTACCAATCCAGATATCGCCGTTCCAATCCTCGAACAGGGAAAAGGGAATTTCCGCCCCGTCTGTTTTAAAGGGTTCATAAGGCATAAATTTCCCGTCTTTTAACCGCTTTATCCCCGACGCTTCCGTGCCTACCCAGATACTCTTTTCCCGATCCTCGAACAAACAGTAAACGGAAGCCGAATTTAACAGACTCTCGAAATGTGTTGTGCCGTCCGGTGTTTTTCTGATGCGGTTCAAACCCTTGGTCGTGCCTACCCATAGATTTCGGTCTGAGTCTTGGATAATACAGGTAATATGGTTGCCAGCCAAACCATCCTTGGTGGTATAGTTCTTCGTTCCCGTGGCAGTTACGCGGAACAAACCACAATCTAAAGAACCAATCCAGAGTTCTTTTTCCCGGTCTGCAAACATCGTAATAATCATCACATTCTCTAGACCGGGAACCGGGTATTTGAAGAATCTTCCTTTTTTATACGTAAACAGGCCGTCTTCACGGGAACCGAACATCAAGTGTCCTTGGCTGTCTTCGATGATGGTGTTGATTTTTTTGCTGGTAAGGCCATGGGATGAATCAAAGGTGGTGAATTGGGAACCGGAGAAAGAGTTAACGTAACTGGCATCAAAAGAGATCCAGAGATTGCCCTGGGTATCATCTGTGATGGAGCGGATACCTTCGGGGGTTATACCGTCTGCTTTGGTGAAGGTTTTGAATTTACCCGTGCGGTAAGGGTAGGATGTTAAATTCTTTGAGCTGCCGATCCAGAGTGTGCCTTGTTGATCAACCTTGAGGCTTCTGATTTCCTGGGCATTTATTTCTTCCTTTTGATCAAAGTGCAGGATCGCGAATTTAACCCCGTCGAAGCGAACCAGGCCTCTGGAGGTTCCCAGCCAGAGATACCCGTCCGGTGTTTGGGCAATCGCTTTAACTGTATTGGAGGGAATCCCGTCGGTCATCTCCCACTGGTCGATCAGGTATTGATCAATCGGTTTTTGGGGGTCTAATCCCCATGTCAAATACTGGCACAATTGAAAGATAATTACTGCTATCACCCATTGTCCGGGAGAAAGTGATTTTTTTCCTTTGCTCATGTTTCCTACTCATTCCAGTTCCCAGTATACTACAAAACAGATGATATGGCAATAAGAGTGCATTTTTATTGGCGCGCAGGTGGAAAAGAAATAAAAAGAAATAACCGGGTTCCAGATATTGTTTCTCCCCCCAGAACCCGGCCTTTGTTTAAATGACCAGAAAAAATGGTTTAGGGTTTACAATATTGGGGTACATCGGTGTTCAGTTGTCCTATGTAGGTTCCGCCCATGACTTTTTTTTGGTCATCCCTTTCCAGAACCTCGCGGAGGTTTTGGATAGTCTCTTTTGCCAGACTAAGTTTGTTCGCTTTTTTTTGTTTCATTTTTTACCTCTTATTTTTATAAAGTACCATTCGTGGAACGTTGACGAATTCGTCTCCCCCGTTTCCCATAAATGATCTATCTATATAATAGTATAAAATAAAAAAGGAGATTATAACTGAGGTTGCAAATTAGGATCAAAATGGTTCCAAGTGAAAAAAAGCGGGAAAAATCTATAGGCTGGTTCGCGGTTAAACTCCAGGAATGTCGTTTAGCTCGGTTAGTCCCCGGGTGTTTGGTATCCCTGCCGGGTAATTTTGCTGCATCAGCCTCTATTATCCGATTTATTTAATTTCTCCAAGAGTTCTTTGATATATTTATCCTTCTGCTCAATGACTTGGTCTTTCTGCTCCAATTCTTTGACAGTCTGGGCAAGGGCTTTGTTTTGTTTTTCGAGTTTTTCGAATTTTCGTTCCATCTCGGCGAAGGTATTTTCGTATTCGCTTAATGCCATCTCCTCCAATTCCAATAGCCGATGCAAATCTTCGTCTGCTGCCGCTTTTTCAAGTTGTCTTAATATCTTGACCATCAAAGCGTCTTTGGTCTGAAGATCATAAGACTTCAAATGGCGGGATTCAGCAATGAAATGTTCCTGCTGAAATACGGACAAAATCCGCTCCAACGGCGTTTTTAATGAGACGTGTAAGAGTGGGATCTGAATAATAAAAGCATCATGAGTCAATCGCTCGATGAATTCGCTACGCTCCACGATTTCTTTGCCACCTAATACATCAATGTACTCACGGTTTACCTTGATGACACTGGGCAGAGTTTTAGAAAGATTAAAACCTAAAAAATAAATGGTGATGATGGGTAAGGAGTCTTTAGAACAGGAGTTGTCCGGGGTGGGTATGTCATCCACTCTCTGGTATTGGGCACCCAAATATTTTCTAAACCGTTCGATGTCATAGGGTAAATTGGATTTCTGCAGTTCAATGAGAATATTTTTATAGCCGCCCTCTTTCAGGCGGATTTTAGCGATAAAATCCAGGTGAAAGTATGTTAATTCCTTGATACTTAAGCCCTTTATAGAGGCGTTCTGTATTTTTAGAACTTGTTCTTGGGCTTTGAAATCAAGTGAAACAATCTCTTCGCCTATGATGATAGAAATCACGCCCTTGGCAATTTCGACATTGGCCATCAGGTATTTGAACACCACGTCGTAGATGGGGTTAGCAATCAGCATTGTTTGGGTCTCCTTATATTTATTATAGTAACACCAATGAACCTCTTTTGTCAACTTTTATTTTATGGAAAAATGGAGGCGACAGTTTCTGAACCGTGATTCGTGGGATGATGGGATGACCAGGATTCAAAGTACCAGAAAGCGGAGATCAATTTTTAAAGCTTTCGGTGTTGTCCGGGAGTTATTGGCAATAAAACGCAATCTACGGTATTTCTTTTCCCCACTCCATCCAATATAGCGTTCTCTAACGCCACAATTCTTCGATGCCGAACTCCAACTTAAAAGGGCAACTTAAACCAAGATAATGGTATTGCTGCATATAAGAGTTCCAGCGGCATAGCTCGACCTGCTGAACCGACCTGACTTCCAAATTATTGAGTATACTTTCAAGGCTCTTCAAGAACAGTACATCATAAAAAAGAGGAAAAAGTCATTGGCGGTCAAACCCTAAATCCACCGCCAAGTGTTTGAAATCGTTGTGGACGATATGGACGTAGTGGACGATATGGACAAAAAAATGCTTTTATTTTGGGTCCATATCGTCCACAAAGTCCACTCTGTCCGCGTCGTCCATGTTTTTTCAAGAATCTGGCGGTGAATCCAGGAAACTATGAGAAATGAAGAAATTCTATAAAATGAATGACGCAGTCCTGCCTAACATTCAAATTATGTCGGGTTTTATAGCCTTCCTGCGAGCCATCAATGTAGGTGGCCACACGGTTAAGATGGATGTCTTGCGCCAATTTTACGAATCCTTTGGCTTCTCCGGTGCCGAAACTTTTATTGCAAGTGGCAACATCATCTTTGAAGCCACCCCACAGTCGCCCGAGGTTATGGAAATGGAAATAGAGGCCCGCCTGCGGGAAGCTCTGGGTTATGAAGTGCCACTTTTATCCGCACGAATGCGGAATTGGCGGCGATTGCCCAGTACCAACCTTTCCCGCCAGCAGAGCTGGAAGCCGCCACCGCATTAAATGTCGCCTTCCTAACGGATAAATTGGATGAACCCGCCATTCAAAACCATATGCCCTTAAAACCAAGATCGATAACTTCCACGTTCAAAACCGTGAGATTTACTGGTTATGTCTTAAAAAGCAAAGCGAATCGAAGCCTTCAAATGTTCTACTGGAGAAAACACTGGGTCAAAAAGCCACCCTGCGCGGCATAAGCACGGTTCAGAAGATCGTTGCGAAATATGGGTTCATCGAAAAGTAAAACTTCGACCACTTCCCAATTGTTTTGCATCCAAAAAACGCACTATGTGCCCTTGTCACCCCAGACTAATACTAATGCCCGCATGTAATATAGGAAGGAAAGGAAAAGAGATAGAGATCAGATTGGAATATTGTCCCAAAATGGGACACAGTATGTTTTCTTTAAAACGTTCTTGCTAAGATATTTCTCAATATAAATAGTTTTACTTACCGATTAATTTGTATCAAAACGTGGCACTCAACAAATCATTCATCACAAAACGCTTTCCTGCCTTAAACAACCCCTTCTCTCGATATCATGTGTCCCAAAACAATACAAATCAATATTTCATTAAACGACTCCATCTCCGATAGAACCTTTATAAATAAGCGTTATGAGTTTTCGGAAATGTTGGCAGGGAAGTTGCATATATAATATTGTTAGAATTAAAGTGAGGTAGTAAATGATTAAAATGAACAGAAGTAAGATGTTGGTTGAGCTTAAAGACGAAGAAGATAGTCTTATTTTGATAGAAAAAATCAAACATAAGGCACTTCAAATAAATTAAAAAAAAAAGGAGAAATATACCATGAAAACAAAACAACTTGTAAAAAGACTGGGATTAAACAAAGAGACCATTGCAAATCTGAATGCTATTCAGATGAAGGATATTTATGGTGGAGCAACAGCTTCAGCAGTTTCATTATGTCCAACAAATTGTAAAACAAGTCCATGTGGAACATGTGGAACATGTCAGAGTTGCGACGTAACTACACCGGAAGCATAAACTAACTTCCCACGCTTCAGCCACTAAAATCGAATCGGTGCGGGACTGGCAGGTCTTTCCTATATGTTTCGCCTTGAGCGCGAACCGCATAGAAAGGACTCTGCCTATCCCAGCGCCGTCCTCACCACACTCTACTTTTGCTTTAATTATTTAATCTCTTTCTCAATCTGGGCAATGAATTTTTTGCCGTTTTCATTATCGGGGTTCAGTTCCAATGATTTCTTATAGAGCCCGAGGGCTTTTTCCTTTTCCCCTTTCCCGTAATAGGCTTCAGCGAGACTGTCATAGACATTCCACGATTTGGGGTGCAGTTCTACATTAAATTCGAATAGCTTGACGGCGTCATCCACCTGCTTTTGCCGTTGTAATAGAATATAGGCTAAATTGTTAATATCTAATTCCACATAAAAATACATGCCCGGCGATTTTAATATATCTGCTTTCAGCCTCTCAAAACCAGGGGAGAATTTATTACCAAAGACTAATTGTTGCAACACCTCCGTAACGGATATTTTTCCGGAATAGAGGGTATAGAGATGATAAATAGAAATTTGGTGCGCCTGGGCATTGCAACCGGGACTATTCACCAATTGGGGAAATTTGTTCTGGAGGGTGTAATTCGCTACAAAATCTTTTAAGTCCGCATCTTTCTCGGCCATCGATTTTACATCCTTAAAAAGAGTATTCATATAATTAAACCGATTCAAAAACCCTTCATACGTTAATTCACCATTCCAATGACCAGGAATATAGTGGGTAATTTCATTCTTGCGGTCAATCAACGCTTTCCAGTTTTTCAATAGCACCGGATAATCCACTACTTCGCCCGAATGGGCCGCAAATGTGGCAAGGCAACCGGGAGAATCGGTCAGCCACTTGTCCGCCATCATGTCCCCGGTGAATAAAACTCCTTTTTGCGGGACCAGGATGAAGATATCACTATTGGTGTGAGTCCCACCGCTTTGGAACAGTTCAAAGGTGGTGTCGCCACAGTCCAAAACGAGCTTATCTGTGAACGTTTTGGTAGGAAAGGCTGGTTTGGGAGATGAATTCAAGAATTCGCCCATCAGGCCGTCGATGATTAACCGTTCATTGGCGGTTGCCTTTTGAGTTTCGTCTAATTTCCCCGAAGCGAGAGCCTCTTTCTGTCGTTGAATATCCTCCTGATACCAGTTAATACTTCTAGACATATCGCTGAAATTCTCTTTCATCATGGCAACGACGTTTTTATGGGCCACAATTTCGCAATCGGCATAAACGCTATTACCATTGGTATGATCACCATGACCATGGGTATTGATAAGGTATATAAAATCTTTACGCCCGAACTCCTTCTCAATCACCTTTCTAAATGCCTGATCGAGTTTGGGGATGTCGGTGCTGTCAATCACCACGATACCTTTTTGGGTGGCGATGGCGGAAACAGCGGTTGCAGAGACATAGTCCCCCGCCCAGATACGGATGACGTTAGCGGTAATTTTTGTAACATGAAGGGGAAGACCTTCCACGGAATTGGCCATAGCTGGCAAAACCATCAGGGTTAACATCACACCCACGAGTAATAATTTCTTGTATAACATTCGATTCCTCCTTGATTTTTTTTTACCTTAAACAGGCTGTTCAATAATACGGGAATTATCAAGGAATAGTTCAAATAAAGTGAATGACCTATATAACCTAACCGCGCACCCCAAAACTCAACCATATAAAAAAAAGAACTGGGCATCAAAGGATTTAATTTGAAAATCCCTTGACAAAAAATTCCAAACAGTTTATAAAGGAAGGGAGGTAGAAGATTAAGAATTTAATACTTGGTGGCAGAACTTTTCCAAACGGTCGCGATTAATGGTTTCACCAACAGAAAATTGGAACTCCCGTACTTTTCCTTGATTTAATTGTTCAAGAATGTTTCTGGCTTCCAATTCAGCTTTGTCCTCTTCACCTTGCTGTTTTAAGATACGCAAGATTTTCTCCCTGGCTAAAACATAGTCCTGATGAATAAAAAGAATCTTGCGGTACTGGTTAACTGCCTCTTTGTAATCACGTTGCGACTCATAATACCGCCCCAACAAAAAATGCACCTCAGGAAAAATAGGGAACTGTTCCTGAATCTGGGCGACTAAAACCAATAAGTCAGATGTGAGATTGCGATTGGCCAGACTGGTCATTTTTAACAACAATGCGGTTTTATTGTTAGGTTCGGCAATCAAGACTTCATGCAACAGGCTATTGGCCTTCTGATAATCGCCCAACTCGACCATTAATGCTGCTTGCTCTAACAAAATCCGCATCCAATCAGCAATGGTAGCAAAAAGATTGGCCTCTGGTTCTGGCGCTACCTGCGATACAGGCGTGGGATGGATTGGTTGGAATGACTGCGGCTCAACTACGGGTGCAACATTACTATTTTCAAACCCAGGGCCTTGGGGAACTGGTCGTTTTAAGGGTGTGGACACATTGGCTTTATCACTGACACCTACGGAACTACGATCTTTGGTAGCTATCTCAGCGGCACTTTTTTTGCGGTAAATATAAGCTCGATCAAACATCATCAATTGGAACTTATCGGAGATATCCCACAAGGTTTCAGAGGGCCCAAGGAATAGGTAACCGTTATCATTCAATAGATTATAGAAAGAATCAATAATGCGGGTGGTGGTTTCTCTATTAAAATAAATCAATACATTGCGGAAAAATATGATGTCCGGCCTACCGAAAAAATTCAGCTTAAAAGGCTCGGCGAGATTCAAATGGGCGAATTGAACATGGGTCCTGACCTCCTCGCTGACCTGGAACCGATCTACATGGCACGGTTCGAAATAATGCTTGAGAATGAATTGGGGTACTTTAGCCAGAGTCCGGCCACTGTAAATACCTTTCTTGGCCAAATACAACATCTCATCGCTGATATCGGTGCCAAGCACTTTGAGGTTAAAAAGACGTCTCACCTCGGGTATTTCCAAGAGTGTGATCACAATACTGTACGCTTCCTCCCCGGAAGAAGAACCGGCAGACCAAATACGAAGGTCCCCACCTTGACGGGTGCGCACTAATTCGGGAACCACGACCTTTTCGAGAATATCAAAGTGCTCCTGTACCCTGAAGAAAAAAGTTTCATTGATAGTGATAAAGTTAATAAGCTTTTTCCATTCAATGGATTCCATGGAACCGGCAGCCAAACGCTGGTAATAACGGGAAAAAGAATCTTCACCTATATCTTCCATACAAATGATAAGAATCGGTTTTAATTCTTTCCGTTTAATTTGATCAAAAACAATGCCACTTCTTTTCTCCACGAGATCAACTATCTTGCTTTCCAAAAGAGAGGTGTAATCATCAATGAGGAAAAAACTACCGGGAGATGAAGCTGGAAAAAGCATTCGTTCAGGGTCTTTAAAAATAGAACTCATAGGGAAACAACCTTATTCTTACCGCTACGTTTAGCCTTGTATAAACGGGAATCGGCGATTTTTACGAGTTCCAGTTCATTGTTCTTGCTTTCCAGGTCGCTGATATCTGCCAGACCAATGCTGACGGTAACGGAAATAATTTCACCGGTCATGGTTTTGAAACGGTTCTCTTCCACTTGTTGGCGGATCCGTTCGGACACGGTCTGTGCTTTATCCTTGCCAGTTTCAGGCAATATCAGAATAAACTCTTCACCACCATACCTGCCGGGTAAATCAACCTTGCGCAAACTATGCATGATGATCGCGGAGAGTACTTTTAACACGATGTCACCGGAAAGATGGCCGTGGGTGTCATTGATCTTTTTAAAATCGTCGATATCAATCATAACAAGACTTAAAGAGCTGCTGTAGCGAATAGATTTATTAAATTCGTTTTTAAAAATCTCCATGATATAACGGCGATTATACAATTGGGTCAAACCGTCAATCACGCTGAGACTCTTAATACGATTATGCATGGATATGGTGTCAATGGCCGTGGAAATATAAGGAACCAATTTTTCCAGCAATTGTTTCTGCTGTAATGACACGGTAGACATATGGGGATGGTACACATTCACCAGTCCGAGGGTCACATCGCGGCACCGTAAGGGCAGGCTGTAGATTAAATTGGGATCAAAATCCACGTCATCCACGGTGGTTTCCAGTACCAGTCGCTGGTCCTGGATTTCCACCTCGATATTAAACTTGGTCAGATCACTGTTAATAGCCAAGGCGAGGTCTTCCAATGATTGGTACTGGTAGATTTCCAATAACTTTTGGGGCATGGGCTTGCTTAATTTGATACTTAAGAGAACACAATTCTCATCGGAAAAAATAATAAAACCAATGATATAATTATCAATGGCTTTATCCAAGATATCCAGAATAGAGGATAAGGTCTCGGAAATTCCAGTGAGGGTGACGGTAACCTGGTTGATTTCATTGATGAGGGTCATTTGGAACAACCGGCTATCCATATATAGGTTCAGTTTTTCCATGATGCGAAAGGCATTCACTTCTTCGGCAGGGGCTTTTTGGGCCACGGCAGGGTTCCGGTCGGCATATTTTAATAGGAGTTGGTCAATAGCATCCAATAATTCCTGGGGTTTGAAATCTTTGAGCAGATAGAGATCAGCCCCGGTTTGATAGCCCCAGAATATGGAACCGCTACTATCCCTGGAAGTTAAAATAATAACGGGAATGTTTTGGGTAGCGGGATCATTCTTAAGCAGACGACAGACTTGGTAGCCGTTCATATTGGGCATCTCAATATCGGAGATAATCAAATCGGGATAATGGGCAAAGGCGATTTCAGCGGCACGAATGCCATCTTCAGCAATCAATACACTGTATCCCGCTTCTTTGAGAATATCTTCCAACATCATGCGCATGGTGGGACTGTCGTCGGCAATCAAGAGGGTTTTATTTTTTATTTTTATGGGATTCTCTTCCATGGTACTACTCCTGAATAATTTTAAAAATGGCACGGGTAATATCATCGAGGGGCAGGACAGCCTGAACACCCTGAGCATCAATAGCCGCTTTGGGCATTCCAAAGATCAGTGAGGTGGCTTCATCTTGGGCAATAGTATAGGCACCGTTATCGTACATTCGTTTCATGCCCAGGGCACCATCACTGCCCATGCCAGTTAATATAACACCGATGGCCTTATCGCGCAAGTTTTTACCGACGGAATCAAAAAGGCTGTTCACAGAAGGTTTGAATTCACCCCACAGCGGGGCTTCTTTATTTAAAATAATGGTGTTTTCCGCGCTGATTTCCATCTGCACATCATCGGGGGCGAGGTATACGATACCACCTTTAACAACTTCACCGATACGGGGAATCTTTACTTTTAACGGGGTGGTGGTGCCCAACCAATCGACAAAACTATCTATGAAACCGGCGGTTATATGCTGCACCAAAACAATACCCAGGGGAAAAGTAGCGGGCAAACCGGACAGGATTTTTTTCAAGGCCATGGGCCCGCCAGTGGACGCACCAATGGCCACTAGTTTATAGCGGTTCAGTCCGGTAGAACTAACGGGGGCTCCGGTAGGGATAGGCTGGGGCAAGGTGAACCCATTCTCACGGGTCTTCAACTTCCCCCGGATATGGGGAATCACTTTGATCCGGGAAAGCATTTTAAGCTTCTTTACCAGGGTATTGGCCACGGCATCGAATCCAGCTTGGGTGATATCGGGTTTGGACATATTATCCAAGGCACCCAGGGCGATGGCTTTAAAACTGGTGTATTGCTCACTTTTATCAATGGCACTGGAGAAGATCAGGATGGGCGTGGGATGATAGGCCATGATATACTCGGTGGCCTCGAAACCATCCATTTTGGGCATCTGGACATCCATGGTGATAATGTCGGGTTTCAACTGGGCGGTGAGTTCAATGGCTTCCTTGCCGTCCACGGCTTCCCCCACAACGCGCAGTTCAGGGTCACTGGCAAAAATATCTTTTAAAATACTGCGGACCAACGCGGAATCATCGACAATTAATATATTGACAATAGTACCCATGGTTTTTCTCCTTATCAAATGAAATCAACGGTCATGTTAAATGATGTTTCTAATTTAACATCACTGTTCATCACTGTTCAGTATTGCGGTCAACCGACAAAACGTTTGACTATTTTCAGCATTTCGGTATCATTAAAATCCTGTTTTTGCAGCCAGGCATTCACACCGAGATTAATGCCCCGCACTTTATCTTGTTCGCGGTCCACTGTACTCAATACAATCGTCGGAACATCGACATATTCAGCAATCTTTTTAATGTTTTCAATCATTTCAAAGCCGTCCATTTCGGGCATTTCAATATCGGCAAGAACAAGATCAAAACGTTGAGCCAGGGCTTTAGTATAGCCATCAAGGCCATTGATACCGGTGACAACATCGTAACCCGCGCTCTCCAATAAATTGCGCTCCATTTCCCTGACCAACAGCGAATCGTCAACAACCAAGATGCGCCGTTTCCCCGATTTCCTGGGTTTAAAGGGGCTGATAATCTTTATTTTTTTGGAAAACTCATCGGAGCTGACAATGTCATGGATATCCAATACGATATGAAGCTCGCCTTTATCACCGACTACCATACCATAAACATATTTCCGTTTGCCCAGGAATTTGCCGAGGTCTTTGATAATCACCTCGGCCTCGCAAATAATTTCGTCGACAATAATACCGATTTTTCTATCGGTGGGTTTGGGTAGGATCATAAAAACGGGTTGTTTGCCTATACCGGTGGTATCACCCTTTAGCACCTGGTTCAATTTGGCGACAGTATAGATTTCATCGTTGTATACGACGACGGAATAGTCGGTTTTTTCCTGGATATCGCCGGGTTTGAGTTTGATGATACGACGAATAAGGTTACCGGGCACGGCATAGGTATTGCCCTCTTCCTTAATATAGGTGACCTTGTTGGTAAAGATAGAAACAGGGAATTCCATGAGACAAGTGGTGCCCATGCCCGGTTCGCTAGCAATGGACACATTGCCGCCGAACTGATAGGTAATTTTCTTGACAATGGACATGCCAATACCACGGCCACTGATATCGGAAACATTCTCGGCGGTAGAAAAATCAGGTAAAAAAATGAAATCAAAAATCTCGCTATCCTCCAGGCGACCAATTAATTTTTTATCCACCAGACCGCGTTCCACAGCCTTCTTCAAGATCAGGTCCTTATCAAGACCATTGCCATCATCGCTGATTTTTATTTCGACGTGGTTACCTTTTTTATTGGCCTCAATAATAATGGTACCGGTGGCGGGTTTGCCTTTTTTCTCCCGCACCTGGGGCAGTTCGATACCATGATCGCAAGCATTACGGACCAGATGGATGAGGGGTTCATTGATCTTTTCAATGACAGTCTTGTCCAATTGGGTATCCCCACCGCGCAGGTAGATGCGAATCTTTTTGCCAGTACGGTGAGCATAATCGCGGACAAAGCGGGGATAAATATTAAAAATAGCGGAAAGCGGGGTCATTTTCATATCGAGTAAATTATCGTACACATCCCGCAACGCATTTTCAAAGATAGAGAGATTCACCTGGTAATCTCGCTCGTATTCCTGAATCTTTCTAAAAAAAGTATCGACGATATTATCGACATTATTGAGGGTCTCAATATGGGCCTGGGAATGAAACGAATCAGTGCCACCCAGTTTTAAGGTCTGCCACTCCTTGCGTAGTCCACGGGTGAGGCGTGACAATTCCCTGAAGTTAAACAATACATTATTGAAAAAATAACGCTTGGAAAGTAAATCGGTGACCTGGTTGATAGCGGTTTCCACCTGGATGCTATCCACCTTGAGGTGGGCTTTTTCCATGCCGGGAGATTTTATACCTGAAGGTGTTGCCTTGGATTCAGCACTCTCGGATTCAATAGGTGTCGGTTCGGAGAGCGGGACAGGGGATATTTCCTGGGGCGGTGGTGGAACGGTCACCTTTTCCTGGGTGGCTTGGGGCCAGTGGCTACCGGGAATCTTTTTCTGGTATTTATTTTTGAGAACATCCAGGTCCAGTTTAAATTTCTTCTTGATTGGGCCCTCTTCCACGGGTTGTACCTTTTTTTCCGTGGCTATTATCTTGCCCGCGATTACTTGCTGCAATTGTTCAAGCAGTTCTTGGTCGGGTATTAGCGGTTGTTTGCTTTGGGCGACTGCCAACAATGCCGAGACACCGTCTATTCCTTTATAAAGAACAGTCATCACCTCGTCGCTCACCTGGATACGCTCGCTGTTCAACTGGATAAACGCCTCTTCCATGAGGTGCGCGATCTCGCTGATCTCTTTTAAGCCCACCATTCTGGAACTGCCCTTGATAGTATGCATATCGCGTTGAATACCCAGAATAGGTTCCTTGCGGCGGGGATCGTTTTCCAGTTCCGCCATGTTGGCCTGGATGGATTCCAGCTTTTCTTTGGCTTCCATGAAAAACTGATCAAGAAATTTCGATATATTAAGGGCCATGTTATTAAATTCTCAGGGGTTACTGGACGATTTTATTCCATTCCTTGGCGTTGATATCAATGGTCAGCACCCCGACAAAAGTGCTGGTTTCATCGAATACACTGACGGAAACACTGAAGGTATCTTCGCCGGTCAGAAGGGATTTATAGACATCGGATATATAGGGAATACGAGATTGAGAAGCATTCACAAACCAGTTGCGATTGGAGTAATCGGTCCCGACGCGCAAGACATCGTTGGTGTTTTTATCGGATAACAAGGCCCATGAAAACATTTTGGCCTCTTTATCGGCGATATAGATCAGTTCGATAAAGGGGTTTTCCTCCAGCACACGATGCATTAATTGCTGGTGGAGGCGTTTATCCATCCGGTATATTTCTGGTTCTGCGGCAATGTTGCGAATTTTGAAACCGAGGCATAAAGGCGAGTCAATAATGGCCTGCTGGGTCAGTAATTGCAGGTTAAGAGCCAGAGCATTTAATTTCTCCAGTTCGCCGGAGGATTTTTTCAGTTCTTGGGCCTGGACCTTGGTGACCTCGGTGACATCCTTGAGCGTTAAGACGATCTGGTCGCTGGCACTACGCTGTTGTTGGGTAGCGATTGAGATTTCACTGGCATTTTGCGATGTTTGACCCACGGACTGGGTGATATCAATCAGATTTTTGACAATCTCCTGGGCTGTGCGGTTGACATTGGAGGTCAATTTATTTCCTTCATCAATGGACAGGATGGTGGTGTTGATCGAGTTCTGGAACTCTTCAATGATGGTGCGTGTGGACTCGGCATTTTCGCGGGCGCTTTCAGCCAGACGGCGGACTTCTGCCGCCACGACGCCAAACCGCTTGCCAAATTCACCCGCAGCCACGGATTCAATAGTGGCATTTAATGCCAATAAATGGGTCTCGTTGGCAATATCATAGATAATATCCATTACTTTTTGGATTTGTTTCGACTGGGTGCCCAGTACCTGGGTTTTCTGGGAAATCTGATTCATCTTGGAATCAATGGTATCTATAGCATGAATGACATTATTAATTAGATCGTACCCATCTTTGGAAGATTTATCGGAATAGTCGGCCTGGTTGGCCACTTTATTGGAATTCTCGGCAATTTGGGCAGCAGTACGGGCCAATTCTTCCATGGTAGCGGTAATTTCAGCGACGCTACTGGCTTGTTGCGAACTACCACTGGCCTGGACATTGCTGGTCTCAACCAATCGTTGGATAGAGCGTACCAGATCAAAAGAGATGCGCTGGTTCTGCATGTTGGCAGATTTGATCTCCTCGGAAGCGCTTCTCAGGATAGTGAGTAACTCATCGTACTCGCCGATGCGAAATGTCTCGTTTTCCGGCAACTTGATTTTACGGGTGAAATCCCGCTGGCGGAGACCGTCCATCGCCTCTTTGAGCAGTGGTTGGTAGAGCTGAAAAGAACCCAGGAAAAGATTGAGTTTTTCCTTTACCAGCCTGAGCCGGGCCACGTCATCTTTGGCGATAGCGGTTAATGCAAACAGCAGCAAACCAGTGCTGAGTGCGCCGCCAATAATCAATACCCAGAGGGTATGTTGCGAATAAATGGCAAAAACAAAAGTGGCTGCCAAAAGCAAAAATGAAAGACCAATAAGGATAAATTTTCTCCTTAAATTCTCAATGGTCATGGACTGTAGATGTTGGGTTAATTCCTCGATAATCCCCATATGTTTACTCCTTGTAAGTATTCTGGTTGTTCATTTGTAAAAAACCATGGCTAAGCATGCCGTAAATTCCTTTTTCGGCAATCACGAAACCCGCGAAAATAATCCGGGTCAAGCATCCTTTAAGAAATCGGTTCAAGGGGTGTGTTTTTCCTTGGAAGGTCACTGTTTTGACCACGCGGCCTACCGGTAACACCCGCCCGTTTTTGAATACGATGCCCAGTGGGGAGCACCCTGGTTCTGCCAGGAAGCAGTGGTGGTCAAGTGTCTCATTGGCCAGGGTCACCACTTTGGACACGTCTTTCACGTCCACGCACACGTGGCAATCGTTCATTTGAATCAACAGTAGCTCCATCAGTCTGCTTTATAGGTTTCGATAAATTTAATAATATCGACCACACCCAGGACTTCTTTTTCGTGGATATATTCACCGCTGATAAATTCATTTTCCAGGACGCGGGTGGTATCCGTTTTGATTTTACTCGAATCTATTTCACGGGAATCAATCACTTTATCCACGGTGAAACCAACTTTGATTTCCTGGAACTTGCAGATCACGAATTTCCGGTCAGCATATAGTCCTTGGTCCGGCAATTTAAGGGCCTTTTTTAAATCCACTATGGGTACGATTTCCCCGGCAAAATTGGACACTCCCGAAACAAAGGGGAGGGTATCGGGCAAGGGGAATATTTCCAGGGGGTTGATGATTTTGGAAATAATGGCCAGATTGATCAGGTATTTCTCATTATTCAAATACACCAGTAGATAGTGGGTAAGGATTGATTCCTCGACTTTTTCAACGGCTTGTTCATCGCTTTCAAAGCGTATTCGTTCTTCCTGGTTCATAGTTTATCCATAGTTTATCGCTCTTTGTATATTTTAGCAATTTCCCAAAGGGAAGTCAAAGAATAATTTACAATAATTCTTATTTTGGGAAAGAGATAAAGTAAGCGATGTAAGCCGCCCCTTCTATTTTTTGCAAATTGTGGCTATGTCGCTCAAAAAAATGACAAATGGCTTGACATTTCTTTTTCGATATGTTAATCAAATCATATGGGAGTTTATAAATGAATAAGAAACAGTTAGCAGAATGCATTTTTAGCAAGCTTGAGGTCAAACGATTTGAAGCTTACGGTTTCATTGATCTCCTGATTGAAGTGATCGGCGAGGAGTTAGCTCGTGGCGGTAAAATTGTGCTTTCCAATTTCGGAACATTCAAGATTCTCCAACGGCAGGAAAAACGGGTCATCAACCCGAATAACAAATCAGAAATGCGGATACCGGCCCAAAAAATAGTCAAATTTCTGCCATCCAAAAATTTAAAAGAAATAGTGAGGGAAAAATAACATGGAACAAGACACATTACCCAGCAACAAAATTAAACAGCTTTTGTGGGCAACGGATTTTTCCAATGAAAGTCGATTCTGTTTACCGTATGTCAAATACTTTAGCGAAACGCTGAAGACGAAAAATCATGCGCTTTTTGTACTGCCAAAATTTTCCGATTGGATCATTGAGACTGCCTTTTTTACGGATGAGGAGTTATTAAAAACGATTGAAAATACCCGTGAAGACTCTTTTACCCTGATGGCGAGTATCAGCAAAAAATCGGGCGTCGAGTTTAAAACCAATATTGCCGATGGTATTGCCAGTGAAGAGATTCTTAAATATTGCCATGAGAAGAGCATAGATATGGTTTTTGCGGGTAGGCGGGGTATTTCGGAGATCGAGCAAATCCTGATCGGTTCCACTACCTCGCGGCTTATCCGCAGCACGGATGTCCCCGTTTTCGTGGTTCCTAAAAACAAACGGGCCGCGATTGTGGAAAGAATTCTCTGCCCCATTGATTTTAATGAATTCTCGTTGATTGAGCTGGAATATGCCATTTCACTGGCCCACCAACTGAGCGCCAAACTTTTCGTGGTTCATGTCTCGGAGTTCTTCAATTACAAAGTCCCGGTCTTCAAGCGGGATAAATTAATTGAAAAAATCAACGAGAAAATTATGGGCATCGCCGAAGAGAATAATTACAAGATTGAAAATATTATCTATGAAGAAGGGGAACCCGCCCAAAAAATCATCGAAATCGCCAAGAAAAACAAGGTCGATTTGATGGTGATGGCGACTCATCAACGTAAGGGAATCGAGAAATTATTCCTGGGTAGTATCACGGAAAAAGTATTGATGTACTCGGACATCCCGGTACTCATCCTACCGCCTGGAAAAGAATGAAAGACCAGGAAGAATACAATCTCCAGCGTATTGCCTTCAACCTGATCACGTCACCCCATCAGAAAGCGCGGCGTGAAGCCTTAAAAAAGAATATTGGGGCCAGGGCTTTGCCCACGCTTTCCCAGACGGAACTGGCAATCCTGGGGTTCCCGGAAGCGGCGATCACGGATATCAAGCATAACTATATGAAGCTGGCGGAAGCGGAGGTGCATAAAGCTGGTATCAACCAGATTGCAATCGTTTTTAAAGAAGATGACTACTTCCCACCCCTTTTGAACCAGATTTTCGACCCACCCGAGTATATTTATGTTAAAGGCAATAAAGAGAGTTTGAAAACGGAGAAAATAGCGGTAGTGGGTTCCAGGCAGGCCACTAATTATGGATGGGCCTGTTTGAACAGTATTTTACCCGATTTATGCACTGCCCATGTGGCTATTGTATCGGGTATGGCTTATGGTATTGATTCCATGGCCCATCAAATTGCTATCAAGGAGAATGGGTACACTATCGGGGTGAATGCCGGTGGGTTGTTGCATCTTTATCCTTCCGGTAACCGCGGTTTGATCAACCGTATCTTTGAGAAGGGGTGTGTTATTTCGGAGTTTGGTTTGGACACCGTGCCGCGGCCCTTTTACTTTCCCATTCGCAACCGTATTATTGCCGGAATCTCCAAAGCGATCCTGATTGTGGAAGCGGCCATGAAAAGTGGTTCTTTGATCACGGCCCGCCTGGGTTTGGAACAAAACCGTGATATCTTCGCTATTCCTGGGCGGATTGATTCGCCAGTCAGTCAAGGCACGAATTACCTGATCCAGCAAGGCGCGAAGTTGATCACGTGTGCAGCGGATATACTGATTGAATATGGTATCGTACTGGAAAAAAATCAACAGGAGATCGAGTTACAGTTCTCAGGCAATGAGAAAAAAGTTTTGGAATTGATGGCTGATTTTGATATCAAGAGCGTGGATTTTATGGTCGATCGTCTGGAAGAATCTGTTTCCGCTACCATCTCTTTATTGATGGGATTGGTGTTGAAGGGAGTAGTCAGGGAGGAGTCCGGGGGGTATCGGCGGATAAAGTAGTAGTATTCATCCATGAAGTTACGCCACGCCCGGAGGGGAATAAAAAAAACGGACTGAATGGCGGCGAAAGTAAATAATAGGATACGATTTTTAGCGAGTGTCTTAGACCTTTAACGGGCCAGAAGTTCCTTGAAAATCGTCTTGATCTGGTGTTCCAGTTCTGGAATAGTGCCGTTGTTGAGGATATGATAATCGGCTATGGCAATAGGCCCCGCTTTTTCAATGTTTTTGATCTCGAAATAGTCGCGTTCATCCACTTGCTGCGGCGTTAAAGGTCGAACTTCCCTGATTCCCAGGCGTTGGTATCGCAGTTTCTTGGCTGAATGAACGGCAAGCAACACCAATTGGTCCCCGTATTTCTGTTTCAGATAAGTATATTCAGAGAAACTGTACAGACCATCAATACTGACCTGAGCTCCTTGTGCTAATGCAGTATCAATCTCCCCTTCAGCCAATTTGGCCATGACATCAATGCCATGTTGGGCTCGTAAATCTTCGCGCACGATCTTTTCGTTGGTACTGTTGATTTCCAGGTTCCGACGTTTCACTTCCGCCAGGACAAAACCACCGAAATAGATGGGAGAAAACTGGTATTGTGTTTCAATGAATTCGGCTACCACCGATTTCCCCGTGCCACACATGCCCACCAATGCGGTTATTATTGCACTCATTGTTTCACCTACGGTTACTTGGGTAAAGTGCCGGGAGTTAGGAGGCCGAACACGTCTTTTAATTTTTTGTCTACCAGTGGTGGCACCAAACCATGGACATTGCCACCCAGTTTATATACTTCTTTAACCAGTTTGGAACTGACAAAGGAATAGTTTACTGAAGGAACTAAGAATATGGTTTCAATATTATGGGACATCTGGCGGTTCATGAGAGCCATTTGAAATTCGATTTCAAAATCAGAAATGGCGCGTAAGCCGCGAACTACGACATTCAGGTTTCGCTTCATCATATAATCCACCAGAAGTCCTTCGAAAAAGTCGATTTCAATACGGGGGTTCGAGCCAAAGGAGTCTTTGAGTATCTCCAGCCTTTCTTGCAGGGGAAATAAATAAGTTTTGGAAGGATTTTTTAACGCGGCCACAATGATTTTATCAAATATAGTTAAGCCCCGTTCAATGATATCAATATGTCCGTTGGTCAATGGATCGTAAGACCCCGGATACACGGCAATGCGTTCATTCATTTTTTACCTCGCTGGTTTTTAAGGTGACAGGTTTTTTTTTCCATTTAATCGTTACTGGTAAGCGTTACTTCTTTCCCATATTGGAATTTATCGTCGATGATATCGTTCTGTTCCCACTCTTTGACCCAATCTGCAACCAGGAAAGTGATATAGTCGGTTAGGGGGTCTTTGGCTGAAGTAATCACCCGATTCAAGCCGCAATTGATAATCATTTTCTTACAGATGAAACACGGGAAAGCATTGATGGTTTGGTTGGTGTCGCGGCTTTGACCATAGATATAAATATTGCCACCCAAGAGACTGACGCCTGCGCGGGCGGCGTTGATGATGGCATTTTGCTCGGCGTGTACGGAGCGGCATAACTCATATTGCGACCCAGAAGGGATGTTTAATCTTTTGCGCAAGCAAAAACCATGTTCGAGGGAACTCCGGGTGTTGCGGGGGGCACCCACATAACCGGACGCAATGATTTGGTCCTCTCTAACAATGATGGCACCCATTAACACCTTCATACAGGTAGAACGGGTAGCCACTACTTTGGCAATATCCAGATAGTATTGATCTTTTTCGGGGCGTTCAATAGTCATTGGTTTATCTTACTCTTTTCAGTGAAAAAATGCAAGTGGAAAATAATCTCTGGATTAACTAGGCGGCATTACTTTGATTTTTAAGTGAGGATGTGATAGAATTTCAGCATTATTCCATTGAAGAAGGAGTGTAACGTGAAAATAATCATAAGAACATTGATGCTAACGGCAGTATTGATTTATATTGTATTGAGTTTGGGTTGCAGTTCCCAAGCAGAGAAACCCTCTGTGGAACCGCCACCACCGCCGCCGCCAGTAAAAGCGGAACCGACTATCGAAGACCTACGCAAGCACGTGGACAAAGACCCGGAAATGTTCAAAGTTTTCAGAGCGATTGAAAAATACGGGACATTTAAGAAGAAATACATGACCTATGAAAAATTCAAAGAATTAACCGGCGACCAGACCGGTGGCGCGATTAATCCGGATTGGTTCTATGACAGTTACAGTATGCCGATCAGTGAAAACAAACACTGGGTCACGTTAACCTTCGGTACATCCAACCGCGCCAAAGCCAAAGACCCCCGCATCCAACAGGTGCTGACCGGTCTGCCAGAAAATTCAATCACCATCAAAATGCAAACCCCGGATGGCAAAAAATACCTGCTGAGCGATGCTGAAGCGGATGGCATTTTAGATTACGCCGCTTTGGAAGGACAGAAAACACCTAAGATCGACATCCCTATGTTAGACGCCATGCAAGTTAAATATACTTGGCTACTGGGTATCCTGAAAGGAAGCTATAAGAAAATGAACAATAAATTATAAACAAAAAGCAGTGTCCTTTGGAGGATATCTATTAACACCTGCGGCTAAAAAACTAACCCGCCCGATTTTAAATCTTTTCTCCAGAGGCGCTTTTATAGCTGACCTTAGGATACCACATTCCCCTTATAATTTATCATTTGTATTTTTTTATTTAACCACCACATGGTCAAGAATGGCTCCATAGTGTATAGTACGAACAATTGAAAAATTATTACTTGATTTTTACCCCGGTCCATGATAAAATCTGCAATTCTTTAAACGACGCAATTCCGATGTTGTCAAATCTGAACAGACTGCATCGTTGGATTTCTTTTCATTATATGGGCATTTTGTATCGAATAGAGTAAAAATAGTCTTTTCCATGTTTAAGAAATGATATTTCTTCTTTGGTATGAATAAAAAATGGTGATAGTAAAATCAAAAATGACCCGGTTGGCAGATGACTTGAATAAGATCATGTATGTCGATCCACCCGAAGAATGGAGGCTTTATGAAAAATATTTTTAGTATGTATATGGAGCAAATGGATTTTTTTACCAAAAGCATGGGTATGAATCCTTTTGCTACGATGAATCCGATGGGGGAAATGTTTAACCAGGATATCCCTACATCCCCGGAGTTCTTAAAAGCACAAATCAAAAGAATTCGCGATTTTGAAAAATTTCTGGAAGAGGAAAGCCAAAAAGAACTATGTACTCGTTTCTGGAGTGACTTAAGCAAAGCGTGGCTCAAAGCATTCGAACCCGTGGTAAAAAGCCAACAAAATATCTACCTACACTTTATGAAGATGCAACGGGAATCAATAAAAAGCTACGGCGATATGCTTCAAGATTTGCTGGAAAAGTCCGATTACCCAAGCGAAGAAAAACCGTATGGGCAAGAGGAAAACCCAGAACAAAAACAAAAGCCGAAAGAGGATTAAATCATCATGAGCGAAACAACCTGGTTACTGGATCGTTTTCAAGAGTTCGGCTCCCAAACGGCTCTCATTATGAAGGACCAGGAATTCTCTTTCACCGGTCTTTATGAAGAGATAAACAATTGGAGTGGCATCCTGGTACAGAAGGAAATAAGCGCAGGCGAGTGCATCGCCATTATTGGCGACTTCAGTGGTTCTGCCGTGGCGCTTCTATTTGCCTTGCTACTCAATAACTGTATCAGCATTCCCATTGCTTCCGATGAGGAGCAACAAATAGGCGAACTGCTAAAAATTGCCGAAGTAACGGCTGTATTTGAATTCACTGGGAATAAAGAATATAATTTCCGGCGCCTCCCGGAAAAAGGCAACCATCCCCTTATAAAAAAACTTCGGATGGAACATCAGCCAGGATTGATATTGTTCAGTTCCGGTTCCACAGGAAAAAAAAAGGCCTCATTATTGAATTTTACCGGATTGCTTGATAAATTTAAAGAAAAGCGAATGGGTTATCGTACCCTGGTTTTTCTTCTTCCCGATCATATCGGCGGACTCAACACACTCCTCTATGTATTGACACAGGGGGGCACAGCCGTATTTCCCACTAAACGTAATCCCGAATATATATGCAGTCTAATCGCCCAATACCGAATTCAACTACTGCCGACCACCCCCACTTTTCTTAATATGCTCCTTATCTCTGAAGCCTATAAAAAATACGATATCTCCTCCCTGGAAATTATCACATATGGAACCGAACCAATGACAGAAAGTACTTTAAAACATCTTCATGCGGTTTTACCCAAAGTGAGGCTCAAACAAACCTACGGTCTTTCGGAATTAGGTATCTTGCGAACTCAGTCCAAAGATTCTCAGTCCCTGTGGGTCAAAGTGGGGGGCGAAGGGTACCGCACCAAAGTAATCGATAACATCCTATGGATCAAAACCACTTCAGCCATGCTGGGTTATCTCAATGCCCCTTCTCCTTTCGATGATGAGGGATGGTTTAATACTGGCGACTCTGTGCTGGTGGATGGCGAATACATGCGTATACTGGGCCGTGATTCCGAAATCATCAACGTTGGCGGCGAAAAAGTTTACCCGGCAGAAGTTGAAAGTGTCCTCCTAGAAATGGACAATATCAGGGATGCCAAGGTAAAAGGGAAACCAAACCCGATCACCGGAAATATCGTGACCGTTGAGGTTTTACTTCAAGAACCGGAAGACCCACAATTATTGCGGAAACGAATTCGCACGTTCTGTAGAGGAAAACTAGCGCCCTATAAAATCCCAGCCACTGTAGAAATTTGTAGTAGTGAATTTTACGGTGAACGATTTAAAAAGAAAAGAACCTAACTGATTCAAAGCTTCATAGATATATTGAGAAGACAAATTTTTTTAAATAACAAAAAAATCGCTGACTTGAAGAGTAGCTTTGATGAGGAACCTTATAAATTACTTAATCACTAAAAGATTTAACAAGAGCCTGGGTACGATTCGGAAAAAGAGGGCGGTTCCCGCTTCCCCATGGCAAAAAAGAATAATGATAGGAGAATCAAATTATGACAATTGAAAAAAAGGTTGTCTTGGTCAGCGGCGGTAGCCGTGGATTAGGGGCGGCATTGGTAACCAAATTCTTGGAAGACGGTTATATAACGGCTACATTCAGCCGTTCCGCCACTCCCCTGATAGAACAATATATAGCTGCTGACCCGGAAGGTGAAAATTTTTATTGGGAAGCGCTGGATGGCAGTTGTCAGACCAGTCTTAAGCGCTTTGTTGGCAATGTAGTCAGGCGGTATCGCCGAATTGATGTCATGATAAACAACGCTGGCATCGGCAGTGAAGGAGTTCTGCCTACAATGCGCTCCAACGATATCGAGACCCTGATCAACCTGAATTTAAAAGGAGCGATATACTTGGCACAAGCCTGCTCCAAAATGATGTTAACGCGCCAGTCCGGTTGTATTATTAATATTTCTTCGGTGAACGCCATACGCGGACATTCTGGAGTATCGGTATACAGCGCCACCAAAGCCGGTTTGGATGGATTTACCCGCAGCTTAGCCAGGGAATTGGGACCCAAAGGCATCCGTGTCAACTCTGTAGCACCCGGCTATTTTGAAAGCGATATGGTGCAACATCTTGAAGAAAAGCAAAAATCTCGTATTATTGGCCGCACACCACTGAGAAGAATGGGGACCACCATGGATATCGCAAACTTGATCCTTTTTCTCACCTCACCACAAGCGTCCTTTATTACTGGCCAAACTATTACTATTGACGGAGGAATTACATGTTAGATGAAAAATTTACCCGACAACAAATTACAAATATCATCTTTGAAGAAATATCAAACATACTGGAAGGTCGCGACGGAGAAGCAATTCCCATCGAAAATGAACACCGTCTAAATGAAAATTTAGGATTTTCTTCCCTTGATCTGGCGCAACTGGTCTCGGTATTGGATATGGAAATGGAAGCAGACCCTTTCGATTCGTTGGTGTCAGTAACCAGTATTCGTACAGTTGAAGACCTTTGCAACGCTTACGAATCTTTTTTCCGATCTAATGGCCAGGAAACAAGCAACTGTCCCGATAAGGAACTGGAGGCCGTCCGCAAACGCGCCAGTGAGCGTCGGGACAGAAGAGGATAGAAAATTGAACCCAAAAGAAGTACCGACAGGTATCGCAATTATCGGAATGGCCTGCCGCTTCCCCGGTGCCACCAATATTGATGAGTTCTGGAATAATCTTATCGCAGGTAAAGAGAGCATTACTTTCTTTAGTGATACAGAATTACTGGATGCGGGTGTACAATCGGAAGAGTTGGAAAAATCCGGTTATGTAAAAGCTTCGGCTGTTCTTGAGAATGTATACGACTTCGACGCCACTTTTTTTGGATATTCCCCGCGGGAGATACGGCTTATCGATCCACAACAGCGTCTTTTTCTTGAAACCGCCTGGGAAGCCTTCGAGAATGCCGGTTATCATCCAGAAACGTGTAAAGGACCGGTGGGCGTGTATGCCGGCTCCGGTGGCATAATGACCTCTTATCTAATGGCCCATCAATCGGCAAACCCTGAACTCCTGGGGGTAACCGGAAGTTTGCAGCATCTTGGAAATGACAAGGATTTCCTGGCTACTCGTGTGGCCTATAAACTCAACCTCGCTGGTCCGGCAATTACTGTTCAAACCGCCTGTTCCACTTCCTTGGTTGCCCTTAACCTTGCTTGCCGTAGTATTTTAGATGGCGAATGCCATATGGCCCTTGCCGGTGCCGCGGTGGTTCGATTTCCTCATAAAAGCGGTTATATTTCGGTCAAAGGTGATATCCTCTCCCCCGACGGTCACTGTCGCGCCTTTGATGCCGATGCCCAGGGAACTATTTTCGGTAGCGGCGTGGGTGCAGTACTTTTGAAGCACCTTGAAGACGCAATCGCGGACAGGGATCATATTTATGCAGTTATCAAAGGTACCGCCGTTAATAATGATGGCGGTGAAAAAATCAGTTATACGGCCTCCAGTGTTCTTGGCCAGTCCAAAGCAATGCTTGAGGCCATGGTACTCGCCGGTGTCTCAGCCAGCGATATCCAATACGTGGAATGTCATGGCACTGGTACCGCTATAGGCGATCCACTGGAAATCAAAGCCCTTACTCGTGCTTTTACTGCCGAAACGGATCGCAAGAACATCTGTGCTGTGGGGTCTGTGAAAACCAATGTTGGTCACCTGGAACAGGCTGCGGGTATTGCCTCTCTTATCAAAACTGCCTTGAGTATAAGCCGGGAGAAAATTCCCCCATCGCTGAATTTTAACAATCCCAATCCAAAAATCGATTTCCCCACCTCATCTTTTTTCGTTAACACCACGTTAAGGGAATGGCCCCGTAATTCATGCCCGCGTTATGCCGCGGTCAATGCTCTTGGTCTCGGAGGCACCAATGCTTTTGTTGTGCTCAAAGAAGCCCCGCCTCCAACCAAAGAAACAATAGAAGAAACAATGGAAATGGACCGTCCATCGCATATACTATGTCTTTCGGCAAAAAACGAAGCCGCTCTTTCCCAAATAGCTCAAAATTTCATCCGACATATCGACCGCTCGCCAGGGAATTCCATCGGTGACCTGTGTTATACTGCTAATTCCAGCCGGACATTTTTTAACGAACGTCTGTCAGTAATCGCTCCTACCCTTGAGGGATTAAAACAAAAACTGGAATCAATTTTGGAAAACTCAGAGAAGAATACCGCAATCTGGCGGGGACACAAGGAACCTATTGTCTTTCTTTTTTCCGGTCAGGGAGCCCAGTACCCCGGCATGACAGAAGAGTTGTACCGTTCCCAACCTGTATTCCGCCAAAAAATAGAACTCTGCGATTCATTATTGCGGCCTTATATGGATAAACCCTTATTGGAAATTCTCTACTCCAGAAAGCAGACCGCAACTGATCTTGAGGATGTGGGGGAGTTTATCCACCAAACCATCTACACGCAACCGGCATTAGTCGCGGTGGAATATGCCCTTGCTGAACTTTGGAGTTCCTGGGGAATTAAACCGCACGCGGTGATGGGACACAGCATCGGGGAGATTACCGCGGCCTGTGTGGCAGGCGTTTTAAAACTGGAAGACGCGTTGCGGCTAGCTGCCTTAAGAGGGAAATGTATGCAGTCCCTACCCCGCAACGGAGGAATGGCCGTGGTTTTCACGACTGTGGATATTGTTAACCAATTGTTGCATAACGAACAGGAATTTCTTTCCGTGGCTGGCTTAAATAGTTCCGGTAACACGGTTGTTTCTGGGGAAAAAGAGGTTCTGATAAGCTGGCTGGAAAAAATCGAGGAAAAAGGAATCACCTACAAGAAACTGGAAGTCTCCCATGCCTTTCATTCCTCTTTAATGAACCCCATCCTTGATGAACTAGAAGCAATAGCCTCTGCAATCACATTCGCCACACCCACAATAAAACTGGTTTCAAATTTAAATGGCCAACTCATGACCCAAGCCCCCGATGCTGCTTACTGGCGTAATCATGCCCGCCAAGCTGTGCGTTTTGCCGATGGCATGAATACTCTCCAGGGTATGGGGTATAAAATCTTTTTGGAAGTAGGACCGGGGAAAGGTCTCATATCCATTGGCCGCCAGTGCGTAACGGGTTCTGAAAATCTTTGGCTTGCTTCCATTGATCGTAAAAAAGACGATTGGTTTGAATTGCTTAATAGTTTAAAATCGCTTTATCTTTCGGGTTTATACATAGATTGGAATTCTTTTGATAGCCCATACGAGCGTAGCCGTGTGCCGTTACCTTCTTATCCTTTTATGCGTAAACCTTACCGACTCTCCTCCACCACGATTACATCTCCGTTAACTTCGGTGACGTCATCTGCTGTAGTTCGACCATTGCCCGGTATGCGTCTTCGTACGAGTCTGAAAGAGCAATTATACCATTCATATTACAGTGTAGAAGCATTTCCTTACCTGGACCACCACCGTATTTACGGAATGGTTGTCTTACCTACAACCGCCGGTCTCACGGCTGCGCTACAGGCAGGTAAAGAGTATTTTCATGACGCCGAACTGCAGTTGCAAAATCTTGTTTATAAGGAAGCGTTGGTTTTCTTGGAAGATGAATCGCGCTTGCTCCAGTTCATCATTAAACCTGAAAGCAGAGAAAAAGTTGTTTTCGAACTTCTCAGCAGCAGTATGTCTGGCGACGACGACTGGCGAAATCACATGCAGGGAGAGCTGGTAAAACAAACGAATGCATCCGAAGAGCTTAACAATAATGCTTTTGATGCCAATAAAGTGAAAAAACGCTGTGCTTCCGAAATACCGGTAGATATGTATTACTCTTTTATCAGAAAAACCGGATTGGTTTATGGCCCTCTTTTCCGTGGTATCGACAAACTGTGGATTGGGGATGGGGAATCATTGAGCCGTGTTTCCCAGCATAAGGAATTATCCCAGGAAAACGGTTCTTATCATCCCGCGTTCTTGGATGCCTGTCTGCATATTTATCCCACACTGGTAAAAGAATATGGAAACTTTTCGGCAATTGATGCTGCGCCGAGCATAACGTTCCTTCCAACAGGAGTAGAACGTTTCCGTGTATTCAAGGAAAATATTACCGCTGTATGGGTACATGCCACTGTTCGCAACCGTGGAACCGGACCAAACCTATTGATAGATATCCATATTTACGACGACAATAACCAGCCGGTTTCATTTATCGAGGGTCTGAGTCTGAAGAAACTGCCGGCTGAGGCATTGCAGCCAATTTCTGACGATATTGATAAATGGCTCTATCAATTACACGGCGAACAATTGCCGGAGTTGCCGCCGTTAGATTCGATTTTCACGCCACACCTACAGGATACGGATAAAAAGACAACCTTGCAAAAATCAGTTTGGATTATTTTTGCCGATAGGGGAGGATTGGCCAAAACCCTTGCGGAACATTTGGAAGAAATGGGTATGAACTGCCGCCTCGTCTTTCCAGGTAATGGAAGAATAGACACGGAAAAAGGTCTTTCCACGATAAATCCACAAAACCCGGATGAGTTTATCAATTTCTTGGATGATCTATATACGTCCGGTATTTCTTCTGTCAACCATGTGCTATATTTATGGGGCATGGATGTTCAACCGATGACTCAGATGACATTCCCAATCCTGGAAGAGTTGGAGCGGAATGTGCTCGGGGGGTTACTTTACCTTGTTCGCGCCCTGGTGGAAACAAAAACACGGATGGGCTTTTCTCCACGACTCTCTATAATAACAGGGAAAACCTGGGTACAGCACGTTGATGGCGACGTGTCTGAATTTTCAGGGAAATTTGCCGAACACCCTATCCAGGGAGCCTTGTGGGGCATGGGACGGGTTATTGGTCTTGAATACCCTCAGATGTTCTGCAAACTCATCGAATTGGCCGGGCTGCCAGGGGATTCTCTTTCACAACGTGCCGGAGTAGTTATAAGGGAGGTGCTCTATGAAGACAGTGAAAGCCAAGTTCTTCATAGTAACGGAAAGCGTTTTGGTACCCGTCTCGTTCGTCTACCAGAAATGGCTAACCAAGGGATAAAAAATGCTCCTGATTCTGCTGCATTGGCAATCAACCCCAAGAGTACATTTTTGATTACTGGAGGTTTGGGCTTTTTAGGATTGCAGGTGGCCCAATGGCTGGTTGAACGTTTAGGAGTACGTCATCTGGCACTCACCAGCAGGCAAGAGCCAAGCAACAAGGCCAGGGTGACAATCGCCGCCCTGGAAAAACAAGGCGTTCGTGTCCTGGTACTCAAGGGAGACATCAGTGTCGAAGCAGACGTCATTCGAATTCTCGATCAACTGGATAAGACCATGCCACCTCTTACCGGGGTTATTCACAGCGCAGGCATCCTTGATGACGGTGTTATTGCACAAATGGATTGGCAAAAATTCAGTAATGTCACTAGTGCTAAACTCAAAGGCGGTTGGCTGCTTCACCATTATACTCGTGATAAAGAATTGACTCATTTTATTCTTTTTTCATCTATTCTCAGTTTAACCGGTTCTGCCGGACAGATTAATTATGTCGCTGGTAATGCTTTTTTAGATTCATTGGTTCAGTATCGCAGGTCCAAAGGACTGCCAGCAACCGCTATTAATTGGGGACCCTGGGCTGAAGCTGGCCTTGCCACTGCTTCGGGAAACCGTGGCGAAGCTATCTGGAAATCGAGAGGCACCCGTTATATCCCTCTGGAAAAAGGAATCTCTATCCTAGAAAAACTGGTATATGGACATGTTGATCATGCTGCGGTTACTATTACCGATTGGTCGGTGTTCCTGTCACAATTCATGGAAGACCCACGCTTTTATTCCCAGTTGGCAAAAGAGACTTCCACACCTAAAAAGAAGAAGCAAAGTGTAGGCGACGTGAAACAATTTCGCTCTTTATTAGAGCAAACACCCCCGTTGCAGCAACGGGAATTATTGAACGGCTTTATTGCCAAACAGGTTGCATCTATCTTGGAGCTGGATGAATTGCCCACGCCACAACAACCACTGGGAGAATTGGGCCTGGATTCCTTGCTCTCCGTGCAGTTGGCTAACCTCTTAGAAACTGGCTTGGGAGTGCCTGTAACTATTGCTACATTGCTTCAGGGCGGTAGTATAGAATATCTTATCGAGATTCTGTTCCCGCACCTTGAAAAGGGTGAGGTGGAAACTGCTTCCATAGACAAAAAAGGTATATCTACAGCATCCTCAAAAGGGTGGTTGGTTTTTCCCCGCCCCAATCCGCAGGCAACGATACGTCTTTTTTGTTTTCCTTTTACAGGTGGTGGCTCTGCGGTATTCAGACCCTGGGGCGATTTATTAGCCACGGATATAGAATTAGTCGCGGTTGAGCCCCCCGGCAGATTGGGACGGCTAAATGAACAACCGGTTAACAATCTCGAAATCTTCTTGGAACAACTTTTGGTCGATTTACTGCCTTTCTTGGATAAACCCTTTGCTTTTTTTGGTCATTGCCTAGGGGGGTTGACCATGTTTGAAACGGCGAAACGGTTGATCAAGAATCATGGACTAGCGCCGCGACATCTTTTCGTCTCTGGAGCCCGCCCACCGCACATGTTAAGTATCGAAAATGATTTCGAGGAGCATTTAGCCAAGGGACTAGCCGATAAAGAGGCGTTTAATCTTTTTCTTCCCGCGCATAAACAGGATGATGACATCTTTGCTGAGATCATCCGTCACTTTAATATCGACGCCACCTCCCAATTCCTTGAAGACCCTCAACTGAGAGGCTTAATGCTGCCAGTTATCCGTGCTGAATTCCAGATGGCCTATGATTATCGTTTTGAGGGTGGAGCGTCATGGGACATCCCTATTACCTGTTTTGCCGGATTGGATGATCGTTATGCTGCCAAGGAACATATTCTGGGCTGGGGGCAATTCACCAATGCCGATTTTAAAATTTATTCAAGAGCAGGTGCCCATTTCCAGGTGGTGGAAGACAGAGATTTTATAATCGGTAAAATAAATGAGGAGTTGATGAAATGATCGTACTAAACAGGAGAAAATGAAAAATAACACCACACAAAAATCATCATATTATATTGTACTGGCACTGCACGGTGGAGGCGCATTGGCCGCTTTCCAGGCAGGTGCTTACAAGGCAATGGAGGAAGCAGGTTACCTTCCCGATTGGATAAGCGCTATCTCAATGGGGGGGGCGAACGCCGCCATAATTGCAGGAAATCCACTACAGGAGCGTGCAAATAAACTTGACCACTTCTGGGAAATGCTCACATCATGGGGACCTGTGCAAAAACGGCCCAAAAACCCAGATTTTCATTTCTTTAATTTTTGGAGTTATATGAATAGTCTTGTTTTCGGGCAACGAAATTATTATAGTGCGCGTCACACAAACCCATATTTTTCACCACCTGGCTCTAAAGCTGCCACCAGTAACTACTCGATTGCGCCCTTTAAAGCGACGCTTGAAAAAGTTATTGATTTCGAAAAGTTGAATAGTGATGCTCCTCGGCTCACTATTGGCTGCACTCAGGTGAAAAAAGGAGATCTCATTTTTTTCGATAATCAGAAAACGACTATCGCTCCCCGCCACATCATGACGGGAATTGCATTTCCCGGGGCTTTTCCCGGTGAAATTATTGACGGCGAACTCTACTGGGATGGTGGGTGTGTCGCCAATTCACCCATTGACGCTTTTCTCGATGAAATACCTGATATCCCCGGCGGTAAGGCACTGGTCTTTATGATAGACATGTGGCCTACAGCGGGGATAGAACCCCAAACCATGGGCCAGTTAGAGTGGCGAGCATTGCAACTCTTTTACGGTACTTCCGGCAGGGACCTGCGGGCAATTTCCAATCGTTGCGAACTCCATGTCCGACGTACTGGGAAACCCTTACAAGTACATGTAGTACACTTGAAATATGTAACGTCCTATGAGGATAGTTTTTCCGTTATTAGCCCTCATTCTCCGCTGGCAATTTCTGGTAGCAAAAAACAAGGTTACGAGGATATGAAAAAAATTTTGGAGGCGTCACCATGGGAAATTGATGGGGGAAACCCTGAGACTCATTGCCACATTTATTCATATCCTTGAGCACCATGATTCAAAAGGCAAGGTCGTTTCCTACTTGGCAAACTAGCAAATAAATTCCAGTAGTGAGGGATGTACCTTGAACAATACCAGGAGAGTCGGCGATAATCAAGGAAGGGTCAGGATATTGTTTGGTTTCTATAATAGGTTTGGTTTCATCGGCAGTAGCGTTTAAGGCGGCAGGCACCTCTTTTTTATGGTTTGGGTGGTGTTTTGTGCATTGGCTCATCCATGCAGCTATGCTTCCTCGTTTTGGATGCACTGGCGCATCAATTCGGATGCCAAACTTAAGCCTGTTTCTGTTTCCGTGATGATTTCGTGTTTTTTTCAGCAGGGTGATGGTTGAGAATTATTTTTCTCTCGTACACAATTTACTGGACCATGATACGCTCGTGTTGATCTCAAAAATTTCTAATTCCATGGTCCAATATGGGAAATTGGAAACAACGATTCAAGCGGGTATGGAAAAAATTTACCAGTATATGGATAAATGCGCCGCCGCAGAAGGTTTTTTATTGGTCATAAACAAAGCAAAAAAAGTGTCGTGGCAAAAAAAGATATTCAAGAAAACAATGCCCTATAAAGATACCCAGATTATCGTTTTCGGCATGTAAGATAGTTTTTTTTTGCCTGTCCCCTTCTGAACTTATTCATTCCAAGGATTTATAATCTTGGCTCCAGTAGCATTAATATCTTTGGTATTTCTGGTCACAACCGTTAAGTTCTCTTCTATAGCTGACGCGGCAATCAAACAATCGATTACTGGAAATTTTATACCTTTTCTTTCAGATGTCCCCTGCATCACGCCCCACCGAATGGCGATATCTTCGGTAATATCCAAAATTCTCCCTGCAAAACGATTTTTCAAATCATTCTCAACCCAGTTGGCAAGTGCTCTTTTTTTTTTTGAGTCTGGTAATTTGGCAATTCCTTTATGTATCTCTCCAATGGTTAAAGCACTCAGAAAAAAATCCTTCTCATCTTTTTCAAGCAGCCACTCCACCACTTTTTCATTCTGATGGGGGTTAACAAACTCTGAAATGACACAAGTGTCCAATAAATATTTCAAAATTTGACCTCTCTGCCGTAATCTTCTTCCCTTTCGAGGTTTATCCCGGAGGAATACAGGGGTGACTTTAAAAAGAAATCTACCAGCGACCCATTTTGTTTTTTATCTGGGAGTAACTCCTTGTCTAAAACAGTCACATGAACCAGTTGCTCTTGATTATGACGAAGGTGGGGAGGTCTTTCTTCCAACCAATGCAGCCTATCATTATTTATAATGGCTTTATACGTTCTCAACATGCTTTAACCTCCTTCTGTTTATAGATTAGCCTAATTAAAGGAGTTTGTCAACCATATCTTTTGGAAATTTTTTTTGAATTGAACGGTTCAGGCCATCTTTGCCTCTTGCCCTTTTGCTATAATCTTGTTTTTCGTATATTTGCGGCATACGGTGTGTTTCGTGGTTAAAAAATAAAAAAAATTCACAAAGTGCCCCATTTGATCATCAACATTTGCTTGGAAACTTGGCATCTTGCCGCATTGTTTAAGTACTCCGCTTATTAATGCGGTGGGACGCCGCGTCTACAATAACCCTCAACCAGAGAGCAGGAAAAAACCAGAAACCTGATGCAGTTTGGATTAAGTCGCCTCGTATTTCCACATTATCAAGAGGAAAGGGATAGGAAAAAAAGGGGACAGGCAAAAAAAGGAAGGAAAGATGGGTGCTTCTTGACAATCACTGCTCCTTATTCTATTATACCGGTATGCCGAAAATCAAAAAAAACCAGAACCAGGATAACTGTGTCCGTGGGAATCCTTTAAAAATTCTTGATATTGATCTTGATTTCTTTTTGGAATCTATTTGTTATGGGGGCGATGCACACGGCAACCGGCGAATTAACTGAGAAAAATACCAACCCTGGTCCAAAGACAGGGTGGTCTCCTTTTTAGAGAACAATTGCGGGCTCTCGACACAGCGAAAAACACGGGGTGCTTTTTTTATAGAGCATCATAAACTATTTCATTGGATGACCAGGATACGGGAGGTTGATGGACGGGGGGATTTATGTTTCAGTATTGATCATATCGATGGGCACGCCGACCTGGGGGCAGGGGACAGCAGTATAGAATATATTGCCACGCAATTATTGTTTTTGCCTTTGGAACAAAGGGATTTTCTGCGGTGTTACGGTATGAGGCAAGACCTGGACCCCGGGAATTTCCTGGTATATGCCATGGCGTGCCAGTTGGTGAAGGAGTTGAATTTTATCATTCCGCCAGCAGGGGGGAAAGATGTCCCTACGATTCTTTATAAAGATTATGATAAGAAGAGTTTTGCCTTGCAATTGAAAAAATTCCCCGAGCTGCAGATGAGTGAGCTCTTAGAGAACCCGGAACATTTGGAGCGATTCACTCCCGTGGGAGTTGAGCCGGCAGTACCTTTCCGTATTATCCCTTATCATGAGTTCAGGTCTGTGGGGGATTATGATTTGATATTTTTGGCGAAATCTCCGACCTTTACGCCGTTGGCGTCCGATGTGTTGATCCCGGTGATTTTGGAATATATGGATATGGAAACGGGTGATGGGTTAGAGGATTGTGCTGAATTAAATTCAAATGACCAAAACTGCAATTGGTGAATGATGAATAAAGGCGTAGCGCGTTTTTTGCGTCTTACCCGATGTCTGTTAGAAAACCCAAAAACAAGTTGTCGGTTCGTGGGAATGTGGGAATGATCGCCTGTCCCTTATTTTCGATCACCAGCCAAAAATCCGCACCAATTCAGCAGGGCGATGGTGTCCTCTATTTTACCGGGTTCAAAGGGGAAATGGGTTTTTAGGGCGAGAGGGATTTATTTTCACGGGTGGCAAGAATCCGTAGCAGGAGTTTTTCGTGAGCTGTGGCTTGGGACCACACGCCTTGGAAATAGTAGCCGGTGTTACGGAAGAAATCTGCGGCCAGAATATCCTTCATAGGGATTCAGAACGGGTTGTTGCAGTATTTCTTCACCGACGATGCTTCCGATTCATTCAACTAAGTTGCTCCATATCTCGATGGAAACCTTCCTGCCAATCATAAGCGGTATTAGTCAATGCTTCATAACGATGAAAAGCGGCCCGCTGTAATTTATAGGGAAAATAATCGGCCATAGTCAACAATGTTTCACTTGTTTGGCGGTCAAACTGTGGTAACTGTGGCTCCCAGGGATGTTCTAGTAAAAGACGGCACTCCTCTTCTGCCATTTGCCCTAAAGGTAACTCTTCCAAGAAATCCGTGGGAAATGAACCGAACTCATCTGCTTTATAAACCTTCTTAAGCGTTACCCGTGAGGCAGCCACCACTTTAATATCTCGATTCTCTTGGATAATTCCCCGTAATTTGCTCATATCCTTATTGCTCACTCCATGTTGTGGTGCAATATCCAGTTCGTCAATGATTAATAACCCACGAAATGCCAGCAATTTTTTCCTTAGAGTAGGCCAATCACCTGTATCCACCCCAGCCGCCTCGGCAATAAGATTAAAAAAATCTACCGCACTGTCCACAGTTTCCATATTAATCGGCCCGATGATCCCCCCATCTGCTTTTTCCCATTCTTTTTTTAGATGCCATAATATCGAACTTTTTCCGATTTTCGGTACTCCGATGATTGCTACCGAACAGCCTTTGATTAATGAGGATTCATCAATATAAGTATCTATACCGTTTTGTAGTCTTTTTAAGATCGTTTTGAGTTCTTGGGAGCGGCCTATAAAACGAGATTGGTCAAGAATGACATGAGTGTCAGTGAAGGGGTTCTCCATTGACGGTGTTGTGGTGGTATGGGTGCTAGTACTCATTGGGGCTGATTTTATGCCCTGTGCGTTTGGTTCTGCCAATTGCAAATTAGAATAACCGATACAAATGATAAAACAGGTGAGATTCTTGCCTTCCAGAGAGTGAACCTTCGGTTGGATGGAAGTTCCAACTGCTGTTCCTGCATCAAAAATAACCAGAAAACCCTCACTGTTCGGCTCTGTAGCGAGATATTTCTTAGTGACTTGTTCGACTCCCCGCTGAATTAAAGATTTCTTATCGCCCCGCAGGTGGACTTTGGTTTCAATGATGTATTTCCTGCCTTTATAAATTAGAATAATATCCATTCGCCCTAAGCCAGTATTGGCTTCATAACGTAAATCGCCCTCCCCACCTTTTACGAATTGGTAAAGTACGGCGGTCAAAAGAAATTGTCCAGTTTTCTCATATGGATTCTTTGGAGTTTCGTAAAATGCCCGGACACCAATCTGGGCAATATAATTACTAAAATCTTGCAGAATGCTTTCCATGTTCAATCGACTGTCTGGTAAGATGTAAGATTGCGGAGAAGGGCAGGCATGTTTCGCCACTTCATCAAAGAAAATCCGTAAATACCGCATCTTATAGATATTATTGGCCACTACGGCCTTGCCTTCTCTGTTCTTAATCAGGCCAAACTGTTCCAACCACGTCTGCTCTTCATTACCAGGATTATACTCCACCCCGTCAAACACGATCTCAACAAACGTCTCCTTGTATAACTTCGCTTTCTCATCCAAGTTGTCAAAATGAGAGTTCCGTTCTTTGATTAAGATTTGAATGGCTTTGTCTACATCGGGTTCATCAATCGGTTCCACTGTTTGCGGTTTTATGTTCACCGTAAGGATAGTAGCCAAACGGTTCACCAACCAGGTTTGGCCACCTGATTCAGTATGGACCTTGTTTACCGCTGTTTCAGAAAAGGGTTGATTGGTTTCTACAGTGTATTGATCGTACAAATCACGGACATTTTTTAATGAGAAAGGAGGCAGGTCTACCTGATCGGCAATATTAAAAGGAGAAACACCCCCCACTACCAGTTTTGTGATATTACGTATGCCCACCAAGGCAATGGAGTATAGGGCTTTCCGTTTTACTTCCTTATAGTCTTGATATAAATCCCGCAACGTCATTAGAAAACTACCCAACTCATCAATGGGGATGCCGTCAAACTCATCAATGAAAATAACAATTTTCTTGAATTGAATCATTTCGTTTAATTCCCTAAATAGTTTACCAAAGGAAAGATGGTCCAAAAGATGGAAGTTCTCTAAAAATTGAGCGATGGTCTCGTATTTCTCGCAGCCGACCTCTTTAAGCCGGTTCAATAATTGTTTATAGAGTTGTTCTTCAATATTGGCATAAAATTGGCTTTTGTCTAATCCTTGGTATTGCTGGAAACTTAACACAATGGCAATATACATCCGATCTTTATGCAATTGATCGCGCATTCTTTTAAAGAACGTAGTTTTGCCGCTTTGACGCGGGGCAAACATGGAAAAATAGCGCCCCTGGTCCACCATGCTTTTCATATCCTGTTTTTTGGTGTTGGTTACATTATCCAGCAGGATGTAATAGGACGCTTTAGGGTTTACTGCCCCCGAATCTTCAAAAAAACGTATGGGTTTCTGATATATCTTTGTATTTGAAAGGGTCTCTGTTGTTTGCATGGTTTTATTGTATGGTATGATAGCCAAATTGTCAAGCGCATTTTTCTACCCACAAAGATAAAGAATCGATAAAGACTTATTATTAATTAATCTTACGGGTAAACTCTATATAGTGTCCTGGCAAACGGAATGGATTCGCGGATGTGTTTTAGGCCGCATATCCAGCACACGGTACGTTCAAGACCAATACCATAACCACTGTGGGGCACGGACCCGAATTCCCGCAGTTCCAAGTACCATTGGTATTCATCAATATTGAGGCCACTTTCTTTGATACGTTCGATCAGCAGGTTTTTATCCCAGATACGCTCGGAACCGCCGATAATTTCGCCATATCCTTCGGGAGCAAGCAAATCGGCACATAACACGGTCAGAGGATTGGTAGGGTCGGGTTGCATGTAAAACGCTTTGACGGCTTTAGGGTATTTTTCAACGAAAACAGGTTTATCATAACGGTCTGCCAAATGCGATTCTTCAGCGGCACCAAAATCACTGCCCCATTGAATATCAAAACCTTCTTTCTGCAAGAGTGCCACGCCCTCAGTATAGGTAATCCGATGAAAGGGGGCTTGCACCCGTTCCAGAACGGAAATATCCCGTTCCAATGCTTCCAGATCGGCCCGGCAATTCTTAACCACGGATTGCACCACATAGGAGACAAATTGTTCCTGCAATTTCAGGTTGTCATCGTGATGGTTAAACGCGACCTCGGTATCGTTCATCCAGAATTCCACCAGATGTTTGCGGGTTTTGGATTTTTCCATGCGGAAGGTAGGGCCAAAATCAAACACCTTACCATAAGCCAAAGCGGCAGCTTCCAGGTAAAGCTGACCGGTTTGGGCTAGGTAGACTTTTCCATAATCATAGTAATCCATCTCGAACAGGTTGCCCGCAGACTCGCCAATGGAACCGGTAATAATGGGGTTATCAATCTGCTTAAAACCATTGATAAAATAAAACTCTTTCATAGCGCGGATAATTTGGTCGCGAATGGTCATAATATGGAACTGCCGCTTGGAACGAAGCCATAAATGGCGGTACTTCATCAAAAAATCAACGGAGTGGTCGGGTTTGGTGATAGGATAATCTTCTATATTCAAATGAACGGGAACCACTTCATCCAAGATTAATTCCACACCCTCGGGGGCGCGTTCGTCTTTTTTAACAAGACCACGGACGATAATACTGGATTCAATCTTAATGTTTTTGATCACATTAAAATTGTCCTCGCCCACGGTGGTTTTTTCCACGACACCCTGCACGAACCCGGAACCATCACGCAATTGTAAAAATGCGATCTTGCCACTGCTTCTGCGATTACGCACCCAGCCCTTTATCTCAACCCTGGTATCAATATGCTCTTTTAAGTCTTTAATATACACCCATTTGGTATCTGTCACGGTTCTTCTCCTAAAATGTTTATAAGAATTAGATTATATAACCATCTTCATCCTGATGTCAAGGATTTTGGTTGGATTGGGGCGCAATTTTTTGAAAATAGAGTGGACTAACTGGACTATCTGGACTATCTGGACTTACTGGACAAAAAGAAAAAAGATGCAAGAGCAGCGCTCGCCCCCATTTTGAAAAGGTTTCTCGATTTTCCAAAGCTTTTTCTTTCTGTCCAGATAGTCCAGATAGTCCAGTTTGTCCAGTAAGTCCACATAGTCCACAACGATTTCTGAATTCTGGTAGGGATTCAGGCAAGAATAACGCATTGCAAAAAACTCTAATTTATTATACAATTTAGTCATGACAGAAAATAAAAGCAACAAAAATCCAGGAAGCGGTCAGAGTATATTGCATTTAAATGGGATATTTCCCCCTATACCGACGTCTTTTGATGCCAAGGGGCACCCGGCCTTCGAAGAAATACAGCGAAACATCGTTGCCTTGAGTCAATTTGACTTGCGTGGCTTTGTGGTGTTGGGTTCCAATGGGGAGTACGTGATGTTGTCGACGCAAGAGAAACTTTTGGTTCTGCAAGCGTCGCGTGCAGCGATTCCCCCGGATAAATTAATGATTGCAGGCACAGGCTGCCAATCCACCTCGGATACAGTGAACTTAACGCAAAAAGCAGCGCAAATTGGCGCGGACATCGCGTTGGTCATCACGCCGAGCTATTACTTGAAACAAATGACACCTGCGGTCCTGATCAATCACTTTTCCATGGTGGCAGAAATGTCTCCCATTCCGGTCATGCTTTATAATATGCCCGCTTGCACGGGTATTGATATGGACGAAGATACGATAGCGGCCCTGGCTGAGCAGCCGAATATTATAGGCATCAAAGATTCGAGCGGCAACATGGTAAAACTGGCCAGCTTGCGTCAGAAAGTGGGGCCTGGGTTCCAAATACTGGCTGGTTCCGCCGGGTTTCTTTTACCCGCCATTACCATGGGCGCCAGTGGTGGGGTTCTGGCATTGGCTAACATCGCGCCAGAACAATGCATCGCCATCCAACGCTTCCACTTGGAAGGACGCCGTCAAGAAGCACGGGATTTGCAAATTCGCATGGTGCCAGTTAATACTGCGGTCACATCAAAATGGGGTGTGGCTGGTTTAAAAGCAGCCATGGATTTGCTGGGTTTTTACGGCGGCCCAGTTCGTTTACCCCTCATGCCGCTGTCGGACGAAGACAACAAACAATTACAATCTATCCTGATTGCAGGGGGATTGTTGTGAAATCTATTAATCTTTATCTGCCTCTAGGGTGAAATTGGCGGTAGACGTTTAATAGGTCTTCGTATTGCAAGCTCGTGTATTTTTCCGTGGTGCCCAGACTGGAATGGCCCAGCAATTCTTGGATGATGCGCAAATTGGCGCCCCGTTGCAACAGGTGCGTGGCAAAAGAATGACGGAAGAGATGCGGGTACACATGTTTCTTAGAACCCATGAGCTTGCTATAAGAGTCCTGCACGATCATTTCAATCGCCCGTGGCGTAATGGGTTTGCCCGTGTTATTTAAGAAAATATAGTCGTTCACTGTTTTGAACTTCTCCCGTGCAGTTGCGCCATATTGCACCAGGATCGACTTGGCCGCCGCGTGAAAAGGCACAATCCGCTCCTTCTTGCCTTTCCCCAATACGCGCAACAAACATTCATCCAAATTCACATCGGACCACTTCAAACCGGTTAACTCGGAAATACGTAACCCGGTAGCATACAACATCTCAAAAACAGCTTTGTTCCTGATATGAATAAACGAATCCATGGGCACGCGGTCCAAAAACTCCACCATCTCGCGTTCGGTCAATATCTCCGGTAACATCCGGTCTTCTTTGGGTGAACTGATCACATCAAAAGGGTTCTTGGTAATTTTCCCCTGCTTCTGCAACCAGGTAAAAAAAGATTTGATGGCATAAATCTTTCGGGAAATAGTCGTTTTCTTTTTGGTTCTCATGTAGACGGTGGCAATAAAATCGCGGATATTCTCCTTGTCCATTTTTATGGCACCTTCGCTGAAGAACTCAAAAAACTGATGAATATCTTGTTTGTATGCTCTTACCGTATGAAGGGAGTACCTTTTTATATGGGTCAGGTATTCCAGATAGTCACTTAAATCTCTGCTTTCTCGATCCATTTGGTCATATGCTCCAAGGCAATGGTGGATTTTAACTCTTTTTTCGCCTGCTTGCGTAACTTGCGGGAAATCTTCACATCAACTTCCGGTAACAAGCCAAAGGTGAAGTTGGTCGGTTTGAAATGTTTCCAGTCCGCATGGGAGATATAATGGACCAGGGCACCACAAGCCGTGGTTTCCGGTAAATTATAGATGGGTTTATTCAGCATTTTTTGAGCGGCATAGATACCAGCGATTAAACCTGAACTGATGCACTCGACATACCCTTCGACGCCGCTGATTTGACCGGCAAAGTAAACATTATCCTTGAATTTGCACTGGTAGAATTTGTCGATGATCAGGGGGGCGTTAATATAAGCGTTGCGGTGCATGCGTCCGAAACGTTCGAACTCGGCATTTTCCAAGCCGGGTAATTTGCGGAAAATCCGTTTCTGTTCGCCCCACTTCAAACGGGTTTGGAACCCTACCATCTGGAAAAAATTCTTTTGTAAATCATCTTGCCGCAATTGAATGACGGCATGGGGCATCAGACCAGTAATGGGGTCGTTGAGTCCCACGGGTTTCAGCGGCCCGAAACTAAGGGATTGATCACCACGGCGGGCGATCTCTTCAATAGGCAAACAGGATTCAAAAAACATATCTTTATCCAGCTCTTTAAATTCTACCTTTTCAGCCGTGACCAGATCATGAACAAATTCTTTATACTGGGGTTCCGTCAGCGGAATATTAACAAAATCCGCTTCCCCTTTGTCGTAACGTGATGCCATGTATACTTTTTCAAAATTGATGGAGTTGGCGTTGATGATCGGACTGGTGGCATCAAAAAAGAAGAGGTTTTTGCGCATCGTCAGTTTCGTTAAGTTCTCCGCCAGGTCGTTGGAAGTTAACGGGCCGGAGGCAATGATCACCGGTTCGTCTGTATTGGGCAGTTCTTTTAGTTCGTGGTAGATCAGATTGATATTGGGGATTTTAGCCAGTTCTGCCGTGATATTTTCTGCCAGTTTGATGCGGTCCACAGAGAGGCTATTGCCTGCCGGGACCTTGTTGGCTTCTGCCATACGCAGGTAAAAAGAATCCAGTAAGCGCAATTCTGCTTTCAGCAGTCCTGAAGCCGAGGAAAGTTGGGTAGAACCGAGCGAGTTGGAACACACCAGTTCACCCAGTAATTGGGTAGAGTGGGCTTCTGTCATTTTTTCTGGTCTCATCTCGTATAAATCCACTGTTATGCCACGTTTAGAGATTTGGTAAGCTGCTTCCACACCGGCAATGCCACCGCCAATGATGGTTATTTTTTTATCAGTCATGCTTTTCTTTTGTATCCTCCGGGATATTTAGTATTGATCGCCAAGCAATGGAAATTTTTGCAAGGTGTAACTGGTATTTTAGCGGAAATAGCGGAGTATTTCAATAGATGAATGGATTTTATGTTTTTTTTTATGCCAGTCACTGGCTGAAGAGGTGGTAGGAATGGAAAGCAAATTTTCGAAAATGCTTAAATTAATTGGTCTTCGTCCTGATGATCTATTGGGAGGGCTTCGGCAAGCTCTTTTTGGGCATTTATTTTTCCTTCAGAAAAGGACTTTGGGTGGTAATATTGCCATCTGGCATTTCATAGTAGATGATGCCATTCCGGGAAAAGACAATCGGAATCCCTTTGGCTTTATTTTCTTTCCTAAGTCGTTCTATGGCGAGATTCCCCATCTGTTGAACTTCTAGTGCCCTCTGGTAAATTCCTATATCATCAAATTTTTCAACCCTCATTCTGTCCCTCTTTTGGGATATTTTGCGCTATAAATTCTTGCCAGGGTCGTTTTGCCCGACCCATTGGCACCAGCGATAATAGTAACCTCTTTCGTTTTGTCTTTCATCGTGATATAAATATAATCTATATGCCCATTTTTGTCAACTCAAATCCATCTTCCTCTATTGTTGTTTTCGCCTCTCCCCATATCACTGTTTCCCTAGTGAGGAAGACATTTGGGGGGACAGACCGTAATTATAGACCGTAATTATTGTTACGCTCTATTTGCATTTGAGGGGACAGACCGTAATTATAGACCGTAATTATTGTTACGCTCTATTTGCATTTGAGGGGACAGACCGTAATTATAGACCGTAATTATTGTTACGCTCTATTTGGGGGGACAGACCTGAATGCCACTTCTTTCTGATGGCGCTTTTTTATCGTTTTTGATTGAATTATTCTGTAAATTATGTATAATTAACTATTGCAGGAGAATATAAATGGGCCCATTATACATTGAGAAAATCTTAAAAGAGATAAACGAGCTTCCTGCCGATATGTTGCCCCATGTTTATAAAAGTGTTCATTCATTAAAATCGGTGTGGCTTCAAAATAGAATCAAATCCGACAGTAGAGGGTCTTTATATGGGATCTGGAAAGGCAGCGAAATTGATGATTGCCTGTTTGACTGAATGTGGTGAGGGATGGAAGGATTATATTGGCAAAAATGACTCTGAAATACCCATTTAAATAGCGTGAAGTGCAAAATTTAGATTGACATAAAAAATCATTTCTGGAAATGTCGGTTCATAAATAAAAACAGGTTCCATCCCGGCTACACTTGTTTGTTTTTACCTATTCCCGGCAGAAAATATCTGATTTAAGCTCCAAAACATCGATTAATTCATGCTTTTGGGGCGACCTTTTTAAATGGCCAAAATTTCAACGATCTCTCCTAAAACGACATCAACTATTGCTTCCAATCAAAAGTAAAATTTGCGGCATTTGCGGAGGTTTTTCTTGAAACGTAATATTATCAACATTCTTCGCGGTTGATTAAAAGCTATAGAAACCGAATCCCAGCGTCACGACTCGCTATATCTTCCTTACCATTTCATTTTTTATTCCTTGCTTGTTGAAATCTTAACCAGAAACTTCCTCAATCTTCGTCGATGAAATTCAAGTTATAGCCTTCACCACCAGATATTATCACTGATGCTTTTGCAAACCATCACTGATTAGTTGATGATTTGTAGTCTACCATTTTGAAATTATCACCGGTAGCCCGCCAGTTCCTTAGATGCTATATCTTGGATTCACCGCCAACTTAATGGGAAGTATGGGAATTATGGGAATGATGGGATAAACAAAAAAAATCCCATCATTCCCATAATTCCCATCCCTCCCACTTGATTTTATGGTACTCTCAAAGATTTGGCGGTGAATTTAGAATGCTATATGTTCTTGACTTTTAAGAAAAAAACAGATAATATAAATCAAGATGCTAGTAGAGTGAAGCCTGATGGCACTATTTTGAGAAGATTTACCGATTGTCTAGTCTCTCGGTGAAACAAAAGGAGATCAATTAAATGTCGATATTTTTGGTAACTGGTGGTGCTGGTTTTATTGGATCGAATATTATCAACGGGTTATTATCCGATGGTCACGAAGTCCGCGCATTGGATAACTTTTCCACGGGCAAGCGGAAAAATATAGCACCTTTTCTGTCCAATCCGCTCTTCCGGTTCTATGAAGCGGATTTGCGTCACAAAGAATCTCTGGACCCCGCAGTACAAGGCGTGGATTTTATACTTCATCAAGGCGCTTTGCCTTCGGTTCCCCGTTCTATTGAAGACCCTATCACCACCAATAACGTCAATGTCTTGGGAACTTTGAACATATTGGAGTCGGCCCGGCAGTACCAGGTCAAACGGGTGGTTTTTGCTTCATCCTCCTCGATTTACGGGAACAGTCCCACCCTTCCCAAAGTAGAAGAAATGCCCATCTCGCCCCTCTCCCCCTATGCACTCGCCAAATATACAGCGGAGCGTTACTGCCAGTTGTATTATCAGATATATGGCCTGGAAACCGTTTGTCTCCGGTATTTTAATGTATTTGGCCCGAACCAGGACCCGACTTCCCAATACAGCGCAGTCATCCCAAAATTTATCCGTGGTATCGCGAAAGGAGAACCCCCGGTTATTTTTGGTGATGGCCTGCAATCCAGGGATTTCACTTATGTAGAGAACAATGTCACGGCCAATTTAACTGCTTGTTTTACCAGGGGTGTTGCCGGGGAAGTATTTAACATTGCGTGCGGGCAGAGTTATACTCTGCTGGATCTGGTAAATGCTCTCAACGAACTGCTGGGCCGCCATGTTGTACCCCGTTTTGAACCGCAACGTTGCGGCGAAGTGAAACATTCCTTGGCCAGTATCGACAAAGCCAAAAATATGCTTAAATTTGAGCCTGCGGTCCATTTTATGGAAGGGTTATCCCGGACAGTTAAGTCCTTTGGCCTTGGTAAGCTAAATTAGACGTCGATAAAATATGAAAAACATACTAAAGACAAGTATATCAAGGCGATACACTCAAGATAACAAAAAACCTTGAGCTCTGCTTGAAGGAGCTTCTACATGCATTTGGAACATAATTCTGAAATTAATTCTGAAAACCATCTGGAAAAGAATTTGGGAATAAAATCAATAAACAGGTGGGGAAAACGAGTTCCTCTTGTTCTCCTGTTAATTATTATAGCCTTGGGGGCGTGGGTTCGCTTTCAGGGCGTGACGCAGATGGGAGTTTATCCCTATGATGGCGTTAGCTATACTCAAGAAGCATTGCGCTGGGCTTCAGGCCAACCTCCTACCTTCCTCCAGGGAAGGTTTTACCGGCCAGTATCTTTCTTTTTACAGGGAATGGCATTGCGAGTGTTTGGGGTTAATGATTATGCTATTAAGTTAATGCATGGAATTATGGATTTATTCTCCATACTGCTCATCTATTTGATCTCGGTGCAGTTGACCCGCAGCCCCTGGGTTGGCTTGGCTGCCTGCTTGGTGTATGCATTTCTCCCCGCGGTAGTTTTACTGGCCCGACTGGAATTGTTACACGCGGAATCCACCTTTTTTACATTGTGGGCGATTTTTTTCTTCTTGAAACTCATCACCAGGGAATCCGAAACTACTCAAGGCAACGTATTTACCTATTTACTGTCAGCACTATCCGGTTTATTCCTGGGATTGGCCGTTAACACACACGCCGATTTGGCTTTCCTGGCCATTGGTATGGTGTTCTATTTATTTTTCTCCACCTTCCGGTCCACAGCCAAAGGATCATCATTAAAACGATTCATGATACTGGCCATCATTTTTGGTGTTGCATTTTTTACTCCTTATATCGTGGGATTTTTGCTATTGGGGGTCCAAAATGCATGGGCTGTTTTTGCCAAAGAAGTTTTCGGGTTTGATGCGGCTATGAGTTCGAAATATGCTAGTATTTCCAAACCAACACTTTTATATAACGTGATCACTTACACTCTGACCTATTATTTCCACCCACGGACCTTTCTGATTGGGATATTGGCGTTGGGTGCGGTGGGTATCATTATCCAGCGCAGGATAAAAAAAGCAAACAACCCTACGGGGAGTTATCTCCCTATTTTTTTAATATTAACCTATATCCTATTCTATTTGCTTCTGTTCCGTTTTTTTGCCCCTCATTTAGGAAGACTTTTATTACCGTTGATACCCTTGTTTTTAATTTTCCTGTTTCAATGGTACTATCTATTTTTAAGAGACCTCCGGTGGTTATCGGTAAAGGGATGGCACATGGGAACGGTTGTATTTATCGGGTTGGCACTGATATTGTTTGCGTTCGTTCCCAAGGAGATACAGGGACGGCGGATAAAAAAACCGGACTTTCGGTATGTGTATGATCTATTAAAAACCAGGGTTGACAGCAAGAATCAATTACTTGTGACTCCGGCAGCGCTCAGCTCTATTGACGGGGGGTTTAACTGTGACCTTTATTTTGGTAATAATGCGTTATACCAGAACCGACTCCCCCTAACGGGCGATTACACCTTGGAAACTCTGCAAAATTTGTTAAATAAATTGTCTGTCCGATTTGTTTGGGTTGGAAAAAAAATTGATTCGCGGATGCTGAAGCAGAATTTTAATTTACCCGAGAGATTCAAACCATGGTTACGGAATAAGAAGTCGTCTTACTCGGTAGAGAAGGACCTTGATATTTTGCACCGTTATATAAACGGGCGGGGTGGAGTTTTGCTTGACAAGAGTAAATTAGGGGAGCTATATTTGCTCACCGACGACCAAACCCACTCCTCCAACATACTAACCAATGGGTCCTTCGAGTATTGGGAAAAGGGCCTCCCGCTGGGAGGATGGCATTTGATAGCTGGAAAAGTTTCGATGAATCATTCACTACGCCTGGAACCCGAGGATAAGACAGGTAGCCGTTTGGCGTGGTCACTCCCTGACCCACTGCCACTAAAACAAGACCCCTCTATTGTTACTGTCCGTCTGGATGCCAGGGCAGAAGAAAACGATATCTTGCAGATTTTTTTTACAACCCGAATAAAAGGAGAACCCAAACGAATTCACTTGGAAACGCTTCGCCATACTGGGAACGGCCAGTGGCAGACCATATCCGGGCTGTGGGAGGTCACCTCTTCGATGAAAGGGCTCCAACTCCATATCTTGCTACGACGCGGGGCCGGGAAACCTGCGCAGGTGGATAACCTAACGCTTTCTCTGGATGAACCCCGCGTTCCTGGTGAAATAGTTTACACGCTAATCAAAAAGTAAAGGAGCACACTGGTGGCTGAACTGACAATTATTATCCCTGCGTATAACGAAGAATTGGCTTTAGAAGAAACGCTTGAAACGTTAAAACCTTTTGCCCGGCAGAATAATTGGGATATTTTGGTAGTAAACGACGGTTCCACCGATGGCACTGCCAGGATATTGGCCGGAATATCGGGTATCTGGTTTATTTCTCATTCCTACAACAAAGGTTACGGCGCTTCACTGAAAACAGGTATTGGAGCGGCATCGAGTCCATTGATTGCTTTTTACGATGCTGACGGCCAACATCGACCCGAAGATGTGGTGGGCATGATGCAGAGCTTCAAATCCAAAAATTGCGATATGCTGGTGGGGGAACGGGGCAAAGATTCTCACCGCGACTGGCTTCGCCGCCCTGGCAAATGGTTGCTGGGCAAAGTGGCCAATTACCTGGCAGAACGGAAAATCCCGGATTTAAATTCCGGGCTCCGCATCATTAAACGAGAAACCATTATCCCGTTACTGCACCTCTTTCCCAATGGGTTTTCCTTTTCTACGACCTCAACCATTGCTTTTTTTAACCTCGGATTTAGCGTCGCTTATTATCCCATCAAAGTGAATAAGCGGGTCGGGAAAAGCTCGGTGAAACAACTCAAACATGGTACTGCTGTCATTATGTTAATGATACGGTTGATACTACTGTTTAACCCGTTAAAAATATTCCTTCCGGCAAGCATGTATTTATTCATTATTGGGATGGTCTATGAAATCATCTGGGGTATTTTTTTGATACCGACCAATGTGCGTTTGATCCCGGCAGCATTTTTTACTATTCTCACCAGTGTCCTGGTTTTCTTTTTCGGGTTGGTAGTGGACCAGATCAGCGAATTGCGAAAGCATCTTTCTTTAAAATCGTTCAACAAGAACGAGCTGCCCCAGACCATGGACTCCGCTGTGATACCCGTGGATAAGACCAGTAACCAGGAGCCGAGCACATGACATGTCGATTGTGCGGCTGTGATTCGCTGTATCGACAGTATACCGTCAATGGTTGCGCGCTTTCCCGATGTAATGATTGTGGTTTTCTTCAGGTCGCAGAAAAACCAACGGACGAAGAACTGGCACAAATTTATGCAGCGCCCTATTTTTCTCATTCCAAGTATCAAGATATGGACACCTTGAACAAAGAGTTTCAGCGACGGCTACAACTTATGGAAGACTCTTTGGACGGGCGAGATCGGAAGGTCTTGGAGTTCGGCTGTGGCACTGGTGATTTTATCACGTTTATCAACGGTCGTTTCGATATGTGGGGCATTGATATTTCCAGTGCCGCCATTGCCAGAGCCAAAGAGACATTACCTGCACTACAAGATCGCTTACAGGCCGGTCATATTAAGGATTTTTCTTTTCCGCCCGAGTTTTTTGATGCCGTGGTATCCTGGGACACTATCGAACATATCTGGGACCCGGTAGAGGTATACGGCCACTTGTTCCGTTTAATAAAACCCGGCGGTTATATGCTGTTATCCACTCCCAACAGTGGCGCATTTTTTGCCCGCATAACCGGTAAATATTGGCCTTTTATGACCCCGCCGGAACACTTGGGATTCTTTTCCCGTCGGAGTATAACCTGTTTTGTCCGGGAGAAACTGGGCGGGAGTCTTATCTGGTGGAACAGCAAGGGCAAGTGGGTCAACTTGGGATTCCTCTTTTATAAAGTCAAACGCATATTGCCTGCTCTGGTTCCGGGTTGGTTTCTGCGTTTGTTTTTACGTCGCTGGACCCGTAAATGGGCCTTTTATGTTCCTACTGGCGATATCCAATATGTGGTTATTCGTAAAGAACTTTCAATGAGAGGATAGGAGGATAACTATGGACGGAAATAATAAAATATCTACTTTGTCCCGTGACCAGATGCATAGCCTGAAGAATTATTTTCTACAGGGTATCTTCTTGTTGATCTATGGATTTGTGAAGTATGTTCCTTTTCCTATTATCGGGAATTGGCTTCGTTTTGCCGTGCTGAAAATATTTATGAAAAAGTTAAAATCATCGCATATTGAAGAACAGGTCACTATTCATTTTCCCTGGAACGTTAAAATGGGCAAACGCTCTTCTCTGAACCAGGGAGTTATTATTGATGGTACGGCACCGGTTAGTATCGGCGCGGGGGTTCGTATTGCCGCCAATGTGTATATCAATACCGCCGACCATGAGACCCGGCTTGACGAATGGATCGTCAACCAGGGGTTTATTATCGGCGGTGTTACTATAGAAGATGACGTCTGGATCGGTACAGGCACGATTATTTTAAAAGGAATCACTATTGGCCGTGGAGCTGTTATCGGGGCTGGTTCTGTAGTGACCCGAGATATCCCCCCGTACTCCATCGCCGTAGGGAGCCCCTGCCGGGTGGTAAAGCAACGCCAATAACCGTGAAAACCAATGTCTAAAATCCATATCACTCCTAGATACATAATTCCATATCTCTGGGGTCCACACGACTGGGTTGTCTACCGGAGGTGTTCTTGCTGAAACATCTGCTGGAAAAACTTCCTATATCCAGAAAGTTCAGTATTGATGCTGTCTGGAACCTAATTTGTTTTGCTATTGTGGGCAGTTTTGGTATACTGGTCAACATTATTATCGCCAAATATTATGGTGCGGATGTATTGGGGGTGTTCAACCAAGTTTTTGCCATCTTTGTTTTGCTCTCGCAGATTTCTGTAGCCGGGGTTCATCTTGCTGTATTAAAATATGTGTCTCAATTTGCCGAGGATCGGAACAAAACGGATAACATTTTATCTGCGGCTCTGTATATCACTTTTGTGATTTCTCTTTTAGTGCCGTTGGGGACTTTTTTTTTAAAGGACTTTGCGGCTGACATGATGGAAAGTCCGCGGATCAGTACAGGTATCTTGTTTGGGCTTCCTGGTCTTTTTTTCTGGGCATTGAACAAGGTGTACTTGGCTTTTCACAATGCATGCCAAAGGATTATCTCTTATTCTGTTTTGAATGCATTGCGGTTTATATTCCTGGTGATATATCTTGTTTTGTTCATTGTTTTGGATTTACCTGGAGAGAGGTTACCGGTGATCATTTCATTTTCAGAGGTAACGCTTTTTATTATTTGTGTGGTATACTCGATGCGGTACATGACGTTTTCATATAACCCGGAGGTGAAACGATGGATTAAAGAGCTTTCACTTTTTGGGTTCAAAGCGGCTCCCGGGCATATTCTATTGGACATTAACACCCGCGTTGATGTTATTATGCTGGGGATTTTTTGCAGTGACCAAATGGTCGGGGTATACAGTTTTGCCGCCATGCTGGCAGATGGGTATAATAATTTTCCCGTTGTATTTCGCACCAATGTAAACCCGATGATTACGCAATACAGGTATTCCCGGAAGGGGGATGAGTTTCGGTTATGGATCAGGAAAGGTGTAAGATTGGGGTATACCTTGTTTATTCCGATGGGGATCGTGGTTATTTTTCTATTTCCGCTGCTGATGAATATATTTCGATTGGGAGCGGGAATAGGAGAGGGGTGGGCGGTTTTTGCCATATTAATTAGTGGCATATCGTTGAGTGCCGGATATATCCCTTTTCAGATGATTTTGAGTCAGACCGGGTTTCCTTCTTATCAGTCGGTATATATATTTTTTGTGTTTACGACCAATGTTGTTTTGAATTTTATATTGATCCCGATATGGGGAATGATGGGAGCTGCGTTAGCAACGGCTTTGTCAGCGGTAGTGCAAGTGGTTTACTTAAAGTTGCTGGTGGCCCAGAAGTTAAATATCAAGATTTGATGTTTAGCTATAGATATATAGTAGATATATAATTGTACAATCAATACGGGGCTAATTTTCCGTCAATACTATTAAAGAGATATCTATAGGAAAATGGTAATACATCCATAATTAATACAACTTGGGGATTTCGTTGATTAATTTAATCGTTTGTTTGAAATCCAGCCCGTTGGTATCGCAGTACCATTTGATGGATTCAAATCTGGGGCTGTTCTCTTTTTTTACTATTTCCAGTGCTTTTTCACGGCTGATAATTCCCTGGCGGATTTGATTGCTTCGGAAGGTATCGTTCTCGGAAAACCCGGCCACAGTTAAATAAATATAATTGTAAAAAGACGCGGTGCCGTCACCGATGCGCCACGTGGTGGGGGTGTCCGGGGAGGTTTCCCATTGGTAGTTATCAATTATAGTGTGGTTTATCAGGTCCTCATCCCAGGGGATGTATTCATAAAAGATAAAATAATCATGGGGAATGAAGTAATAGGAAATGTACGCGCTCAGCGTATCCACTAGTGAACGGTTAAGGTACGCTGGATTGGCCAGGTATTCCTTTCCATAATAGAGAAAAATATGTAGCTTGTGAAGCAGTGAAAGAGAATAATGCCGGTCCTGCTTTTTTTTCTCCTCGATCCCGGTAAAGGCGACTTTAAAGTCCGTTCGTTCGAGGGGATTCATGCCATATAGAATCAAATCGATATGCATTTGTTTTTGGAGCATATTGCCATAATAAAAGAATTGCTTATCGCCTGCCATAAACAATGGCAGAGTCCCCAACCTGGGACGTTTTAGCCAGGCATTAACATTGCTCTTGATGAAGCCCCGTTTTTTCTTAATATCGGCGGATATCAAGATATGCTCCACCCCCAGTTTGGCGGTAATACGTGAGATATTTCTGCGGGCCAAGTCGGTCACCATTCCCCAGTCATACGTATACGCCACCGGGTTCATCCCCAAAACTGTTTTGACATAGTGGAGAGCATAGGTACTGTCTCTACCGCCACTGAGTGGGATGATGATATCCGGTTCCCCATTTGTTTTTTTGTGGGGTGTCAACAGTTGCTCCAAGGCTACTGCGCCTTTATATTCAAGCTTTTTATAGTTTTTACAGACCGTGCATATTCCCTGTTCGTCGAAAGTGATAAAGGGAAATGTTTCGGGCAGCAGGCAGCATGAACAACGTTTCAGGCGGTCAATGTCCGAACTGTACCCCGCCCAGGAAAGCTCCAGATCGGAAAATGTTGGAATATGAAAGGTAAAACTGGTTTTATTTTTTTTTTTGCCCTGCGACAGATCAATGATTTGTCTGGCTTTATTATCCGGGAGAAGTAGCACTGAACCTATATCGGCATGGCAAGTCAATGAAAAGGGTTGCACGCTAAAATCGGATATTGTGACCGCTACAGCATTCCCTGCCTCAATATGATGTATTGTATAGGTAGCGAAACGCGGATATTGCCTAAAGAGGGCTTGCAGGATATATTTTTCTGAAGCGAATAATAGGACGTGCTCTGCAAGGCTGAAAGCGATATATAACGACCCATTATTAGTGGCCAGAAAAAGATGGTCGGAATTAGCAGACAAAATCGCGGTAGAAGCGACTCCTTCAATTTTTTGGTACAGTTGGCGTAGTGCGTGTACTTCTGAATCCTGCTCTTTTGACTCTTTCAAAAAATAATCCAGCAATGTGGGAATTATTTCTGTGTCGCTGTCGGTTTCCCAATGAAAGAAGGGGAATTCCTTCATTATCAGGTCGCGATTGACGATGATCCCGTTATGGATAACCACTATCCCGTTTTTTACAATGGGTTGGTTATTGGCAGCGATTTCTTCAGTGCCATTGGTCACCATTCGTGAATGTCCGATCAATGCAAGTGGGGAGTCGATATGTTTGCCAGTTGGGGCGGTGTCTTGGACAATTTTCATTAATTCTTGATAATCCGGTGTTTTTAAAAATCGGTCTGCTGCCAAGTCCCGTTTAACAATATAGATATTTTCACTGGTGAAAAGAGCAAGCCCAGAAGCATCCTTCCCCCTACTAGCGGAAAGCATCAACAACTTTTTAACCGTACTTCTGAAAAAGGCAGAAGTCAGCTTCGAAGTGCCATCACCCACGATACCGAATATTCCACACATGGTCGTTTATTTAAGCCTTGGACTTTCTGGTTCTGTGGCTTCTGAACTGCGATATAGTGGATATCCCCTGCGGGCAGGTAAAGCGCAAGGAATCGGGAGTAGTCTACAGTAAAATTTTATTGCCTTCATTAGCTAATTTTATAGGAAGAGGATATGATTGTCAAGGAAAATGGGGCAAATTTGCTAAAAGAATCAAGGTGGATAGATGATACCCATGGGCGGAGTGTGGGTGAAATGATCTACACCGTTATGATATACATCAATCGTGGGTCCACTCCCGGCAAATTCTTCTTTGGGTGCCTTGGTATAGTGAATTATAATTTTATTCGGGATATGCAATATTCTGCGAATAATATCAATAATCACAGGTGATGCTACCAACATTTCCCCTACCGAGTTGGATTCAATGCGAATGGATACCAATTGATCCATGGTCGCTTTGGGTTTACCGGCTCCCAGAGCAATCGCATTGATCAAGCAATTATTGGTCATTAGAAGGGCTTGGCTGTTAATTTCTAACTTATATAAATTTTGCAATTCTTGCTTCTTTTTTTGGGGTAATGAACGACCCTCTTTTACCGATGGCGCCCATATAGGTTTATCGCTGGGGTTAGAACTAAATAACTTCATGGGATCGGTTTCTGTAGAGGTACTAAAACTAGTCATAAATTCTAAAAAACCGGTTATACTGGTTTTGGCATCACATATCATGGCACCCGCTGTTGACAATACATCTTCGGAATCTGGTGCCAGCTCACCTTCCAGCGTTTTCCTGAGTTCCTCTTTATCCAGTTTACTTTTTTTCATTTCTTGAGCATGGGAAGACCAGTCAAAAATCTCGCCTTTTCTAAGAAACTCGCCTTTGGTAGACGTTTCCTTTAACGGGAGATACACTATATCATTTCCCCGGGGTGCATCAAACAAGCCAAAATTGGGGCCTAACTGTAGGCCAAATTGGGGACCTGGGGTAATACCACCTGATGTAGAAAATTGATGGCCGAAGCTCCTGACCATCCGTGTGGCATCGGTGGAGGATTCAAAAAGTGGAATCTCCTCTTTATCCCCTTTAAGTGTTTTTATAGCAATTTTCCTAATTTTTCGCCGATCATCAAGTGCTGTTCCATAATCCATGTCTGTCGTAATCTCGAAGGAATCCGATCTCTTTAAACGTTTCCCGGATGTAGGCAGACCACCTGAGATTTCGAGGTCCGAGGGCCCAGTGATTTCCTTTGGTTGCCTTTTTCTCTTTTTCCCGCTTCTTTTTGCTTTATTCCATGCCTTCATTAACCCCCGTCTTAATGCTTTATCATTGTCGGTATTATTTACATAGGCATGTATGCTAGTGAATGTCGCGTCGATAGCTAGGGAATGGTCGTTAATAAATTTTTGCGCGTGTTCTTTTAATCGTTGAACCACTCCCCCTTGATGTTGTACTGTTTCAGGGGATGGATGAAAAGAAGGGGATAAATGGGGGGTATTGAGAATGACCTGCTGAGAGGCTGCTAATTGTTTTACTTGGGGGCTGTTATTTACTAATTCGCTTAATTTTCTTTGTGCTGCTGTTTCTTTCCTGTTATCTACAAAACGCTGGAATGGAAGTTGCAACCGCACATTATTCCCAGCCGCTTGATTTTGCCTAGTCGTTTTTTTCTCAGCCTGCATGGTACTCATTCTCATGATATTCACCTATAAATATAAATTTGAAGGGAAAAGTTAGTTCACAAAAAATGCGCGGATGGCGAAGAATAAAAAGTAAACACTGAACCCGATCAGCATGAAGCCCAGGGTTCTGATGATTTTGGCGGTTCGTTCTGGTTTGAACAGTGCTTCGAAACGCCTTGTTAACAGCACCATCAGCACGGAATAGGAAAACGCACCCAACATGACGACCACTAAAAACAGCACTATATATCCGATGCTCAGGGGGATATAAATCTGGGCTTTTTTTAACAAGGCCAAAACAATCACCCAGGAACCAATACCCAGAGGATTAACCATCACCATGGTCAGGCCTTTTAGAATGGACCACCCTGATTTGGGAAGTTTTTTCAGGAGGTATTCCTCTTTTTCCCCGACTTTTTTCATCATGGCCCCATCTTTTAGTGCCAGGGCGCCGATGATAAAGGTCACCAGTGCGGCTGCAATGAGGAAGTAACTTTCCAGGTGGTTGTTTGGTCCATTGTCGTTTTTCATGAAGGGGGTTATGCCGTAAAAAGCAACCATGGCCCAGATGGCATCGCCGATAGCAGCGCCCAATCCCACATACAACGCGTGTGCATTTTCGCGTTTGACCGCATGGTGAAAAACATCTATAGCAATGGGTCCAGGCATAATGCACAAACCAAATCCGGTAAAAAACGCGACAATATAAAAGAGGATTATATTTATCATAGAAACCATTTTATCAGTATTACATTGAATTAGTCAACTGCTGGAGAACTTTTCTCAAACTTTTTTTTTAAAAAACAAGGCGGTGAATCCACCTAAATCTACCGCCAAGTTTTAAAAAGCGCCACGGATAACCGTGGCAGGCTGGACTATCTGGACAAGCTGGACTTACTGGACAAGCTTGAAAAATCAAAGGTTTTGTGAAGTCCAGTAAGTCCACTTTGTCCAGTAAGTCCAGAATGTCCAGCCTTTCCTGAAATCTGGTGGTGAATCGCCCCCCATCCATTCTTGACAACCAGTCGCACCAGTGATATAAATAAATATCAAACAAAACCCTGCAATCATGGAGCATTATTGAAAAAAACAGCCTATACTGTATGTCCTTACAACTGCTGGCCAGTGAATTGTGGGATTGCTGTCACCACGGAGGCAGACAAGCTGGTGGCGATTGCGGGGAACCGATTCCATGATGTCAGTCGTGGCAGATTATGCGTCAAAGGCCAAAGCTGCGGTGAAATCCAGAACAATGACCAGCGGCTACTTTTTCCCATGCGGCGAGTGGGCCCACGGGGCAGTGGCCAGTGGCTACGTATCAACTGGGAAGACGCTCTGACTGAAATCGCGGCGAAAATGAAACAGAATATGGCGGCAAACCACCCCGAAGCCAATGCACTGTACCACAGCCACGGGAACATTGTGCAACGGGTCAACTGGAAAATACTGACGCCCCGTTTCGCCCATATGACCGGTATGACGTTGTGGGATGGCAATTTTCCCTGCTGGTACGATGTGGGCGTGGCGCAGGAGTTGACCGGGTATTGGGGGCTTCATGATCCGGTGCAAATGGGCGACTATGCGGGCGGAGTGATCAATTGGGCGCAGGATGCCTGCGCTTCCATGGCCAATATGGTGCCTTATATATTACAGGTCAAAGATCGCGGCGGCATTGTGGTCACGATTGATCCCCGCGTCACCCAGACGGCAGCCATCAGCGATTTTCATATTCGCCCCCGCTTGGGTAGCGATGTCTTCCTGGCCAATGCTGTGGCCCATATTCTGCTCAAAGAAAAAGTAATCAATCGCGACTGGATGGCACAATACAGTGCTGGTTTTCCCGAATATGAAAAACATATCGAGTCCTTTACACCGGCCAAAGCAGCCGCGGAATGCCAGATACCTTTGCCGCAAATTTTGCGGTTAGCGGAGATTTATGCGACGGTTAAACCGCTATGCATCAATTTAACCCGTGGTGCGCTGGGCAAACATTGGAACGGTGTGCAGATGGTGCGGGCGATTCTTTGTTTGGTGCCGTTATCGGGGAATGTAGGTATCAAAGGGGGTGGCGTGATCTGGGGGGAGTCACTGGACTGGAACCTGAACCTGTGCGCCCAGAACCGTCGCCCAACGGGTGTGGTATACGCGGAAAATAATTTTAATGCAATTGATGACGCACTGGAAACAGGACGGGTGAATACGTTGCTGGTGATTGGTGGCAATCCGTTGAGCCAATGGCCGGATTTAAACCGGTTGCGACGGCAATTAAAATCTTTGGATCTGGTGGTGGTGTTTGATCTGTTTATGAATCATACGGCCAGGGAAGCCGCTGATATTATTTTACCTGCTACCACGTGGCTGGAAGAATTGGGGTTGCGTACTTCCAATACGCGCATTTATTTAATGGACAAGGTGACAGAACCTACAGGGGAAAGCCGCGAGGTATCGTGGTGGCTGAATCAATTGGCACTTAAGCTTGGGGTGATGGATTATTTTCCCTGGCCCAATAAAGAAGCCTGTCTTGATGACTGTCTTGATTCCCCTGCTTGTTCTGGTGCTACCACGGCAAAATTACGGGTCAGTCCCCAGGGGATAGCCGGGAATATTCCCGATGTGCCGTATGCTGATCATGTATTTTCCGCGCCTTCCAAGCGATTCCAGTTTTACAGTGCCAAAGCGGAGGCGCTTGGTCTTGCACCGTTGCCGGTGCATGTGGAACCTCTTGAGGGGCCGCGTTCCACTCCTGAACTGGCCCGACAATTCCCGCTTTTTTTGATATCTGCCCGGCGTAACGGTCATTTTCATTCGTTCCACGACAGTCATCGTGTTAATGCCACGTTACAAGAATTGGAACCGGGGCCGGTGTTGTGGGTGCATCCGCAGGATGCTACAGTCAGGGGGATTGCGGATGGTGATGACGCAGACATGTTTAATTTGCGGGGGCTAGCCAGGGTTAAGGTAGAGTGGACCACCGAGGTTTTGCCCGGACATGTCAGTTTGAACGATTGTTGGCCGGAGTTGAATGAATTGACGCCTTCCCAGGCGCCCATGGCTGCCCATGTGACCGCAGCCTTGGGCATGGGTGGACAACCCGCGTACCAGAACACGCTGGTGGAGTTGCGAAAAGTGACGAAAAGAGGGGAACAAAAATGAACCCCAAGTGGCAACGTTTTTTTATATTTGATGCAGCCCGTTGTTTTGGTTGTAATGGGTGTGTAGCGGCTTGTGCCAATGTGAATCATACTCCTGGCGGGTTGTTGTGGCGCCGGGTGCATAAACTGCCGCCCAGGATGGGGGAGCATCATACCATATATATATCTGTATCCTGCAACCACTGTGAAAATCCACCCTGTGTCAAAGGGTGTCCGGCGAATGCGCTGGAGAAACGTGACATTGATGGAATAGTCATTCATCACCCTGAAAAATGTATGGGGTGCCGTTATTGTCAGATGGCTTGTCCCTATGATGCGATCAAATGGGATGAGGTGGCAGGGGTGGTGAGCAAGTGCCACTTTTGTTATGAACGATTGGCCGAGGGGCGCGAACCAGCTTGCGTGGAAACCTGTTTCGCGGGAGCATTAAAACAAATCCAGGGGGTAGTGGAAGGGGATGAATATGAAACGGAGTCACCGGGATTGGTTTATCACAAGCAGGTAGGGCCTGCCATTCGTTTTGTTAAAAAGGAAGAATAGAAGTAATCATGGAAAAACATCGCTTTGTTGATTTGGTGCCGTTGGTGTGTTTCACCGTATTATCTGCTGTTGCCGCAGGGTTAATGGTGGGTATTGCCGGTTTTTTACTTGTGGACCTGGTATTTCCCAGTTTAGGGATTTATCTCGGGTTGGTTTTTGTTTCCGCTGTGCTAGGGCTTGCCGTATCGTTGTTTCATCTGGGGAAAAAATTACGTTTTATGCGGGCCGTGGTGGGTGTGAATCATTCCTGGTTGAGTCGTGAGGTTGTAGTGGCCGGAATGTTTGCTGTTGGTAGTGGGTGCGCGTTTTTTCTCCGTTATTTCCCTGCGCCTTTCGTGCGGTTGATTGCTCCCGTTTGTATAGGAACTGCTGTGCTGGGAATCCTGTTGGCGGTCACCATCGGGCTGGTGTATCGTTTGCCTACACGCCAAACGTGGCGAGGAGTAGCGTATTGGTTGGCTCTGCCCGTGATGGTTCTCTTGTTGGGAAGCGGATTTTTGCTTTTGTTTCATCCTTCATTCCAGTTCGCACTCCTGTTTTTGTTGTTTTGGGTTGTCGATGCTGCCTTGGCTTTGTGGCGTACCTTTACGTTTCGGCGGTTAAAGCAGAACCCCTATTCCTTTCTGTTTCCCCGTTTTTTATCGTTCAATTGGAGGGTACATCTGTTCCGCTTGATTTTGTCTTTAATGGTGCTTGTTTTAGTCGTCTGTTCTTGCCGGGTTTCGCTGGTGTTGGTATTGATCATGTCACTCTTTCTTGACCGTTTAGCCCTTTATTTAGGCATGGCGGGAATAGAACCCGCTTCCGAAATAGCCCGCATAAAGTCCCAACGGATGAAAGACGCTCTAAAGTAGATGCGGCGTCCCGCCGCGTTAATATAAAAAACTGTATTGCGCGGGGTGTCCTGCATTATTCCGGTTCCCATAATATAGCATTCAGCATCCGGTAAATGACCTCAGATGCTGAATGCTGTTTGTTCATTGCTAATTCTTAAGCGTAGCTCAAGCCAATTATTTAAAATAGATGGCAATGCCAGCTTGGGCTGTCAGGATTTTCTGGTTGTTGTTTTCACTGGAATATCCAGTGTGAGTAATTTTTCCCAGGCCGATTTCATATCTGAGTCCTAGGTCCAGATAAATATTTTTGGCAATCCCGAACAGCCGTCCGGCACTTAAAGTGAGTTCTTTGCCTGACATCCAATCGCCTTTTTTGCCACTCTTATACAGGTTGATTCGAGCGCCACCGTAAAACGTATTGATAAAATAACGGGCTCCTAATCCCAGGCCAAAACTGTAATTGTTGTCGGAATCTTTTACCCAGAAGGTGCCAAATTCGGGTGAAAGTTCCAAGGACAGGTTGTCTATCACAAAGTAACTGAAACTGGGGTACAGGGATAACGATGTGTAAGAAATGAGATCATCATCAAAAGAACGTAGCGAAATTGCGCCACCCAGACTTTTGGTGCCTTTCTCAAAGGCAAATCCTGATACTGTTAAAACTACTAATAACACCATGACTAACATCCATTTTTTACTCATAATTCCTCCATTTTTTAGTTTATCATTAAGGAGTTAATACGAGCGGGAAGGGAATTTGGTTGCATATAAAAAAAATTTGTGAATCAAGGCAGAAGATTTTCGATTTCTATTTCATTTGTAGGCAAGGCAATTAAAATCTTTTCTCCTATTGACTTTTTTGCTTGCTTTATTCTATGATATATGGGATGATTGAAAAAATAATTTTTGCAATCATCCTGACCTGGAATCTGGAACAGGTTGAGCGTGAACTGTTAAAAAGAAAAAACAATAATTAAGGAGCACAGCATGACAAAAATCGTAGACATTGAAGGCATTGGCGAAACCTATGCAAAAAGATTGGTGGAAGTGGGCATCCCCACGGTTGAAGCGTTGTTGGAAAAGTGTGCCACGCCCCAGGGCCGTAGAGACCTGGAAAAAACCACGGAGATCAGTGGAAAATTGATTTTAAAGTGGGCGAACCGCGCTGACTTGGCCCGGATAAAAGGGATTGGCAGCGAATATGCCGACTTACTGGAAGTAGCAGGCGTAGACACGGTTCCTGAACTGGCCCAACGCAAACCAGAAAATTTGCATAAAACCATGGTGGAAACCAATGAAGAAAAAAACCTGGTGCGTCGCGTACCCGCTCTGAGCGACGTGACCAAATGGGTTGAAGAAGCCAAAGATTTACCACGAATCCTGACCTACTAAGGGATTCTATTTTCCTCTTCAAGTGTGGCGCGTGACTCACGCTTGATCTATTTGCAGGGAATACCATGGATACCGCAAGATAGGACATATAGGCGGTATCCATGGTATCCCTGATCTTAGACTATTATTTATAAATTCATCCTGGAGGGACGGGAGCAAGACCATGACGTATTTTTTTTTAAAATTAACCTTTAATATTTTTTTCTTTTGGTGTATCCTCTATGAATTGAGTGTATTAATCAAAATTATGAATCACGATTATGAATCAAAACATGACGATTAAACAAAAGGAGGTTTTCAAATGGCAGATTTTCTTGAAGAGTTTATGGCGAACCATGGTTCGGAAGTCAGTCAGCAACTGTCTTCACATCTGGGTGTGGATAAAAAGACGGCAATGCAGATCATTCCCCAGGTTGTACCCTTGGTGATGGGAGGTTTAAAGAAGCAGATGGATGGAGGGGGTGCGGACCGGGCAAATTATATCCTGAATAAACATGGCAATGCCAGCGCCCTGGATCATATCGGGTCCATTTTTTCAACTGCTGAAAAAGAAGAGAACCCGGACCCGGGTCTGGGGGGATTGTTAGGAGCTTCAGGAACGCAAGCGTCCAATACACTGGCCAATAATTTTAAACTGGATCCGAGTATGGCTATGAAAATTATTCCCATGTTGGCACCGATAATTCTGGGCGCATTGACCAAGAAACGGGATACAACCGGAATAGGCTCCGGCGGCATTGCGTCTCTTATTGACAAAAATGGCGATGGCAATATACTGGACGATGTGGCTGGATTTTTTACAGGTGCTCTGGGCGGCGGTGGTAATAAAAGCGGCGGCGGAGATGACCTGCTGGGCAGTGTGCTTGGTGGATTTTTAGGGAAAAAGTAACCACGTAACGCTTCATTCTAGGGGCAAACCATACTGTTTGGTATGGGTGCCCCTAAAATGATTTGTTGATTTCTTAGAATCATTTTTAAATTATTTTTCTCCTAAACTACCGTGGCATATTTTATTTGATGTTCGGTAATTTCAGTTTTTGACCCACAGCGATTTTGTTGGGGTCCTTGAGGATATCAGTATTCAGGTTGAAAATTTCCATGTATTTATTGGTGTCCTCAAGATGTAGCTTGGCGATTTTGGAGAGTGTGTCGCCGGATTGCACGGTATGAATTCCATAGATGTCGGTTTTTTCCACACCGATATCGGCTACCACTTCTCCTTTCCATGTTTCATGGGTTTTGAGTTTGTCCCAAAACAAGTTTTTCTCAAGTTGGTAGGGGGCTGTGCCTTTAATATGCAGTTTGCCACCCTCTTCCTTGACGGTTAACTCTTTGAGTCCCAGTTCTTTCCCGCGTTCCACCACATCATTATACTTTTCCTTCAACATGTTACTACCTCCTGTCTTTTTACCGGTTCGCCCTGCGGTGCCGGTTTATTATTTTTATGTTTCTATTTTAAAAACGTAATCGGTCCTAGTTGAATAGTACCTATTTGAAATAGTACAGAAATAAAAAAAGAATGTCAAGTGCCCTTGATTCACCGCCAACTTAATGGGAGTTATGGGAAGAATGGGAATTATGGGAGTTATGGGAATAATGGGAATGATGGGATAAAAAAAAAATTCCCATTCCTCCCATTCCTCCCATAATTCCCATAATTCCCATAACTCCCACTTGATTTTACGATACTCTCACAGAATTGGCAGTGTTACAGAAAGCTGTAACGGTTCATGGCGGGAGATAATAAGAGATTTTTCACCAGGAAAGCGATTAAGCCATCTTGGAAATGATCTCAATCAAAAAAAAGGAAAAAGATAGTGAACGAAAAGTCAAATCTCGGCGGTTACGGAAAACCTTACACCAAAATCATTATGTTATGCGCTCATTTGTAACCAAATTTGCCGATTTTCTGGAAATTTTGCCCACCAGCATGATTCGCAAGTGAATTAGGGTCAGTGATGACTGAATTAGAGACAAAAAAGTGCA
>CAZCVI010000018.1:0-97738 GCA_964502145.1 uncultured Clostridia bacterium
ACTGATGCTTTTGAAAACCATCACTGATGCTTTCGAAAACCATCACTGATGCTTTTGCAAACGATCACTGATCTCTTTCAAATTGATCGTCGATCACTCGGCGCATTGAAGTCTATAATTTCAGAATTCCCGCCTTGAGTCCGGCCAACCCTTTATTATCATCTTCCATCCACCGCCTATAGAAATAGGTTGTAGAGACGTTGCGCACAACGTCTCTACCCGGTTTGTGGAGGCGGCGTCCCGCCGCTTTTTAAAATTATAGGGCGATTTCAGCAAATTACAGGGTTGAATCAAAGAATCGTTGCGAAATAATAAAATTTGAGAAAATTCAGTAAATTTGTTGATTTCATTATAAGAATGTGATATAAGTAACGCAGTGAGGTGAATATGTTGGTTGAATTTAAGGTTGGCAATTTTCGATCCTTTAAGGACATAGTCAAGTTCAGTATGGTGGCGTCTGCGGATAAGAAGCACGGTGACACGCATACTGTGAAGGTGAGTGATAAATTAACCCTGCTGAAAAGTTCGGTCATCTATGGCGCCAATGCCAGTGGAAAAAGCAATCTGTTTAAAGCCATGGCATTTATGAGGGATTTTGTCTTAAAATCCTCCAAGGAGAGTTTGGCCAATGAAGATATTGATGTGGAAAGGTTTCGGTTGAGCACGGAAACCGATAATCTCCCGTCCACTTTTGAGATGATCTTTCTTATTGACAATATCCGTTATCGGTATGGGTTTCAGGTGGATGAAAATGAGGTTTACGCCGAATGGCTGTTTTATGTACCCACCAGCCGGGAAGCTACCCTTTTTACCCGGGAAAAAAATGACTTTAAATTGGGCGCAGATTTTAAAGAAGGAAAGGGACTGAGGGATAAAACCAGAGACAATGCTCTTTTTCTTTCGGTAGTAGCTCAATTTAATGGCGAGATCGCCCAACGTATATTGGATTGGTTTGATAATCTCAAGATTATTTCCAATATGGATGGCGATGGATTTCCCATGTTTGCTTTATCAAGATTGGATGAAAATGATTATAAGGAGTTTGCCTCTCAATTTTTAAAAGTAGCAGATTTGGGGATAAAGGAGATAAAAAAAACAGAAAAACCTTTTTGTAAAGAGGATTTTCCAAAGGGATTGCCAAAAAAATTTATTGATAAAATTATGTCTATGGGCGGTGATGTAAGTAGTCTTGAAGTAAATACTTTGCATCAAAAATATGATAACTCCAATAAACCTGTTGTAGATGAGACATTCTCTTTTTTTGAAAATGAATCGGCTGGAACTTTGGCGCTTTTTGGTTTATCTGCCCATATTTACCATGCCATAAAAAAAGGGAAGGTGCTTGTGGTGGATGAACTGGCCTCCCAATTACACCCTCTCCTTACCTGCGCCATTATCGAAGCGTTTCATCAAGCTCGTTGCAAGTCAGGTGAAACAGGGAGTAGAACCTTGTCATCTCAAGCTCAGCTTATTTTTGTCAGTCATGATACCAGTATTCTGAAAAACCAATTATTTCGAAGAGATCAGATTTGGTTTGCCCAAAAGAATGAATACGGGGCCACTGACCTCTACTCATTAGAAGAGTATCGTATACGAAACGATGCTTCGTTTAGTAAGGATTATATTATGGGTAAATATGGTGCCGTACCTTTTATCGGGGATATCGATTCTTTGTTTTCATCTCTATAAGGAGATCACATGGGCACCGATAATTTATTCTGGAAGAAAAAAAAAGAACTTGAAAAAAGAAAATCTAGGAATAGGGGAGTGCTACCCATTCGTTTCTTAATTGTCTGTGAAGGAGAAAAAACAGAGAAATACTATTTTGAAGCATGGCATCGTAAGATAAGTTCGGTGAAAATCAGAATTGAAGGTTGTGGGAAGAATACATTAAGCCTAGTTGAGAAGACCCTTGATTTTATTATAGACGCACGAAGTGATTATGAGGAATACGATCAAGTCGGTGCGTTTTTGATATAGATGACAACACCATGCAGAATATCAATCAGGCAATTAAAAAGGCCTCAAAAAAAATAAATAAAATCAAAGAGATTCAGATTGCCTATTCCAACGAAGCCTTTGAATTATGGTATCTGCTTCATTTTAACTACTATGAAACCGCCCTGTCGAGGGCTGATTACAAGAAAATGCTTTCCACTCCAGAACGCCTTGGGTTTTCCTATCAAAAGAACAACCCGGATATGTATGAAACCTTGCAAAACAAACAGTCAATAGCGATAGAGAATGCGAATCGTTTATTAAAAAACTATAATCCACCTAATCCGGGCACCGATAATCCTTCCACCACCGTCCACCTCCTGGTGCAAGAATTGAACCGTTTTCTCCCTCCCGCCAAGACCGGATAATGGATAAAATATAAAAGCTTTAGGAAGTCCAGAAACCCAAATAATGAAGGTTGCGAAAGGGTTTTTGGCCGCCGGAGGCATGGGTTAACAGGTTTTTGGGGGGCGTGGGCTCTTGACGAAACTGAAATATTTTGTATAATTCAAGTATGATACTAACAATATTCGGATACCCAAAATCAGGAAAAACGATCTTATTTAATCTGCTGACCAATAAGAAGGAAGAAGTGTCCAAATTCACCACTTCTACCAACGAGTACCACAAAGCCATTGTGGACGTGCCCGACCATCGCCTCAAATTACTGGCGGATTTCTTTGAAACTCCCCCTGTATACACCAAGATCGAGTTCTTGGATACTGGCGCCGTCGCGTTTGGCGATAGTAAAAATTCTACTTTTATCGACTTGTTACGTCGTGCCGATGGGCTCGTGCATATGGTACGCGGCTTCCAAGATGACGAGATTCCCCACCCCATGGATACTATTGATCCTACCCGTGATATTATCGCCATGGAAGATGAACTCAAAGCCAATGACTTCCTCACCGTTGAAAAACGCCTGGAAAGACTCGCCGTGGACGTGAAAAAAATTAAATCCAAGGAACTCGTAGAAGAATTCGAACTGATGCAAAAACTCAAGGATTTCCTGGAGGCAGGAAAACCATTGCGCCAATTCCCGCTGACTCCCAATGAAGACCGACTTATCAAAGGATTTAAATTCCTCTCGCAAAAACCACTGATCAATATCATCAATACCGACGAAAAAGACTATAAACAACACGTGCTCCTAAAAAAAGAACCGGAACAAAACACCACGACCCTGGTTTTCGTCGGCCAAATCGAGCAAGAACTGTTGGAACTGGAAGCAGATGACCGCAAGGTCTTTGAAGCGGAATACGGGTTGGAAGGTTATGAATATATCCGCGAAACGTTCATTAAAACCAGCTATATCTTGATGAACCTGCTCTCCTTCTTCACCGTAGGCAAAGACGAAACCAAGGCGTGGACCATTAATAAAGGTGATACGGCATTAATCGCGGCAGGAAAAATCCATTCCGATATCCAACAAGGCTTCATCCGTGCAGAAACCATTGGTTGGAAAGAGTTCTTGGATTCAGGCAGTTTTAATACCGCCAAAGAAAAAGGCTTGCTCCGCTTGGAAGGAAAGGAATACGTGGTATTGGACGGCGAAATCGTGCATTTTCGCTTTAATAAACCGTAAAACCGAATGACCGCCGACTGCCACAAACCTTTTCGTCTCTTATTGCTGTAGACGCGGCATCTTGCCCCCGTTATTACCGGGATACTATAAGGGGAAATGCGGGAAAGGGGGGATTGGTCAGTTCGCCACCGCCTGGGAAGTGGGCAAAGACTTGAGGTAATTTTTTCTTGTTTTAAAAGGGTCTATTAGCTTAACTCCCTTGGTAATGTTTTTAAAATCCTTAATATTCCTTGTCAATAAATCACAATGCGTCCATTTTGCTGTGGCGAGAATAATAGCATCTGGCAGTTTAATTTTCTTCTTTTGTTTGAAAGAGATGACTAACTCGGCTATTTCCGAGTTAATGTATACAACCTCGAAATAATCTAATAGTTGTTTCATCAGCACCTTTTCCTCGGCCTTCTCAAAAGGAAACCCTAACACTTCCATATAGGTAATGACGGAGATATACAGTCTGTCATGGTCGTTTAAAACATCCACTATCCTTAATAGACCTTTGGAAAAATATATGAGGATATTGCTATCAACTAAGATTCTACGCCCATTCATTTCTTATGTCTCGCTGCCATTGGACTGGGTCATCAATATCTTTGAAAATATTTTTAGCTTGGATATCTTTCAACAGTTGCTGCAACGCCGAGATTCTGGTGGGGGTGGGGAGTGATATGTCAATTGGCAGCTCATTTTTTAGGAGGATTATTCTGAGATCACCCTCTGCCATTTTTCGATATTGAGCGGGAATCGTAATTTTTCCATTTTTTACATGTGTTTCAAATTCAACTGCTATCATAATAACTCCTTATCGTAGCGCTATTCACTTGTGATAAATATAACTGTATATTGGATTTTTGTCAACTCCTATTTTAAAATTACCGCAACATAGATCGTGAATCCAAGGCAGCAGCCATTCTAATTTTGGCACTTCTGGCGAGGGCGAACACAAGGTTCCGCCCCTACGCCGCGAAACCCATTACTGTCCCCGCTACTGGCTCGTCTCGCGTCCTTCGCGGCGGCAGTTGGAGCAGCAGCGCGGAGAACTTGCGGTCCGCTGATCGCGACAGGGACGAGCCGGATTACCGCTACCCTGCAAAAAAATCAGAGGGATTCTATAAAAAAAAGGTGCCCTTGGGGCCTTTTGGCGATTAGGCGGGTGGATTGGGTGGAACCGCCAGCATTTCTGTCAAGCGGTGCATATCGGCAAATCCTTGGATGAGCAACTTTTGTGCGGCGGGAAATGTTTCAAATAGTTCTTTCTGTTTGTCCACCACTGCTTCGCCATATTTGACTTCGATTAAACTATTATTGTTCAGGTAAAAATCAATTTCAATTTGATTTTCAAGGACGTAAACAGGATCATAGTCTTTGATCTTTAGAAACACATAATTCTCAAAGACTCGCCCCTTTCTTATAAATCCGGTAAAAAGATTGCGAATGCCCATATCGCCAGCATAGACCTTTTGCGGTGAGGATAATTTCTGGTTGGTCTTGCCATGGCGGGCGAGGAGGTAGATTAAATAGGTATCTTTCATGTATTGCAAATACCGGCTGGTGGTTTCCGAGGATATTTTCAGCGTGTTGCTTATTTTGTAAATACTGATCGTACTGCCCACATTGCCCATCACGATTTTAAATAAGTCTTTGATCACCTGGGGATTCCTGATGTTATGATAGGCAATGATATCCTTATAAATAATGTCATCCACCAGATTTTGCAGGTATTCCCTTTGTTTGTACAGTACATACTGGGGAATACCGCCGGTTTGCAGATAATCCTCGAAATAGGATTCCAATAAAGCGCCGTCTCTTTTTTTAATGGCGATCTGTTTGAATTCCAAATACTCGGAAAAATCCAATGGCAGAACTTCAATCACAAACTCGCGCCCGGTGAGATAGGCTTTGCTGTCTCTTAAAAGCGAACTGCTGGAAGAGGTGGCATATATTTTGACGTTTTGCCGGTCATAGAGGTTCTTTAATTGTTGTTGGAAATCCTCTTTATGGGATACTTCGTCAAAAAACAAGCAGACCTTCTCCGCTACGGGGAGTTTATGGATTTTTCGATAATCTTCTACAATCTCCAGGATAGATTTCCCATCCAGTACGTAGTCGTCCAAGCTCACATAAAAAATAGTTTTGGCAGCGATGCCTTTTTTCAGTAATTGTTGGATAAAGAGTTTGAGGAGCGTGGTTTTTCCGATTCTGCGGAGTCCGGTTAACAGTACGATTGTGTCGTTGGCAAAGAGTTTTTCCATTTTGCTGAGCATCATCGGCCTGTCGATGATGTTGGGGAGTGTATATTCCCCTTCCCACCAGGGGTTGTATTCATAATAGACGGCTGCGCTCATAGATTCTCCTTTTCGTCTATTATTTTATGCTTTGCTGAGAGAAAAGTCAAGAGAGCTTTTGATACTATCAAAAGGTTTTTGCGATTATCGTTTGATACCATCAAAAGCTTTTTGAAAAGGGGGACGCCCATTTTTTTCCTGTTGCATTTTTGTCGGAATTATTATAGAATTTTAATCTATGGCTATGAAGAAATATGGGATAATACAGGGTGACAACGAATGCTGTTAAAAGACAATGAGTATTTATTCTCAAATAATTTTGTAAAAACAGAGAACTGGTACCACTCTTGCACCCATTCTGAAAGTACCTTGCATCAATTATCTCCTTATATCGGGAAACTGAAAAGCTCGATAGCCAGCGATTTGATCCGGACATTCTCAAAACCCGGCGACTTGGTCGTCGATCCCTTCTCAGGTTCAGGGACAATCCCTCTTGAATCAGCTTTATTGGGAAGAAGAGTTTTTGCTGCCGATATCAGCCCCTATTCCAAAATCCTAACAAAAGCCAAGTTAAATGTTCCCTTAAACCTGGAAAACGCATTGGCCCAGGCGGAAAAACTTCTGGATACTGCGAATACATTACCGGAACCTGATCTCCAGGATATTCCTACCTGGGTTAGAGATTTCTTTCACCCGCAAACTCTCCTCGATGCCTTGCGTTTTGCTGCCATAGCCAGAGAGGAAGGGAATGAATTTTGGTTGGCATGTTTTATGGGGATTCTCCACCACGAGAGACCCGGGTTCCTGTCATATCCTTCCAGCCACTTGGTCCCATATCTCAGGGATAAGAAATATCCCAAAGATTTATTCCCGTGGATGTATGCATATAAAGAAATTCGTCCACGATTAATTGCTAAAATAAAACGGATATATAAACGTTTTGGTGGATTTTCTGTGCCAGTGGAATGGACGTTTAATGCATGCCCTATTGAATCGGTGGTATTTCCTGAGACCTTTGATTGTCTGATTACCAGCCCCCCCTATATGAATGCCCTTGATTATGTACGGGATAACCGCTTACGGTTATGGTTTATTCATCCTGATGGTGATAATCAGGGAAATAATAGGGTTATCCGCGAAAAAAAAGCCTTTCATGAAGCCATTGCCATTTTATGCCAGAAAACAAACATTCACCTCAAAAGAGGTGGTTTTTGTATCTTGGTAGTGGGCGAAAAATTAGTAGGCAGTAAAAACACAGAGCTTTCCCAGGATATTTGCCATATCGTCAAAGAAAAAGCGCCAAACTTGGTCCTTCTTTCTATTATCAAAGATAATATCCCCGATATCAGACGGGCGCGCAGGAATTGCAAGGCCACAAAAACCGAGCATATCCTGGTATTCAGAAAGATATAATATGGAAAAATACTTACCGGACCCCATTTTTTTTATTAATAAAGTAATCCCCAACCTGCCAGGAAATTATACAATTATTGAAAAAATCGGCTCCGGTCAAAACGGACATCTATTCAAAGCCCATTCAAGCATTATGAACCATTTTTATGCTTGTAAAATTGTTCCCATTGAGAACTTAAAAAAGGGCAGTTCTAAAACCATCGGGTGGAAAGAAGAATTTTTGAAACCCAACACCCTGAATTCCCCCATTGTGGTAAAAATCAATAACTATATCGAATGGAAAGATACAGAGCATAAAATTAACTGTATTGCTTTTATTTCCGACTATATCAAAGGGAAAAATTTAAAAGAACATTTTACCGGGAAACCGTCCAGAGTTGAAATCCATTTTATCGAACGGTTTTTATTAGATATATTCTCACTTTTTAACAGTATGCAGCAAAAAGGGATTTTCCATGGGGACCTGCATGAGGGGAATATACTGATTGAAGACCGCTCTGATCAACTGGGTGGTGAACCGTATGTCATACGAGTTACCGATTTCGGTGTATCTGCCGCTTCCAACGATACCCATTTACGAGACGATTACGAGCAATTGGCAGAAATTTTGAAACGACTACTAAGTAAAGTTGATTTTCAGCAATTATCACCCCCGGATAAATATAAGTTTGATGTTTTAAATAAGGAATTCCTGGTGCGCCATTTAACCGAGAAAGACATCACTCGGAACCCCTTGGCTCGTGCCCCAAGGGCTCTTTATGATTGTTTGAATAATATCCAAATGGAATACAATAAACGATCCCAACAAGAAAATCCCGATAAGTTGTTATCTCCTTTTGATTACTTGAGTTGCGAGCAAATCGGAGATTCTCACGATCTTTTAAAAAGCCTGTATTCCGAGTTATTTTTAGGCTTGGAAAAAGTGGAAAGCAGGAATAACCTTGTTCTAACTGGACCGCGAGGCTGTGGCAAAAGTACTGTTTTTAAAAGCTTAAGCTTGGGGCATCGCACCACCATTGAAAAAGAGTACCCGGAAAATATCCATTATATAGGCATCTATTACCAGTGTTATGATTTATACGCCGCATTCCAACGTTACCAGCTACCCGAACAAGGCGAAAATTTTTTTAATATCCCACTTCATTACTTGGGGGTAACGCTAATTAGTGAAGTGCTTAATTCCATCGAAAGATGGGCGCGAGCGCATTTCCAAGATGAATTCTCTAAACAGGAAAATCAGGTATCCGCTTTACTCTGGGCTACTTTTCTCAGTTCTAAAATTTCGAAACCCAAAGAACCGGGAGCCGATACCTTTCAAGTTATTATCTCCCGATTGGAAAAAGAGAGAAACAGGGTCAAAAATAAACACATCCAATTATTATGCAAGAATCCCCTTACCCCCGAATACCTTTTTGGACCAGAAGTACTGATCTCTGTATGTGATATTCTGAATAAGAATTTTTCCTTCCTTCGTGATCGTCCGTTTTATTTTTTTATTGATGATTATTCGATTCCTAAAATATCAATGGACCTGCAACGTAACCTCAACCGTCTTCTAATGCAGCGGACAGCAGTGGCGTTTTTTAAGATTTCCACGGAAAGTCCTGTCTCCTATAGCCGTTCCGATATTGATGGCAAAGAATATGTGGAGGGGCGGGAGTTCCAATTGGTTAACCTGGGCCTGGAGTACTTGGTCGCAGCACACCAGGATAAGTTTCGGTTTATGGATGATATTTTTATTCGACGGTTTCGTGCCGTGGAAAATTATTATGTTCAAAACCTGGACCAATTAATCGGCGACCATCCATTGCCCAGCAACAATGAACTGGCCAGGAAAATAAAGGGAGATGGTAAAAGCAAGGAATGGGGAAAGCAGATGCTGTTTGAGCTATGTAGCGGCGATATTTTTTATATCATCGAATTAGTCGGAAAAATGGTGATAAAATCCGGTGGGGATGCTGCTATTGCCAGCAAGACTATTCCGAAAATAAAAGAAGAAACCCAGATAAACGCCATTCGTGAGGAAGCGGGAACTTTTCTGGATAGCTTGGGCCGAATCGAAGGTGGGAAAAAACTCGTTAAAGTGGTTACCGCGTTTGGCAATGTGGCTAATTTCTATTTAAAACATAAAACCTCTAAAAATGCAGAACACGATCCGCCTTACCAGGCAAGCCGGATTGAACCGATGGAGACACCTGATTTCTCTGACGAGGCACAAGAGATTTATAATAATTTGCTCAGGTACTCCTTGTTTATTGAAGACCCCAGGGGAAAAAGCATCCGGGGAAAGGTAGTGCCACGGCTTTTTTTGCGCCGCTCACTGATTCCCTTCTTTAATCTGACCTTCAGCACTCGTGACTCTATCCGCTTAGATAATAAAGATATGGAAATGCTGTTCATCCAACCGGAAGAATTTGCTGATAAAAAAATGAAGCAGGCAGATGCCTTGCATGAAAACGGCAATATCCAGCGCTCTTTATTCCCTGACATGGGAGGTCATGATGATCACAAGAGTTGAACGAATCGACGACCATTTGCTGTCTTTTAATAAACCTCTTATCGAACCTACTTCCCAGCTCTCTTTGGACAAGGACGGCACGTTAATTATAGCAGCAGGCTTTGAAGACCGTGCGCTGGGCGTATTAAACCTTCTGGCATCCTCACATTGTAAAAACTTCAAAACCATATTGATTCAATACGAACCTCTTTTAGCAGAAAATAAAATTCGGGAGATAACGAATTTATGCCAAAATATGAATTCCCAGATCACGGTTTTTGAATACAACCGATATAATCCTGCTGGCGGGGGTGAAATGCTGGTACAACACCTAAAAGATAGTCGCGGCCTCATTTTATTCGATATCTCGGCTGTTTCCCGTTTTCTTATCGTTCAATTCTTGGTTGCCCTGGGGAAATCCTACCATCACTTCAATCATTTACGTGTCCTATACACTGAAGCCTGTTTTTATCCCCCCATGGAATCCGAGGTCACTCAAAAAATGGAGCAAGAAGACCCCTATTGTATCTCCAGTAGTTACCATGATTATTTTATATCTTCGGGAGTGTATGAAGTCTCCTTTCCCCCTGAACTCTCTGCCGTCTCCTCTTATGGTCAACCCATCCGTCTTGTTTTGTTTCCATCTTTTAATTGCGACCAACTGGCTTCTTTGAAGGGAGAAATACAACCTTATTTTTATGACTTTATTCACGGTATCCCACCCTCTCCTGACAATGCGTGGCGACCCCAAGCGATAAAAAAAATCAACCATATCGACAGGATATCTCCACCAAAACAAGAAGAAATGGATGCCAGTACCCTCGATTATAGAGAGACATTGGAATGTCTATTAAAAATCTACGGTGCCTATACTGATAAAGATCGTATCGTAATTGCTCCGACGGGAAGTAAAATGCAATCCGTAGCCGTGGGGATTTTTCGCACCTTTTTAAACGATGTTCAGATTGTTTATCCCATTCCAAGAAAATTCACTTCTCCCACACGATACACGGAAGGTATAAAAAACATCTATACCTTAGATATGGAGCCGTTTAATACATTTTTCAAGCGGGATTTTGAATAATTCTCCGGCCCCCCTCCATTCTGTTTAGTATGGTGCTATCTTTATATCTTTAAGGGGTTGATTTGTTTTTTATGTTTTATTAAGCGTGATTGCCCTGTTCCTTGGGGGCGAGGAGCTTGAGCAACAGGTTAAATTCCAATTCAAAGTTGGGCGTTAAGATGTCTTTACCTATTACATCCTTTATTTTTTTGAGCTTCCAGAACTTGCCATCTGCCAATTCTTCAGGATTGAATTGAATCTCTTTATCGTAACGACAAATAAACACGAATACCAGTTCCGATTCGATTTCTGTTTCCCAGACATATTTGGCTACCAATCGCGATTGGAATTCAGTCAGATTCAGTTCTTCCCGTGCCTCTCTTTTCAGCCCCTGTTCCAACGTTTCCCCACTGGAAAGGTGACCACCCACCGCTGTATCCCATTTTCCCGGCTGCACCTGTTTGGACAGCGGACGCTTCTGCAAGTACACACGGTCCTTGGCATCAATGATGTGCAGATGCACCACCGGATGCAATAACCCCGGACCGGAATGGCACACGGTGCGCGGCGCTCGGCCCGTGACTTTACCATCCTGATCGACAATATCAAACCACTCATCATCCTTGTACTGGTCCAACCATTTTTTCTTTTTATACTTGGTACGCACCAACTCGTAAGCAAAATAGGCGATAAAAAGAATATAAAACAACCCACCACTGATAAACGCCCAGGCTTGCTTGGACATAAAAAAAGCAGCATACACGATCATCAACGTATGGGCCAGAAAAATAAAAAAAAGTGCCCGCAAACTGCGGTTCATCTGCGCGATTTGCGCTTGCCCTAACTCGATGTTCTTCATGTACCGCTTGGACATCATTAACATGATGTTCACGGGCGAAAAAACAGAGATACCCAGAATAATACAGAAGATCAATTCAATGATGGCGGGTTTTAATTTGAAGAAGATATCATTTTCCAAAAGTATGGAAACGCCACCCAGTACGACAATTAATCCTACATCCAACAGCACGAATTTATCCAGTGTTTTTTCCTTGATGTAGGAAATAAACAATTCGATAATGCCGGAAGCCACGGCGATAATCAAACCGATTTTTGTACCCCAAATGGCATCTGCGGCAATAAAAATAATCAAGGGCAGGAAGCCTGGAGCCAATGTTTTGAGAATATCCAGTTTATTCATTGCTGTTTACCTATTTCTTGTGGTGTTGTTTTGCGTGCAGCCAGCCAATATAACGTCCCCAAAACCCGGCGACCCTTGCATAAATGGCGATTTTGAATTCTTTTAATCTCCTTCTAAAGGGCAGTGCCTCGCGGTTTTTGAAAAAGATGAACGCGGCATCACCTGCCAATTTAAAGAGAATCCCGCCCATCACGAGGATAAACCCGTACACGAGGGCACTAAACCTGTTTTTAAATGGGCTGGTAGCAAAACCAACCTGCTGTTTGATTAAAAAGAGTTGGCGCGGGCTGTAGTTATGGGAATGATACACCTGGGAAGCGGGTTCATACGCAATGGTGTAACCCTGTTCCAGAACCTTTTTGGCCCATTGTTGATCTTCAGCAATAATAATATCATCGGCAAAAGGGAATTCTTGCCAAATGGAACGGCGGACAGCGCCACTCACGGTGGAAAAGATCATAAAGTCCAGGGTATTGGTTTGGTTACGCACTGAAGGCGTTTCGGGCATGGATTGCGCGAGGTCGCGGCTCATATAGAGGTAACACTCTTTTTTAGGCAGGTGACGACTGAAAATGCCCGCTCTTTTTTCATGGTGCAACCCATTCATGAGCGAGGACAACCAGCGCGAATTGGCAGGGATAGCATCGGCATTAAGAAACACTACATCAGCACCACTGGCTATAGTGGCACCAAGGTTGCGGGTCTTGCCATGACCGAAGGATGCGGCTGGAATTTCAAGCAGGCGAACTGCTTTGAATTGCCGGACGATGTCCACGGTATGGTCTGTTGAGCCGGAATCAATCACAATCACTTCATAAGGGAAATCTGTTGCTTGGCGATAAACCGCATCCAAGCACTCGCCGATGTGGTGCTCCTCATTTTTAGCCGGGATAACAATGGAAACCGCTACCTTGTTCTCCATCATGGTTAGCCACAGTTATACCGTGAGTATGACGAAGTCGTGGTTCCTGTGGTTACGGACGACCATTTCTTTCAAGCCGTTGATTTCTCGAAAGGAGTGGAAGAGTTGGTGGTACTCCTCTTTGGATAGCCAGCGTTCAATCTCGTTGAACCCGTCGGCATCGAGTATTTTCATTATTTTTCCGATGAAGCGGGAGATAAAATTATCTTTGGCGCCGATATCGACAAAAACCGGTTCGATAATCACGACTTTCTCCCTGGCGAATTCTGCGGCAATGGCCACCAGTTCAAACATTTCCTTGATTTTGAGGTGGTGTAAGATGTCGCATAAGAGGATGACATCTGCTTTTTTATACATGCTACGGTCGAATATATTGCCCAGCCAGATATTGCGGTGCTTTTTTCTGCCGTATTGGATGAACGTTTCGTTGAGATCGATCCCCGAGTAAGAGCAGTCCGGGTAGATATATTTTTTCATGCGTCCATAACCACTGGCCGCCTCGAAAACGCTTTTTTTTCTGCCAATAATATTTTTTAATATTTTAAGTCCGTCCCAATAGAGAAATCGTATACTCCATTCGTAGATGACAGGGTACTTGTAAAAAATAGATTTCATTATAACTCCACTTTAATTCAATTTAGTCCGATTGTTTTGGAGAGTACCAATCATTGACATTATCATAAATTGGTAAGGAAGTCAATAAAAGTAAAATTTATGTGTAAGGGTGCAGTCCATCTGCTTTTAAGTGTACCGTGCGTAATAGTCGGGGAAATAGTGGTGCAGCCACCCGAAATAGTCGTGGGCTTGTTTTTCGTTGGTGACCCAACCATCACTGGTGATGCCCGCATTTTTTAATTTAACCAACGGCTCCTTTTCTGTTTCCGGCATAAACCCGGGGAAGCGGAAGGCATAAGGACTGCCAGCCAGGGGGATAAAATGGTGCAAATGGGTGCGAATACGGAAACGGCGGGTCAAGGACTTGATAAATTCGACAAGTTGTTGCCGTTCAGCGCTGGTTTCATCAGGATAGCCGACAATAAAATCAAGATTAACAAGAAACCCATTATCATTGGCAATTTGAATGGCTTGGCAAATCTCGGCCACACCATGACCACGGCGCAGTTCTTTTAAGCGCTGGTCCATGGCGCTTTGGGCTCCGATAGTAATGGATTTGTTGATCACATATTTTTTTAATAAGGCCATACCCTGCGCAGTAACGGTATCCGGCCTGACCTCGGAAGGAAAAATGCCATACTCGATAAACCGGAATTGGTAAGAAGCGATCAAGTTGATCAACGTTTCTATCTTATCCAGGGCAATTTTCCGGCCTGCTGGGGCACCATATTCCATGGCGGAGGGTGAGATGACATTCACCCGGATGTGGCCGCGTTTTTTCATTTCTTGTAAAAACATCTCGATAGATGCCAATTCTCTGAACTGGACTTTGGTCAGCGGCGTGCTGCAATAGTTGCATTGCCAGTAACAACCTCTCATGATCTCCAGGGGCGGGATGGTTTCGGTATAACGGGAAACAGGAATATAACGGTTAAAAGCGGCAATTTCTGCTAAATTATTTTTGTTGTCCTCAGGGGTAGGGCTGCGGTATATGCATGGAATGGGTCGATTATCCAACAGGTCGTGGCCAAATTGTAAAAAAGTGCGTTCTGCGGCACCGATAAAAAGGGTATCCAAACCGATCTTATCAGCCAGTTCTTGTTCACCGGTGATATGAGGGCCACCACCTACCAGTAATACATCGGGAACAGCACTGGCTTTAATCGCCTGGATTTCCTGGTGAATAAGGGGAATGACGGAGGTCATAAAAGAGAAAAGAACGACATCGCCAGAATGGATTTCAGATGCGGTCAGGGGTTCAGAACGTAGCAGAATCTCAAACTCGGTATCAATGCCCGCTTGTTCCCAGACATTGAGCAGGATCGGGAAGGACAGCCGGTTAAAATCGGATAATCTAAATATAATTCGTCTTTTCTTTTTCATGCGTTTTTTGAGTGGGGTGATATTGTCCATGTGGCTTGTATGAGAGAGGCAAGAGGGAGATACAAGAAATACAACACATCTCTATAGGGGAGTTTCTTCTTTTTGGGCGATCTTTATGATTATATCCAATTGAATACCGGTCATTGATGATATCTCTTCGGGAGTGATGTTCTTTTGAAGCATATTTAAAATCATTTTTTTACGGGCTATTTGTTCCCCTTCTTCAATACCGAGCTTCTTCCCTTCATCAATACCGAGCTTCTTCCCTTCATCAATGCCGAGCTTCTTTCCTTCATCAATGCCGAGCTTCTTTCCTTCATCAATACCGAGCTTCTTCCCTTCATCAATGCCGAGCTTCTTTCCTTTTTCGAGGCCGAGCTTCTCTCCTTTTTTGATACCTATTTTTTCGCCATCTTTTTTCCCACCTTCATACATGCTGGTTTCCATTTTTTCAAGCCCGAACCAGAACTCTTCCTCGCTGGCGATATAAGTATAATCTTCCGAGCTTAGACCATCCTGTCTGAGTCGGCGCATCATTTCACAGAAGATTTCATCAGCCATGTACTCGCGGAAATCGTCCTCAACATTATTTTTATTGCGGGTTTTCTCCGCGAATTCGAACCATTTCTCGTATTTTTTGATGGTTTTGTTCTTGACTATATTTTTTTGCAGCAGGAAGACAAGGCGGTTTTTGGGTAAAAAATCGAGTTCTTTGGCATTGTTATTGACCACTTCCAGTACTTTTTCACGCTCCTTGAGCAGTTCAACGATAGCCTCATTATTCCATAGGTGATCATTGTTGAGAAAATCCAAGACGACTTCCGGGGTCATGATAAAAGCGACATAGTCCTGGGAGAACCCCAAGGCATCGGTGGCCATCCAGATCAAGGTGAACACCGGTTCCAACGTGCTATAATCCTTGGCTTTTTGCATCATCTTGGTCTTTCTGTTTAGAACCATCTGTTGCATGGGTAGATTTTCCAGTTGTAACCCGGTATTCAAGGCATGAGAAAGATAAAAACGCTGGCCGATATCGCGTTTGTACCATTGCTGCATATCGATAATTACATAGGCGCCCTTGATCTTGCAACGGAAATCAAACTCCACGTAAGAGGCGTCATCGGTGACATAGTGCTTTTCTTTGAGCATCTCGAAAGCTTCGATTTCTATTTCCAAAAAATCCTCAAGGAACCTTTTGGCAATTCTATTATCAGAAAATATTTTTTTAAAAAACCGATCATAATTTAACGGTGCTAAGAACATCCGAAGCCTCCTGAAATCCCAGTGTTGTATTTTTTTTCATTGGAGTTCCAAGTATTACAGTAACATAAAAACCTTGAAAAATCAACTTGCTATCCCATCGTATCACGAATATAAGTGTATTATTGGTTCCGAGACCCTTTGAGCGTCAGGTGTTTAAACCAGGGAGAGTGTCCGATGGGCCATGTGCAATAGTCCATGAATCGGGACACCGTGCGGGCAAGCTTTTTCGCAGTGGCCTGAGCAGGTGGCGCATAAATCTGCTTTGGCAGAGTTCAGGTGGGCGTAATTTTTCATGGCGTATTTTTCTTTGCCCTGGGCTTCGAAATAATGGTTGAATCTCATGATAGCATTCACGGGAACTTTATGCGGGCAAGCAGGTTCGCATAGGCCGCAGGCATGGCGACAGTAAAACGCACCGCAACCCTCTTTATAAGCAGCCAATTTCTCTTTATCCATATCCTGTAACCGTGTCCCGGATAAAGAGACATAGGCGTCGATATCATCGAAATTCTTAACCGCGCAACATACCGTGTTCATATCTGGGTTAGACAGAACAAAACGGATCGCCGCGTCTCTCATCCGGTTGGCGTCGTCCAATTTGTATTTGGCAATAAAGTCCGCCGCTATTTTGGCCTTGCCTTCCATTTTAGTGATCATGTTTAGAAATTCTGCGGGAACTTCTTTGCCTTCCGCTTTAAGTTTGGCGATTCGTTCCGTTATAACTTTGATTTTCCCGATAGGGTTGACCTTCATCAACGTCGTACCGATATTTTTTTCCCGGCATAATTTCAGAACTTTTTCGCCGTTATCATTCTGAATAAAATTGTACGCCAAGAGCATCACGTCAAACCGACCATCTAACGCGGCTGCCGTCAATACTTTTTCCATTGTTTCTTCCGGTTCCGTATAAAAGTTTGAGCCGTGGTTGGAGACTCCTACAAAGCGGATTTTTCCCTCTTTTTTCAACTGCTCCATGGCCGCATGAAATCCTTCCGTTTGGAGGGTTTTGACATTTTCAACACTATGCATCATCATACAGTCGATATAATTGGTCTGCAAACGTTCCAGGCATTTATGTGTCCTGGCAATAAAACCCTCTTTGCTAACATCCTCTTTGATGACTAATTTAGACGTGATGAACAAAGATTTGCGGTCCCTATTTTTAATCACCGTGCCGATCAACTGTTCATTTTCGTATTCTTCAGCCGTATCAATATAATTCACCCCCGCATCCAGGTATTTTTCCAATACCGTCGGGTCTTTTACATACCCGCAACTCACATCGGACACTTTAAACCCCGTTCGTCCCAAAGTCCGGTACTCTTTAATTTTGAATGGCGTGCTACTCACTTCCGGTTGGGCTGTTTGTGGGTTCCCACTAGCCAGTAATCCCGTGCTTGCCACCCCTACAGCACTAACGCCGAGGGCAGAGTTCTTTAAAAAACTGCGTCTGTCCATTCCTTTTTGTTCTTTCATGCTCACTAAGCCTCCTGGTTTTTGTTTTTCTTTCTTATAGATAGTAAGTCACTTGTGTTTTAATAGTATTAATACGTATCGGATACCAGAAGAGTTTGATTTTGTGCAAACCCATCCGTTTGGAACGGTGCTTCGGTGGCAAAAATAAAAATCTCAGAAAATATCAGAATCTACCTGCCCAGAGATTGAAAAAAAATCGAAAATTGGGTATGATTGTACCTTCCAACGTGATAAAATAGAAAATTAATTTTAACAGAGAATAAGAGGTGCATATGCATAAGAATTCATTATCAGAAAAGTGGCGGTACAAGTTCGATAATTTTATGGCCCGGGGGACCGTGTCCCTGATTGGTGGTTTGGGCTTCCTTTCATTACTGATCGTATTAATTGCCGGTGTGGTGTTGGTGATCCTTGGGATTGAATCGGGGAAAGACGGTATAATCGAAGCCGGATGGCAGGGATTGATGCGCACCCTGGATTCTGGGAACATGGCGGATGATAGCGGCTGGATTTACCGGTTAATCATGCTTTTTGTGACTGTGGGCGGTATATTTATTGTCAGCGCTCTCATCGGTGTGATCAGCAGTGGTCTGGACGTTAAATTTGAAGAGTTACGCAAGGGCCGTTCCAAGGTCATTGAAAAAGACCATACTATAATATATGGTTGGTCATCGCATATCTTCTCGGTGATCTCGGAAATTTCCCTGGCCAATGAGAGCAGGGGCGGCGCGGCTATTGTGATCCTGGGCGATAAAGACAAGGTGGAAATGGAAGAAGAAATCCGCGAAAAAGTGGGTTCCACCGGTAAAACGCGCGTGGTGTGCCGTTCTGGTTCACCTGCAGATATCGCCAATATCAAGATTGTCAGTCCTGAAACCAGCCGCACTATTATTATCCTGGCCCCGGAAAAAGAGAACCCGGATGCAGATACTATCAAAACAATCCTGGCACTGACCAACAGCCCTGTACGACGTCCTGAACCCTATCACATCGTGGCAGAAATCCATGATGCTAAAAATATGGATGTGGCCAAGATGGTGGGTAAAGATGAAGTAGAACTTATCGAAGTCGGCGACTTGATCTCCCGGGTCATTGCCCAGACTTGCCGCCAGTCCGGCCTGTCTATTGTGTATATCGAGCTGTTGGATTTTGGCGGTGATGAAATTTATTTCAAGGGAGAGCCTTCATTAACGGGCAAAACTTACGGTGAAACGCTGTTTGCTTATGAAGATTCGGCGGTGATGGGAATTATTACCAAAAGCAACGATGTATTGATTAATCCACCCATGGATACCCACCTCCATGCCGGTGACAAACTCATCATGATTGCCGAGGATGATGACACCATTGTTCTTTCCGGTATGAGGGATTTTGCGCTCAAGGAAGCCGCTATCCAGAATAAGATCATGGCCCCGGCTGCCCCGGAATACACCCTGGTTTTGGGTTGGAACCACAAGGCTGCCACTATTATCACAGAACTGGACGCCTATTCGGCCCCGGATTCGGGATTAACCGTGGTGGCGGATTATTCCTGGAGTGCCGAGGAGATGGAACGGATCATTGGCCAGTTGAAAAACATTAAGATCAGCTTTGCCAGCGGTGATACGACGGACCGCAGAATACTGGACTCCTTAAAGGTAGAGAAATACGATCATGTGATCTTGCTCTGCTATTCCGGCATGTTGGAGATGCAGGAAGCGGACTCTCGCACCTTGATCACGTTGCTCCATCTTCGCGATATCGACGAGATTTCTGGCAAGGATGTCAGCGTGGTCAGTGAAATGTTGGACCTGCGCAACCGTGCCTTGGCAGAGGTCACCAAAGCCGATGATTTTATAGTGAGCGATGAATTGATCAGCTTGATCATGTCGCAAGTATCGGAGAACAAATACCTAAACAAGGTCTTCAGCGTGTTATTCTCACCTGAAGGTTCCGAAATCTATTTGAAACCAGCGGAAAAATACGTGGTTCCGGGCCAGACCGTGAATTTTTACACGGTGATGGAAGTAGCCAAGCGGCAAAATGAAACGGCCATTGGTTACCGGATAAAAGCGCATGCCAGTGATTCGACAAAGGCTTACGGCGTGGTCATCAACCCGAAAAAATCGCCAACCTTTATCCTCGGCCCCGAAGACAAGGTGATTGTACTGGCAGAATCATGATTAGGGATGGATTCCTATTATGATTTCAATTATGATTTCAATTAAGATGAATTTACCATGAAAGCAATAGAAGAACTATTCCGTCAAATCAGTGATTTTGTCTGGGGTCCCCCGTTGTTGATATTACTATTGGGCACCCATGTATTTTTAACCTTTCGGCTCCGCTTCATCCAGCGCTATATCTTCAAAGCCATTAAACTATCCTTTTCCCGTAAGCGGGAGGGTACAGGCGACATCAGTCATTTCGGAGCTTTGACCACCGCGTTAGCCGCTACCATCGGCACCGGGAATATCGTGGGTGTAGCCACTGCCATTGCTGCCGGTGGACCGGGAGCTGTGTTTTGGATGTGGATCACGGGTGTATTTGGTATTGCCACTAAATATGGTGAAGCTGTGCTGTCGATCAAATACCGTGTGACTAACAAAGAGGGTTTTATGTGTGGTGGCCCCATGTATGTATTGGAACGGGGCTTGAAGCAACGGTGGCTGGGTTTTGTATTCGCCGCGTTAACCGCCGTTTCCGCTTTTGGAATCGGGAATACCGTGCAAGCCAATTCCATTTCCACCATGATTAAAGAGACGTTACACATTGACCCTTGGATAACCGGGATCGTTTTAACTGTAATAACCGCAGTAGTCATGTTAGGAGGAATCAAGACAATTGCTATTGCCTGTGAGAAACTGATTCCTTTTATGGTTGTTTTTTACGTGCTGGGAGCCATTGTGTTATTGATTATGAAAGCAGATACGTTACCGTCCACGATTTCTTTGATCGTGAGTAGTGCCTTTAATGGTCAGGCCGCAGTGGGTGGGTTTATTGGCGCCAGTATACGTGATGCTATTCGTTTTGGTGTGGCACGCGGCCTTTTTTCCAATGAGTCCGGCTTGGGCAGTGCGCCGATTGTAGCGGCAGCCGCGCAAACCAAGAATCCTGTGCGTCAGGCATTGGTTTCTTCTACCGGGACCTTTTGGGATACTGTGGTGGTGTGCGCTCTGACTGGAATCGTGCTGGTGAATTCGGGATTGTGGCAACAGGGATTAAATGGCGCGGTATTAACCAAAACCGCATTTAGTCATTTCACTACTATTGGACCGATTATTCTGGCCATTGCTTTGTCCACTTTTGTGTTTTCCACCATTCTGGGCTGGTCCTATTATGGGGAAAAAGCAGTGGAATATCTGTTAGGGACAAAGGCGGTCATGCCTTACCGTTTTCTGTGGGTGATTATGGTAATGGTAGGTTCCGTGGCTTCATTGCCGGTGGTGTGGTCGTTTGCCGATATTACCAATGGGTTAATGGCCATCCCGAACCTGATCTCCCTGATCTTTTTGAGCGGCGTACTGGTTTCAGAAACAAAAAAATACCTCTGGGACAACAATCTGGACGGGGATTAAGTGACTGTGTAACCCACTCGGGATTCATCGTTAAAAGAATGGACTTACTGGACATTCTGGACTTCATGGACATGTAAATATTTTTTTTTTGGCCCAGCAAGTCCAGCAAGTCCAGATTGTCCAGTAAGTCCAGTTTATCTACCATGTTTTTTAGCAATTTGGCAGTGGATTCAGGGGTGATAGAAAAAACACGCTTGACATTATTTTGACAATGTGCTAATTTTTATTCAATTTAAGGAGGAATATTATGAATATTTTGAAGAAAATTAGCGGTGTTCTTGTTTTATTGGCTTTTTGTTTTACAGTGGGGGCAGCGGATTTACAGAAGACATGGGACCAGGGTTCCCAGGCGGTGGACGAGATATATACCAATATCCGGCATGCTGGTGCCAAGTACCAGTGGGAAGAACGTACCGTATCTTTCCAAAATGAAGGGATGAACTTGGTTTGTTCGCTGGTGCTGCCTAAGATCGCAAAAGAGGTTCCAGTGGTTCTTATTCTAAACGGCTTTGCCGGGGATAGACGGGAGATCAAGATTCCAGGAACCAATGAATATCTATGGGAACGGCTCTCACGCATCTTAGCTGAACAAGGTCTGGCTTCCTTGCGCATTGATTTTCGTGGTTCCGGGGACAGTGATGGTGAGTTTACTATGACTACTTTTTCTACCCAGATATCCGATGCGATAGCGGCAATAAGTTTTATTCGTCTGCACCTGCGTGATCTGGTGGATTGGAAATCTATTGGCGTTTTGGGGTTCAGCCAGGGTGGTTTGGTAGGAGCATGCACGGCATCGCGGGATGAACGGGTTGAATCACTGTTGTTGTGGTCACCGGTTTCCCATGCACCGATTGTGTATGAAGGACTTTTTTCTAAAGCGGGCTTAAAGCAAGGTTTAGCTCTCCCAGCAGGCGGAACAATCACCCTGCCGATTTATGTCAATGATGCGTATGTCAATTGGGATGTGCCCCTGGGCAAAGGATTCTTTGAAGAACTTTTTCGGATTGACCCGGTAGCGGAAGTGAGTCGACATTACACGGGCCCATTAATGGCGCTTTGCGGTGCTACGGATCCACTTATTTGGCCGCAACCTTATATGAGTGAACTCTACCTCACATACCATGAAGGATTTGAAAAAATGGTTATGCTGGATGCGGACCATGCGTTTAACTATTGGGATGGCCCAGAACCGGAAAAGTTTCATGATGCGTGTTATTGGAGTGCTGCCTGGTTTCTTTATACACTTGATTAATTTATTCTGAAGATAATAAGTGAGCGTATAATAAGTTTGCAAATAATAACGTTGAAGACAGTAATGAGGTGAGTGAATTGAGTGAATTGAGTGAAGTAAATGGGGCGAAGATACCCGCTCTGAAACCCGTGTTTGTGCCTGTTAACCCGCCTTTTATCCAGGCTATGGCGATGACTTTTATCGCTTGGTTTTCCGGCAGGTTAACGGCGGATGCCGTTTTTGGTACGGACCCGACTTTGTTTATGTTTCTCCTCTGTGGTGTGATTTTTGGAGTTACCGGTGCATTGGCAATTTTTGCTTGGTCCTCTATTTTCTTGATTGGTGAAGAGGGACTGCGAATGGACGAGGAGGGTGTTTTTGATGTGCAAGCGGGATTGACGAAATCGGTCATCCGCTCTTTGTCGTGGGAAAGTATTACAGGGATAAAAATGGAGGAGGAGTTCCTTGTTTTTTCAGGGACGACTCATAAACTGCGGGTTTCTACACCCCAATTATTGGAAAATCCCGATTGGATACTGGAACGGGCCAATGTCTGGTGGCGAGCAGTTAAAGCGAAAAGCACCAGTGACGCCACGCTCCAACCGTTAGAAGAAATTGGCACTGTTTTTGAAGGTGAAACCTGCAAAAGCTGTGGTAATATTATGGATGTGCCATTGAGCGAGAATGATGAATCCGAGGTGTGCTGCTCTTGCGGTGAAAAACAGGGGCTTTCTGGGCAGCTCAAAGAATCTTTAAAACGTTTTGTTGCTTTAGTGTCACAATTACCTGTGACACACCGTCAGTTCCCTGAAAAAGTCATGCGGTCTCTCATTGAGGGAAACGCTACACAGCGTCGGCTTATATTGGGCGCGGGTTGGCTTACGGCTATCGCTTGGCTGATTTATGCAGGGGTAGGTTTGAGCCGCGTGTTGTCCAAACCGGGCAAGCCAGAAATTGATTATGTGAATCTGGGCGTTGTGTTTGGGTTTATATTGCTTTCCATAATCACGGCCCATGTGGTGGCGAATTTTATCAGCAAAGCCTGCCGGGCTATTTCTTTACCTTTTAAGGCATCTGCCAAAACCAACGGAACACTGGTCTGTCATCTGTGCGGAACACCATTAACTGTAGAAGGGGTAGTACGTCGTTGCGATTGTTGTGTATCAGACAATGTGGTAATGGGCAAGGAACTGGTCGAGGGGGAACCCACGGTAAAAAAATCGTTGCAACAATTGCGCGTGGCGATTGGTCGCAATACGGAGACAGCAGGTCGTGTTTTGGATGGTGCGGCGTTGAAATTGCAGTTACTGATTGCGACGCAGTTGTTTTGGCTTCATATTCCTATCCTGGTGACGGTGAATGGTGGTAATGGAATATATATCCGGCTGTCCAGCGTTGTTTTTGCAATCGTGATGGGCGTGATTGCATCCTGTATTTTGTCAATGAAGTGGCATTCGCGATAAAACGTTTTCCAGAATGTGCCACGGACAGGGGCAGTTTTTAAAAACGCCCCTGTCCGTGGCACAGCTTTTTTATCTTTTATTGTTTTATTTAATTCCCAATTTCTCTTTTAGTTCGGTGGGGAGTGTGTCTTTGTGAACCATCACGGCCACGGTTTTCAAACGGAAAAAGGCACGGGAGATGTAGATATAACCTTGATACGCTTGGTCTAAGCCACCGGAATTTTTAGTGAGGTAGAATTTGGTGCCCTTTTGGTCTTGAGCCAGACCTACAACATGCATCAGATGATCGTCGGTAGTGGTGAAATTATTAAGGGTTGTGGTTCTCATTTCCTGGGTAATTTCTTTTTCTTTTACAGGTTCGGTGATTTTTTCAGCGCGTTCAGCTTTGGTTTTATCTTCCCACTCTTTTTCAGGAACAATGGCGTAACCCGAACTATGGGCGGTGTCGCTCCTACCGTTGGAGAAATCTTTTTCGCTGACATCACCGTCCCAGAGAACGGAGTGACCGTTTTTTATGGCATTATCCACTATTTTTTCCAGGTCGTCAATAGGGATATTGTAGTAGTTGGCATTATAGGTCCAGTTATCGGGAATCTCCAAACGGCATTTTTGGTAATAGGGATAAATATCATACGAAGTCAATTCGATGTAATCATCGTAATTGATCTTCAGATACTCATCGGCGAAATTTTTGGGGGTATAGGTTTTGCCGTTGTATTCAAAGGATGTGGGTACTTTGCCCAGGTAAACATCAAGAACTGCTTGGTATGCATCCAGCCAGCGTGGGGTGATGCGTTTGCCATCTCGTTTTAATATGCCATCCAGGATACCTTGCAGTACAGAGGACATTTCGCCGTGGTTATGGCGTTTTTCATTGATATTCATGCCCGGATAGACGGCTTCGGGTACGATGCCGTATTGTTTGATCTGGTCAAGCACATCGTGGGCCTGTCCACCAGCACTGTGGTTGGCGTTACCATGTAAACGGATGTAATTGGAGGCTTTGAGGGGATAGGTATTCCGAACCACGAACATTTCTGACAGGTCCAGTTCCTCTTTGCCCAGGCGGAGCAGTTCGGATTCCAGGTATGAAATAGTGGAAAAACACCAGCAGGTGCCTGTTTGATACTGGTTTTTTACGGGGGTTCGTTTCAGTTCCGTTTCCACTTTGAAGACATATACGGGTTTTTCCGCTTTATCTTCCTTTTTGGTGGCCCCTGTTAACGGAATCAAAGACAACATCAAAAACAACACAACCCATGTGGATAAACTACTTTTTGATTTCATATTACCTCGCTTCTTATTTTATATTTAAAATAGGTTAATGTAGTAATATATATCATACTTACTGTTTAATCAACTATTTTCTAAAAAAAACATGGACGATATGGACGATATGGACGATGTGGACGATGTGGCCAACGTGGAAGCAAAGCAAAAGTTTTTTTTTGTCCATGAAGTCCACGTTGTCCACATCGTCCACACCGATTTCAAGAGTTTGGTAGTGGATTTTAGTTGACGCCAACTATTGAAGTAATGTGGGGTTTTGTGCTATATTTATTGTTTTACAAGACGGTTTGTGGCATGACTGGAGATATGAAATGAGGAAAAAGGTTTGGTACTTGGTGTTCTTGTTTTTGCCGTTCCTGGTGTTTTACTGGCAGTTTCCTTTTTTGGGTAGTTTAACAATCGGCAATGATTATGTGGCTTTTCCAATTTCGCAGCAGCTTGAATTGCAATATTCATTAAAGCATGGTTCGTTTCCGCTTTATGTACCGGGTTTTGCCGGGGGACAATCGGCGACTGCGCTAACATTGGGGCAAATGTATCACCCTATTTCCCATGTCTCGGCGATTATGCCAGGATACTGGCAGGGATACGCGCTGGAATGGAATACTTTTTTCCGGTTGCTGTCATTGGGATTGGTGCATCTGGGCTTGTTTGTTTTACTGCTGCGACTGGGGTTGACTGGTATCCCGGCCTTTTTGATCTCCTTTATCACGGTCTATAATTTACGCATGCTGGACTTGTTCCGCTATGGGGCTTCATTGGAAAATTATACGGGATACTTGTTCCTGTGTTTGGCAATGGCTTTTTACTACTTAAAACCAAGCCGCTTTGTGGGTCCGATGGCGATAGTGGTGGCGACCTACCTTCTAGTTTGCGGGGGGCATCCGCAGATGATGTACCTGGGATTACTGGGGGCTGGGCTGGTGGGACTGGTGATTCCCTTTGCTCTGGATAGTATCCGGGGACAAGAGAAACGGGAATGGGGACACACGTTCAAATATTATGGGTCCACAATTCTTTGTGTGCTTGGGGGTGTGTTGTTGGCGGCGATTTATATTGTACCATTTTATTTTGATTTCCTAAAAGCCAATACGGAACGGGGGGCACAGGATTACCTGTGGTCTACAAGTTATGCATGTTCAACGGGTGGGTTACTGAATAACTTCTTTGCACCGCTGCAAAGTGAAGTACAAGCGGCGTTTGGCAGTTCACCCATCATTCTGCTGGTCGTGCTGGTGCCCTTGCTTTACTTGTTCCGCGTTAAGATACAGTCTGCAATTATCGGCATCTGGGGGGTATTGGTACTGATTTTTTTGTGTGGGATGGGAGCGGAAACTCCAGTACATTATTATTTCTGGAAATTCTTCCCAATGGCTAAGAACTTCCGTATTCCCGGGCGAATGACGATGTTGTTTCCGTTTTTGTTCCTGCTGGTGTTGGCCTGGTTGTTTCGGACAGTTAAAAAGAACTCAGATTCTGGAACCCGGCGGCGATTCTCGGCTCTTCAGATTTCTATTGCGGTTGCGGCAGTGCTGTTCGTGGTATATCATAGTGTGCTGAAAACATTACTGCCTAAAGCAAAACCCTTTGCACCTGAATTTATCGCGCCTCTGCCACCGTGGCTCAACACGGTAATTTTTTGGCTGGGGCTTTTAACGCTGTTGCTGTTATTGGTTTTTGTATTAAAAAAGATTCCCACTAAATGGCAGAAGGTTCTGGGAGGCGTGTTGGTGCTGGTGGTGGTGGCGCAGGTCACGCTGGAATTCCGGCATGGGACATGGATTATTGGCAAACCAAAAGAACCTACACTGACCATGATGAATAATTGGAAAAAACACTCGCTTCGCTTTGTGGGCGATTCGGGGTTCGGCTTGGAAACAGAAGGAGTGAGCAAACACAAACAATATTCAATACTGGAAACAGACATCGGCATGTTTTACCGCGATTACTATCACGTGGCAGACCAGAAAAGTGTTTATTATTTTATGGGGCGGGAGAATATGTCAGGGAAGCTACTGGTGGAACGAGACCCGAATGGAATACAGGCGGCAAAAAGCTATAGCGAAGCAAAAAATGATGGTGTGCATTTGGAAGTAAGCACGTTTAACCGGTTACTTTTTTCTGTATCTGCCAATGCACCGGGTTATTTTGCGCTTTCCTATCCTTTTTCCTCTTATTGGCGGGCCTGGGTGGATGGCACTGTTGTGCCGATATATCGTGCTAATGGGTATCGGCAGGCAGTTTTTCTGGAACCCGGCGCACATCGGGTGGAGTTTCGCTATTGGAGTTCTGCCTTTTTGGCGGGATTGTGGATCAGTGGCGTTGTTTTTCTGCTCTTGGGGGGATACTTTGGAATTTTTGTGCTCACAGGCAAAGCGCGCTTGATAATGATCCTGGTGGCGCTGTTGGTGCCGATTTTACTGTTGGGAACATGGTATGGCAATCTATATAAAGGGAAAAATCTGCAAACGGATTATACGTGGACTACGGCTGACTTTCCTCCGGCGCGTAATTTGGCTTATGCGAAACGGACGCTTATGGAGAACGCGGGATATTATGATTATTCAGGTTATGCAGTGGATGGTCGTATTGGCAGACCTGCGAGTTCGTTACCGGGAGTCAAGAGTCAGTGGCAGGTGGACCTGGGGGATGTAAAAGAGCTGGATAAAATCATTATTCACGATACTATTAAAAAGACCAAACGGATTCTGCCCTTGGAAATTCAGGGTTCGCTGAACGGTAAGACATTTATTCCACTGTTTACTATTGCAAAACGGGGCGCGGAAATGCCGTTGTCTATTCCTATGGAAGGGACAATTACACGTTTTGTACGCTTCGTACCTTCACAAAAAGGCAGTTACGCGCTCAGCGAGGTACAAATGATCGCTCCTATAGGGAGTGATGGGCGTGAAACTCTTTCGCCACTTATTTATATGGACCTGACGCTCCCGGTAACGGCAACCGTGCGCCGAAAATTGGCTGCGATTGAAAAAGCAATTGAAGCAGAAAATAGTAAAGCAGTGCTGGATATGTTGGAAAAAGAAAAAAAACTGGATAAGATAAGCTATCCAGTACTGCTTCATGGAGCCATGATATGGGCGGTTGAAAGAAATAAAGCCGCTGTAGTGGCTGCTTTAATAAGTGTGGGTGCAACGATTTCCCCCGCTGTTTTATCTTTATCCCCACAACAGGTAGTGGATGTGTTCGCTTCCCAAAGCAAAGGGGGACCAGGGGGGAAGGAAATTATAGTGGTTGCTTCAGGATTAAAAACGCTTGGTATACGGGGCAAGTTTGCCATTAAAAGCGAGGGGGTGTTGACTGTGACGCATACGGAACCAGGGAAAGAAGGACAACGGATTTTTATTACCGGGTACGATCAGGAAGGGATTAATTTTAATTTGGAGAACGAGAAGGAGGTAGCGCTTCTTTTTATTGTGAGGGCAAAGATCACGGATCTTTATATCCCGAAAAAAAGTTATATCTTTATTCAGGACTTTGACGGTACATGGGAGAAAAAGAAGGTGGCGATTGTGGGCGATGAGTGGAAAACCTATGTGGTGTCCAAAAAAATACGCCGGGGTTGTACGAAATTGAACCTGGGGATTTATTTTATGCCACTATCTTCTGCCAATTCTTTGCTGGTAGAGGAGGTCCGGGTGGTTAAGGCAGTTGGCGGTCAGGAGGGGTTGTGAATTTTCTGATTGCTGTTCCCCAGTGCATGCGATTAAAGAAACTGGCGGCTTTTGCCGAATTTAATAGTGGTAGACGCATTAATGGTCTATAAACTGATTAAAATAAAATGATTAAAAAAGAGTATAAGGATATGCCATGAGCAGCTCGGCCTCGGTTACACTGTTTACGAATTATGAACTGGAGAAACTTTTTCAGAACCGTTCAGACTTGAAAATAGGCGATAAATTAGAGGGGAAAATACTGGAAGTTCGCGACAATGGCAAAGCAGTCATTGATTTTGGTAATTTTCAAGCAGAAGTAGATTTAAAGTTCCCGGTGGAAAAAGGCGATGTGATCCGTTTGATTGTATTGGAAACGGGAAAACAACTCAAATTAAAAATAGAGCAGGTGGAAACAAAAAGCTCTCAAGAAATCACAAACTTACTCAAAGAGGCGGATGTTCAACAGGAAAAATCCCTGGAAGAATTGGCGGCCCGCATTGATCAATTGCTGCAAAAGGAACTGAAGAACCTGGAAAGCGGGACTTCTGGAAAATCACAGGACCGGGTGCTGGAGGATATCGGCAAAGAACTGGCGAAATTAAAAGAGCACTTGCAAACAAGGCAACCGAACGAACCTATCCCGAAAGAAATCCGCCAGGAAGTGGAACAACTCTTAAAAAATATAGAAAACACGCTACAACGAATGCCAGAATCCACGGGCCCTGAAGGTTTGCAACGGTTGGAAAGGCTATCCTATGCGATTCGTGACCTGCGCACCACGATAGACGCACAACAGGATTTTAAGGAACTGCAAGACAAGACAGTGAAAGAAATCGTTCAATTAAAATCCCTGGCTGAAGCACTGGATGGCCCAGCCCGCCAAGAAGTGGAAGCGATTATTAATAAACTGTCGATAGCGGCGGAGAAAATCAGTCGCTTGGAAGGGCCGGAACAACTCCCAGAACTGCGGCGCCTGTTATCAGAAGAAATAACACCGAATCTCAAAGCCCTGGATGAGATAGTGAAACAACAGGCAAAAAATATTCCTCCCGAATCGACTGAACAGCGACAACTGCTAGAAATAGGACAACGGACAGAACAATTGCAACGGGATATTGCGGTGACAATGCAAAAAATGCCTGATTCCCTGCCTTCTCTTAAACAGATGGAACCTCTACTTCAGAAGATTGAACTGGCTTTAAGTCGGATTCCCGAAGCGCCACAGCGCGTGGACACTCCACCGGAAGTGCCGCAATTTTCCGAGGATATTCAAGCGATTTATGAGAACATAAAAAATGCCCTGCGACTGCTGCAAAACAATCTGCGCATTTCGGGCGACCAACTGGAGATTCCCGAACAGATACGCCAGGTGTTTTTAAACCTGCAATCGGACCTGAAAGCCTCCGAAGCAACCACTAACGTTTTGGAACAGATGACGCGCTTAAAAGAGATGATGGCCAAAGCCGATCTACCCATTGAAAAAGTGGTCAAGGAGTTTATGGATAGCTTGACGGAGATGATGAATCGGATCAAGGAATTAAAGGATCAAAATAATTTTACTGAAATCCGCGAACTGGTGCAACATCGTCTGGGGCCCCAGTTGAAAATGATGGGCGAGTTGTTTGGCAATGAAAAATTACTCGGTTTGCTTGATGGTAAAGACCAAGTTTCGTCCGTGGCCATTCGTAATGCTGTGCGGGAGATTCAGGAGGGCATAGAGAGTGCTTTTGTGCGTGGTGAGTCCTCTGGTCGCTCCTCTGAACTGGCGCAACTGATGGAAATGACCGATAAATTGTCCGCCCTGTCCAGCGGGGGCAAAGGGGAGGCAGGAACAACAAAAACGTCGGAAACTATTGCCCAGCTCTCAAAAAATATCGAGGAGTTCTTGGCCCGGTTACCCAATACTGCTGCAACCCAGGACAGCGGCAGCAACGCGATTGCAGATAAAATAAAAAGCTTGCTCGCCACGTTGCAAGCTCACTTTGAACCGTTAGACCTTGGTCAGGATGCATTAAGCTTGGTACCCCGCTTAAAAGCCCTGGTAGAAAATTCGGGACTGTTTTTCGAGAAAAAACTGGGCGATATCCTGGATAAATTGTCCGAGGCCTCCTCGCGGATCCAGGATGTGCGCAACCTGGACCAATTACCAGAGATACGTTCGATTATTGAAAAAGATATGAAACCGAACCTGCTGCAACTGCGGGAACAACTGGCAGACGACCGCCTTTTAGCACAGCTTGGCGACTCCAAAACTCTGGAAAATATGCGGGCTGCGGTGCAGGATCTGTTGTCCCAGATCGGCTCGCAACAGGACCGCGCCGTGGATAATTTTAACCAGCAATCGCAGATGCAGTTGTTTTCGTTTCACGTGCCTATTAAAGGGGAAGAATCCGCCGAATTAAAGGTGTTTTACAATAAAAGCAGGAAAAAAGATTCCCCTGAAGAGTTCAAATTGTCACTGCTCTTGGATATGAGTAAACTGGGTGAAGTCCGTTCCGATTTCTTTAGTTTGAAAGAGGATTTATCCATTACTTTTTATGTCAGCAATGATCGCATCAAAGATTTTTTTATGGACCATATTGACGATGTTGAGAACGTATTAAAACCGGTGTTTAAGAATCTGAATGTAAACATCATCGTCTCCCAAGAAAAAGCGGCGACCTTCACACCGGAAGAAGCAGAAGACACCGGTGAGCAGTTCATCACGGATAAAGCGGTTAATGTTAAAATTTAGGTTAATTAAAATACAGTAAAAAGAAGATGATCGCAAGCACGGAACAGAAAGAGCAGATACGCATTTCCGTGCGCACGCTGGTGGAGTATTCCTTGCGGTCCGGTGATCTGGTGTCGGAGTTTACTTTCTCCAGCAGCGACCGCGCCATGGAAGGAAACCGCGCCCATCAAAAAATTCAACAATCACGCCCCAAAGTGTATCAACCAGAAGTCCCGGTCAGTTATGAGGTGGAGACGGAAGAATTTAGTGTGAAGATCGGCGGCAGGATCGATGGTATTTACCGCTACCCGGACCGGATTGTCATTGATGAAATCAAATCCTGTACGCGCCCCCCGGAAAGTTATGAAGAAGATGAGAACCCCATCCACTGGGGACAGGTGAAAACTTACGCGTATATTTATGCCACGCAACATGAATTACTTTCGATTGCAACCCAGTTGACTTATATTAATAGTGAAACGGGTAAAATAAAGGAGTATACGCATACCTTTACGATTGAGGAGCTGGAGGTTTTTTTTAATGAGTTGTTGTCCCGTTATTTGCATTGGGCGGCCACATTGATTACCTATCAGCGCTTACGGGACGAAAGTATCAAGTCGCTTACCTTTCCTTTTGGCTCATACCGTCCGGGTCAGCGGAAAATGGCGTTACACGTGTACCGCGCCATTGAGCAAGCGGAACAATTAATCGTGGAAGCACCCACTGGCATTGGCAAGACCATGGCGGCTATTTTTCCGGCGGTAAAAGCGTTAGGTAATGGTTTGACGGAAAAGTTCTTTTATCTAACTGCGAAAACCACGGGTCGTCAAGTAGCCCAAAAAGCCTTGGAAGATTTGGCTGCTGGGGGGTTGTTTTTGAAATCTTTGACATTAACTGCGAAAGAGAAAATCTGTTTGTCACCGGGCAGTGCTTGTAATGGAGAAGAGTGTGGATTCGCACGGGGTTATTTCGACCGTATTAATGAGGCGGTGGAAACTATCTTTCAAAATAACGCGCTAACGCGGGAACGAGTGACCACGGTGGCGGAATTATTCTCGGTTTGTCCTTTTGAACTCTCATTGGAACTTTCATTGTGGGTGGACTGTATTATTTGTGATTATAATTATGTGTTTGACCCCAGGATTTACCTCAAACGTTTTTTTGGCGAGGAAGATGAAGAGAAAAACTTCACCTTCCTGGTAGATGAAGCCAATAATATGGTAGACCGTTCCAGGGAGATGTTTTCTGCCGCGCTGTTCAAACAATCCGTGATGGAATTGCGGCGTCTTGTCAAAACTGAGTTGCCGCAAGTATATAAGAGCCTTGGAGCGATTAATTCAAGGTTGGTGAAATTCAAGAAAGAGTGCGACGAGGTGGGAAAACCGCTTGCGTTGGAGGAATATCCAGATGACCTCTCGCCTTTGCTACGGCGTTTTGTTAATGCGGCAGAGCATTGGTTGCAGAAAAATAGTAGGACCTCCTTTCGTCAAGAGGTGTTGGAACTGTATTTTGAGATCAACTGGTTTTTGAAAGTGGCGGAGAACTTTTCTGAAACGTATGCCTTTTGTATTGAGACTGTGGATGAAAATTTTCGCGTTAAATTGTTTTGTCTTGATCCTTCATTGCCTTTGAGTGAGGCGTTAAAACGGTGTCGGTCTGTGACATTTTTTTCTGCTACGTTATCGCCTGTGGATTATTTCCGGCAAATACTTGGGTGTAATCCTTCTGCTCCCGTGTTGATTCTGCCTTCTCCTTTTCCCGCTGAGAATCTTTGTTTGGTGGTAGCTGATCGTGTTTCCACCTTGTACAAGTACCGCGAGTCTACCAAGAACATGGTGGCCTCTACTATTGATATGTTGGTGAAACAACATTCTGGGAATTATCTGGTATTTTTTCCTTCTTATCAGTACATGAAAATGATTTATGGATTGTTTGCCGAGATGAATCCACTTATAGAGCATATTGTGCAGACGCCGGGAATGACTGAAGGGCAGCGGGATGAGTTTTTGGAGAATTTCTGTATGGATAACCGTGAGCAGGGGAAAACATTGGTGGGTTTTGCAGTGATGGGTGGTGTATTTGGTGAGGGGATTGATTTGGTGGGGGATCGATTGACTGGAGCGGTTATAGTGGGGGTGGGGTTACCGGGGATTTCATTGGAGCGGGAATTGATTAAGGATTATTATGAGCGTAGTCAGGAGAGTGGTTTTGAATATGCGTACATGTATCCTGGTATGAATCGTGTTTTTCAGGCGGCGGGGCGTGTGATTCGTTCTGATACCGATCGGGGAGTCGTGCTTTTGATTGATTCTCGTTTCAGTACAGCGCGGTATCGGGAGCTTTTCCCTTATCATTGGAGTCCGGTTCGTTTGCGAGACGAAGAGCATTTAACCAAAATACTAGAAACTTTCTGGAAAACAACATCATAAAAAAATATAAAAAGTTTTGTAGGGGTCAAAAACCTGCTCATGAAGATGTCGAGCATTGATTGGGGTGGAAACAAGGGAGACAGGTGCGGTAACGTGGGAATGATTGCCAACCAGTTCTTTGAAGTTGAAGTCTTCCTCTCATCATCCCCACATTACCATGCACTTCCCCTTCCTTTCCAAAGGAATAGTTTAAGATTCAATTGGAACGATTATTGAGAATGACTTTTTTGATCTGTATTTTTTATCGGTAGCATCTGTAACCTCAGCTATAACCTTTATTTTTCCTGAATACCCTTCTGCCTTTAATTCGTGTTTTAGTATTCCCATGTCTGTCCATACAGCGCAATTCTTTCCCTCTAAAAGTTCATGTGGAAAACTTACATCGCTTTTTGGTTGCGGAAAAACAAGTGACTTTTTATTAGGAAGCAATAAACTGGGGGTATTAATAGTTACAGTCCTATTGCCAGGATTTGCAACGGTGATTTGTAAGAGCGATGGGCTTACATTTGGGCCTGAAAAGATTACTGCATGAGACAATTTAATAGAAATTTGTCTCTTCTTACTCCGAATTTCAACAACAAAAATGTAAGTTGAAAGAGCGGCACCATATAATGCTACTATTGCTGTGAAAAAGTCTGTCCAATTCATTGATCAATTCCTCCTATAACTTTAGTCCGTAATGTCAAATTATTACCACTAATATACCTCAAAGTCCGCATACAAGAGGGGTTTGCGCGTTTAGCGCTTCTCTCCCCCCCTCGCATGGTAATTATTTTCGATATATTAGCAACAAAAAGGGTTGTGGGAATGTGGGAAAGGCTCCGCCTTTTACATATTTCCACGACCCAAGGAATCATTAATATTCTCATCTTCTAAACTCCTATTCTTTCATGTAACTTTTGACAATACCTTCTCCTCTAATGCGAGATACCAACGCCCATAGTTCTCGCCAATAGCCCTTCTGTGGATCTTCGTTCTTAACTGCATCTGCAAGATTTTCTATAAGTCTATCTAGTTGCTCGTATTGCATCGTTACTCACTCACCGAACTGGATTTAGAATTTTTTTCGGTAAAAAAAGACACCCTTATTATAAACGGCAATATAATACTGCTCTTTAAAATAGAGTCGAATAAGTTAAAAAGTGAATATTATCGCTTTTTTCTGCTGTTTTCATATCCCATATCATAAGCTTCCTTTTCTTCGCGTTGCCTATTAAGCTCATCTTTACTGCAGATAAATGAATCAACAAAAGTAGTGATGCCTGATGAATGTGGGGGGTTATATGTACCATTCGGTCCGTCTTCTTCACCTTTATTGTAATAATATTGTTTGTTGTTGCTCATAATCAACCTCCTTGATTTAAATGGGCGTAATGCCAAAATTTCTTTGAGTAAAAACCGTATTTCCCCGTAAATTTATTTATACTATACTCTTTGAGTGAAAGTCAACCCCCTTGAGTCATAAAAAAAAATTTTTTCCCCGACGCTTTCGGGATTCAGGAAAACACACCGGTTAAGGAAAGCGCCAGACCAGTAGGTTCACAAGTCACTAAACATAAGGTATCTAATGTTTGGTGTTCTGTTGATTCACGAATCTTTTTCTACTAAAATACAGTCATGGTAACCAAACAAAAGGTGATACATAAGAACTTGCCGGGTTGACATTCTAGACCAGCCACATCTGCCGCTCTTGGCCGCTGCCATACAAATATCACCCACTAAATGATTAACCGTGCCGACATCAACCGACAATGGATAATCTTTTATTCATCCGGCTGTCGCAACACAGCAACCCTGCCTTAAAATGTTAAAAACCAACAATCGTCATGTTTTGGTCACGTTCAGGAAATTTGGGTGATTCTTTTCCGTTTGAGTTGTCTGGAAACTTCTGTTATAATTATATTTCAGATTTAGGCAGAGTTCGTAGACCTTGGCCGCCGGAGGCAGGGGACAGCGTCCCATTTATTTAGTAGTTGAGCTGGAGGCTGCGCCACTGCTCCAGTTTTTGTTCTGTCTTCCTACTTCCAACAGTATTTTCATGGGAGGGACAGGGTAATCGGGAAAAATTAGGAATTTGGTGCCAAACCAATTTATCCATCACTGTTCACACGAGTTCTGTTGTCCAGTCCATCAGTTTCCGACGCAATTCATCCTTGCTCGGTAAGTAAAGCTGATATTCTGAAGCATGGATGTTGGTATCTTTTGGTAAAGTAATTTCTACCAGTGCCTCGTTCTTTTTTCGACAGAAAATAATTCCGATCGTTGAATTTTCATCGTCTCTTTTGACGTAACGATCAAAGTAGTTGACATACATTTGCATTTGGCCAAGATTCTGGTGCGTCAACTTACCAATTTTCAGATCAATCAAAACATAAGAGCGTAAGAGCCGATTATAAAAAACCAGGTCAACGAAAAAATGCTCTTCATTGAAGGTAAATCGCTTTTGACGAGCTTCAAAAAGGAAGCCCTTACCAAGTTCGAGTAAAAAGTGTTCAATCTTGTCAATAATGGCACGCTCAAAATCTGTTTCGGAGAATTGCGCTTTCTCGTCAATGCCCAAGAACTCAAGAACATAGGGGTCTTTTAAAATATCCCGTGGCCTGGCAATAACCTGTCCCTTTTTTGACAACGCCTTGATGCTTGCTTTGTCACGGCTTAAAGCAAGACGTTCGTATAAACTGGAATCGAATTGACGTCGAAGTTCCGTTAGGCTCCAATTGTTTTCAGCCGCTTCAATTTCATAAAAGTCTCGTTCATTTTCATTATCAAGAGAAATCAAAAATACGTATTGGGACCAGCTTAGTAAGAAAGGTGAAACGTTATTTTCTTTCAGGGTTAGCGGCTTTGGTGTCGATTTAGATTTCCCAGATGTCGTCTGGGAAATTCCAGAAACCCGAGATTGGTATGTCAGGTAAAATTTACGCATATATTCTAAATTTGACCGGGAGAATCCCCGTCCGAATTCTGTTTTCAGGTGTGCTGAAAGTTCCGGAATAATGAGCTTTCCATATTCGGCTCGGGCAGCCCCTTGCTGTTCTTCTTCAACGATTCTATGCCCAATTTTAAAATTAGTAATGACTTGGAGCCGATTTATGTTTTGTACCGCAAGGGAACGGCCAATTGTGATCAAACTCCTGATGTCCTGTAAAAGCTTACTTTGTTCAATTTTCAGAGTCTGTGCCGATTTATCTTTGGCTAATTCATTCATGCTTCAATAATAAGCTATCTTGGTTTTATTGTCAAGTAATAGATACCTTTTTCCGCTTTGAGTTGGCTGGAAACTTGTGTTATAATCATAATTCATAATTCGGATTTAGGTTAGGTTCGAGGACCCTGCCGCCAGAGGCAAATAACAAATGTTCTTATCTCAACAAGATGTGTTGATTCTTGATTGCCAAGCTACCGGTGCCAATCCGTCCAGCGGTTCTTTATTAGAAATCGGTTGGGTTCGTATGCAGGCTTCTCAACCCTTGGAAACAGTGGCCGCAGTGATTCAGTCGTATCTGGTGCAGTTACCTGCTGAAATTGAAGTGCCACGACAAGTTAGCCGGATTACGGGTTTAAAAACAGCGGACCTTGTAGCCGGGAAACCTCTGATAGAAGTATGGAAAGAATTAATGGCCACTATTTCTGGATTTAAACCATCCTGTCCTACAGTGATTCATTTTGCCCAGTATGAGGAACGTTTTCTTCGTTTTCTGCATTTACTGTATGGTGGCAGTGAACCGTTTCCTTTTGAAATTATTTGTACGCATCAGTTGGCGCGACGGTTATTGCCCGGTTTACCCGGCAAGGGATTACGAGCGATTGCCGGGTATTTTGGTCATGGTGTGCCTGAATTGCGTCGCTCTGCTCATCATGTTGCGGCCACTGCTTTTGTTTGGCAGCATATAGTGCCTCTGTTAGCAGAACAGGGAATCCTGGGGTTTGATGAATTGCAGAGATGGTTGGAAGCACCCCGCGTGGTTTCTGGTAGCGGCACACAGTTTCCTATGGATTCTGCGCTTCGTGCAGTTTTGCCTGATCGTCCAGGTGTTTACCGGATGTTGCGGTCCAATGGGGATATCCTTTATGTGGGCAAAGCCACGTCGTTAAAAAAACGGGTCCACAGTTACTTCCACAAAAAGAAAGCCAGTGCGAGATCACGACTTACCATGGAAATGCTTTCCCAGGCGGTGGGTTTGGAAGTGACTGTAACCGGTTCGGCATTGGAAGCTGCATTATTGGAAACGGATTTAATCAAGAGTTATGCGCCACCTTATAATGTCGCGTTACGCTTGCGAGACCGGGAGCTTGCTTTTTTCTCCAGGGATTTACAACAGAGTTCTGCTACTGCTGGAGTGACTTATCCGTTGGGACCATTGCCTTCAGTGCATTCTTTTTCTGCTTTTGTCGTTATTCATGCGTTATTAAAAGGCGAATGTATTTTCGGTCAAACGGAAGATACTGAGAGTTGTGCCACTCTTTTGGGTATTCTGCCTGAATATGCACCGGATAATGTTTGTTTTTGGGCGGGGGTTGATTTGTTCCGGCAGATTCATGGTGCATCTTTAGCGCGGTGGGGTGGTGTTCGTTCGTCCATGTTAACTGCTTTAAAAAGATTGGGTCAACAGTTGCTTTTAAAAAAACTGGCGGAAATGGAACTTGCGGCAGCCACAAATGCATCTGCTGAATTAATTGAAGATGAAGGGGTTATAGAGGATGAAACTGAAGTCGTAGAATTAGAACGGGTTTGGACGCCGGAGGCAGTGGTTCATATGATGGAGGGTATTGTACGTTATGGCGCTACTTTATTGCGGCGGTCGTGTTGGTTTTGTCGCTTGAGTGAATCTTCGCTTGTTTGGGAGAGTGGACAGACTTCGGGACAGCGTTTGCGTTTACTTTTATTTCAAGAGGGTGCTGTGAGTCGGCAGGAAGATTGGGATTCCTGTATTGCCGTGCCTGTGCCACCGGGTTATCACAAATCTTTTTCTGCCAGACAGCACTCTTTTAATATCGCTACGTATGATCGGTTGCGAGTGTTGACCACGGAACTGCGGCGTTTGGTCGCCTCTTCCACTGATCGGAAAGTGCAATTGTGTTTAGGCCCAAACATCATCCTGCAACAGCCGCAGTTACGCAAATTATTCCGTTGGCTCTAATTATTTCCCAATAATGAAAAATTTTAGGAGTCCAGAACCCTTTTGTAAAAGGGTTTTGGCCGCCGGAGGCAAAGAGTGAAGCTGCTTTTTTTATCTGACACTCATTTGGGGTTTGATTATCCGTTTAGGCCGCGCATTGAGCGGCGTAGACGAGGGCCGGACTTTTTCAGGATGTTTGAGCTGGCATTATTACCGGCGTTGAATGGCGAAGTCGATGCGGTGGTTCATGGTGGGGATATTTTGTTTCGCAGTAAAGTGCCGCCATTGCTTGTGCAGATGGCGTTTGAACCGTTGTTTAAAGTAGCGCAGATGGGAGTACCTGTTTATTTGGTACCGGGGAACCATGAACGGTCGCAAATTCCGTATCGTTTATTGGCCTCTCATCCGAACATTCATATTTTTGTGCGGCCCAAGACATTTTATCTTGAAGTTGGGGGTTTTACTTTGGCATTGGCTGGGTTTCCTTATGTAGCGGATAATGTGCGGCAGAACTTTTTGCACGCATTGCAGGAAACGCGGTGGCAGGAGAAGCCGTGTGATGCGGTGGTGTTGTGTATTCATCATTGTGTGGAGGGGTCAGCTATACAGATGGGGAATCGGGTGCATGTGTTTCGCGATAATAATGATGTTGTCCGTATCCGGGAGTTTCCAAGCGGGTTAGCTGCCGTATTATCCGGGCATATTCATCGCTTCCAGGTATTAACCCGGGACTTGAGGGGTCAACCAGTGGCTGTGCCTGTATTTTATCCCGGTTCTACTGAGCGAACCTCGTTTGTAGAGAAGGATGAAGAGAAGGGGTATTTGATCTTGGAATTAGAAAGGGCCGGTGCAGGATTTCCTGGTGGGAAAGTGAAGGGGTGGCAATTTAACCGGTTGCCTGCGAGGCCAATGAAAGTATTAGAAGTGCAAGCCGGGCAGTGGCGGGCGTCTGTATTGGTCGATTGGATCAAGAGTTCTTTGGCTGGTTTGGCTGTAGATAGTGTGGTTAAGATTAATTTCAGTGGGACATTATCGCCAGCGTGTTTGCAGATCGTGCGGGCGGAGTCGCTTCGAGAATTAGTGCCGCAGAGTATGAATGTATCGGTGAATCTGGTGGATATGTCGCGTTTATTCCCATGACAGCACGTATTCTGTGCAGGGTTTGCGGTTAGAGAGGGCTTTAGGGATTTCGATTTTTATATTTTTGCAGCCGTTAATCTCCAAGAACCGTTCTGTCCAGCCAGCGATACGGAACTCCACCGAATTGTCGATTTCAGGGAAATGGGTGAGGATGAGTTTTGCACTGGATTCGGTGATTTCACTTGCTTCGAATTTAGCCGCATGATAGTATGATTCCATATATTCAGATACTTTATTGAGGAAAAAACTGACCGAGCCAACTTTTACAAATAATTTATAAACTCCGCCCAGCCCAAAGTCTGCACTGAATCGACCCGATTCCCAGGCTGCTTTTTTGATATCCCATTGGTAGAACAGTTGGGCGATATTGGCCAGAGGTTGAATGATTGTCTCTTTTAGTGGGTACCATTCGTTTTGTTCAATGGGTTGGATAAATATGTTGTGGGCTTCGGCGGAAATCGCATTGAGCCAATTGGTGTATCCCTCTTTGCCGAAATTTTTTTGAACGAATTTGGGAATGGAGGCAATGGCTTTTCCTTTAACTTGCATTTTCTCAACACTTGTTTCGCCTGTCATTCAGGGTAATCCTCCAATACATTTAGATATAGAGCAATGTTTTATTGTTTCTTTTCATGGTGAAGCTTCTATCTGGAGCTTTCCGTAAATAGTATACATTAAAAGTTAAGATATTTCAACTGTTTGGGAGGGTATAAATTCTATACCAAAGTTTTGAAATCGTTGTGGACTATGATGGGTTAAGTGGACAAAAAAAAACGTTCAATTTAGGTCGACATTGTCCACCTCGTGAATGTTATCTCCCGAAATAGGCGGTACAGGGAGATTTATTACCGTAACAGGGACGGAATTGACCGTATTGCGGAGATTGTTTACCGTATCAAGGACAATTCACTCCACGATGAGGAGATAATCTTCCGCGTTAGGGATATTTTATCCTTATTAAGGACAAAAACTACCACGATAGGGACGAATACTTCCGCGATAGGGACAATTCACTCCGCGATACGGAAGAATTACTCCGTGACAGGGATAAATTACTCCGTGATGCGGAAAATATACTCCTTATTAAGAACATTTTTATTCGAGTTTGCCCATGGTAATCTCATACAATAAAAAGTGAACAGTGTTTTATGCTTAAAAAATGGGGATATCTTGTCGATTTGGGAAAAAAATATGTATGGGATTGGATTGACATTAATGCTGAAAATTATTATACTGGTGTCATGAAAAACGTGATAACAAATAAACGGGCATGTTATTTCCTTTCTTTAAAGGTTGAGAATGTCGCATGCTTTGGAATTCCACAAAGCTTGGATCTGTCCAATGGAAAAGGGGAACCTGCCCGTTGGACAGTGATTATTGGTGATAATGGGGTTGGTAAAACAACGCTGTTAAGATGTTTGGCTGGAATTTCTCCTTATAGTATAAATGAGCCGGATAGCATGATCTTTCGGATTCCAACGCTTAATTGGAGATTTAAAAAAGAAGGCCAATTGAGTTCACTTATTGAGGCCCACTTTGCTGTGGATTGGAAGTTCACAGAAAAAGAAAAAAAGTTTATCACGGTCAACAGGAATTATTCTGAGGGCTTGATTTCTGGAAAATCATCTTCTAATGAACTGACTCAAGCTGTCCATTCTTACAGCACGGTTGTTGGTTCTGAGCCCCTTTTTAAGGAGTTGAACTTTATCTGCCATGGTTATGGTGCTGCTCGACGCATGAGTTCTCCTATAATCTCCACGGAAAAAAAAGAATTCACTACCCGCAGTTTATTCGATGATGACGCTCCATTGATCAATGTTGAAGAATGGCTTTTGCAAGCCGATTACATTTTTTCAAAAGACCCCAAATACTTAAGCTATAAGAAACAGGTGGAAGAAATCATTCTGCATTTACTGCCGGGGGTAACGAATATTGATTACCGGGTTGGAAACTATTCCACCAAGGTTATGTTTGAAACGCCTTCTGGATGGGTGGGGATGAAGGAATTAAGTTTGGGCTATCGTACCATGCTGTCATGGATAGTGGATTTTGCTGCGAGCTTGTTCGACCGTTACCCGGATAGCGAAAACCCCTTGGAGGAACCCGCTGTATTACTGGTGGATGAAATCGATTTGCATTTACATCCCAAATGGCAGCGCACCATTATTGATTATCTGACCCAGAAATTTCCCAATACCCAGTTTATTGTCACTGCTCACAGTCCAATTATGGTTCAATCTGCCGTGGGTGCCAACATGGTTTTGTTAAAAAGAGACGGGAAGAATATTGTCATTGATAACAATCCCGTTTCAGTGGAAAACTGGAGGGTGGACCAGATTTTGACCAGTGATTTGTTTGGTTTGGATAGTGTTCGTTCCAGAGAAACACAAAATGTAATGGATGAACGTACTCGTATTTTGTCAAAAAGGAAATTGAATCAAGGGGATAACTTGAGATTGGCAGAGTTAGAGAGTACATTGGGCGCTGTGCCTTTTGGAGATACCAAAGAGGAAATCGCAGCAGATTATCTGATCAAAGAAATCGCCAAGAAAATCAGTCAACGAGATAATAGCAAACCATAGCAACGAAAAAAAAGTAATGATTAAAATCAAGAAATCCGACAATCCTCCTCTGATACTTACCACTAACGGAGTGGCAGAAAAAGATTCCAACAACACCTTATACGACCAAGACCCAGAAGCCTATCAAACAGGTGAAAAGAAATTTGATATTCAAAGTAATATATATGGCCACAAAACTGTCAAAGAGCAGTTGAAAGCAGAACAATTCCAAAAATGTTGTTTTTGCGAAGCTAAATTTACCGCTAATGGCTTTGGCGATGTCGAACATTTCAGACCCAAAGGGGGCTATCAGCAAAAAATGAACGGCAAGATAAAAAAACCCGGGTATTATTGGAAAGCCTATGATTGGGATAACCTTTTTTTTACTTGCCAAATATGTAATACAAGCTATAAAAAGAACTATTTCCCCGTCAAGGATGAGGACCAAAGAGCAATCAGTCACCATGACGATATAGCAAAGGAACTCCCACTTCTGATCCACCCAGCTTTGGATGACCCAGAAAAACACCTCGGCTTCCGCGAAGAGGTATGCTTCGATAGAGATGAAAAAGGGAAAACGTCGCTTTCTGCTTTTGGTATTAATAGAAAAGAACTACTCGAAGACCGGCGTAATTATTTAAACAATGTTCGTGATAATTGTGTGATAGCAAGTCTTGAAAGTAAGACAATTGAAGAAAAAAGATCCCTTTTTTCCTGTCTCAATATGACGGACCAAAAGATTGAAGAATTGATAATAAACGCGCGGAAATTCATTAATGAAGCTGCAAAAGACCACTCGCCTTTTGCCGCAATGGTCAGAAATAATTTTCCTGATCTACCATCCTGATGATTGGGCTAAATACAGGCATTCCAGCCAGCCCAGAAAAGGGGATTGTTGCCTCACATTTTTTTCTACAGTCCCTATTTATGCCCTTGTTACCTCTTGATTTTTTCCCCCGGGTGTGGTATAAAAAATTTGGCTGAAAGAATAAAGCCCACTGGTATCATAAAAGATGACGCATAAGAAACATAGTCTTCTTCTTCTGGTTTTCCTTTTTTCCGCGTTGTGGTGTTGGGGCAGCGAACCCGCTCCAAGCGATTGGTATCGTTATTTTGATGGTTTTAAGTATGTCACGAACTACCCTGCCACAATGTATCATGCCGCCAGCCAGAACTGGGCCATTCTTCAAGATAAACGGGGCATCCTTTACTTCGGTAACCAAGCGGTATTACTTATATTCGACGGTGTCTCCTGGGATTATATCCATATTCCTAACAAAACCATCCGCTCCATGGACCACGACCGCAACGGAACCATTTATATCGGCGGCATGAATGAAATAGGCTACCTGGAACCAGATTCAGCGGGATTTTTACAATACATCAGCCTCATGCCCCAACTGGCTGAAAAAGACCGCAATTTTACCGATGTATTTCAAACCCATTGCACTTCCCAAGGCGTTTGGTTCAGGACCACCGATAAATTGTTCCGCTGGTATAACGGCAAATTTACAGTCTGGGACATGGGCGGCAGTAAAAATAAAATCAAAACCGTTTTCTCTTGGCAGGGGAACTGTTATCTCCAACAAGGCAATTTGGGCATCATGGCATGCAACGGGACGACGTTACGACAATTGCCCGGCACTGAACCCTTCTCCCAAGAACGGATTATTATGGCCCTTCCCCGTGATGATCACAAACTGCTGCTGGGAATCCGCGATAAAGGATTTTATATCTATGACGGTACTACTATCCTGCCCTTTCCTACCGAGGCCGATAACTATTTGCGGGACAATATGCTTTCCTATTGCATCCGGCTTACAAATGGTGATTTTGCAGCCGCCACCCTCAAAGGCGGAGTCGTCGTTTTTGATAGCAATGGCCGCTTGAAAACAATATTCACCCACGAAACCTCCGGGCTGGCCGATGACAATGTAAAATACATTTTGGAAGATTCAAGCGGTAACCTGTGGTTGGGACTGAATAACGGGATCGCCAGAATCGATTACACCTCCCCTGTTTATTTCTTCGATCAATCCCGCGGCTTAACCGGCTTGATTCTTTCCCTGGCCCGTCATAAAGAAAGATTGTATGTGGGGTCTACCACTGGTTTACATTATCTTGAATGCCAAGCTCCTGGTCTTCCCAGCCGGTTCCGTTCCGTACCGGGGATCAATGGGAGCGTGTGGAGTTTGCTGCCATTGGAAGATTCATTGTTAGTCGCTACAACTGAAGCCGTTGTCCAAGTGTGGGATGACGCTCGCGTCGCTCCAGTGATACGCGATATCCAACCCTATGTTTTATCTGCTTCCACATCTTTTCCCAATCGTGTCTGGGTGGCTACCGATAACAATGTAATCGCCCTACGATCTGAAAAAAAAAGCTGGACCAAGGAATTTACCTTGGATTGCCAACAAACCGGTATTCGCTCCATGGTGGAAGACAACAACGGTGCTTTGTGGCTGGGTACATTGATCGGTGTCTTAAAAGTCGAATGCGGCGGAGCCACGGGAACCCTTCCTCCGCGTTTACTCCACTACGGGGAAAATCACGGGCTACCCAAGGGCGAAATTCATAGCGCGCAAGTTGCAGGCCACATTGTTTTTGCCACTCCTCTTGGCCTCTATCGCTTCAATACTACCTCCCATTCCTTTATCCCTGACCTTACCCTGGGAAAAAACTTCTGCGATGGCTCCCGCAATCTCTTCAGATTGGCACAAGATAGGAACGGACATATCTGGTTTCATTCGGAGTTAGAGAATTTTTTAGCCATGAACTCCACGAGCCACACATTGAAGGTTTACCCCGTTGTTTTTCCCATGGTTCGCGACAGCCAGGTAAACACTATTTACCCCGACCAAGAAAAAATATGGTTCGGCCTTTCCGATGGTCTGGTATGTTATGATAGTGGGGTGTTCAGAGATAAAAATCCTGCATTTTCCGCATTGGTGCGCGAAGTCACCATCAAAGACCGTGATCTTTTTTACGGCGGATTCAAATCCAACCAGTTCGTGCCATCCCATGTGCCTATTCTGCAATACAAGAACCGGAACCTGCGTTTTGATGTGGCAGCTCCTTTTTTTGTGGGCAGTGGGAAAGTGTTGTTCCGGTATCTGATGCAAGGTTTTGACGAGTCGTGGTCCTCATGGAGCGATGCCACGTATAAGAGTTATACTAACCTCGATGCTGGGAAGTATACGTTTCGTGTCCAAGCCAAAGATATCTATGGTGACCTCAGTCGTGAAGACTCATTTTCGTTTAGAATATTACCCCCCTTTTATTTAACGTGGTGGGCTTTTGTTGTTTATGTTATGGTTGCTTTTGGACTGATTTATCTCCTGGTCAAATGGCGTTCTGCCAAATTGGTAAAAGAAACCCAACGACTCGAACGCGTCGTGGAAGATCGCACCCGCCAGATCAATGACGCCAATATCCAATTGCAACATAAGACCGAACTCTTACAAGAACAATCCGAGCAACTCAAAGAGATGGACAATGTCAAATCCCGTTTTTTTGCCAACATCTCCCATGAGTTTCGTACCCCCCTCAGTTTGATCATGGGACCATTGGATCAAATGCGTGCGCAAACTTCCGATCAAACCACTATCAAACAAATGGACCTCGCCTACCGTAATGCCCAACGATTGCTGGGGTTGATCAATCAACTCCTGGACTTGGCTAAATTAGAAAGCGGGAAAATGAAATTACAGGCAGAACTACGAGACCTGCCTGTATTTTTAAAAGCGCTGCTTGAAGCTTTTCAGTTGATCGCCCAACGACAGCAAGTCGAATTGGTTTTCACTGCTGAAAAAGAATCTATTCCTATCTTTTTCGATGTGGAGAAGATGGAAAAAATAATGCTCAATTTATTGTCCAATGCCCTTAAATTTACTGCTCCAGGCGGAAAAATTATTGTTTCTGTCTCTTTGCCCATCATAAACCCTTCGTCTGAACCCGCGCCGTATGTAGACATATCCGTTGCCGACACTGGCACTGGCATTCCTTCCGATCAATTGGAACATATCTTTGATCGTTTTTACCAGGGCACCACCACCCGGGAACATCGCCAGAAAGGGTCTGGTATTGGATTGTCCCTCACCAAAGAACTCGTGGAACTCCATCAGGGTGAGATTACCGTGTGCAGCAGCACCGGAGATGAAATGGGCCAGAACAGCGGCAGTGTTTTTTTCGTGCGTTTACCTTTAGGAAACACCCACTTGGTCCCCACCGAACTGATGCATGTCAACACCGCCGAAAACACCATAGATATAATAAATACCATAAATACAATAAATACACTAGCGGACAGGCCGGAATTTAATCTGACTGAAGTCTTAACGCGGGCTACTGCAACTCAGTCCCTGTTGGAGATCGGTGATGAACGTTTCGACGACCTGAAGAGCGCGGCCATTGATGAATCGCAAAACCAGGGTAAAGAATATAAAGATATTATTCTCATCGTCGAGGATAATGATGATCTCCGTTATTATATCCGGTCTTCCCTCGGTTCCGGGTACATTGTCGAAGAAGCCAAAGATGGACGCGAGGGCATAGAAAAAGCCAAATCCATTGTTCCTGATCTCATTATCAGTGATATCATGATGCCCGAAGTCGATGGTTATGAACTGTTGCGGGTCATTAAAAACGATATTACTACCAGTCACATCCCAGTCGTGATGCTGACTGCCAAAACTTCCGAGGCCAGTATTTTGCAGGGTTTGGAAATCGGGGCCGACGATTATATAACCAAGCCTTTTAATACCCGTGTCCTGTGTGCGCGGGTCAAGAATCTCATTGAATTGCGCCGCCAATTGCAGCAGAATATGAACCGTGAGATGGTGATGCAGCCCTCCCAGATGAAAATTTCCAAAATCGACTCCCAGTTCTTAGCCGATGTGCAGCGTGTGATTGAAAAGAATCTGTCCGAACCTGATTTTAATGTCGAGGATTTGAGTCGTCGTTTGGATATGAGTCGTACCACCGTGTACCGTAAAATACTTGCTTTATGTGGCGAGACACCAACCGATTATATTCGTTCTTATCGCCTCAAGCGTGCCGCGCAGTTGTTTAAGACCAATTTTGGCTCTGTGACTGAGGTCGCGTTTGAGGTTGGGTTTACCAGCCGGGCGTATTTTACCAAGTGCTTTAAAGAAAAATTTCACCGCTTGCCCTCCGAGTTTCCCGCTTCTTTTGATGCCGGGGGCCAGGAACATTTTTCATAATGTTTTTTTCTTAATATTCTGGTTCTGATCGTTGAATGTGGCGTAAAAAAAAGCTTTTTTTTAATTTGGAACGATATTTATCGCTTTTTGCAACCTCAGTTATAATCTCCAATTTATTTTTATGCCATAATAGAGTTTATAAAAGAGTTAAATCCTCCGGCGGACCGGAAGCAAGAAATAGCCGCCGGGGAGCAAATAAAATATATCTTAATTAAGGGAGGTTTAAACATGATTAACGTAACGATTAAAAACAAGTTAGGAGAACAGTTTGGGCAAAAAGCACTGCATGTCAAGGTGAATGGCACCTCCGTAGCTGGCAGTCCAATTCTGCCTTTTAATGAAATCACATTTACTCTGTCCGGTACTTTCCCACCCATGGAAGTTGTGGCGTTGGAGGTGGACGATGTGCCTTTAAATGCTACCGTATTGTATCCCGCTCCTATATCTCAATCATCTCCAAGTGTTGCCATGGCTTCCTATCCCCTTGGAAAGGCAAGAAAATGGGAACTGGTATTTTTAAGCTTGCCTGATAATCTGGGCTTTGCGTCTTTTGGAAAATCGACACCCGAGAATACCAATGTGACCATAGGTGCGGATGAGCCGGCGAAAAAGATTTCACGGTGGCATTGTATATCTACCGTGGCGTTTAGTTTTGCCATTGGTCTTGGGGTTAGTCCATTTATAAAAGAAGCCTCTCCCGTTTTATGGGGTGTACTTATCGGCCTGTCCGGTATTGTTGGTGTTATAGCGGGCGTAATTGCCTATAAAGAAAATACCTCGGGCCAGGAGTTCACACCCAAAGAGGAGATGTAAGTGTAAAGCCGTAAGGTTATTGTAAGCGGAGAGGTTTCTGCATTAATGATTAAGTCCCATTCACCCGGAGAAAAGAATAGGGCTTCATCATGTAGTTTAAATCTCTCGTCGGGTTTGGCGTCCTTTTGCTCCGCCATTCATTCCGGATCCGGCTGGGAAATGGCAGGATGCGGACGTCAAACCCGGCATTTACTGCTTTTACGTTTGTGAGCGGATTTGCCAGAGTTCTAGGTTATCCAGTACCGTGACAGATGAAAGAGCCTGCAAATATGTGGCCTCAGCAGCCGGTATGTCGCTGTAATATGCCAGTCCTTCCGCACTCTCACCGAATATTACCGCATAAAACACGCATGCTCCAATATATGAACCCCGCAATGCCGGGTGTGCTTTGTCAGCCGCAAACAATATGGTTTCGGGTTTATTTTTCAGCAGTTCATACCACACCCAACCTACCGGGGCAATCTGTAATTCCGTTTCTTTTGCGATGTGAACCGTCCCCGTATAAATTTTCTCCATGTACTTCCAGTAAGAATAATAAACCATTTCCCCGTTAACCTCGCGGAGCGTAACCCCGTCTTGTAATCCCCACACCATGAAGTATAGTATCCTCGTGGTGGGATTATTCGCGTAGATAATGTTTTTGAACCTGTTGAGCGTGGCGATTTCGATGTGGTACATGTCCGGGAAAGCCGTGATATCATCTGATTGGAGGATGATATAATCCCATTTTTTCTCTCTGATCTTGTTTAAGACCCCTTGATTTTCGCTGAGCAGTTCAAGCTTGGCACCGCCTATTGTTTTTTCATCGACAAAAAACTCCTTCCCGGCCACATGGCTCAACTCCCGAAACATACCCGGTAAATCGTTTACATAGGTGAGACTGTTCCCGATAAAAAGAATTTTCAAGGCTGTTTCCATATCTTCCGGTGGTGTTGGTGGCTTGGCGATTGGGGTTTGGGAAACAATATTATTGCATCCCGCCAATACACTTCCAATGACTATAATAATAAAAATGTTCTGCCAAATTTTCTTCATTCTTTAACTCCATATTTTTATTTATTATTATTATTATAGCATCATCGCTCCCATTGTCAAGTCAGAGAAATGTGTCTATCAAATATAGTAGACGCGACATCCCTGTCGCATTGATGGGCGGTGAATTAAAATAATGCGCTTGGGATGTCGCGTCTACTTATTTGGATTCTGAACATAAACTATATTTAATCGTCGAAAAGCGAATAAAAGCATTGCCAAGCCTAATAGTATCATTTTTTCCGCCCATCGGTCATCCACGACTGAAAATCACTCATCATTGTCCCTTGTTGGACAAAATTGTCCGCCATCGGTCATCCATGACTGAAAATCGCTCAAAATGATACGAATTTGCACTGAATTCTATCTAAATCAGTCAACGATGTCCCTCCGAGGGTCATCGTTGACCCTTTGAGGAAAAATTTACATGAAAATCGGTCATCGTTTACCCTATTTGCACTTTTTTGACTCTAATTCAGTCATCACTGACCCTAATTCACTTGCGAATCAGGCTGGAGGGCAAAATTTCCGGAAAATCGGGGAATTTATTTACAAATGAGCACACTAATCATTGGTTTTGGTGTAAGGTTTTCCGTAACTGCCGAGATTTGGCTTTTCGCTCAGGCTTAAACCCGTTGATTTTTGCGATTCATGCATAAAATATCTCCGCAAATTCAGTTATGGGGATATTTTACTCCATCTAAAAGAAAAAAAAAGGTGTGGTTCCCTAAGCGCTTACATTATTATGTGACTGGGAGGAGATTGTGAAGGACAGTAGTAGAAGCGGCGTCCCGCCGCTTTAATAAGCGAAAAAATTAAAGAATTCAGCATGATGCACAGGTGTAGTGTAGGAATGCCGGGAACGCGGGCGTCCCCGCCCTAATCTGGCAGGGTACCAAATAAGGAAAAAGGAACCCCACAATAAATTCCATAGCCTGAGAAATCAAGTGGCCCAATTTTTATGTATCTCGTCCAATCAAAAAAAAGCCAAAAGGAATCGCTGGTTGGTGATCTATTGAATTTTCCAGAGCCATTTTCCAAGCATTCCCACATCCCCTTCCATATTTTTCTTTTTTCCTTAATACCAATCAATAACGTGTAAATCCTTGATACGTTTAAATTCTTTCAAATTGTGTGTGACCAGAGTTGCGTGAATACATAATGCTGTACCGCCAATTAAAATATCATACGGTCCAATTGGTGTTCCCTTTTTTTCCAGTTGTTCCCGAATACGAGCCGCAGACTCTGCTTCTTTCTGGCCAAAAGGTTCTGCGCCACATTCCCAAGACCTTTGAAATAATAGATTATCGAATTGGTATCCAGAACGAACATTAGAATTCTTCACGTGGCGTATCCGTGCCTTCGGTTCGTCTTATTTCTTCTGTCGTGGGCAGGTCTTTCCATGCACCTGCTAATTGAATAACCGATTCAGGCCAGCTTTTTTTGATATTTTTTTGATGAGATTTTCAATCCATTTGCTTTCCGATAAATGGTAAGACTTCACCACATCACGCATTCTTCTTTCAATTTCGGCATCCAAGAAAATTGTCACCTGACCCATAATGACCCTCCTGATTGCATATAATTATATAGTATACGTATTTTGCAGGCAGTTGTCAACAAAAATAAAGTCGTGGTAGGATTTTTTCCATGTCTTCTGGTTGAAACCTTTTTTTTACTGTACCCTTTAGCCTAAAATGGAATCAGGGAAAAATCCTCCATGGTTAGAGGTCTAAATTTTGAACCTCTTTAATCCTAAAGCCCTCGTTCCCCAAAAAAAATCGCCACACATTTGAAAGTTTTAAGCTGATTTAATAAGAATCCGCTTTGATCTTCATTTTCAAGCTATCCGCTGGTTAAAAATAATATTTTAAGTGGCGGATTCTTGACTTTTATTGGGGAAGGTTGGATAATAAAATTTTGAAATCGTTGAAAACCCACAGCAATAGAGGTCGATGATGTTTATAGGAAGAACGTATGAGTTGCAACAGCTTCAGGATAAATATAATACCAATAAAAGCGAGCTGGTCGCTATTTATGGGAGACGGCGCATCGGCAAAAGTAGTCTGGTGGAGAAATTTGCCGAGGATAAGGAATTCTTCTATAAGTTTGAAGGCATTGAAGGGGAAAATACCAAGGGGCAAATGACCACTTTTGCCAAAATACTGGGCAATTATGTCGATGATTCCTTTCTGGATAAAATTGATTTTGATTCCTGGCACGGGTTATTCCAATACCTGACCGAAAGGTTGGTGGATAACAAAAATCGCCAGAAAAAGCTGGTGCTTTTTTTTGATGAAATCCAATGGATGGCCGTTCGTCGAGACAGGATGATCAGTATCATCAAATATTTCTGGGATAATTTCTGGAAGAATATGAATGTCGTCCTGATTCTTTGTGGTTCCATTGCCTCTTTTATGGTCAAGCGAATCATTCATTCCAAGGCGTTGTATGGCCGGATCACCCTGGAAATACTTCTGAAAGGACTGTGGCCCGATGAAGCCGCCAAATTTTTTGGAAATAAACGCAGTAACGAAGAGATACTCAAGTATCTATTGGTTTTGGGTGGGGTGCCCAGGTATCTGGAAGAGATTAATTTGAACCGTTCCTTCAATCAAAATATCAATACCCTCTGCTTTTCCAAAAATGGCTTGTTACTCAATGAAATCGATAAGATTTTTTATAGCCAATTCAAAGAGGTGGAAACCTATCTCAAAATCGTTTCGGTTTTAAAGGGAAAGTTGTTAACCTTTAAGGATATCGCCGAAAAGACAGCCAAAAAGTCCGGTGGTTCATTGCGTGCTGCCATAGAGTTATTGATAGATGCCGAATTGGTGGATTTTTTTATTTCCTTGGACAAAGGTTGGAATTCCAAGTTTAGAAAGTACCGGATAGGCGATGAGTTTCTGGCTTTTTATTTCAAATACATGGAACCCAATACCCGGTTGATTCAGACGGGCGGTCAAACCCGGTTATTTGAAAAGGTTTCCGCAGAAAGCTTGGACGTATGGTTGGGTTTTGCTTTTGAACGGTTCTGTTTGAAATATTCCACTTATTTGGCCGGGTTGATGGGGTTTAAAGAGGAGATGTTGTTGGCTGCTCCGTATTTTAAATCCGGGCAAGAGGGGTTCCAGTTGGATTTGGTATATAAACGAACCGACAAGGTGATTGTGGCCTGTGAAATAAAATTCTATAATGGACCGATCTCCCCATCCATCATCCCAGAAATGGAAAAGAAATGTGCCGCCATGGAAATCCCCCGTGGGTTTACTTTGGAAAAGGCATTGATCAGTAAATATGGCCCGGATCAGGCATTGCAGGACACGGGGTATTTTAATTATTATGTGACTGGGGAGGAGATTGTGAAAGGATGCGCAGCCAGATAAATTTGGCGGTTTTGCATTCTATGTTTTCCTCAAATACTATCCGATTTTCGCATTATTCCCCTTTTGCTGCGCACCAAATCAAACCACACTATTTTTTAATTTAGATTGAGGTATAACCTTTTTATGTACCAAACATTTCTTATTTGTTTATGACATTGCTTTATGAATAGCGAGATGTTTTCCTGGTTCGCCTCAGTGTTAAAGCATTTCTTCTTGAAAGCCTATAACTAACCTTAGGATTTCTACCTGGATATGGTTTGTGAATAGTGCAGTAATTACTGCCTGCAAGAGTCTCCTGAGAACATCGTTCTCCATTGCTAAGAATCTTAATGCATTTCATTTTTTCTCCTTCTATGTAATGTCGTATTGTCAAAGTTTTATTTTGCCTTTTTAAAAATGATTTTTTATAGTGTTTCTCTTAATTTATCATTTCGACCCCCACGATACATCTGAATAGAATGGTTACTATAGTATTACCGCAATAATTGATAATAATGCAACTACACAAGCTGCTGCCATGATAGTGATTTGGGACACCTCTATGTATTTTGCCTTTCGTTCGTTGTTATTTTGTATGTCTTTATTGGTTTCATCCCACACATGAATTTGGTCGTTTAGAAAAGCTGGTATCCTTTCTTTAAATTCTTTTTTGTCTTCTATGCTAAGGATATCAATTGTTATGTCTCCATCCATGCTACCAATCGGTGGAAAGCATACTTTTCGAATTTTTAACCCAAGTATAGCACAAATTACACTTGAAACTAGTAATACAATGCTGGCTATCAGTAGGAAGTATTCTAAACATGAATAGTTTTGGGGAATGTCGTGAACCCAAGAAAAAAGGACAGCCAAGAAGATTCCTGCAATTGCGACTGCTCCCTGGGCTTTTGTTTCAAGGTTTTTCCAGTTGTCAGAATGCTCAAGGTATTCTGCCTTATGGGCATCAAGTGAAAGTAACAGTAAATCTAATCTATCATTGATTCTTTCAGTCATTATATATACCTCCGTTTAGTGATTATTATTTCTGCTATATTAATCTTTTACCATATTTATTGATTGAAAGTCAATCCCCTTTGGAAAAAAAGAGTATTTCTACCTACTCTAAAAAATTCTATTATTTTACAGTTCAGTTTCTGGACGTTCATCAACTGTCTACTGCAAAAAAAAGGGGATGGTATGTTGGAATGCAGGAATTGTATGGGGGAAGGATGATTAAAAAAGAAAACGAGGCATATAAATGACCCCCTAAATAAGGAAAATATACGAGGGCACAATAAAATATGGACGGAATCACCGACGTTCCCAGGAAAAGATTGCTTGGCATCTGATTTAAACATCCTGGTCATCCTTTAATCCCACGAATCACGGTTCAGATACTTTCTCTTCCTCTTTGCGGCTGAATGAACAAGTCTCATCCTACCTCTTTAATGCAATGGGAATAAAAAAAAGTGGCAGGGATGCCGCTTCTACTTTAAAAAAAAATTTTTGCAAGGTTGTAACCCATATCTTTGTTTATATTAATTACGTATAATGATTATATACGATCAATATATATGATGAATATAAAATAATATGGAGGATTCATGTATAGAAAAGTTTTACACTTCATGTCCATCCGGTTCTTATTGCCGCTACTTCTTTTGCCGGTCCTAATGGTCCAGGCCACAGAGTCAGAGATTAAAACCCTCACTCTGGGCCAAGCGATTAACTTGGCCCTGGAATCCAATCTCTCCCTGAAACAATCGACCAACCAAATCGCTCTGGGAAAGATCGGTGTACAACGCGCCAAAGCAAATTTCTATCCCGATTTGAATGCCAGCGGTCGCGCTACTGAAAGCTATGATAAATCGCTCAATTCAAGCTCAGGTCAATATGATGCCGGACACAGTGGCTCGGTAAGTATCAGCGCCGATTCTACTTTTAACCTCTTTAATGGCTTCTACGACATTGCATCGTTGCAACAATCCAAACTGGAACTGCAAGCCATTAATAAAAACCTGGAACGAACACGACAAGCGATTATTTTTGAAGCCATCAGTCGCTTCATCGGCGTGGTCACGGCCCAAGAACTGATCACGGTGGAACAGGGAAACCTGAAAGCCCAACAACAACTACTGGGCCAAGTAGAAGACTTCTATAAGTCTGGCAGACGCCCAGTAACAGATTTCTACCAGCAAAACGCGGAAATCTCCCAAGCGGAATACCGGCTGCTGGAAGCAGAACGCAATTACAATGTTTTTAAACTGCAATTGCTGCAATTCCTGGGCCTACAACCAAACATCAACTATAATGTGGTCGACCCGGGCTTAGATACGCTCACTGCCCTGGTGGCCGAATTGGATAAGGACGCCCTGGTAAAAGAGGCATTGCAAAACCGCACGGATATCACGGCTCAAAACCTGCTAATCCAAGCCGCAGGCAAAGAAATAAAAGTGGCCCGTTCGGGTTACTGGCCGAAATTATCGCTCTTTGCTGGTCTGGGTAGCAGTTACTCGGATATGAATAAAAGCGCTAATTTTTCCCATCAATTGTTCGATAATAATCTCTCCGGCCACTTTGGCTTGTCTCTCTCTATTCCTGTGTTCGATAAATTTCGCACGCGCTACAATGTCGCGTCGGCTATTATTAACCTGGAAAACCAGCACTTGGAAATGGAGAAACTGACGCGCCAAGTATCCGTGGAAGTACAACAAGCCATTGAAGATTACGGCACGGCTGGAAAACAAATGGATGTGGCTGAAAACCAATTAAAATATTCGACATCCGCACTGGAAAGCATTCAAGAACGATACAATGTGAATGCCGCTACTATGACTGAATTAACCCAGGTCCGGGCCACTTATCTGCAATCCAGCTATAATCGGGTCACTGCCAGATTTAACCTGTTGCTCCGTGGTATCGCCGTTGCTTTTTACCGCGGCGATAGCCAAGCGATGATGGCCTATTTAAATAAATAAGAACTAGGAGAATACCATGAATAAGAAAAAAATTATTATTATTATAGCGATTATTGTTCTCATTGCTGCCGTGGTGTGGTTTTTTACTGCCGGAGCCAATGGAAAACAGGAAGGCCAATTCAAACTGGAAGCGATAAAAAGAGGTGACTTGGAAAATATCGTCTCTTGTACTGGTACACTCAGTGCCGTGGGTACTGTTAGTGTGGGTTCCCAGGTTTCTGGGTTGGTTGTCAAGGTGAATGCTGATTATAATAGTCCTGTTAAAGCTGGACAAATGTTGGCTGTACTGGATAAAACTCTTTTTGCTTCCTCTGTGAAAGATGCGGCTTCGGGATTATCACGGGCCAAAGCGCAATACCACCAAGCCAAAGCAGAACTGACACGGAACCGCCCACTCTTCGAACGGGGCCACCTCTCGGAAATGGAATTCCTGGTGACGCAAACGAACGCGGAAACGGCAGCGGCTGCCATTAGATCTGCGGAAGCTACGCTGAGTCGCGCGCAAACCCAGTTGAAATACACCGATATCCTCTCACCGATCGACGGTACAGTGATTGAACGAACAGTGGAACCAGGGCAAACTATCGCGGCTAGCTTTCAAGCACCTAAACTCTTTGTCATTGCTAAAGACCTGACAAAAATGCAGATCGAAACGGCAGTGGATGAAAGTGATATCGGCCAAATCAAGGAAGAACAGACGGTGCGGTTCACCGTGCAAGCCTACCCCGATGAAACGTTTTATGGCAAGGTACGTCAAATTCGTCTCAACCCAACCGTGTTGCAAAACGTGGTGAACTATACGGTGGTAGTGGATGCCAGTAATGAAAAAAAACTGTTGTTACCGGGCATGACTGCCACGGTGGATTTTTTGGTGGAAGAACGCAAGAATGTTTTGCTGGTTCCTAATGCCGCGCTTAATTTTGTGCCCCCGGCAGATGTAGTGGCCAAGTATAAATTGGAGATGACTGAAACAACGAAAGAAAAAGTACAGGACCGGGTCAAAGAGGAGAAATCCGCAAATAATGGGCGGGGCAGTTTGGGTGGTTTGAACGGGAAAAAAATGCATGTTAATTCGGGACGAGTCTATTACTTGGATAAAAATGGCGTGCCTACTATCGTCTTCTTTGCGAAAGGAGCGAGTGATGGCAATATGACTGAAATTTTAAAAAGTAAGGAACTGCACGAGGGTTTGCAAGTGATTATTTTTTATGCGACTGCTGATAAATTAAAACCCACGGAAAAAGGCTTTTCTATCCCCAGGCCGGGTGGCACTCGTAGCGGCAGCGGTGGCGGTGGCGGCGGCGCACATGGGCCTAGAATATAACAAGAAAAACCCGGACAAGGTAGATACAAAGAGAATGTACCAAAAAAATAGGGTAAAAAATGGAAACTATTGAATTAAAAGGAATAAAAAAGGTGTACCGCATGGGGGATATGGAAGTCCATGCTCTGCGCGGTGTGGATTTTAAGGTAGCGTCAGGCGAGTTTGTGGCTGTCATGGGCGCTTCTGGCTCCGGCAAGTCCACCCTGATGAATCTTATCGGCTGTTTGGATTATGCCACGGAGGGAAGTTATTCTCTGGATGGTGTGCAGGTCGATAAATTGGATAAACGACAATTGGCAGATATTCGGAACCAGAAGATCGGGTTTGTTTTCCAGGGTTTTAACTTGTTGGCCCGAACTTCTGCTCTGGAGAATGTGGAATTGCCACTACTTTATGATCGTCGTGGGCGGATTAAAGACCCGCACCGTAAAGCGATTGATGCTTTGGAACGGGTGGGGCTGGGTGATCGTCTGGATCATGAACCGAACCGTCTGTCTGGCGGTCAACAACAACGGGTGGCCATTGCCCGTGCCCTGGTTAATCAACCGGCCATTATCCTGGCAGATGAACCGACGGGAAACTTGGACAGTGTGACTTCTGTCGAGGTGATCTCGGTATTTCAGGAGTTGAATCGCGAGGGGATTACTATTGTTCTGGTTACCCATGAACGCGATATCGCGACTTATGCCAAACGGCTCATTATGTTACGGGACGGTTTGATTGTCAGGGATGAAATAAACAAGGATGTTCGTTCTGCGGCGGATGATTTGCGTGACTTGCATCTGGAGAATGCCCGGCATGAAAAAGGAGAAGTCTCATGAAATGGAAGAATCTAATTAAAGTCGCGTTTCGTAGTATCTTAAAAAATAGGATGCGTAGTTTATTGACCATGCTCGGTATTATCATTGGTGTGGGTGCCGTGATCGCGTTGGTTTCTGTTGGGCAGGGCGCCACTGCTGCTATTCAAGGCCAGATATCTTCTCTGGGTACCAATCTCTTGATTATTGTTCCCGGTTCCCGACAAGTGGGTGGAGTGAGTCGTGGTGCTTCCAGTTCCAATAACCTGGACATGGCAGATGTAAAGAAACTGGAATCGGAAGGTACATTACTATTGAATGTATCTCCTATTATCCGCGCTGGTGCGCAGGTCGTGGCTGGCGGGAAGAACTGGTCCACTTCGATCATGGGTGTATCGCCCAATTATCTGGAGATCCGCGATTGGCCTTTGGAGAATGGTGCCTTTTTTACGCAACGGGATGTATTGTCCCGTTCCAAGGTGGCGGTGCTGGGAAAAAGTGTCGCCACAGAACTTTTCGCCGAGTCAAATCCAGTGGGTCAAAAGATTCGCATTCGCAACATCCCTTTTATTGTGATCGGTGTATTGCAGGAGAAAGGGCAGAACATGATGGGGTCGGATCAAGACGATACGATTCTGGCTCCTTCTTCCACGGTGCTTTACCGGATGAGTAATGGTAAAGACGTGGGCATGATCATGGCCAGTGCTGTTTCACCCGAGGAAATGGTGGCAGCGCAGGAACAGATTGGGCGTTTGTTGCGTAGTCAGCATCGTTTGAAAGAGGATGAAGATGATGATTTTAATGTGCGTTCTCAAACCGAGATCGTGGATGCGGCGACCAATGTGATGGGTATTATGACGATGGTATTGGGAGCTATTGCCGGGGTTTCCTTGTTAGTGGGGGGCATAGGCATTATGAATATCATGTTGGTCAGTGTCACTGAACGAACGCGGGAAGTTGGCATTCGGCTCTCTATTGGGGCCAGAGGCGGGGATATATTGACGCAATTTTTGATTGAAGCTGTTATTCTCAGTATGCTTGGTGGTATATTGGGAATATTAACTGGGTTTGGGTTAGGTGAATTGATTTCCAAGCTTATCAAGATAAAGATTGTGTTTGATCCTTTGTTTGTTTTTATTGCCTTTTTCTTTTCTGGGGCAGTTGGTGTTTTCTTTGGCTTTTATCCCGCGTTAAAAGCATCCAGGCTTAATCCCATTGATGCATTGCATTATGAATAATACCAGTTTAATGGACGGTATCAACAATATAAACCGGGACATGCTGCCCTGGTAAACGCTTTAGGAGGTCCAGGAACCCTTTCTCGAAAGGGTTCTTGGCCGCCGGAGGCATTTATTATGAATATTTAAACAACACGCTGCGGCCCCCTTTTTTGGTAGGGAAACCAGAGACTACGAAGCCCGCTTGTTTGGCCAGTGCGATCATGGCCGTGAATTTTTCCGCCGTGACATGCATTTTGGGTTCGACTACCAGGAATTGGCCGTCTTCTTTTAAGAAAGAGTGTACTTCAGCAAGAAAGGCCGCTGGGTTGGGGGTTTCGTGGACCATGTAAAAAGCAAGGATGAAATTTGCTTTTGATTTGGGTATTAGGCCCACTTTATCTGATTGGCAGCGGTGGAATTCCATTCTATCGGTAAGATGTTTGGCTGCTGCTTTTTTTCTCACGTGGGTTAGCATTTCTTCTTGTAAATCGGCTGCGATTACTTTTCCTTTTTCTCCGACCATGGTGGCCATGGCAATTGAAAAAAAACCGGGGCCGCAACCCAGATCAATTACTGTATCTCCTTCATGGAGATATTCGCCCACGATTTTTTTGGGGTTTTGGAAGAGTTTTCGCACCCAATTATCCAGAATAAAAGCCATTTTGTGTGAACATATTTCGGCTTGGCAAGAATCGTTTACTGTTGTGTCTTTCATTATTATTCTCCTAATTGTAAAAAAGATATTGTACCACAAAATAGCCCAAATACATGAAAAAAAAATAATTCTTGGCAATATCTTTTGCCCCCTGTTTCACCCCTTGTTTCACCCATTTATTCTTACCTAACACCATTCCTTCTTTTCTTCCTTCTTTTCTTAAACGTTCTGCTAAGCTTTGCACAAGCTCACCTCCTGCTAATTTATTTTCGTTTAATACCTTTCTTAAATTATCCATGCTTATCTGCCGGATTTCTGTGATAGAATACGCGCACGTTTTCAGCGTCTTTAAAGGTCTTTACGAACATATTGTTGTGCGCTTTTTGTATCCGTTTCCTTTTTCTTTTTCATATTATGAATTATATTTCAAAAACCAGTATTTTTCAACGGCTGGGATTAAATTTTATGATGACAGCTTCGGCGTGTTCACCGAAATAACTTGCAAAAGGAGAATGGCTTGGAAAAAATGTTCTGTGCTTGACAGGGGCATTGGATGACATTATAATATGGGCAGAGGTTTTCTGGAACAATGGTTATTGAGAAGAATATTTCGGCATCCCTGTTGGAGGTTTTACCATGGCGATGGAATTAAAAGAGATACTACCGATTGCGCTGGGTGTGGTGGGGATTGGGGTGGCTATCTGGCAATCTTTTAAGAGTCAGAAATCGGAAAAGAAGAACCTGGAACTGCAACACAAGATTCTTGAATACCAGCAATTAAAGGATAAACAAGAAGAACATAAACCTGTTCTTGAGAAATTGGCAGAAAAACTGCAAGCCAAAAGTGATGAAGATAAATACTGTGAACATATCCGTGTCAAGTTCCAGTACCTGGATTTTACTGGGCTGAATGCTATCTTGCAAAAACCGTTGTTATTGGAAGAAATCTATGTCCGCTTGCGGGCTAAAAAATCCCTGGGCCGGGAACACTATCACTCCATTGCAGACTTCAGTGAACTGGATGAAAAAGAAAAAGCAGAGAAAGGCGATTTGGATTTTGTGACTCTGTTTACTACTCTGCACAAGGAAAGTCTAACGAAACCCGCACCGTTAAAAACGATTATCCTGGGTCATCCGGGCAGCGGGAAAACAACCTTGATGAAATGGATTGCCCTGCAATGCGCGTGTGCCAATCCGCCCAGTTTTTGGGCAGACTTTACGCCGGTGTTTATTCCTTTAAAAAACTTGGGTCGTGATCCGGTTAATACCTTTAAACATAAGAATCTTCTTGACTTGACGATGGCACAGTTGTGCCACGAAAATGGTTCTCCTACTTTTATTAAAGAACGCTTTGACAACAATCAATTGCTTTTTTTACTGGATGGCCTGGATGAAGTGGCGGATGAAGATATTCGCAGGGATGTGATCGAGTGGATTCAAAACCAGGACTTCCATAAAAACTGGCTGTTGGTAACTTCGCGTTTCTCCGGGTTGCAGGAATCCAAGGGCTTAAAATTCAACCAAACCTTCTCTGTTTTTGAAATTCAGGATTTTGATATGGACGACATAAAACGCTTCTTGGCAAATTGGTACAAAAACATTGAAATTGCAGTGGCAGGTAGCGAGGGAAAACAGGAAGTGGATGCTGCGGAGCAAAAAGGGAAAACCCAATATGACGATTTGATCCAAACCATTCAAGATGAAAAGCATAAAAACTTGCGCAAACTGGCGGTTAATCCCTTGCTGTTGACGATCATTGCCATTGTGCATCGCACCCGTGCCGTACTCCCGAAAGAACGTCACGAATTGTACAAAGAGTGTTTAAAGGTTTTGATTGAACTGTGGAATGTGGCCAATAAAAAGTTAAAGGCCTACTTCTCCTTTGAAAATAGTATGGACCATTTGGCGACATTGGCTGTCACGATGATGAAAGAGAATCGGCGGGAACTGTTATTAAAGGAGATTCAAACCCTGTTGCCCGCAAAAATCGAAGAACAATCTCTGGATTTCTTTTTACATGAGATGGTCTTAAAAGCGGGACTGCTTTACTGTTCTGAAGGGAAGTACGGTTTTTTGCATTTGACCTTTCAGGAGTATTTGGCCGCGTGGTTTTATGCCAAGAGCGGTAATCAGAATGAAATTCTGGACTATAGAGACAAAGATTACTGGACGGAAACTTTTAAACTGTTTGTTAACATTGGCAATTCCCAACTTTTTTTTGATGAGATTATTGATTATCTTGAACCCAAAGGGTATTGGCAACAGATGCAGTTATGGGAAAATTGTTTGTCAGGTATTGTTCGTGATACAGTTCAAAAAGAGATCGAGCTTAAATTTGCTCACAAGGTATTGGCTATTTTGCCCCTGATTGAGTATACAGAAGAGAATGAACCGTTGATTGTACAATTATATGCCCATTATCCGCTGTACATGTATGCCACGGATTTTGTCACGCAAGGGTGGTTATTGTTTAATGAGGCCAAACATCCTTTTATACAATCCGTGGGCAGTTCTATTTTGAATAGAGCAGGTACAGAGGTTCAGGTTGCTTTAAGGGCAGAAATAAAGAAACGAATCGCGGCATTTGAAACGTTACCCAACGCTAGCCCGGAACAAATGCTGGATTTTCTCTATCAGAATAACAACAGTTTTGTGTTATTGATAGTGGCTAGAAAAAATTTAACGGATTTTAATTTTGCGTTAACAAAATTTAAATCCGTTAAATTTTTTCTAGTATATTTAGACCTCCTAGACCTCCTAGACCTCCGAGACCTCCTAGACCTCCTAGACCTCCGATACCTCCGATACCTCCTAGACCTCCTATACCTCCGAGACCTCCTATACCTCCGAGACCTCCTATACCTCCGAGACCTCCGAGACCTCCGAGACCTCCGATACCTCCGAGACCTCCGATACCTCATAAAAACTTTTCTAGAAAAATATGAAACCATATTAAAAGATAACAAACCAAAGATTGATGCTTCGGCGGACAACTCCATTGAAAAGTTGCAGTCCTTATCCGATAAGGAATTATTAAACCATTTCCCCGACACCACCAGGGAAGAGATCACCCGCTTTAGAAAACAGGGAAAAGAAAGTTAAATAGGGGTTCGTGAAAAAACATGGACGATGTGGACGCTGTGGAGCAAAAATAAAAGCATTTTTTTGTCCATATCGTCCACTAAGTCCATATCGTCCACAACGATTTCAGAAACGTGGCCGTGAATCCAGAACATTATCCCCTGATTTTCAAGCAGGAATTTTTATGTTATAATAACATATGCAAAAAAAAAAGATTGGGATTATCGTGCAACGCTACGGCCTGGAAATAAACGGCGGCGCCGAATACCACGCCCGCTTGATCGCGGAAAAAATGTCCCGCTACTTTGACGTGGAAGTCTTTACTTCCACAGCCCGCGATTATATCACCTGGGAACATGCCTACCCTGAAGGTTTAGAAATTATAACCAATATCCCTGTTTATCGCTTCCCTGTAGTACACGCCAGGAACCCGGAACGCTTCGGCAACTTGCAAAAACTCATCTTCAACGAGGAACACACCCTAAACGATGAATTACTCTGGCAAGAAGAACAAGGCCCACTGGTTCCTACACTGCTGGCTGAACTGGAACGACGGGAAGCGGAATTCGCCTATTTCTTTTTTTTCTCTTACCGCTATTACCACTCCTATTATGGCGTCAAACGGTTCAAGGAAAAAGCGGTGCTGGTACCCACTGCTGAACACGATGAAGTGATCTATCTGCGCCTCTTCAAAGATTTTTTTAACCTGCCAGGCGCCATCGTGTACAACTCTCATGAAGAAAAAGAACTGATTAACAACGTTTCGGGCAATGAACACGTATTGGGCGATATCGTGGGCGTGGGTTCGGAAATCCCCACGCACTTTTCGCCGCAATCCTTTCGCGCTAAATTCAATCTTGCTGAACCCTATTTTATTTATATCGGACGCTTGGACCAAAACAAAGGAGTACCGGAATTACTGGCATTTTATACGCGCTTGCTCAACGAAGTGCAGATTGATCTGACGCTTGTTTTGATAGGGAAATCGGTAATTGATATCCCGGAACACCCGCGCATTCGCTACCTGGGGTTCATGCTAGATGAAGATAAATTCGATGCTCTCAGCGGTGCCGAGTTTCTTGTTATTCCTTCGCAATTCGAATCACTTTCCATGGTGGCACTGGAAGCATGGGCCATAGGGAAACCTGTCCTGGCCAACGGCAGAACGGAAGTGCTACAAGGCCAATGCAAACGCAGCAACGCTGGACTGTGGTATAATAATTACGATGAATTCAAAGCAGTTCTGTTACTGCTCCACCAAAACCCCACGCTTAAAAAAACCATGGGCCAAAACGGGACTACCTTTTTTCATTCCCATTATGCTTGGCCGGTCATTGAAAATAAATACCTTAAGCTGATTGAAGCATTAGATAATAAACACCATAATAAAATAACAAACACCGGTTTTAATACCGGCAAAGGAGAGCAATGAAACAAGTATATGTAGCCATGAGTGCGGATTTAATTCATCCGGGACATTTGAATATTATCAACGAGGCGCGAAAATATGGTGAGGTCACTATTGGTTTGCTCACTGATAAAGCAATTGCTGGTTATAAACGCCTCCCCTTTTTAGATTTCGAACAACGGAAAATTATCGTGGAAAATATCAGGGGCGTTTCCAGGGTGGTGGAGCAGGAGACACTGGATTATGTGCCGAATTTAATCAAATTACGACCGGATTACGTGGTTCATGGTGATGATTGGCGTACTGGTGTTCAACAAGAGACCCGGCAACGGGTTGTGGACGCGCTGAACCAATGGGGCGGCGAGTTAATTGAACCGCAATACACACCGGGTATTTCTTCGACTAAATTAAATATTGGTTTGAAAGAGATCGGCACCACCCCGGGTATTCGTTTGGCCCGTTTACGGCGTTTACTGGCTTCTAAAGAGATTGTTCGCGTCATGGAAGCCCACAATGGCTTGACTGGCCTGATCGTTGAAAACACGCAGGTCAACAAAGACGGAAAAATGGCTGAATTCGATGCGATGTGGCTCAGCAGTCTCACGGATTCGACGGCCAAAGCGAAACCTGATATCGGTTGCGTGGATTTAACGTCGCGCATGAACACGCTTACTGATATTCTGGAAACGACAACGAAACCCATCATCTTTGACGGCGATAATGGGGGTTTACCAGAACATTTCGCCTTTATGGTGCGCACTCTGGAACGAATGGGGGTGTCCGCGGTTATTATCGAGGATAAAGTGGGGCTGAAGAAAAATTCTCTGCTGGGCACGGATGTGGAACAACAACAGGATAGCATCGAGGAGTTCTGCTTAAAAATAATTAAAGGCAAACAATCCCAAATCACGACTGATTTTATGGTCATCGCCCGCATTGAGAGTTTAATTTTAAAAATAGGCATGGACGATGCCCTGAAACGAGCTAAAGCGTATATTGAAGCAGGAGCGGATGGTATTATGATCCACAGTAAAGAAAAATCCCCGGCTGAAATAATGGAATTCTGCGCCAAATACGCTACGTTTGAACAAAAAGTTCCCCTGGTTGTGGTGCCCAGTACTTATAGCATCATCACGGAAGAAGAACTCAGCCAAGCTGGGGTTCGTATTGTCATTTATGCGAATCATTTGCTCCGTAGCGCTTATCCGGCCATGGTAAAAACGGCTGAAACTATCCTGATGAATCACCGCAGCTACGAATGCGAACCGATATGCATGTCTATTAAAGATATCGTTGCCTTGATTCCAGGCAATATTTAAACATTTGTTTTAAAAATAACTTGGAGGTAAGTATGACACATGTTATCACTGTGAGACAGAAAATAAAAAATTTCCGTAGCGGACAAGTTTTGCTTTTAGCCCTGGTTCTGTTGATTGGTTTATCCAGTGTAACCTTCGCTCAAAAACGGGCCTTTACGCTGGATGATATTTATCGGATAAAAGGAATTTCCGGGATGTCTATTGCACCCGATGGCCAACGTTTGTTGTTTACTGTGACCCAATCGGACTATAAAAAAGGCAAAAGCAACAGTGATTTATATCTGCTTGATTTAAAAAATGGCGGCGCACCGAAACAACTGACCCATGATTTGGCCGGAGATTTTTCTCCCGCGTGGTCCTTGGATGGTCGCGTGATCTATTTTATTTCCACTCGCCAAGATGGCGCGCAATTGTGGCAAATGGACGCAACTGGTGGCGAACCTTTTCAGGTTTCACATTTTTATACGGGTGTGTCCGCTCCTAAACTAGCCAAAAGTTCCCGTGGCGATTGTTTTTATTTTACTGCTACTGTATTTTCCGAGTGTATGGCTGACAATGACTGCAATGAACGTTACCAGAAGAAATTGGATGATGGCCCCGTTCAAGCACACGTGGCGGATTCATTATTATTCCGCCACTGGAACGCGTGGCGCGACTGGTCCTATACGCACCTCTTCGCCCTGGATAAGAAAACGGGAAAAGTGACGGCTATCAGCCAGGGAAAACAGGATTATCCCTCCTTCTCGCTGGGTGGTGGTGATGGGTATGATATCTCTCCGGATGGTTTGACCCTTTGTATTGTGGCCAATAACGAAAAGAAGCAGGAGAGTTCCACTAACAGCGACCTCTTCCTGGTGGACTTGAAAGGTGACGAATTTAAGCCCCGTATTATTACGGCGGACAACAAAGCTTACGACGGTGTCCCGAGATTCTCCCCAGATGGACGTTATATTGCTTATACGGCCCAGAAAATCGCAAACTATGAATCGGATAAAAAACGGCTCTGTCTCTATGATATGAAAAGCGCTAAAACAATGAGCTTGACGGAAAGTCTGGATAACTGGGTAGAAGAATATTCATGGTCCCCGGATTCCCGCTATCTTTATTTCACTCTCCAGGAAAAAGGGTATTTACCGTTGTACCGGGTGAATGTGAGCAATGGGAAAATCGAGAAAGTTCTGGCAGGTCATAGTATTTTGGCTTTCCAATTGACCCCAGATGGCAAGGATGTTATTTTTACTCGTTCTGCTGTGGGTCAGCCCGTGGAAATATGGCGTTATCGAATGGGCAATCCCGGTCAAAAGGCTGGGGTTGAACAACTCACCCGGTTAACCTCGTTTAACCAGGCCTTGGCCGATGAAGTTGACATCCGCCCAGCGGAATCTTTCTGGGTGAAAGGTGCGGCTGGGGTAGATGTGCATCTTTTTATTGTCAAACCCCATGGTTTTGAGCCAACCAAGAAGTATCCATTGATCTTAAATATTCATGGTGGGCCACAGATGCAATGGTCTGACAGTTATAGAGCTGATTGGCAGGTATATCCCGGTGCTGGTTATATTGTTGCTTTTGCCAATCCCCATGGTTCGACCGGATATGGTCAAGAATATACCCGGGCGATTTCCAATGATTGGACTGGTCTTGTAATGGAAGATATTGACAAAGTCTCGGCTTATCTTGCCGCTTTGCCCTATGTTGATTCAGAACGTATGGGCGCGATGGGCTGGAGTTGGGGTGGTTATGCGATCATGTGGCTCGAAGGACACAATAAATACTTTAAAGCTCTCGCTTCGATGATGGGAATTTACGATACTCGTTGCATGTTTTCTGGGACCGAGGAGTTGTGGTTCTCCCGTTACGATCTGGGGGGCACACCCTGGGATAAAACAGAATCCTATCGCGACAAATCGCCCTCTTCTTATGTCAAAAATTTCAAAACCCCCTGTTTGATTATCAGTGGTGAACGTGATTACCGCGTTCCTTATAATATGAGTATCGAATTCTTCACCGATCTGCAAGAAAGGGATGTTCCATCCCGGTTGATCCTGTTTAAAAATGACGGCCACTGGCCAGATAATACCAAGTCCATGCCCGTGTATTATAATGCCCACCTGGAATGGTTTAATACCTACTTGCAAGGCGACAAAGCCCCGTATGAAACGGAAAAAATGGTGCGGAACCTGGCTTATGATAAGGAAGATAAATAATCGTTGCCACTATTCAGCCCATCCTGAATTCACCGCCAGTGCTGCGCCAGTTTCGTAAAAGAATGTGGGAAGTATGGGATTATTACTGTTTATCCCATACTTCTCATAATTCCCATAATTCCCATACTTCCCATTCTTCCCATGAATCCCATTCTTCCCATTAATCCAGCGGTAAATTCATGGCCCCATCTTTTTCTTTTTTCATTTTGTACAGACCATTTTTTATGATATAATTGATGATGACAGAAAAAATTAAAATCGTTGATTACGCCCGCCGTGAAAACAAAATCAAAAAAGCCCTGCTACTCAGCATCGGGTTTTACCTCTTTTTCTTTTTTATTACTTTTGTGCTCTATTTGAATTTTTCCTATATGGGAGCCAAGAATAAAGCGATTGAGAACCTCATCTTTGCCAATTTTAAATGGCTTCTGGCTTGGAGCAGCATTAAGATTTTCATCGTTTACCTGATCATCGGGTTGATCGTGGGGATTTTTACCTTGTTGTTGAAAATTGCAAAGAAGCGTTTTATCTTATTATTCAACTTTTTTTTCATGTTTATGTTCTGGGTGTATGGCATTAAAATATATCCCCAGATGTACAACGAACAGTTGTTTCGCAGGGGCGGATTGCTCAAATATTTCCAAATCTTCATCACCGATTATGTTCCCCTTGTGGTCATCTTTGCCGTATTTATTGTTACGGTTGTCGCTGTCGCCATCAAACAAAAGCGGTTGGTCTATGTGTTGCCCGTCATTTTATTGCCCTGCCTATTAATTCTCAGGTTCGATGTCGCACCCGTGAAAGCTGGGAGCGAACATCCAGCCACACCCAATGTACTCGTCTTTGCCACCGATTCGTTGCGACCCGATTTTATTTCATATAACGGTTATAAGCGTAAAACGCCTACCATTGATCGTTTGTTTGCCAAGGGTGTTAACTTTTCCAATCTCAAATCTTCCATGGCGCGCACCTTGCCCGCTTGGACTACCATTTTTACCTCCACGTTGCCACCCGACCACCGGATGCGGCACATGTTCCCCAACAAAAAGAAGATGCAAAAAAACTGGATCACCTTTGTCGATATATTGAACCAGCACAAATATTATACTGCCGTGGTCAGTGATTTTGCCGGTGATATTTTTCCCAGTATCAATTACGGATTCCAAGACGTAGTGTCTCCTGAATTATCGATCCAGGAAGTGTTGAAACAGCGGAGCCTGGAAATCCATTATTTTGCGCTGGGATTTTTAATGAATCCGCTCGGGCGGAGTGTTTTTCCTGAAATGTGGGGCATGGCGCTCAATAAAGATCCCTGGTACGTGACCCGTGCTGCCAAACAATCTATCAAAAAAGCCATTAAATCCAAGCACCCTTTTTTCGTGCTCAGTTTCAGTTCCAGCAATCATTTTCCTTATGTCACCAAGTATCCTTATTATCAAATGTATACTCCCCGGGCTTATACTGGCGAGCATAAATATGGTTTGAGTGCCGAGGTATTGGAATCTTTTTTAGAGAAGCCATTAAGCCCAGCCGCTGTCTCCCGTGTGATCGACCATTATGATAGCGCTACCAAACTGTTTGATGACAACCTCGCCGAGATTTTAACCTATTTAAAAGAGTGCCATGTCGAGAAGAATACCATCGTCATCATCATGTCCGATCATGGTGAGAATTTGTACGAGGAAGATTACGGTATCGGCCATGGTGACCATTTATTGGGTGCGTATTCCACCAGTATGACCTTTGGCGTGTATTCTCCCTTCGAGAATTTCTCCGGCAGACGCATAGCCAAAACAACCCGCGATATCGACATTGCCCCCACTATCCTCAATATGCTGAACCTGGAAATTCCGGCAGCGTTTAAAGGGATTTCCTTATTACCTGTGATGCGAGGCGCCCAGTTTTCCGGGTATCCCGTTTACATGGAAACCGGTATCTGGTATTCCGTTACCACGCCGTTTATCAAAAACAGAATCCGTATTCCTTATCCTGTGATCACGGAGATGGCAGACATTGAAATGCCTTCAGGAAAAATTTTTTTGAAGGATCAGTATGAAAAAACCGTCCTCCAGGCCAAATATAAAGCGTACCAGTTAAATGAAAAAAAGTATATCTATATGCCCGGCTTAACCGAATATAAAGAGGCATTTTATATCAATGAAAAACAGGTACTGCGCCAGGATATCACTGACCCTGACTTTTTATCCTTCAAGCAAAAGATGGTGGACATGTTTAAAGGCAAGTTTTTTATAGATCAAAACGGATTTATACGGGAATTCATTACCAAACAGCCGTGATTTCTCCCCCAATATAAGAATAATACAAAAATTGTTGCATCTTCCCTGCAAGATAACGGATATATTAAGGGCTTGAGGGAATTAATGCTGCACCACATCTTTTATACAGCGCCGATACCCGTGCATCCCTGGGTAATACAGAACGCAACGATTTTGCGGATTTAAAAAAGACATTTATTGTGGTAAGCTAAAGTATCCTAGATTTTTAGGATAAAATATGTCTTAGTATTAGGGAAAAATCTTTGCAAGATGTAGTGTAAGCACCAATGGCGGTAGCTTACATTGAGGAATCACCTGGTTTTTCATACCTTGAAATTACTTTGGAAGAGATACCTCCGCGACTCGTAAATTCCGCTTCCACAGTCATTTCAAAAGGAGCCAATACCCCTACCAAATGCTCCAAAATGAGTTGAGTCAGGTGCTCATAAAAGATACCCGCGTTGCGAAATTGGAGGAAATAGTATTTCAGTGATTTTAATTCCACGATATAGTGATCGGGCATGTATTTGATCGTGATTGTTCCGAAGTCAGGCAATCCCGTTTTAGGACAAAGCGAGGTAAATTCCGGGTTCGCAATTTCAATCCGGGTATTTTTGTTCTTGTTCTCGTAAGGCAACGCTTCCAAAACTGCCGGAACAATAGTCGTGGCATTTTGACGGGTTGAAGTTAAATACTCTTTTATAGCATTTATAGCTGATGTTGTATCGTTATTCATTTTTAAATCTCCTTGCTGTGTTTTTCCTGCATGTTTTATTATACGATATTATGTTGAGGAGGTAAAGAGGCTTAGTCGCCTTAAATCCACCGCCAAGTTTCAAAAAAAACTGGACATACTGGACATTTTGGACTTACTTGACTTCACAAACCCTTTAAATATTGTCCAGCTTATCCAGTCAAGCGTGTCCGGTTTATAGTTTGGGGTTGCTGGGAAAGAGTTTCGAATTTTTAAAGGCAAAGTAGAGTGGAACTTAGACTTCCTACCCGAACATTGAGAGACTTCAGAATAGAAATGACAGATTGTACTACTGAGATGACACGTTTTAGTCGTGCAAGTGAAGATTGTACTACCGAGATGACACGTTTTAGTCGTGCAAGTTAAGATTGTACCGCAACATTTAAAGATTGTACCGCAACATGGAGAGATTGTACCTTGACATTTAAAGATTGTACCGCAACATTTAGAGATTGTACCGCAACATTTAAAGACTGTACCGCAACATGTAGAGACTGTACCGCAACATGTAGAGGTTGTACCGCAACATGAAGAGACTGTACCGCAACATGTAGAGAGTGTACCTTGAAAAGGACGTATTTCACTATAAAAATGGCACAGTTTACCGTAACAACAAGACATCGTACCAAGGAAGAAACTATTATCAAGGCAAAAACCACTGGTTGCAGGGTTATTTTTACAGAAAAGGAGGCATATGGGAGACGGTGTACGCCAATCGCATTGATTCGTTCCCTTCCCGATGATGTTTTAATCCGGGATGATAACGGATACCCATACCATCTTCATGTGTATACTGCAATCTATCTTGAATCAATAAAGCCGCTACTCAAAACCGATCAGAAACTCATAGATACGTCCAGTCTGTTTGGGTCACTCCTTTCTAAATCTAAAAAAATGTGCAAAAAGGCTTGAAATTCTTTTTATTTTTTTCTATAATTGCAGTTGTTTTGGATAGTACTGAACTTTGACTGACTGACCATTTTTTTTTAAAGGAGAAACTGACATGAACTTTTTGAAGAATTTGAAAATAAAGAACAAATTACGAATCCCAGTGATTTTGCAATTGATCTTGATCGTGGTTTTTGTCTATTTTTTCTTGGATGTCCAATCGCAATTGTCCGATGGGCAAGCCAGTCGCAAGATCGTTGCCGAGATCAGCAAAAAGATCAGAACTCTTTCCCTCTCCATCGGTGATTTTTTATTTACCAACTCTAAAAAACCTTACACCCAGTTGGAAGAAGAGTATCAAGCCATTTTAAAACTGGTGAACGACAATGAAAATCGTTTCGATGAAACCATGATCGACGAGTTTCGCAAGTTGGGCGATGCATTCAAAAAAGTAGCCACTATCTATACCGAGAATAATGGCATCCGTACCCAGGTTACCGAGTTGACCGATTTTTCTATCACACAGTCCAATGGTTTTCTTGACATGATCAGTAAAAAATTAGTGGATAAAAAGCTTCGGGACGGTGTTTCCGATCTGGAACGCGCCGTTATTTCCGGGGCTGCCCTAAATACCACTGCCAATTTTAACATCAAAGTATTGTTCTTGCAGGTCGAAAACAATCCTTCACTCGGAGATACATTAACCGCGTTCTTGGAAAAAATATTGCAGAATGTAGAGGTGGATGTCAAACGTTTGGCCGGAACTCCTTTTGCAGAACTGCCCAAAAAAGCCAAAGAAGCCAATTTAAAAATCAAAGAGATGACTACCAAATTTATTGCCAATATTAAAAGTCTCGATGGTTTGAAGAATGAAGTTCAGGTCATATCGGATCGCGTACTTCAGTCTATTATGGCCGTGGATTTTCATCATTCCGAACTGATGTATACCCTAATAAAAAATATTTTTTATAAATTGTTTGCCATTCTTTTGATCTTCACCCTGATTATTGTCGTGTTTGGGTTTGCCCTGACCCGTTCCATCATGATTCCACTTCATGCCATGTTGGAACGTGCTTATGATCTCGCCGTGGATGAAGTGGATATGACCCGACGGTTGCCAGTAGACAGTCACGATGAGTTTGGGGAGTTGGCCGGTTGGTTCAACAAGTTTTTGGACCGGTTGCACCAGTTAGTGATGAAGGTGAAGCAGAGCGGCCAGAAGTTGCATATGAACACAGAGGCGATTCGCCAGGGCAGTGAGAATTTGGCTGCCCGTACCAGTGAGCAAGCTGCTTCTATTACCGAGACCTCCAACACCCTTGAGCAATTTACCTCTGCTATCCAGGACAATACCGAAAACTCCGCTGAAGCCGATATGATGTTACAGGATTTTAACGCCGAGATGCAAGAAAAAAGTGGCCTCATTAACAATGTCACCCAAACCATGACTGAAATTTATGATTCCAGTCAACAAATTGATGATATTATCCGTGTTATCAACGATATCAGCTTTCAAACCAATCTACTGGCACTCAATGCCGCAGTAGAAGCTGCCCGGGCCGGAGATGCTGGACGCGGTTTTGCCGTGGTCGCCGCTGAAGTCAGGAACCTGGCTCAAAAAACAGCGGAATCCTCCAAATCCATCCGCCAAATTGTGCTGCGAAATGTCGAATCCACCCAAAAAGGAATGAAATTGGTAGAAGATACCTCCACTTTTTTCCGCGATATCGTTGGCGTGATGGGGGATATCGTGACAAAAATATCCAATATTACCAATGTATCACGCGAACAGGCCACCAGCATCACCCAGATCAGCCAAACTATTTCCAATATGGAACACGTGATCACTGAGAACGCCAATCTGGTGCAAAAGTTATCCAATGCCGGACGTGAGGTGGAAAATAACGCCGAGGTATTACAAACCCTGACTGTACAATTTAAAGTGAATGAAACCGATGGTATTAAAGGCTCTGATTATCACTCCGAAGTATTAAATAATAAATTAAAAACCAAAAAGACAGCGGAAACAAACAGGCAAATAAACAGGCAAATAGATAGAAACGTAGATAAACGCACAGTCAAGGAGAACGAAATAAAAAAAGCAAGGGTAACCGCACCGCCAGTGAAAAAAAGTCCGGTAGGTCAGGATCACGAGACCCGTGCCAAAACTGGGCGTAAGACCCCGCCTACCGAAGAAGATTTTTTCGGAAAAACTGACGATGAATTTTTGGAGTTTTAAGAGTTATAATCCTTTAAAATGGCGGTTAATTTTGGTTTTAATAGTGCCATACCCTCTTCCGGGGAGCTAAAGTACTGAAACAACTTCAAATCATCCGGGGAAATTAAGCCGTGATTCACCAATTTATTAAAATCAATCAACTCTTCCCAGAAATGTTGATCGTAAAGTAGGACACTCATATTGGATTTTTGCAGTTTTTTCGTTTGGATCAGCGTGATGGACTCAAAAAATTCATCCAGCGTACCAAAGCCACCGGGAAACACCACCAGAGCTTTGGCATGATAGAGAAACCATAATTTTCGCATGAAAAAGTAATGAAACTCAAAATTGAGGTCCGGGGAAATAAATTCATTGGGATTTTGTTCGTTCGGTAGCGAGATATTCAGACCGATGCTTTCCATGCCTGCCCGTTGTGCGCCCCGATTGGATGCTTCCATGATTCCCGGTCCACCTCCAGAACTGATGAAAAAGGAATCACCTTCTTTTTTTAGTTCTTTTGACCAAGTGGCCAATTGAAAGGCAAACTCTTCTGCGACTTCATAATACTTGCTCGTATTAAAAGGCGAGTCGCTTATAATACCCGGTCGTATCCGGGCCGAACCAAAAAAAACCACGGTATGTTTGATTTTGGCTTCATCGAATCGTTTCTTCGGTTCAAGGTATTCTGAAAGGATTCGCAGCGATCGTGCTTCACTACTGTTTAAGAAAGATTCATTTTTGTACGCTTTTGGCGCTCGATTCATTTTTTCCTCTTTTTATACTTGGATTTTTTTAATATAGATTATATACCAAAAACACAATAAATAAAATAGCTACCATAAATCCTAAATCCACTGCCAAATTTCCAAAAAAACTGGACTTACTGGACTTACTGGACATTCTGGACATACTGGACAAAAATTAAAGGTTTTTTGAAGTCCAGTTAGTCCAGTATGTCCAGTAAGTCCAGTTAGTCCAGCGCACCATGGATTTTTCCATTAAAATGTACTCGTAGACATAGTAATCATAGAAATAGTTCACAAAGAAATATTAACCTATATCGGAGGTAAGAAAATGCTTGACAGTAAATCAGTTACTCCCAATGAGTTAGCCTCGGGAAAAGAATTAAAAATTTCCAGATTATTGAATTCCATTCAATTTTACCTGGAATGTGCTTTTATTGTAATGGAAGTGAAAGGGTGCCGTCTGGTTATCATCCACAAGGGGCGTGTATACATGAACACCTTATACAACACCCTTCGTGGTGCCAAGATTGCTTTCACCAAATATTTCGCACGCAGAGCATACCAGGAAGATGTGAAGCCTACCTGGAGCCATGACTATCATCCCGATGATATTTGGCTCAATCAGCAGTTTGAGATTATGAAAAAAAGCGGGGTAGCGGAAGTTTTTGCAGAAGAAGAATCATGAGGCTCTTTTTAGCCTCATTTTTACTGTACCGGAACCTGGGAGCGTTCACCTGATTTCCAGGTACCATTTTTTTTGTAACCAATAGAGGTGCCTGTTTCAGGCAAAATCGCTTGAGCTAAGGCGGTAGTTTATTCCAATAATAATAAAAAAAAGCATCACCTTGGTGGACGATTATTATTTGCTGGAAGTTGACAACCCTTAAAAAAATTACAGTAATTCTTTGATCTTTTCCACTAGCTGGGGGAATTGGTTGAGTAGAAGGGTGATTTTTCCCATATCGAAACTGCGGATCGCTTCTAACAATGTATCAGCCCATTCAGTAACTATTTCCAGGTTATACTGGACACCCAGTTGGCGGATTTGTTTGGAAAAATCTTCTATTTCGTCAAAAATGAATCTCTTTTTGATCTGCTCCCATTCTTTGGTGAATTGATCTTGTAATAGTGCTATAAGTTGGGGGAGTTTTGACTTCCAATCGGCAGGTTTGGGTGGAAGTGGTTGGGGGATCGGGTAGAACAGAAATTTTTTTAATTGTTGGAGAAATTGGGATTTGTGAACAGGCTTTCGCAAGTAGCAGTTGACGCCGATTTTAATAATTTCTTGTTCATCTTCTGCCATTCCAAAAGCCGTAGTGACAATGATCGGGATATTCGCGAGGGATTTATTTTTTTTCAGGATTTTAATGGCATCATAGCCGTTCATGACTGGCATGCGCAGGTCCATCACAATCAGGTCAGGATGGCATCTTTTGGCCAGAGTGATCGCTTCCCTGCCATTTTTTGCTTCAATGACCTTTATTTCAGTTTCCGCCACGAATTCTTGCAAGAGTTTACGGTTGGATTTGATATCATCCACAATTAATATAAGCGCTTTGCCCAGGTGAACAGGGATATCCTGGAGATCGTCATTGATGGCATTGATATAAAACATCTTGGATACAGCCACCTCTTTAAATTCAACCTGGAAGCTGGTGCCCTCGCCTTCACGGCTTTCAAAAGTAATAGTACCATTCATCATTTCTACCAGGTGTTTAGTGATAGTTAAACCGAGCCCACTCCCAGCGGAGGGATTGTTCTGGGAGTGTGCTTCGAACTGGGTAAAAGCATTGTAAATGGTTGACTGATGCTGGAGGGGAATACCAATACCAGTATCGGTAACAGAAATGATAAGATTGATACTCTCGTGGAGTGTTGGCGCGGGCTTGGCAAGAAATGTAATTTTGATAAAACCCTTGTGGGTGAATTTAACAGCATTGCCTACCAAGTTGAATAGAATTTCCTGTAAACGCAATTTATCAAATATGATGGTCTCTGGCACCGAGTGATCGATCTGAATGATAAAGTCCAGGTCCTTTTCCTCAATACTTTTAGAAAAAATATTGTTTATTTCATCCAGAAATTTATGAATTTGGATGATCTCTTTATGTAATTCCAATTTACCGGCTTCAATACGGGAGAGGTCAAGTATCTCGTTGATGAGTGTCAGTAATGCTTTCCCACTGGAAATAATAGCGGATAGATACTCTTTGTGTTGGTTATCAGTAATCTTATTTTCCAGTAGTTCGGAGAACCCCAGTATCGCATTCATGGGGGTTCTGATTTCGTGGCTCATATGAGTGAGGAACAAACTTTTCGCTTTATTGGCCGCTTCTGCCGCCTCTTTGGCAATTTTAAGTGCCTGGGCCTGTTTTTTCCCCGTGATATCTTCCAGTGAACCCTCATAAAACAGGATATGGTCGTTATTGCCATAGATTGCTTGTTTATATTCACTGATATGGATAATGCTTTTATCTTTACGGTATACACGCGATTCAAAGCCCTTGACAATCCCTTTTTGATGGATTATTTCTTCTATTTTTGCCCGTGTTCCCGGTTCCACATAGAATTGGTCGTCCAGATCGGTGATCGTGCTTAACACTTCCTCGGGGGATTGGTAACCCAGGAGCTGGGCAAAAGCCGGATTGACCGTTAACAGTTGTCCAGTCGGTGTGGATTGGAAAATTCCCTGGGTGGCATTTTCAAAAATATCACGGTATTTCTTCTCCGCTTTTTTTAACTCTTCATCTGCCGCGTCTCTTTCTAGCTGTTGTATCTTCAGTTGTTCCAACATGAGGTTAAATTCGTCGTAAAGCAGACCGATTTCATCTGTTCCTTCTTTTTTTACCCGCACAGAGTAATTCTTTTGTGTCGAGATCGTGCGGGTAATGGAGGTTAGTTTCAAAATCGGCGCGGAAATAACCGTTTGTAGTCTTTGAGCCAGGAAAAAGGAGATGATCGTTAATATAATGAGAGAAATAAAGAGAGATATTATGGTGTCGCGGATTTTTTCCTTTAATGGGGTGGTGGAAACTTTAAAAAAGATGGTTCCGTAATGGATGTTCTGATAGATAATGGGGGAATACACGTGCAAAAAATCACCTATAAATTGCACAGATTCTTTTTGGTTCGGATCGATATGGGTACCCACGTTCTGCTTTTTATTAATGATGGCAAAAATATTGCCCTGATTATTGTAAATAACTGCCAGGGTGATAAAAGGGATGGACCTGAGTTTTTCCAGATTCATTTGTGCATCATCCGGATAATTAAATTCCAGCGTGGGCACACAATATTCACCCAATATCCTGGCATTAAGCAGGGTATTTTGAATCATATCCTTTTTGAAGGAATTAATACTGGTAAAAACTACAAAAGCGAAGCCGTTAAAGATAGTAAAAGAAGTGATCGCGAGGATAATAAGCGTGAGTTTGCTTTTAATCGAAAAGTCGCGGAATCGTTTCATTGGCGCGGGTTACCTCTTTTCATGTTCCTGTTGCGGTGGTGCTTTAATAATGATCAGTGCCGCTCTCAGCAGCATGGATGTCGGCAGTAACATTCCTTCCTTGAAGGCTGACTCGTTGATTTCAAAACGGAGTTTTTTATCTACATAAATAAAATTAATCATGACTCCCAAATTGGCAAATCCTTGAGTATCGCCAATAGTTAGGATCGGGTTATTCCGGGTGACAGCTAAAATAAGCTGGAGTCGATTCGCCCAAGAAGATGAGATGAATAGGATATGGCAACCGGGGATTTCCGCGATCGTGGTAATATACTCGATGTGTACCTTTTTATTTTTAATCGTCTGTTGCGAATAGACAATATTCAGGAAATTTCCAAAGGGATTTTTACCGATTACTTTTATAATAAAGGGTTTCGATGTATCCGCTATATCCGAACTTTCAGGCCATTGGATGAAGTTAGTGAATTTTTTAATAAAGATCGCTTTAACAAAAAATTCTTCTTCTTGCTCCTTGCTTATCCCGGCCACAGTGACCAGTAGCAGGAGTACACAGGACAAGAGCCACTTGCTCTTGATTGGTATGTGGCTTGTATTCGTCATGTTTCTATTTTTTATTTATGTTGAAATTCCTATTCTTTGATGTAGTCGTATCTTTAAAACTTCCAGCCCGCACTTATCCTAAAAGACCTTTTTATACCCAGAGTGCCCTGATCCAGCCATTGGTTGATCGTGGTCGTGGGGTAACGAATATCTGCATTAAAAAGGTTAGAGCAACGCATGTTAAGATACAACCGGTTGAAGCCTACATTTTCAAATCTTAAATTGGCATTACAAACAAAATAGCCCGGCGCTTTTTTCCCAATCCGTTTGCCATGGGAATTGTCAGAGTTTAGGCTCGTCTCATCCCAATACGTTTCCATCGAACCCACATAATTTCCAGTTAAGCCGATAGTCATGTTTTTATTAAATCGGTAAGACGCTTTAAGGTAGCCCAAGGTTTGCGGGGAGTAGGCGACTGTAATATGTTCATAACCTTGGCGTTTATCCGTTGTTTTTTGAAAGGTGCCGCTGACTTCCAGGGCGAAATTTTTAAAGGGGTGGCTATTCATGGTTATTTCCAGGCCATGGGTCACCATTTTACCCGCGTTCCCCGACCAAGTGCGGTATTCGTCGTTCAAGTCATTTTCCACAATGCGGGTGATCAAATTATTGAGCGTATTACTAAAAAAGCTTACATTCAAATTAAACTGCGGGGCTAGCGATGCGATGTAATTTAATTCCACAGTGTCGATGACTTCAGGTTCAAGGATGGGAAGGTCGGGAGCGAATATATTTATTCTATTCTGCTCAAAAGAGGGTCGATTAATGGCTTTCCCGTACAACAGTTTGAGAACATTTTTTTGATTAATATAATAGATGGCGGCAAAACGGGGGATCATCTCAATGTTGTCCTTATCGTATCTGCCGTATTGATGAATGGTCGTGGTCTGGTTGGTCTGGGTTTTTTCAATTTGGTAGGCAGGCGATTGTTCCAAACGCAACCCGGCCACCAAACGTAGTTTTTCCAGAGGTGTATATTGAATCTGGGAATAGATGCTACGGGTCACAATATTGTCCCCGGAACTGAGAAAAATATGGGTATTTTCCAAGTTACTATTATTAAAAGAGGGGAGATCGAACGAGTTTGCAGCATCCAAAATCGTCCGGTAATAGAGCCCGGTGGCGATATTCAAATTGGATGTGGGGGTGATAAATACATTGGCTTCGATTTCAAGGGCATTGGATTCTAATTCTTGGATACCGTAAAAGTCTTGGAAAAGAACATTGTATTTTATTCGCATCCGGTTCGAGGCATAACTGAGTTTGCCATCAATACTGATAAACTCGGATAAACTTTCCCGGTATCCCAGAGAAAGGTGATGATTGTTAATGCGTGAAATAGAACCGGGGGGTTGGGAGGGGAAGCCAAAATAAAACTCCTTTTCAGTTTCATTATAACTGAGGTTCAAGTAAAAATTCTTGAGAGTGCCGGAAAAATTAAAATACTTTTCATTATTTTCCAACTTACCGCCCGTGGTAGTAGTACTGGGGGTTAACATGGAGGGAGCCCCCATCATTTGGTCGAGGTTTTGATCAATGCCATAAGAATCGTACCAGGAGGCGTTTAAAGTATAAGAAAAATCCTCTTTATTATCCGCTAAACGAAGAAATACCTTGCCTGTCTTTTGAGTACCGATCGAGCCTGACAGAATATTGGTTGATTTATTGCCTGGACCAGTGTTATTGGTAATAATATTTACCACCCCATAGAACGCCCCATTACCATAGATCACTGACATTGGACCGCGGATGACTTCGATCCGGTCGATTGCTTCAATGGGCACGGAAATTTGGGGCAGTGGAGAGTAGGAACCACTATCATCGACCTGACTCACGTTATCCACCAGTATGATCATGTTGTCATTAGTGTTCGCGCTCCAGAATCCGCGCACGCCGAAATTTTTTCCTCCTTCCGAGTAGTTATCAATGGCGTACAAGCCAGGGATGTTTTCCAGGATTTCACCCAGGTCCAAATAGCCGTGGGTTTCGATATCGTCACGGGTAATCAAGACAACACTGGCCGGGATGTCGCTGATTTTTTCAGTCATTTTGCTTGCCGTGGTGATTTCTACTTCCATCAGTTCTTGCAGACTCATGTTAATGTATTTTTCGATCTTTTCCTGGTCTTGTGCATGTACCGAAAGTGGGCACCAGCAGGGTGTTAATAGTAAGATAGTGACCCATAAGATAGGATAGAATTTTTGCCACATAGTTAAGTCTCCTCTATTTCTGGATTTTATCTAATATCTTATCGGCCAGTTGGGGATAGAGTTCTCGCACGCAATCCGGGCATAAACCGTGGCTGAGTTTCGTGTTGGAATGTTCTTCCAGGTAATCTTCCAATGGCTGCCAGTCGCCTTTGGCATCGCGAATTTTTTTACAATGGGAACAAATGGGGAGCATACCTGATAGTTGTTTGATTTTTGCCAGTGCATCTTGGAGACTCGCAATCAGTTCTTTTTCCCGATCCCGTGCTCTTTTCAGTTCGAGGTGCGTATTGACACGTGCCAAGAGTTCTTCCGAGTGAAACGGTTTGGTGACATAATCTATCCCACCCACAGCGAAGCCTTTGAGGATATTTTCCATATCCGTTAGAGCGGTTAAGAAAATCACCGGGATATCTTTGGCTTCTGGGTTGGCTTTTATTTTTTGACATACCTCGAAACCGTCCATTTCTGGCATCATGATATCTAACAAAATAATATCGGGTTTCAAACCCTCTAGAATCTCCAGTGCTTGTTTCCCGCTGGTCGCAGCGGAGATTCTATAATCTTTTTCTTTCAGCATGCTACCCAGAACGTGGATGTTTCTGGAAATGTCATCCACAATCAGTATCAATGTCTTTGCATTTTTATTACCGTTATTTTCTACCATCATTTTACCCCTGCTTGACTTTCACGAATGTTTAAACAAGTGACGTTTATTATGCACATCATAATGCCCATGATTTTTATATATAGCATTATTGGATAAAAAATACAAGTGGAATGCCATTTAATTCTGCAATTATTATCTTGAAAGATTGGTAGAGTGATGTGGGAATAATGGGAGTTATGGGAATTATGGGAATAATGGGAATAATGGGAGTTGTGGACGGGTTAGGTGAAGAGGTTATTTTTCTTTTTGAAAGATGCGGTTCATTTCTGTTCCAGTAAGAGCAGTTTTGAAGATGCGTACTTCGTCAATGGAGCCATTGAAGGGGTTTGAGCCGCTGATTTCTGCACCGATGAGTAGGTTCCCGGAATTGGTGGGATTGGAGGAGGCTTTTAAACCATCAAGGATAGATGGCGTAGAGGCGGTTTGGGCGGAAATGTTCTCGAAAGGGGTGACAAACACCTTCAGCGCGTCGGCGGGGATATCTTGGTTACCGAAATACGGGGTGCCATCATACGTGGCCACAATAAAATACCAACTTCCTGGAGTTATGACCAGCGGGTTCTGACCTATTATGCGCTGTGTATTTCTCCCTTGCTGGAGTACAAAGCGGGCCTCTAAATTATGGCTCGCGTTTTTGGTTAAATAGAGTTTCCAGCCCCGCTCGTTGCCCTGTTGTATTTTTGCAATGATCACATAGTCATCGCTGGCAGTGATAGCGTCGATTCTGATCCAGGCGGAAACAGAAAAAGCATCGGTCGGATTAAAATCCAACACATCGGTAAAATTAGTATAGGCGGTACTTGTCCCATTGGAATAAAGCGCCCGCCCGTGGATATTGCTCACATGCAAACGGCGGGTCATACTGCTGAGGTTATTGATGGTGCCGTTCACTTCGAGGGCATCAATTAAGAAACATGAACCATAAACACGATTACCTCCTCCCTCTTCAAACGACCACCAGACAAACTCCTTGGTAGATAACGGGGGGATGCTGTGAACGCGGAGGTGATGAAAGTTTGTATAATGTTGCCCATCCCAACTGCGCAGTCCAGGTTGACCAACCATAAATGTATTGTCAGTAAAATCAAAAATAGGATTGCCATCCACTTTAATAATATGGCGGTTCCCGCGTACCGTGATGGAAATATGGTGTGACACGCCATATACATCGGGAAATTGCGCCAAAGACATGATAATGCTTTGGAATGGGTCTTGTTCTTGCGTGTTAAAGACTTTTCGCACCACGAACGCTACCCTGCCACCACTGGTCAGACCCGGATCATATTGAAAACAGTAACCGCTGATATTGGGCTTGCCATCGGAACGGTAATAGATACCATATCCTCTGCTTGGTCTGGTTATTGTGCCTTGAATCAAGGTGGCATCCACTTCGACGCGGTAATCTTCCCAGCCAACATTGCCAAATACAACGCGGTATTCACCATTAGTGTTATTGTCGACAAAATAGTTCCCATTGTCATCGCTATGCCAGTTGCCGTTTAGGATAGTGATCGGACTGCCCGTGGCCGAAGTATCATCGGTGGCGTAGAAGTTCCGTTCGAATTCCGGCGCTGTGGGTGTGATGGATAGACCTACAAAATTAACGATTGCCGGAGTTTGCGTCTGTTGATATAATGTGACCAGTTTTTTGAGAGTGTTGGTTGCGGTTACGAAGTACCGATGGCCAATGGGAATCTTGCTGGCACTGTCAAGCGAGTCATAATCAATGGTGGTCTTTAAGGCGATTGGAATTGCTGTAACCGGTTGGGCACCATTGGTGCCGTTGGGGTAGTAGATTGTTACTGCGGTCTCATTAATGGCTTGACCATCCTTGTCCGTCACTTTCCCCTTGACGTAAGTACGGCAGTCTTGGTCCAAAATGCCCATAAAGATATCATCGCTACCAGCAATCCCTACTTCGGCGATACCATTGGCCCCGAGGGAACGGATTTCAATATCCCAGGCCGTGGTGTTACTTTTGACAAAAGGTCTCCCCCATGCATCTAACAGCGCGGTGTAGTTACCGTTGGAGTCGGTAGTATTATCTAAATAAGGGCCGTTCCAACCGAAAAACATCCCCGTGTTTACCCCGTATGCCTGATAGGCCGGTCTCGAAGCATAACGAACAATCAATTCATTTAACGCTGTTGGCAGTATTCCCACATCACCTACAAAACCAAAGGTACTGTTAAACCCGAAACTCAGGCGATTGTTTTGTCCGGCTAGCGAGGCATCGCCTATTATTGCATGTCTGATCGCGTTTAACTTTTTCCAGGTGATATTCTCACGGTTTTCACTCGATTTATTCAGCAACAACGGGATCGCAATCGTCAGGGTAGTCAATAAAACAGCAATGATCACAATAATTTCTAGAGAAGTCACCCCTCTAACCAGATTTTTCCCCCTTGTGCTTAAAGGCATGTGCCTGATCTCCTGAAGTTAAAAATAGTGATAGGGCCATTATTGATCGTGATAATGAAATTGAACGAGGGATTGATGCCATCATTGATGCGAATTTGCCTGACACCGATAGGATATAAGTTGGTGTTACCCGTATTATAAATAGGAGTGGAAGTATATGCCGTTGGCACGGGCACCGTTAACCCATTTGGAGAATAGATCGTGATGGTGCAGTTAATTCCGCTGCCGCATTCATCCAGGGTATTACCCGCGATCATGCTATAGGCTTCGTCTTGCATGATAGATATGCGGATATTATCGTTGTTGATTGCAGCAGTGTTGAGAGGATCGGCATTGGTTTGTCCATCAGGGCCCGATGACCAGATGTAAGCGATTGTTTTGTCAGTGGATGCCGCCGTGACGATTACACGTTTGTAATAATAAGTATGTCTCCACGGGTCCAAAATTTCACTGCTGTAAGGCCCCCGCCAGCCGTAATATATTCCACTGGTGGCGTCTTGCTGATACACGGGCCTAGTGGCTGCCTTTGTGATCAGTTCGCCAAGATTTCCATCGGCTGGCAGATCACCGAGATCACCGACAAAACCAAAATGGCTACGACTGCCACTTTGCACCAGGGAAGGATCCCCGACAATGGCTTTTTTAATGATCTGGATTTCTTCCCAGCAAGCATTGAGACGGCTTTGTTTGATCGTATTGACGGCCAATGGCGCGATTAAACCGGCCAGTATAGCGATCACGGCGATGACAATCACCACTTCCAACATGGTGAAACCTATTGAATGACCTCTCTCTTTTTCTATCATTTTTTTATATTATCCTATTTCTGTTTAAAGCACGTTATTGGATACGAAACACAATGTCATCACTATTTGCAGGTGGGCTGCCATTAAAGGGCGTTTCTACCGATGCGGGCCGTTGCGGACCAGCGGAAAGCACGTACACATTTCCACCGGCGGGGTCCCATAACCATTGGGCATTGACCATATAGGGATTGCCCCAGGGATCGGGGCGTATGCCGCTGAGGTAAGGACCGTTCCATGAAATGCCTTCTATGACTTGGGTCCTTGAATAATTGTTGGTATTATTGACGAGGTTGTAATCAAGGGAGAGTCGATTGGCCGCAGTAATCGTATTCCAAGAGGCGGGAATAGTACTGGTATCGGGTATACCATTGTTATCGTTGTCTATATCGGCAAAAAGTAATTGCATGGAAGTGGCGCCCTTTTTGACAGGCCAATCGGCCATATCCTGATGAAACTGCACGATGGCTTTGCCAATGGTATTGACATCGGAACCTGCCCGTGCGAAACGAGCGGATTGAATGTTTTGGGAAATCAAGGGAACAAGGATAGCAGCCAATATGGCTACCACTGCCAAGGTAATGACTACCTCGATCATGGTAAAACCCTTTATTTGGGAACCCACACTATTTCGTTTCATTGTTATGCCTCGCTTATCTTTGTAGTAATAGTCCCGAATTTTTTCAAATTACTTGTAATCTCATTCTTATTGGCACACGGGACATCTGAACCTTGGATGGTTCAAACCGTTAAAACCTATTGTTAAGAATGACACTGGAAACGGGAAAAAAGTTCAAAAATAAGTGTCGATCAATGTGTGCGAATGTTTTTAAGTACTTTTAAGATCATGATGGCAAATGTGAAAAGAGAGAAGTATAGGACGCGGTACTCCTTGTTTTGCATATAAAAGGAGATATTGAAGTCGCGGCCTTTGACTTTCTTAAATTTAGGAAAGAAAGAATGGGAATCTTTCGCCCAGGTTTCATATTCTGCACTGAACTTTTTTTTCAGGCGTTTGTGTTCCCGTATCATGAGGAAGGGGAAGAACAGGAAGTAATAGGCCAAGAAGATAGCATAGCTATAAATATTATCGCCTGCCACAGCAATGCCCAGACCCAGGATGAAGTTGCCAAAGTAGAGTGGGTTACGGGTGAGCGAGTACGGGCCCTTGGTGGCCAGTTGCGTGTCTTTATTGATATACCCTGACGCCCAGGCACGGAAGAACATCCCTGCTATGCTGAGAAAGAAACCAATGGCGATAGAAGTAGGTGTGGGTTCGGCCAAGTATAAAAGCGCAATCAGACAGAGTATGCCAACAAAAGCACGGTATTTAATAAATAATTCAACTGGGTTTCTCATAGATACACTCGATGGATTCTGTAATTTTTAAAATGTTAATTTTTTTAATACACTCTATTGTACCACATTTTTTCTTATAACAAAAACCGCAGGGTAATTTTTCAAAAATAGGGATGCTCTCTTTGAGGAGGGAACCGTTCCTATAGGGAGAAGTGGGACCGAATATACCGACGGAAGGAGTTTTTACCATATCTGCCAGATGCATAGCCAGGGTATCGGCAGTCACAATCAGACGAGCCTGCTGGATGAAATAAATCAATTGGCTGAAATCAAGGAAAGGCGTGATAGGAATACCAGTCTGCTGGGATATCTGTAAGGCGCTTGCTTTTTCTTTCTCGTTGCCCCATAGGACGACAACCGGGTATTTAGCTTTGATAGAATGGATGATAGCCATGTTTTGTTGCAGCGAGAGGAGTTTGCTTTCCCAGCCGCCGCCCACATTCAGGATAACAAAACGGTGGGGTTCAAGCTGATGTATGTGCAGGAAGTTCTTTAAAACCTCTGCCATGGGCGGGAGAGTTAATGGATAGTGGGGATATTGGGGGTATTCGGGGGCAGGGTTGGGAAGTACTTGTTGTACGAGGTGGAGATTTTTATAAATGACGTGTTGCGATTCATCGCATTCTTCGGCTTGGGCAGAGTAGAAGAAACGGGCGACCGATTCCTTGAGATTTTTTTTATGGAAACCGATGGTATGGCTTTTGAGTAAGTAGGCGAGGACGGCTGATTTTAATAGACCCTGAAAATCCAGAACAAGATCGAAAGGCTCTTTCTGTTCTGCCAGGATACGTTTGACTTCATGCCATTTATTTTTGATCCCCGTAGTTTTAAAGTGGGTGACGAAAATCTGGTCTATGCCCGCGACATTTTCCAGGAGTTTGGCACCGGGGGGTTCGGCGAACCAGCAGATAGTGGCGTGGGGGAATTGGGTTCTAAGGAGGTGGAACGCGGGAATCGCGTGTACGATGTCACCCAGCGCCGAAAGTCGGATAATGGCTATTTTATTGATGGTTGGTGCGTTCATTGTTTAATTTTGTTAATTTATATTATACAGTAATATGACCGGTTGTGCAAGTATTTGTTCGAATCGTAAAGCCACTGCCAGTTCTCTATGAATTTCGTAAAAGCAAGTGGGAAGAATGGGAAGTATGGGAATTATGGGAGGAATGGGAATATTTCAGTTTATCCCATAATTCCCATACTTCCCATACTTCCCAGTCTTCCCATTCACTTGGCGGTGGATTTAGGGAATGTTGTGGGCGACGTGGGCAAAAAAGTGGGAGTGGATCACTCCTTTAAGTGACTATCCGCTTAAATTTATTGGCGAAACCTGCGGCTGTGCCATCAAGCAGGGTGTTTAGGAATGACTCGTCTGCTCCGGGATGGATAAAAAAACGGGGGAGACTTTCCAGATGATCTTTATGCTCTTTAAATATGGCGGCAAAGCGGGTGGTTACGGCGGTTTTAAAACCACACTCCTTGACCAACGCGAATTCCCTGGGACCGGCTTCTTCCTTGCCACCAAAAGGATAGGCAAAATGATAAACTTCTTTCTGAATATGCGATTGAATGATCTGTTGCGATTTGATTATCTCGTTTCTGGCAAGAGTGGGGGATAACTTGCTCAAGGAAAAATGATTGACAGTATGAGCACCGATAGTCACCAATGGATCGCGGCTTATCTCTTCAATTTGTTTCCACTTGGCCGCTAATTTTTTGGTTTTTTTAAATAAATCCATCCCGTAAACAGAAAAAAGGGCGGCCACGGTCATCATGTATGCTTCAATAGTAGGGGCGTTCATGATCATGGTGCGAATGCAATAAAATGCAGCTTCTTTCTGGGCCATGGTGGGGCAAAAAAACTCTTTTTGAGTGAAACCATCGTTAATCATAAGAAACTCTTGACGAAGCAATAAATCTTCCAATAAATACCACCATAGGATGGCATGCGCATCAGGGAACCCGGTGGTGACATACAGGGTAAAGGGAATCCGGTGCTTTTTAAAGATCGGATAGGCATGGGTGATATTATCGACGTAACCATCATCAAACGTGACTACGACGAACTTCTGTGGCCACCGGTCGGTGTGCAGATACTCCACCATTTGATCCATGGAGATGAATTCATAGTGCCGCTCTGTAAAAAATTGTATGATGGCCTCTAAATGTTCCGGTGTGATTTCCATACCGGCATTGGCCTGGATGCGGGCAGTTTTACTGGCCGGACATACGCGGTGAAACATTAATATCAAACCAGCACCTCCATATAAAGGCCGGGTTAAAAAGGATAACCTGGGATAGATGAGGTTAAAAACAGTTCTCATGGTGGATAAAATCATAGCATGCCTCCTGATGGCTCAAAATTCCAATAAAAAAAGCTCGGAGTAAAGCGAGTCGATTTCATGGGGGAGCAAACGCTGGGATTTATATAATATCGGCGTATAAAAGGATTTGGCTTTTGCAAAAGGGATGGATTTGCCCCGCAAGAATCGCTGGTCAATGATGATCCCTGCGGTTTTTAAAGCCCAGGGCACGTTAAAGCGCATCTGTGGCAACAGGTCTAAAAAAAGTTCACTGTTACTGATATAATAGATTTTCGCAAAGGGTAAATGTTTTCGATAGATGCGGCGGCAAATCAGATATACGTAACCCTGCTGGGTGGTTACAACCAGATGAATGCAGTCAAATGAACGATGATCTTGGAATACTTTTTGTTCATATGGGGAAAGATAAGGGCTGATATTTTGCTTCCCGGTAATAACGTGGCATTTTCCGTTTAGCCTAGTCCATGGGGTTAAAAGCGCGGGAATAAATACCTCGGCAGTGTCGAGAATTTTGAAGTGAAAGAGTTTGGTTTGTATTTTGAAGGCACCGGGGTTGGCGGTTAACGAGGTGATGGTATAATCATTTAAATCCAGCACGGGGTAAAGCAAATCCATGCTGCTGCTACGGAACTCATCCGCTACGATCCAACTGGAAAGATTGCACCATTTTTCCATGTGGCCATTAATGAGCTTTTCGGACAGAATGTATGCGAAAAAGCCCACGATTTTTTCGCCGTGGTTCAAAGTATAACCGCAAAAACCAGGTTGAAAAGACCAGTAATCGCTAAATAAACGCTGCCACTTTTCCTTGCTGATATGGGGGCTGTTAAATTTCAACAACAGGGGGTATATCGCTGCAAAATCCGTGGGTACGGCTTTTTTAACGTGGATTTTAGCGGTCATATCCGGTTCTTACGCGCAATATCCACCATCAATGGGAATGCTGGTGCCAGTGATCCAGCGGGAGAGATCAGAAAGTAAGAACATACATAGATGGGCAACATCTTCGGGTTGTCCGAGGCCCAGCGGGTGACTTTTTATAATCGTTTCTTTGGCTTCGGTGGGAATAGTTTTGAAGAAATCCTCGGTCATCTCGGTGCAAACATTGCCGGGCAGGATACAATTGACACGGACTCGTTTTTGTGCCAGTTCAAGGGCCATGGAACGGGCACCACCAAGCAATGCGGCTTTGGAACTACTGTAGGCAACAGCCCCGGGTTCGCCCAGAATGGCCCTGACGGAACTGATAAACACAAAACTGCCACCATCGGGACACAATACCTTTTTATTGGCGATCAAGCGGGCCAGTTCAAAGGCAGCGATCACATTAATAGCAAACATCTGCTCGTATTTGGCGGAGTTCATATTACGCAGGGGAACAGTACTGGTAATCCCGGCACTGTGTATAAAACCAGAGAACGTGCCGAATCTCTCAAACGCATTTTGGATCACCGGTTCTAACAGTTCACGCTGGGTGATATCGCAGGCAAGACTCATGTGATACAACGGGTTCCCGCCCATTAGTTCATGGGTTTTCCTGAGTTTGTCCTCGTCGCGGCCTAGCAAGATCACATGGGCTCCCAATTGCGCCGCCATTATAGCACATGCCCTGCCGATACCGGAAGAAGCGCCTGAGATCACTATGTTTTTACCTTGTAATGTGATCATGACGGTTTTTCCTGACGGGAGTTATTGGAAATGTTCCATACCTACCAATTCCATTAGATTTTTAACTGTTTTCATGGTGCTTAATTGCTCGGCGGAGAGTCGTTTGGCAAATTTTTCATCGACCAGCGCCACGATGGACATGACGGACATGGAATCAAAATCCGGCAGTTCTTTAAAAACGGTATCTTCTTGCAATACCACGCCACTCATCTCCATGCTGTCTACCAGTTCTTGCAGAAAATCTTCTTTTTTCATTGTGCTTTTTCCTATATTCTATTTTCTTTTCTATTTTCTATTCTCTTATATTTCGATAATCACGGCACCCCAGGAATAACCGACGCCGAACCCGCATAAGAGCACCTTGTTTCCTGTTTTTACAAGGCCTTTGTCCAGGCTCTCTTTTAAGGCGATGGGTATAGTGGATGATACGGTATTGCCAACATGCAGCATGTCCTTGTAGAACTTTTCATCGGGGATTTTAATCTTCTTTTGCAAGTATTCGATCATATATTTATTGGCTTGATGAAAGATAAAATAGTCGATATTCTCTTTTTCCATTTGGTTTTTAAGCAGTGTCTCCTCGATCAAAGGTGGAACCGCTTCAATGGTGAAATTAAATATTTCGGGGCCATTCATATATATATGATTGTTGGTGCGGCAATTTCCCGAATCATCTTCCAGTTGAGGGGCAAGGGGATCATAGGCATTGCGCATACCACCGTTGGGGACGATCAGTTTATCCCAGCCGCTGCCATCGGTCCCCAGAACGAATTGGAAAATAGCTTCGTTATCGGCTTTCTCAATGATGGTCGCTGTAGCACCGTCGCCAAAGATGGTGCGGTTGGCGTAATCTTTTTCATGGATGAATTTGGAATAGGTTTCGCTGGTCACGACCAATACCGTACTGGCCAGATTGGCGGCAATAAAACTTTTGGCGCAAGCTAAACCGTAGATGTAACCAGAGCAGCCCAGGTTCATATCAAAGGCGCCGATATTGGTCCGTAACCCCAGTTTGTTTTGCAACATACTGGCGGAAGTGGGTAAAAAATAATCGGGGCTCTGGGTGCAGAGGATCACAAAATCAATTTTATCCTTATCATATCCGCTCAATACATTGAGAGAAGCATGATAGGCCATATCCAGGGAGGTTTCGTGCGCCCCGGCAATATGACGTTCGCGAATACCCACTTTCTTCTCAATTTTAGCGGCGCTTAAGCGGGCCGAAGCTTGCTCTAATTCGGTGTTGGTTAACACTTTTTCCGGGAGATAGGTTGCTATCTTGGTTATTTTACATCCCATGGGAGCGCTCCTAAAGTGGACTCACTGGACAATCTGAACTCCGGCAGGAATGGGAGATTGTCCTATAAATGGTTTTCTTCGCCGTCGTCTTCAAAATCATCGGGGTAATCATCTTCATCTTGTTTTCCTAATGCGATCATACTCAATGCATCCATGGCCGCATCAACGATGTCTTCGTCATCGGATAGGGAGAGGTCATTGAGGATATCTATCGCCTCATCGGGATTAACATTGACCGCGGCATCAATGGCAGTGATTTTTAACCATTTTTCCGTGGTGGTCGCGGTGAGTAGTTTTTTGATGTGCGGCCACGCCTCTTGGACGCCCCAATTCCCGGCGCCACAAACAGCTTCAAAAGAGATATCTGCATCGGGGTTGTTCAAGGACTCTAATATTTGGGGTTCAAATCCTTTCACATAGGCCATGCAAAAAACAGCGGTGAGTTTCCATTCGTTATCCTCACTCGCATAAGCTGTTTGGATGGCCTCTTTATGCCATTCCATGGGGGCCCGCACCGAGGCTTCAAGAATGCGCCGGCGTACTAATTTGGGGAGTGTGGTATCCAGGAAAAATTCTTTCAGCCGATGGCGGACATCATGAAACATTGCCACCGAAAGAATCAATTCTTCTTCAGGATCAAATTCTACAGAGTTTCCGAATTCAAGGGCGGGGCCCAGGGATATCGCTGCTTGACTGCGTACTTCTTCGAGTTCGTTGTTATCGTTGATAACGGAGAGCAACAGGGCGGCCATGCCATCATCCATGACAGTTTCATAGCCTGCTAAAGAAGCGGCCAGTTCGCGTTCGGTAGCTGGAAGGCTTTTATTGTTCAGTGCCGCGACAATCTCTTTGCCAGCGTTCTTCGGCCAATCCCACTGCGGGGTCTCGTCTAAAATTTCTAATTTCATTGATGCTCCTTTTTGAAAGTGAATTCTATGATGGTATTATAACACAATTGTCTTATAAATTTCATCAGTTGGGGTGGATTTTAGAAGGTTTTACTTTATTTTTTGGAAATAGGGTGGATAAAATGGACGACGTGGACAAAATGGACGATGTGGACGTAATCAACACGCAATCGGGCAAACCGTGTGTTCACGTGCGTTTTTGGAAAGAAAGAAGGCCAGCCTAAACTGGCCTTCCCTGATGATTCTTTTACTTGCCTGCTAATTTTATCTTAGCAGGGGAAATTCCCATAAGGTGGGCAGATTAACGCTGTTCAAAGTCTGGGGGGTTAACGCCGTAAGGGGGTTCGACAACACCGTAAGGGACCATCGGCACATACTCGGGAATAACACCGTAAGGTGCTTGGGTTAAATAACCAATTTTTGGAACTTCATGGCCGTAAGGGGCGACGGGGTGAGGAATGTAGCCACCTTTTAATGTCATCTGTTCGATCTCGGATAATGAAATAAAATTTTCCATGTTTTTTTTCTCCTTCTCGTTTATTGTTATTGACTGATATTTTGGGCGGGTGTTTTTAGAAAGCAGTAGAGCTCCTCGGTAACAGCCACAAAAGCTGGCGATTTTTTGCGTCCTATCTCCAGAACTTCTAATGCTTCGACGTGGCGACCATTCTCCGCCAATACGGCGGCGAGGTCATGGTAGGGATCCAAAAATTGATCGTCTGTGAGTTGAATGGATTTCTTTAACAGCTCAATACCCTCTGTCAGGCGACCCATTTTACTGAAACAAACGCCCAGTCCTTTGAGGGCGTAGACATTTTCCGGTTCCAGGCTTAAAACCTGTTGGTTGCAGTCCTGGCATTCGGGGTAATTTTTCAGATTAAAGTGGATGAATCCCAATAGATTCAGTAATTCGATGTTATTGGGTTCTTTTTTAAGGGCTTGGGAGATATACAATTCTGCCAGTTGGAATTGTCCGGCGGCATTTTTTTCCCTGCCCTGGGAAATGAGTTGTTGGCTATCAGTGATCTGGGCGATTTTTTCTTTTTCTTTTTCAATGGCCGCATAGTAGGCGCAGAATTTTGTTTCCGTCATTGTTTTATAGCGAATCCAGCGGATACTCGAACAGCCGCCGAGACAGAGGCTGGCGTATTGGCATATTTTGCAGAAGCCGGTTAATTTCTCCCTGGAACTATCGCGGCTGAAGCTAAACGCGCCGGGGCGGGTCCAGAGTTCTTCCAGGGGGATTTGGCGGACATTGCCTTCAATCAGACTGTCGTCGCGAATAGAGAGACAACCGATAATATCACCGTTACAACGGATGCCAATCAAATCTTTTCCTGCTGGACAACCTTGCCATAACCCGATGTTGGTCTCTGATTTAAAACCGGCCTGACGAATCTCTATTTCCTTGCGGGTGAAATAACCGATAACATCGGTCAAGTGGATACCAATGCGGTCTTCTTGGAGTACCTCGTAAGCAAAGTCGATTACTTTGGCGATTTCGTCGGGGTCGAGGAGCCAGTCGGAGTATTTAACGAGATTACCCATGGGCACAGCGGCTTGGAATTGCCAATCGGAAACACCTTTTTCAATGAGTATCTTTTTCATGGCGGGTAATTCGTCGAGGTTTTTCTTATGGATGCAGGTCACTATGCCGATGGGCATTTTTTCCTCGTTGGCCAGGTCGATAACGTTCATGATACGGGCGAAGGATTCTTTTTTCCTGATATAATCATGGGTTTCTTCCACGCCATCAAGGCTGATACCGATGTTAGTAATGCCGATTTTTTTGGCCAAGCGGATGGTGTCACGATCAATGAACCAGCCATTGGATAGGATATTGGTAGAGATTTTGTTTTCTATCAAGCGGCGGGCAATGAGTTCCCAGTCGGGGCGGGTAAAAGGTTCGCCACCGGATAAGGTGATTCGTTTTAAGCCCAGGTTGGCCAGCGCATCGCACATGGTCAGGGCTTCTTCTGTGGTGAGTTCGTCGGGAAGGGGACCAGAACAACTGGAACCACAATGTTTGCAGCGCATGTTGCAGTTCATGGTGATTTCCCATACGGCTACGGATGGTGTGTATTTGAGATTTTGGAGTTTAGTTGCCATTTTTTTTTCCTTTATTTTAATCGTTTTATTTTGATCGTTTATTTTTATCGTTTTTCTTGAACTCAGTTTCGATTCTTTTGGAGTACGGCACTTTAAAAGTATAGCAAACGTATTAATTTTTGTCAACTGAAAAAAAATTTGGGGAGTGATGGGTGTTGTGGGAGTTATGGGAATTCTGGGAATGATGGGAATGATGGGAATTATGGGAATGATGGGAATGATGGGAGTTGTGGGAACGATGGGAGGGGGGTTAGCAGGGGATGGTGCCCCTGCTAACGGATAGCTTTATTATAAGATGTATTTATAAGCTGTATTATAGGTCGGTGATATGAACCTCCCAGGATTCGTCATCTTCATTTTCTATTAATTGGTATAGTTTGCCTTCGTGGATGATCATGGGGTAGGGACGCAATGGGTCCTGCATTTTGGTCGGGCACATGAATGTCTTCACGAATTTGCCTTTTAAATCGAAGACCAGGGTCTCATATTTATTCACGCCCTTATTGGGCTCTTCTTGTGTATTGAAGGTCATCACGTATACTTTATCACCGGTCACAAACATTTGCATGATCGCGGGGTAGTAGTCAGGGAAAGTGATGGGTTTCAATAATTCGAAATACTGTTTGGTCTCAGGGCTGGTTTTGATTAATTCAATAATCTCTTTTTGATCCTGGGCGGTGACTTTTGTCCTTTTTTGAGGATAGGTGATGGTTAATAATTCTTTGAAGTTGGTATCGATCACCTTTATTTTTAACTCGTTTTCCCAGGCCATATATAATTTATCTTTATAAACCACCTGGGCCAGATTGTCTTTTAGAACCTTCAATCCTTTTCCTAATTGGAATTGATCTTCATGCCTGGAAAATTCTTTCAGTTGTTCGAATTTTTCATTGTAAGCTGCCAGAACGTTGTACCTTATATTCCCAGCCTCGTATTTTTGTCCAATATAATTTTTTCCAAAAGGAATCAACTGCAACAATAATAGGGGGGGTAGTTTTTGTTCTGTGATGAATTTGCCATCTTTGGTAAACCATGATATTTTCGTCACACAACGTACCATTAGGCGATCTGTTTGGACATCCATTGATAATTGTCCGATGGCTCCCATTTCCGCGCTGGTGGCAAATTCTTGGGGTCCCTGACCTTTTTTGCCAAATTTTTTTACTAATTTAAAATCTTTTACTGAATAGATGAACACCGAAGCATCCTCGATGGCATACAGGTGATCTTTATCCATGTATATCAGTTGTCCGGGTTTGTTTATCCCTTGCAATGGGAAAATTTTTGTCCCAGCCCATAAACACTGGGCCACCAACACCAGCATTATTGTTATCATTGTTTTTTTAATCATTCTTTTCGAACCTCCATGTTTGTTGTGTCATTTATATAGGATAATAGAATAATGGTAATACGTAGAGGCAGGTCATTTGGTTTTAACTCTGAAGGCTGTCTCTACTGCCTGCCTGCTCACCCCGCTCACGCGCAAAACTTTTTTCCCGGCAGATTTGCTCTTGAAATAAAAATGGTTTCGGCTTAAAATAGTGCTATGAACCAAGAAAAAGAATCTCAGACACGGTATTTTCATGTGGCAACCAGTGGGAAAATAACGCAACTGGTTTCATTGGAAGAAGCGCTTTTGGCTTTAAAAAAGACGGGGTATGTGTGGTTTGATTTTCTTGATCCCAGCCGGGAAGACCTGTCGCCTTTAATTGAACCACTGTCGCTCCATTATTTAGCCATTGAAGACTGCTTGGATGAAGACGAAGTCCCCAAGGTGGAAGATTATCCAGACAATACCTTCATTATTTTTAATCGCTTTGATTATAATAACAAGACTTTTTTTATCAATGAACTCAACTATTTTCTGGGCAAGAACTATCTGGTATCTATTAATCACTGTCGCACCGGGGATAAAATATCTTTTTCTAAATTGGACAGTATTATGACCCGTGATCAGGTGAATGTCAAAAAAGGCCCGGATTTTTTGTTGCACATGATTTTGGATGTGATCGTGGATGAGAAATTCAAGGCGATTGAAGCGATGCAGGAAGAACTGGATGAGGCGGAAGAAGAAATCCTTAAAGCCCCGGCCTTATTCAAACCGGAATCATTGCTACACCTGCGAAAAGACCTGCTGGTATTGCGGAAAAGTTTGTTCCATGAACGGGAGATTTTAGTGCGCATCTGTCGGCGGGATTCTCCTTTTGTTTCGGAAAAAGCGATTTTCCATTACCGTGATATTTACGATCACTTGGCCAAGTTCTTTGAAGCTCTGGAGTTATACCGGGAAATGATTACCAGTTTGATGGAGATGTATTTGTCTATGATCAACAACCGTATGTCCCAGGTAGCCAACCGCACCAATAAGATCATGCGACGCTTGACCTTGATCAATACCATTTTTATGCCACTGACTCTTTTGGCTGGCATTGGGGGCATGTCGGAATGGAGCATGATGACTGGCGCGGAAAATTGGCCCATCTCGTTTCCGGTTTTTCTTTTATTAATGGGTGTGATCGGGGTGTTGAGCTATTTTATTCTGAAAAAACTGGAAGCCAAAGATCGCCGCGATGCGGATGCGGGTGAAGAGGATTAGGTAGTGACGTAACGTGCAACATCTCCTGGATTCACCGCCAGAAAAAAAAATTCTTTTAGACCCTTGATAATTTAAGTTCTCTGGAGCCATTGTCGCCCGTCTATACTTCCCTAAAAAAGCTTTTGCGATTAA
>CAZCVI010000019.1:0-96457 GCA_964502145.1 uncultured Clostridia bacterium
CCGGGTCTGTGGGGGAGCCGACGGCGAAAGCCTCGGCTCTACCCGGCGAAAAAGAACAGGTCAGGCAATCGCCTGACCTGTTACAAAATTAATTTGGCAATTGAATCGACTTGTCCTCTAAATGTACTTCTCCCGTAAGTATAAGATAGAAGGTATGGGATGCAAATGAATAAATTACGAAGATGAAATAATCTCCAAAAATTCAGTCGGGTTAATGATATCAATGTGTTTATATTTTTTTATTTTTAAAAGGTGAGGATCACCACTCACAATATATCTCGCACCCGCAGCAATGGCCAGTTCAACAAATTTCAAATCGTCAGCATCTTCAATATTTATCTCCTTTTCAACATCGCCGCTATTTACCCTTGAAATGAGATAAAATTCACTCACTGTAAATAAGGACTCAAGTATCTGGGGAATATCCAACTTTCTTTGCGTTACGATTTGTGAAAACTTACCCCTCTGCAATACTTCTTCAAATTCTTCAAACGTTTCATAACTCTGAGCCAATTGAATTTCATCCCCATTCTCAACAAGCTGCAGGATTTTACTGGGAGGACCGCTCCAGAAAATCCCAGAAATCAGGACATTGGTATCCAAAACGATAATCATAATGAATGTCTGACTTTGTGGACTTCCGCGACAATTTCTTCCAGATTCATTTCGTCACCATACGAGTTGTCTGCAAAGGAGGCAAGGCTCTTCTTCATTTTTTTTAATACCAGTGTGTCATCTTTTTCAAAAACCACCAATCTCTCATTCCCTCTGGACCAATCATCAACAATTTTCATTATCTCTTTTTTGTTCTGCATTACTTTATCAACCCACATGATGGCCTCCATATTTATATTATGATTTAAAAAAGGGAATTTGTCAACCGATTAGAAAAATGACCAGCTATTCAAAAAAAATTGCCCACGGCGAAAAGTTTTTGATCTTTTCGCCGTGGGCGTTTAATTATCTTTTTGCCCGCAGGGCGCAATGAATCTCTACTCGATTTCCACCAACAGGTGATTGGCCAGAATATTCTCGCCTTCCTTGACACCGATCGCTTTAATAATCCCCGCTTTAGGCGCCCGGATCTCGTTTTCCATTTTCATCGCTTCATGGATCAAGATAATATCATCCTCGTTTACCTTGTCATTCACCCGGTAATAGATTTTTTTGATACTGCCGGGAATAAAACTCTTGACAATCCCCGATTTAGATGAGGCCAACGGTTTTTCCTTGAAATAGAACAACTGGTCAATCTTCAGCAATGAAGCCGAATAATAATCACCATTCACATAAATACCCGTCGGATACCCATCGTTGTCCGTTTCCAGTTCTACCTGATACAAGCGATCATTCAAACGAAAGGATTTCACTTTTTCCTCATCGTATTCACCCACTGAAATCGCGTAATTCGATTTGTTGATCTTGAGCGAGGTTTCCGAATGAAAAGTGGCGTTATTGGTGATCTCAATATCAAAATTATTATTCTCAACCTGGAATTTGTATTTCATGATTCACCTCACATCCTGGTAAACAACCGCTTAAAAAATCCAGGCTGTTTCATGGTTTCTAATTTTTCTTTGTAATTCTTCTTCATATTATCCATGTGAAATGCCGCTGACAATAATGCCGTGGCCGTGGCTATATCCTCTTCACTCTTTTTACGGGTGCCAAAGTTATGCTTCAGATTCACAAAATCAATGATCGTTTCACCTTTCTCCAGGCTTTTACTGCGGAGTAAATCTTTCAAAAAAGGGATATTGGTTTTTATGCCACGGATAATGATGTTGTTCAGGAAATTTTTGAGATCGTTAAGCGAGTGATCGCGCCGATACGACACGGTGGCAATTTTTCCGATATAAGGATCATACAAGGGCGACACTTTCGCCCCAGTATACAAAGAGGTCTTAAACATGTTCCTGATACAAGAATAATTGTAAAACTCGGTCACTACCCCTGACGAAGGCTGGAAATTATCAAACGGATTCTCCGCCATGACAGATAATAAGATGCCATGTAACCGGGGCTGGATAATTTCCACGCCCTTCACATCGTGCAATAACTCGCCATTGCAAATGGCAAAATGTTTTTTCATAAAGTTGGCGATGATGTGCAGTTCTGGCAGCAACGTGTTGATCTGGAAACTGGGATTGATCTCGGAAAAATAAGCGGTGCCCTTGTTGACAATAAATTCCACGTACCCCAACCCGACAAAATCAATCTCATCAATCAACCGCTTGGCGTCCCGGTAAAGCGCAGCACGCAGACTATCGGTTAAATTGGGGGACGGCGACTCCTGAAAAATTTTCTGGAACCGACGCTGAATGGAAGATTCAATCTCTGGCGGAAACAGGGTGTTGCCCTGCACATCACGGATAAACGGTAGTTCAATGTGATGGGCATGGGGAAAAAATTCCTCCAGAAACAACCCGTGGCGCTGATTCTCTTCCTGCTTCAACATCTTGTTGATCCGTTCCTGAGCATCCTTCTTGTAATCCACTAAGCGAATACCAATACCACCGGAACCATTCAATGGCTTGATCAACATGGGGTATTTATCATCTGAAGGTAGGAAATCCAGCGATACGGGCGTTTTGATCAGGTCCGAATGGGGCACGATCTTTATGCCCAGTCCACTGGCGATCTTGCGCAACCCGATCTTGTCCCTGACCTTTTTTAATACCTTCGAATTGGGCCCGATAAATTTAATGTTATTTTGCTCGCACAACTCCGCGAACTCCCAGCTTTCAGCCAGGAAACCATAACCGGGATGAATATAATCGGCTTGCAGTTCCAACGCTTTGTCGATAATGGTTTCCATATCGTTATAACTATCTTCCAAACGGGATGAATAGAATTTGAAACTCTTCTCTACCAGCTTCACAGGCAAGGAATTGGAATCCTCCGGTGAATGCAGCAGTATCGTTTCAAACCCCAGCGCCTTGTATGCATCAATAATATCCAATGCCACAACGCCCCGGTTCGGTATAATGACCTTTTTTCTCATTTTACTGTACTCCTAATCGTTTTCGCGATTCGTATTAAACGCTTCGTTTGAGCGATTGTCATTTCATTTTACCCGTTGCGAAATTACAGCGGGATGTTCCCATGTTTTTTCCAGGGCGTGTGCAATGCTTTATTCTCTAGAGATTCCAGGCCACGGATCAATAACGGGCGCGTTTCAGTGGGCAGAATAATATCATCAATATACCCCAACGAGGCCGGTAACTCCGGGTTGGCAAATTTATCCTTGTATTCCTGGATCAAACGTTCGCGTAAAGTTTCCGGTTGTTCCGCGCTGGAGATATCTTTTTTAAATATCACATTGATCGCACCCTGTGGTCCCATCACCGCGATTTCTGCCGTGGGCCATGCATAAACAATATCTGCGCCCAGATGTTTCGAACTCATGACAATATACGCCCCACCGTAAGCCTTGCGCGTGATTACCGTCAGTTTGGGCACTGTTGCTTCCGAATAGGCGTAGAGTAATTTGGCGCCATGTTTGATAATCCCCAGCTCTTCCTGGTCCCGGCCCGGTAAAAAACCCGGCACATCCACCAACGTGATCAACGGGATGTTAAACGCATCGCAGAAACGGATAAAACGCGCCCCTTTTAACGAAGCATGCACATCCAACGTGCCCGCGTAAACGCAGGGGTTGTTGGCAATAATGCCCACTGTTCGACCCGCCATCTTGGCGAAACAAACCACCAGATTCTGCGCAAAACTCTTGTGAACTTCCAAAAATTTCCCGTTATCCGTGATCAGAGCAATCACCTCTTTGACATCGTAAGGTTTATTCGGGTTGACTGGCACGATCTCGTTGAGCATGTCTTCCATGCGATCGTAAGGGTCTGTTGTTTGTTGCAACGGCGGTGGCACAGCATTCGAGGATGGTAAATAGTTCAACAGTTCTTTCACCATGTCCAGCGTATTCTTTTCGTCGCTACCCACAAAATGCGTCACCCCTGATTTCGAAGAATGGGTGTTTGCACCACCCAGTTCGTCGAAAGTCACTTCTTCCTTGTTCACCGCTTTAATCACTTCCGGTCCAGTCACGAACATATGGGATTTGTTTTGTACCATGAACACAAAGTCCGTGATGCCCGGTGAATACACCGCGCCACCTGCACAGGGGCCCATGATTACTGAAATTTGCGGGATAACACCCGAGCACAGCGTGTTGCGGTAAAAAATATCGCCGTAACCCGCCAAACTGCTGATTCCTTCCTGGATGCGTGCGCCACCCGAATCATTGATACCCACAATCGGCGCTCCCGCTTTTAATGCCAGGTCCATCACGTTCACTATCTTGTGCGCGTGCATCTCGCCCAGCGATCCTCCCAATACCGTAAAATCCTGGGAATAAATATAAACCGTTCTATCCTGAACCTTCCCATATCCAGTGATGACACCATCACCTAAAAATTTTTTTTTCTCCAGTCCGAAATTGGTGGACCGGTGAAGCATGTATCCCTGAAGTTCGACAAAAGTACCGGGATCGAAAAAATATTCAATTCGTTCGCGAGCAGTCATCAAACCATCCGTGGTTCGCTTGGCCAGCTTATCCAGACCACCTGCCGCATCTCGTTCTTCTCTTAACTTTTTTAAACCCTTGATTTTGTTTTTCATCGTTTTCTATTTTGTCCTCATGTTTTTTTGCTGTGGTAAAAATAAAATTGTAACCTGTTTTCGAGTAAAAATCAAATATACTTGACAAAGACTGGATTATTTTTTATGATTTACCTTTACTATAATATATTTGCAAAAATAAAGCAAAAAAGAGCAAGAAGGTTGTGACGATACCAAAGAAATAGGATATAGACAGGAGGAAACATATGAAAAGTTTTGGAAGTGAATTTATAAGGAATGTGGCAGTGGTTGGTCACGGGCAGACTGGTAAGACAAGTCTTGTCTCCGCCATCCTGTTCAACACCGGGATGGTCAACAGATTGGGAAAGGTGGAGCAAGGGAATACTGTAACGGATTATGATGAAGAAGAAATTGAGAAAAAAATCACTATCCAGGCTTCTATGGCCTATGCAGTCAAGGATAAATATAAAATTAATATCATAGATACTCCCGGTTTTGCCAATTTTGTCTGGGAAACCCGGGTTTCCCTGCGCGCCGTAGAAACTGCATTGATGTTGGTGAGTGCCACTGAAGGTGTGGAAGTGCAAACGGAAAAAATATTCGATTCCATCACCGATCTGAAAAAACCCACCGTGTTCGTTATTAACAAGATGACCAAGGAATTGGCCGACTTTGATAAAACCTATAGTTCCATCGTGGAGTCTTTTGGTAAAAACGTTATTGCCATTCAATACCCCATTGGTAGCGGTGATAATTTCAGCGGTATCGTGGACCTGTTAAGCATGAAAGCCTACGAGTACAGTGATGATGAAAAAGGCACATACAAGGAAATCGATGTGCCGGCAGATTTACAGGATGATCTGGCTTCACGGCGGGAAGAATTGATCGAAAAAATCGCTGAAAATGATGAACAGTTGATGGAGAAGTATTTTGAAGAGGGTGATTTAAACCCCGAAGAGATTGCCACCGGTTTAAAGATCGGCATTATGAAACAGATGATCTATCCCGTGCTGGTCCTAGACGCCTATTGCAATATTGGCGTGCAGCATCTGGTGGATTTTATCATCACCAATATCCCCACCATACTGGACATCAATGAAACACAGGCCATTGATAAAACAGTTAAAGCCGACAAAGACGCCCCACTTTCCGCGCTGGTATTTAAAACCATTTCCGATCCCTATACTGGCAAAATTTCTATCATGAAGATATTCTCCGGTCATTTTAAGGCCGATTCCTCGCCTTTGAACGCCAATAAAGGTGTTGCCGAACGGGTTGGCGGTGCTTTCTTGCTCCAGGGTAAAACCCAGGAAACAGTGGAAGAAGGTTTACCCGGCGATATCGTGGCCGTAGCCAAATTAAAAGAGACCCAAACCGGCGATACGCTCACTGTTAAAGGGACAAATATTGTATTCCCACCATTCAAGTACCCCATTCCTTCCATTTCCTTCGCCATGGAACCAAAATCACGGGAAGATGAAAATAAAATTTCCCCGGCCATGCAAAAAATCATGGAAGAAGACCCCACGGTAAAAGCCACCCGCGATGTGCAGACCAAAGAACTGGTTATTTCTGGGAACGGTCAGTTGCACGTGGAGTTAGTGGTCAGTCGCTTAAAGAAAAAATACGGTGTTGTTGTAGAAATGAAGCCGCCGAAAGTTCCGTACCGTGAAACGATTAAAGGTCATGCCGATGTCGAAGTAAAATATAAAAAGCAGAGTGGTGGTCGTGGACAATTCGCGCATATTTTTATTAAGATGGACCCCCTGCCCCGTGGTGGTGATTTTGCCTTTGAAGAAACCATTTTTGGCGGCGCTATTCCCAAGAACTTCGTGCCCGCAGTAGAAAAAGGTATCCGCGAAGCCAAGGATCATGGTTTCTTAGCCGGTTATCCCATGGTGGATTTCAAAGTGAACCTTTATGATGGTAGTTATCATGATGTTGACTCCTCGGATATGGCGTTTAAGATTGCTGGGTCCAAAGCGTTTAAGAAAGCCGTGGCCGAATGCAAGCCCACGCTTTTGGAACCTATCATGCATGTGGAAGTTGTTATTCCCGAAGAGTATATGGGAGACATCAATGGTAATTTGAGTGGCAGGCGGGGTAAGATCCAGGGTATGGAAGCAATCGGCAAGAGTCATGTGGTCAAAGCGTCGGTGCCCATGGTGGAAATGCTTGATTTTAATCCCACGTTGACCTCAATTACGGGTGGACGGGGAACGTACACCATGGAATTCTCTCATTTTGAAGAAGTGCCCTTCCAGTTGCATAAGAAGATCATCGAAGACTCTGTGAAAGAAGGCCGAATCAGAGAAGAAGAAGAATAAACAATAAACTTTGTATCGGCGGCAGTTATCAGACCTGATAGCTGCCGCCGTTAATCGTAGAAGCGGCATCCTGCCGCTTTGATAAACTGGCTGTCCTGGTTGGTAAATCTCAGGAGAAATTGCATCTGTTTCTTTTTTTTCCATTTGTCCCTAATTTCACTAATCCAAAAAATGAAAAAGTAAAACACTAGCAACCGGGTTTGTTGACTTCCCATCTTCTTTCAGATAAAATAAAGTATGATTACCTTTAACGATAAAAAACTGGCTGCCCGGATCGTTTTTTGCAGGAAAAAAAGTTATGCAAGGATGTATTGCTGCATGATTTCTTTCATTTTCCAAAACCACCGCGGGCACGACATCCTGCGGATACAGACAGTGTTGAGGGAATAGTTTAAAGAGAATAATCCCACTAATACGCAAGCGGAGGCTCATCAATGACTTCAGAAACAGAGAATGGATATGAACTTTTTAAGCATGGTGCCACCTGGGTGCAGGCCGACTTCCACCTGCATACCCGTCAAGATAAACAGTTCATCTACACTGGGGAAGAAAACTCCTTTGTCAATGACTATGTTGCCACGCTTAAAGAGAAAAACATTCGCATTGGGGTAATCACCAACCATAATAAATTTGATATAGGTGAATTCTGTGCTCTCAGAAAGAAAGCCAAAAAAGAAGGAATATTCCTACTCCCTGGCATTGAACTGTCAGTAAATGAAGGTGCCAGCGGAATTCATACGTTGATTGTTTTTAGTGATCAGTGGCTGGAAAAAGGAAATGATTATATATCGCCTATTCTTCCATTGATGTTTCCTGGCAAAACCGCAAGTGAATACCAGCATAAAGATGGACGGAGTGACAAAAACATCTTACAAGTGGTGGAAGAGTTAGAAAAAGTCTCACGTGACTACTTTCTTATGTTTGCCCATGTCGAACAAAAGAATGGATTATGGACAGAGATGGCAAATGGAAAACTGGGAGACTTCATTGATAAAAGATATGATGCGGTAAGAGGGCGAACACTTGCCTTCCAAAAAGTACGCACCGATGAAACTAAATCCAAGGTCAAAAGTTGGCTGGGTGACTGGTACCCCGCCGAAGTGGAAGGCTCGGATTGCAAATCCATCGAAGATATTGGGAAAGGCAGTACAACTTTCATAAAAATTGGCGATTTTACTTTCGAAGCAGTCAAATATGCCCTACGGGATTCTGAGAACCGGGTGTCAAACGAGATTCTTCCCAAATACACGCACTCCTACATTAAAAGTATCTCCTTCGAAGGTGGAATTATGAATGGAAAAACCATTGCTTTTTCACCAGAACTAAATGCACTGATCGGTATCCGGGGCAGTGGGAAATCCTCCATCATAGAAACCCTGCGTTATGCCCTTGGAATTGATCTTGTAAAAAAAACAATGGATAAAGAGTATAAAAAATCCCTTGTCGATTATACTCTGGGTAGTGGTGGCAAAACCGTTCTTATAGCAGTAGATCGGTATGGACTGGAGTATGAAGTAAAGCGCATTTTGAATGAACAAGCAGAAGTGTTTGTCAACGGAAAATTACAGCCCGGTGTTTCAATTGGGGAAACTGTGATTTATAATCCAATTTACTTCGGCCAAAAAGATCTGGCCAATACAGGTGACGGTTTTGAGAAAGACTTGGTTGAAAAACTGCTGGGCGAAAAACTTTATGATATTCAACGCAAAATTGAAGAACAAAAACGAATAGTGTCCGATGCTGCTGACCGCCTGCTAAAACTGGCTAATATTGCGGAGCAGAAACAGGAATACCAACAAAAAAAATTTGATGCAGAGTTCCGTCTTAAAAAATTCAATGAGTTTGGTGTCGATGAGAAGTTTCAAAAACAATCCAACTATGAAGCAGATCATAGAAAGTTGAGCCAGATACTGTCGGATGTCTCTGATTATAAAAACTCTCTCAATGAATTCATTGATTTGCATGAGGACGAACTTAAAAACCACAAAAACTATAAATCAAAACAGAATGGAAATTATTTTGTTGAATTTTTTATTCTGTATGGCAGTATCCTTCAGTCATTTGAAAATATTAAAATAGAACAGAAAAAAACCTCTGCTCAAACTCAAGCGTTGGAGGAAAAAGTCAAAGAATTTGAACAGCTTAAAAAATCGTTTATGGATGAATTCGCGGGAATACGCCGGACACTGGAGCAGGAATTAAAAACCAAAGGTGTAGAAGCTCTTAACCTTGAAGAATTCCCACTGTTGCAAAAAAAAATCGACACTGCCACTCAGATGCTTGATACACTTGATCGGCAGGAAAAAAATAAAAATTCATTACAAAATGATTTACTCGCCGCATTATCAGAATTGAACAACCTATGGCACCAAGAATTTCAATACATAAAGGCCGAACTGGATAAAGTCAACCAGAACCACTCTTCATTGATCATTGAAGCGACCTTCAAAGGTGATAAAAAAGAGTTTTTGAGCTTCATGCAAAGCATGTTCAAGGGAAGCAAAATACGAGAGTCTACTTTTTCCAATCTCATCGGGCAATATCAAGACTTTGGCGGCATGTATAAAGATTGGAATACTGTTAAAATAAATTCAGGGACCGTGTCTGAAGTCTTTGAACAATATTTTTTTGAAAATTTAAAAACTCTGTTAACGTGGCAGGTTCCAAATAAATTTACAATCATTTACCGTAACAAAGAATTAAAGCACCATTCCTTGGGTCAGCGGGCCTCGGCTTTGATTCTTTTTATCCTCGGTCAACGGGAACACGATGTAGTCATCGTGGATCAACCGGAAGACGATCTTGATAATCAAACCATCTACGAGGATGTTATAAAACTGATACGAACAATAAAATCCAAAACGCAATTTATTTTTGCTACACATAATGCCAATATTCCAGTTCTCGGTGATGCCGAACAGATACATGCCTGTCAGTCCTCTGCAGAAGAATTTAAAATAGAGAGTGGCAGTATTGATTCCCCCATTCTTCAAAAAGAAATTGTGGATATTATGGAAGGTGGTGAAGATGCCTTTAACAAACGAAAGGAGATATACCAGATATGGAAACCTCAGAACTCATTGAAATAATAAGTCGTGGCGAAGATAGCCATCATCAATTTAAAGAGAATCTATCTAATGCAAAATCACTGGCAACAGAGATCGTTGCTTTCTGCAACTCCAGTGGTGGGAAAATACTGATAGGCGTCACCGATTCCTGTGAAGTATCTGGATTAACTGTTGATGATATTGGCCGTCTAAACGGGTTAATCTCCAATGCGACGTCCCAACTTGTCCGTCCCCCAGTAAATCCCGAGACAGAAAATGTGGCACATCCAAATGGCTTGGTTCTGGTTATCACTATCCCCAAGGGTATCAGCAAGCCTTATATGGATAATGATGGTGCCATATGGGTTAAAAGTGGCGCGGATAAACGAAAAGTAACCTCGCGGGAGGAAATGCAGCGGATGTTCCAAGCTGCTGGTCTTATTCATGGGGATGAAATCCCTGCCAATAGCATTTCTGTGGCTGATCTGGATCTCGCTTATTTTAGAGACTTTTTTAAAAAAGTGTATGATGAGACCCTGGACGAACAAGATAGCTCACTGCCCCAACTTCTCCAAAATATGAATTTATGCAGGGATTCTGTTATGAACATTGCCGGGGCATTACTTTTTGCACAACGACCGCAATTCCGCCTACCTGCCTTTATTGTAAAGGCGGTATGTTATCCTGGAACAGACATTGATGAAGAGTACTATCTGGATAGTAGAGACATTACTGGCAAAATGGCCGATATTTTCCAGCAAACCATCAGCTTCATTACCACCAATATGAGGCATTCACAGGGAAAACAATCCGTCAATTCTCTGGGTGAACCAGAAATCCCCCGTATTGTCTTTGATGAATTAATCGCCAATGCCCTGATTCATCGTGACTATTTTATTTCTGCCCCCATTCGTATTTTTATTTTTTCAAATCGGATCGAAATAATAAGTCCTGGGCATTTACCCAATAACCTGACAATAGAAAACATTAAAAGTGGTAATTCTAATATTCGGAATCCCATACTGGCTTCTTTTGCAACCAAGATACTGCCATATAGGGGATTGGGTAATGGCATTCGACGAGCACTGAAGGTGTATCCAGATATCCAGTTGGAAGATAACAAAGACAACAACCTTTTTAAGGCCATAATCAACTTGCCGTGATAAAAAACTATCTCCGAAGTTTTTATGATCCAGTGTGTTTTTAAAAATTGACGGGTGAATCCAGCTAGACTTGAAACGTTAAGCTTTGACTGGCACCTGATCGTTGCTGTAAGCAGGGAGATAGATGTCAATAGATGTGCCATGACCTACTTCGGAATGAATCTTGATCAACCCACCATGTTTTTTTACAATCGAATAACAAATAGTGAGCCCTAAACCCACCCCTTTTTCAGAACAAGGGCTCTTGGTAGTAAAATAAGGATCAAATACTTTGGAGATATTTTCTTTGGGAATTCCTTTCCCAGGATCGGTAACAGTAATGTTTATAAAACCGGAATGAGGATCACGACCCAATGGTTGGAGTTGTTCGATAATAGTCGTGTCGTCTTCAGCCACATTTTCGGCAGAAATAGATATTTCTGCTTCCGGTATATTTTCAACGGCGTCCAAGGCATTCTGGAAAATATTTTGCAGGGCCTGGGATAATTGTCTTTCGTCGGCATTGACTAAGAAAAGATCATCGTGGAAGTTACTATTAAAATGGACGGCCTGTTTGTCGAAATCGTTATCAATTATTTCTTTGATGAGGGTGGGCAGATGAATGCTGGTTCGTTCCAACCATCCGGTACGTGAAAAACTGATCAGTTTTTTTGAAAGTTCGGCTGCTTTTATCGCGTTTCGTTCGGCGCTTTCAAGACATTTGTGATGTTGCCCATTCTCTGGCATGTCATCTTTTACCATCTCGATATTCCCGATAATCACGGCCAGAAGGTTGTTAAAATCATGGGCAATCCCCCCGGCTAATATCCCGATGGATTCCAGTTGCCTTTTTTTTAATAGTTCTTCCTCCATGTGTTTGCGCGAGGTGATGTCCACGTTATATTCGATCATCCGAATCAAGCGCCCTTCCTCGTTGAATATGGGGTAGGCATGGATGACGTGGTAACTGATTTTACCGTCAGCGGATTTATGCCGGTGTTCGAGAACCACGGGCTGTTTTGTTGCTTTTATTTTTTCTACAGGGCAGGAGAATTCTTGGGAGTCAAAACGGCAGGGTTCGGTTAGACCGTGGGTTATATAATAACAGGTGACGCGTTCCTGAACGAAAGAACTAAAATCACCGGCGGCACGATTGGCCATCACTATGGAATAATCATCAATATTAATGATATAAAATGGATGTGAAAGAGAATCTAAAACAGTGTGCAAGAAATCATTCTGAACGCGAATTTCTTCGGTGGCGTTTTTCTTTTCGCTCTCAAAAAGCTTTTTTTTACGGGTGTTTATTATATTAAGGCTCAACAAGAGTGTAAGCAACAAAATAATGACACTGGAGGACAGTCCCATGAATAAAGGGAAGGTTGAATTTATTTTCCTGACGCTAAATCCTAACCAATCTGGAATGGCAAGCTTATTTTTAACCAGGGTATATGCTTCATTCTGAATGGTTAGGCCCTCGGTGTTCAAAAAAACCGGCAGAGGCATCAATGGTTGCTTGCCGAATTGTTGGCTCTGTCGTAATTGTGCTATACGTTGGTTAGAGATAGGCAAAGAAACTTTATACATCCATGCGGGCAAATTGGATGCAAAAATAATACCTTCGGGCGACATGATTCCGGCAATATCAGGAAAGTTAGCCAGTAATTGATCTATACTTTCCATCCCCATTTTGATTACTATCACGCCAACAGGTACATCGTTCCCATGTGCTATCACGGGTGAACTGAAATAAAGTCCCCGTTTCCCCGTGGTGACACCGAGGGCGGCATAAATGGCATTCTTTTTCTTCATAGCCTGGGTAAAGTAGGGCCGGAAGCGATAATTTGCACCGGTCAGGGTTTGATTGTTATCATAGGTAGTGCTGGCAATGACCACACCTTCGGCATTTAGCAAATACACGATGGATGATTGGGATACCAATTGGATGGAATACAGGACTGTTAAAATATCACGATTAACATCCCCTTTTGGCGATATATTGGTGGGTGATGGCTGCAACCTCTCGATCACATAACTGTTTTTTGCGATACGTTGGGTGATGCCTTCCATTTTTGTGATGTAGAAGTTCAAATCTTTAATTAATCGGTCGGTCACTTCTTGTTGTTTTTGGATATGCCTTTCATAACCGAGCGATTTGAACTTGAACAGCAAGCTTACCATCACAATCAGTCCTAAACAGATCACGCCGAAAATTTTTGCTTTTATAAAAAACTCGTTGGTTTGATTCGCTGTTCGTTTATCAATGGCCATATCAATATCATATCATAAAACTATATTATTCACAATACCAGCTTCCAAAATACATCATTATTCTGCCCGTGTTTTTTGGGGGGGGTTGTATTTTCCAGCGAAACATATTACAATGAATTACCGTTGTAGGAGGAAATACAAGATGAGAAGAATAATGCTCGTCGTTTTTGTACTGGGTTTGTCTTTTTTTACTTGGCACTGGCAGGTGTTAGCCGGGGTGGAGAAGTCCGGGGAAACGCCGACCCATATAGAAGAGAAATTACTGAAGATACTGGGAACCGACAACACCTGGAAACCGGATGCGCTCAAAGACCTGAAATTTGGCATGCGCTGTGATCAAGTTAAAAAAATCTATCCGGCAATAATCTGTAATGATTGGAAAAAATATGATTTCCCTAAAGTTCCGGGTAAGCCTTTGGGTATGGTGAAAGAGTACGAGTTCACTTTTTCTAGCGGTAAACTTGAGAGTGTGCTGATTGTATTTAATGCGCGTCTATTTGATGCGCAACGATTTGGCGAAACGCTGTTGAATGTGGCGCAACGGAAATGGGGAACCTTGGCTGCAAACAAACTGAAACAACCTAAAAAAAACTGGTATAATGCAGATCGTGACACTGTTTCTTTGTCTTATTCCAATGGTAATTGGCAGGTCAAGGTGACGCTACCTAAGCGTGAAGCAGGGGAAACTCCTGCCCCGGCGCTGGTGGCTGTGGGAATCAGGGAAAGTCTGGCGCAATTGCTGGGAACCAGTAATAATTGGGTGGTTCCTGTTTTGTCCAAGTTTCACCAGGGGATGTATTGCGATCAAGTGTTACAGATTTATAAAACAATGGAAGGGTGCGAGGATACTAAAAATTGGAGTTGGGGAACGGTGACTATCAAAGGTCATCCTTTGGTACAAGCGCTGAAATTTGCCTTTAATAATGGCCAGTTGAAGAACGCGGTGATTCTTTTCCACCCACACTTGGACAAAGGACTCTTCAAAAATATTTCCCTGGAACTGTTCGAACAAAAATGGGGCAAAATTGACCTGGCCAAACGAAACGACGATATCCTCACGATTTATAAAGAAAATTACGGCTCTGTGCAACGTAGCTTTCGAATGGATCATTGGGAGATTAAACTTGATTTTCCCCAGTGATAAAGATGAAGTTCCGAAGCTAAGTAAATAAGAAGTTAAGTGAAAAGAGCGTAGTGTGGCAAAGAAGAATCGGCCTGAAGAATTTTTTATACAGATGGAGGAGTTGCTGGGCAGTATAGAGGCGGGGCAATTGGTGGAGGTTTTATTGCAGGTTTCCGCTAAATCTGTCCGCTACAATCGGAATTTGTGTGTGCGTGCTGAATTAAAGGGGGTTTCTGTGCCCTGGTGTGTTCCATATGGGCGGTATTGGGATGGAGTGGAGGGTGCATCATTGCCATCGCGAACGATTGATTATGCGGCGGGGAAATATTATATTCAGGAAGCGAGCGCGATGTTGGCTATTTCTGTAGCGGAGCGGGTAATTGATTTTAATGGAAAAAAAGTACTGGATTTAACCGCTGCACCGGGGGGCAAGACGACGCAAGTGGCGGAATTGCTGGGAACGGGTTATCTGGTAGCCAATGAAGTGGTCCGCAATCGCTTGGATGCGCTAATCTGGAATATCAACCGTCACCGCTTAAACAATGTGATCGTGACATCTTTGGCCACTGATTTTTTGGCGCAGGTATTGCCTGGGTTTTTTGATATTGTGATCGTGGATGCGCCTTGTTCTGGTGAGGGTTTATTTCAGAAACGAAAAAACACGCCATTAAACTGGTCTGTTAAAAATGTCCGTTTTTGTGCGCGCCGTCAGCAAGCGATTCTAATTGATGCGCAACAATTAATAAAACCGGAAGGATACTTGATTTATTCTACCTGTACATTTTCCCAAGCAGAGAATGAAGCGCAGGTGGCGTTCTTATTGCAGCAAGGAATGGAACCTGTTTCATTACCGGGCGTGGATGTTTTGCCAGTATCTGCGGCGATTACTGATAATGAAAGAGTAGCGCGTTGTTCACGGCGAATTTTTCCGCATCGTGAAAAAGGGGCGGGTGCTTTTGTCAGTATTTTGCGAAACTCTGGGCAGGTGACTTCACCTGTGAAACCGCCGCCATTGAAATATTACCAGGGTAATTCTTCATCCATGATTTGTAGTGCTCTGGGGTTCTTATCTACTGAAGGAACCGGTGGATTTTTCTATGAAAAGAGTGGTATTATCAGTTATTTCTCGCACGATAGTATTCCCGCGGCATTGGAGCGGCATACGTTTCAGATTGGGGCGCCTTTAATTGATAAACGTCGTGACAATGAACTGATGTTTGGTTGCGCGCAATTCCCGGCGTCGGAAAAAATTCTACGGCTGGAACGTTTGGAAGCGGAAGCTTACATTCGGGGCGAAGATTTGCCTCTTCATCAACCGGATGGGTATTATTTTGTGGCTTACGACAACATGGTGTTGGGTCCGGTTAGAATTATCCGCCAATTGGCGGCCAATAAGTTCCCCCGCCCTTTACGAACTCTGATTTAAGAAATAGTGGCGTGGGGCGAGTCAGGTGAGACCGGTGAGTGACCGGGTTCAAAAAAAACGCTTGTTATTCAACTTCATTTGCCCAATCTTCCACGGTCAAACTTTCTATGCGATTGAATTCCCTACTATTGTGAGTAACAAGGATGGTGTCATTGGCAATGGCAATAGATGCGATGAGCAGGTCATTGGGGCCGATGATTTGACCCTTTTTTTCAAGAGTGGAGCGAATTATTCCATATGTTTCCGCTGCGATATCGTCAAAAAATAAAGATTTGAATCTACTGCAAAATTCCTTTTGAATAGTTAACATTTTCTTGGGATTGTTGCTTTTTCGAGCTCCAGCGAACAACTCGGCTTTTACGATTGAGCACAAATAAATTTCGTCAGGGTTTATTTGGCTCAATTTATTAATAATGGATTGAGATCTCTTGTTTAAGAAATAGATGCAAATATTCGTGTCTAATAAATACATTATGTTAATTTTTCCCTGATTTCGAAATTTCCTTGATTACCTCTTTCCAGAGGATCGTCTGCTAAGCAACCGGAATAAGAGTCGATGAATTGGTGCCAGTTCTGCAAATTATTTTTTCTTTTTATTTTTCTTACATTCTCAGATATGGTGGATATCTCAAAGGATTTGATGATATTGTAGAGGATGGGAAAGTATTGTTCATTAATCTTATCGATTTCATTTTTTAATACGTCTTTGGTCACCATTTTTTTACCTCGATTATTCTCTTGTTCTTTATCAACTATAATGTACCTCATTTTCTTTTATTATTCAAGTGGCTTTGCCATTTTTGTTTTTTCTATTGCCCATAAAAACATCTTGCGGGGTCCGAGGGACGGTTTTTCAAAAAATTCCCTTGATTGCCGACAGTTTAAGTCAACAGTATTGACGACGTAGGCAACTTATCCTTTTTCGGTGATGTAGACGCCGACCAATACGACCAAGGAACCAAAAATCAGGTTGAGACTGATCGTCTCTTTGAGATAGAATGCGGCGATCATGTAAGTCATGGGTGGGATAGTGTATAGATAAACCCCAACTTTTTGGGATTCTGTCAATTGTAGCGCGTACATATAAAGCAAAGTGGCTAAGAAGGAACAAGTAATGCCCAAAAATACTACAGCAGCCCAAGCTTCCATGGGAATGGAAGCCAATGAAAACGATTTCTGGTGCAATTCCCACAAACCGATTGGGATCATGTATAGTGTGCCCATAAAGGTTACGATAGCAGTCAATTCGAGAGCGCTGATACGGCGGAACATGTCTTTGCCCATCACGGTGAATATGCCCCACATGAATATACTGGTAAAAACCAACAGGTCACCAAGTAGATGACCTGTCAGATCGAATTTCGATAATGTTTCGAAGCCCATGACCATGGCCACTCCAAGTAACGCGGCTACAATACCAATTATTTTCTTAAGAGTAATCCGTTCCCCAAGGAAAAGGGCTGCTATAATCGTGATGGAAATGGGACCGGTGACTGCATACAATGATGCATTGGACGCGGTGGTGTATTGGATGCCGATGGTTTGAATACCATAATGAAGCCCTGTGCCAAAAAGACTCAAAAGGAAAATACGTCCTAACCACGCGGTTCCATGGTACGGTAATTTTGTCTTTTTCACGGCTAACCATACGATGAAACATAATGAAGATACGATGAGTCGCAGCATGACTACGGTCAGTGGTGGGATGGAAGCCAAAGCAGCTTTGGTAGCTATGAATGATGCCGCCCAGAAAAAGCATGCCCCGGCCAAAGCAAGTTTGGCAGCGAGGGGAACGGCTGTATTGCTGGTAGGCATGGTGTTATTATTATTAATATTATTATTATTTGTATCCATTATTCCGTCCTAAGTTACGTGTGATTTGTTATGCTGGAGAATTTCTCGGTTCTGAGATTATTTTTGTATCTGTTTTCATGGTTATTGGATTATTTTTGAAATATTGATTTTATCTGGGTCTCCCCCCATAACTATTTTTAAATCCCCAAATGGTTCTTTGCGCAATATATTGTTTTTTGCACGTTGTCTACGTATGCGCCTTGTTGTACTAAAAAGAACATAGTGTTTTTCAAAAGAAGCGAGGACATCCTTGGAGATGTTTTTATGAACCTGTAATAAAAAAAAGAGATAGTCTACAAAAGGGACAGCATTCTGCAATTGTTGTTTGCCGCCGCCGATATCATCCGATTTTAATTCACAGAAGAGAAGTATATTCCGCTGCTCATTGCTGGTGGCAATAACATAGTCACACCCTGAATGAATCCCTTTTTCCCGGGGGTTTAAGTAGGGCGATTTGTATTTGAATTCAGACCTGTCTATGTCTAATTTGAATACTACGGCATCATTGGCAAGTCCATGAATCTCAAGCTTTTTAAGTTTACTATTGGGGTTGTCTTCCTTTAAAACGGCGAATCCTTTTTCCTGATTGATACAATCAATGATGAAGGGGTTTAATATTTCACCCAGTTCTTTATAAGCCATATCAAACACCGTTTCCAGTCAAGAAATCCAATTGATCGGAAATCCGGTTGATGCTGTCGATGGTATCATCGAAAAAAAGAATATCCATGCCTTTTGTATCGACCGGACATTTTTCAAGGGTACCTCCTTGACAGACATAAGCATTGACGGATTCTGGTTTTAAAAAATCATGTTCTGAATAGGTATGGGCTTGTTCTTTGAGAAAGTCGTCTTTCCCTATGAAATCACGGCCCAACATGATCAAATTATTAAACTCTTTGATAATATAGTCGCTGTGGGTGGTGATAAAAACCTTCAGGCCATTATTCACGCATAGCGCCAGCAATCGGGCCAAGGCAATTTGGTTGGCTGGGCTGAGATAACTTTCCGGTTCGTCTATCATCAATATCATTCCTGGTCGGGCGATATATTTTAAGAAAAAATAGACGTCACACAACCCTCTGACAGAAGAGGAAGCGAGATGCAAGGGAATATCGAATTTTCCATTCTTTTTGGAAGTAGAGAAAAAACGAATTTCATTATCGACATTTTTAAAATCGCCCCCAATTATCTCTTTGAGCCGATTAACCAATAATACACTATTGACAAACTTGTTTTTCTTCCCAAAATCCACGGCTGCACGGGTGAAAGTGATATTATCCTTTATCGGAGCGGCATACCTGGAACTTACTCTGTCCATAAAAGCAATGGGATCAAATGCCTTTTTGCCACCATCTCTTTGCCCCCATTTCTGCAACTCTTCAACGATTGCATTCTTGGTCTCATCCAACTCCTTGTAAAACAAAGAAATTCCCAATCGTTCGGCTGTGGCGAGAAAGGGGTGCGGAAAACAGCCCTGGTAAAAAAAATTACCGATTATTTTATTAACAATGTCCTCAACAATAAACGAGGCGACTTTTTTATCCTTGCCAATCAGAGAGATATAGAGGAAATTATCTTTCAAAAAGGCGTTCACTTCGTGTGCATCACCGATTTTATATAAAATCGTGGTATTCAATGACTCCGTTACTGGTTTCTCTGTGGTCACCTGAATGCATGCTTGGTCAAATTGCCCTTCCTTGGTGCTAAAAATATCAGGAATGCCAAGTGAATACGCCCCGGCTATAGTGTTAATTGTTTCATCAAAGGACTGGAGTAAAAGGGTATTGGGAACTTTTACCATTCCTTTTTCAATAAGCTCTTTCACTATATTCTGGGTCTCTGGGGATTTTACAAATCGTTCCACAAAATCGTTCCACAGTTTTAGAAAGCCATAAAGTGTATAAGTAATATAGGTTTTCCCGGTATTATTGGCGCCAGCAATAATAGTTAAATCATTTAAGTCCAATGTGGCATGTTTAATTAAGCCGAGATGTTCAAAGGTTGTTTTCATGTTTGTACTCCCTTTTTTTAAGGATAAATCACAAGATACCACAAAATGAAACAGATTGCAACCGCCCCTTTTTCCCTGTATTCGGTCACGGGAGGCCCAGGAAATTGTTTTGTCTGAAGGCTTCATAGAGAACAATAGCGACGGCATTGGACACATTGAGGGAACGAGCCTCTGGTTTTATGGGAATACGCCAACAATCATGGGGATATTGACCGATTAATTCATCTGGGAGACCAATGGATTCTTTCCCGAAAAAAAGATAAGTGGTGCCACTGTAATCGGCTTCATGGTAACTTCGTTCGCCTTTGCGCGAGAAGAAGAGGAAACGACCGGGTTGTGTAATTTTGAAAAAAGCCTGGATATTGGGATGAGTAACAACCTCTACCATGTGCCAATAATCCAATCCGGCCCGACGAAGGTAACGATCAGATAACGAGAAACCAAGAGGCCCAATCAAATGCAAACGACACCCTAATGCAGCACAAGTACGTGCAATATTACCGGTATTTTGTGGAATTTCAGGTTCTAAGAGAACTACTTCGGGTTTGAACTCGGGCATTGTCTAGGTCCTATTGGGGGCGTACTTTGACAACTACCATTGTAAAATCATCATGTTGCGGGGCTTTTCCTGAGAATTGGGCGACTGTGTTGACGATCTTCTCTTGGAGCTGTTGGGGGGATAGGTGGGCGTTGGTTTCTACTACTTCGCGTAGTCGTTCTTCGCCAAAAATATCTTCCTCGATGTTCATGGCCTCGGAAACTCCATCGGTGTAAAATACAAAGACATCGTTTTCATGGATGGGCATGCAATTTTCTTCGATGATTGATTGATACCGTTCATTTTTGACCAAACCCAGTGCCAATCCTTTGGGGTTGATTAATTCTGTTTTCCGTGTTTCGTTTCTCCAGACTATTAACGGGTTGTGACCTGCACTGGCCACGGTGAGTGTTTTTTCAATCAGATCGAAAATGCCATAAATAATGGTTACAAAAACATCTCGTGGGGCATTTTCGTAAAATATTTCATTGGCTTCAGTCAGCAATGTAGCGGGTTTTAATGTTTTTTTAGAGAGAGTTTTAATAATGCCTTTGACCATGGTCATGTAAAAAGCGGCGGAAACACCTTTGCCGGACACATCGCCGATCATGACGGTCATATAGCGGTTGTCGATTTGAACGAAGTCGAAATAATCGCCGCCTACTTCCATGGCGGGTTGACAGAGGCTAACGATTTCGAGGCTGGGGGATTGCGGTACTTTTTGGGGCAGGAAACGCATCTGCACGCCTCTGGCAATCTCTAATTCTTTTAAAAACCGTTCTTTTTCAGCGATGCGATTGACGTATTCGGGTACATAAACCTCGTAATCTTTGGCTGACTTGGAGCGAAACAGCAAATACACACCAAGAATAAAAACCAACACTGGCAAAATGATGGTCAAGAGCCCTGGAATGCTCAATACTCGGTGGGGCATGACAAAAATGAGGGTGAGGTCCAATAAAAATCCTGTCCAAAAGAATGAAAGCAACAATGTGAAATGATCCCAGCGCTGAACGGCATACGCCCATAATAAGGCAATAGGAAAAAGTAATATGGCTTCAATCCAGGGTGGCTCAAAAAATAAACCAAACCCCATGATGAGATCAAAAATGATAGCCAAGAGCAATGTACTGGTGTGGGGGTGTTTGGGCAATGCTTTTTTGAGAAAAGTAGCGCAGAAGATAAGGAATAAACACCCCACCAGAAGAGGAATAATTAGATTATGAAAAAGAGTGGCGAGTGTGCTGTCAAGGTCCAAAAATACCCCGATTAATTCACTCTTAAAGGAGAGGTTGCAGATGTTCAGGGTTGATGTAGCGAAAATAAGGATACCCATCATGAGTACTGTTGAGCCGGTCAGAAAATAACTACGCAAAATACCCTTGCCTGTCTCCCGAACTCCACCACGACGTTGGAAAAGTAAATCGACGACTGCCAATTTCTCAGGCCACACTTCCCGGCTGAGTGCCTCGGAAACAGAGAAAAGAATCAATGTGCCGAGAAATGTGAATCCGCCTGATGCGATACTACCGATCAGACCTTCTGACAATGAATGACGGTTCATAAAAATAATCAGTAACGCGATAGTCACACCGATCAGTACTCCCAACCATTTCGCCCATTTAAATTCGAGTTGGTCGCGGCGTAGTTTTTTTATAAAGATAATGATGACCAGTATCATGCAGGGCAAAAAGAATACGGATAAGACGATGATGTCCAGTATATCCGTTTTGTCGCCATCGTTCCATCCCAATTCGGCAAAATTAACCACGGTTTCTTTTTTAAAGTGGGTGATTCGCTCACCTTCCATTTCGAAGAGGTAGTTTTCCGTCAGGTTGGGATAACGCGGGGTTTGGTTTTTCAAGGTAAAGGTGAATGTCGTGTCCGTGTTGGTTTTGCTGAACTCTTTATTGGTGATCACCATAAATTTTGTACTGATATTAAGGGATTCCAGTAAACTTTTAGCTTCTATGAGTGCATCGTCCTCGGAAAATTCAATGGGTTTGGTGGCTGTATCGGGTTGTTTATTGGTTCTGAATTCTGTAATTTGGTTGTTGAAATCAATGGCGACTTCAAAGTCGAAACGATTATGTTTGCTCGTGTTCTTGGGGGGGGTGTTATTCTGCCAAGTCACGCGCCAGCTTGCCACAGCCAGGTCGGGGAATTTCCCGTTTTGTTGTTTATAGGATTGGGCGTATTTGAATAAGTTCTTGTCGATGTAGGGTCTGATTTCTCTGTTGAAGGAACCTGGGGTGGAGTGTGTGTGGGTCATTGCTAAAAAGAGCTGGTGTTTGAGGGACTCGGCTTTTGAAATGATATTGTGTTGTTCTGCTCCGAGTTGTGGGCACAGCAATGAAACGGGGTCGGATTGCATCACCAGGAAATAGTAGGCAGCAATAAAAATCATTCCAAATACTGCTGACAGAATGATTTTGACATTCTGACGCTTTTTAGTATCGCTCTTTTTTGTTTTTGTCACTCGCAACTCCGGCACCAAAACTTAGTTCAAATGCATTCGTGTATTATTATAATAAAAAAAAACTTTTTTTGCAAAGCAGGATGGACAGTTTTTCAAATTTTTTACAGGTTCTGACAACATCCTATAGCGCACCGGGGGTTTTAAACGTGAACCAAAGGTAAGAAAAAATCTTACCTTTGGTTCACGAATGGAATAATCTTTGAATCCACTTTGTCCACGCCGTTTTTTATAAATCCCTGGCAGGACTTGGGTTCACTGCCAGTTTTTTGAGCATCTAGTAAAAGCAAGTGGGAATAATGCGAAGTATGGGAAGTATGGGAGGAATGGGAAAATTTATGTTTGTCTCATAATTCCCATAATTCCCATACTTCGCATTATTCCCATGACTCCCATTAACTTGGCGGTGGATTTAGCAGGCGCAAGCGGTTTAATTTTTTCTGCATTTGGGGTATAATGGTCCATGGCAAAATTGGATTTCACAAATAAATGGGTACTGGTTACGGGCGCATCAAGTGGTCTTGGCAAAGCAATGGCCTTGCATCTGGCAAAAGAAGAACACGCGCATCTAGTGATCACGGGGAGACGAAAAGAAGCACTGGAAATATTAAAAAAAGAGATTCAAGCGGCGGGTTATAGTTCTGTTATTGTTATTCAGGCGGATCTGAGCTGTCGACAGGAAGTGGAAAACCTCTTCGCGGAAACGATTGCCTTGGTAGACCTCTATGCATTGATCAATAACGCGGGTATCACTTATTACGGGAAAACGAATGCGACGGACATGGAGACTTTTGAGAAAATGATGCAAGTAAACTTTAATGCTTCGATGATTCTAACTCTGCGCTGCCTTGAACTATTCGCCCAAAAGGGGAGTGGTGCTATTCTTAATATTACGAGTGAAGCGGCTTTTGTGCCTATTCCTTATCAAGCGGTTTATTCGGCTGGCAAACATGCACTGCAATCTTTTACCACGGGATTATGCATGGAAAACAAACACGGTGGGGTGGTTATCGCTTCTTTTGCGCCGGGCGGCATTAGCACAAACATGCTGCACGCATCGGGCCTGGATAAAAAAAAAGGCGTGCATGGTTGGTTTACTATGTCACCGGAAAAAGCGGCAAAACTGGCGGTTAAGACATTTAAAAAGAAAAAAATGCACTCGTTTCCGGGTCTGATAAACAAACTGACACTGTTGCTGAACCGCTTTTTACCGCGGAAATGGGTGGCACACGCGACGGAACGAATTTATAGACCGATATAGAAGATGGTGCTTCAGCATGAAAAAAAAGACAGAAAACGAAAAAAAAACACATGAGGTTAATATGAAACGTGTAATGGCTCTGGTTTTATTGCTATTTGGCGTATTGGGTGTTGCCCTGTATAGTCAATCTCCCAATCCGCGGGAATTGTTTCTTTATTTTCCCAATAACTTGTTCGGCTTCATCGATCAAAAAGGTTCGGTGGTCATCGAACCACGCTATGAGAAAGCCAATGATTTCTCCGAGGGTTTGGCAGCAGTAAAAAAAGCAGAACAATGGGGGTTTATTGATGGCACCGGAAAAATGATAATCCCGCTGCAATTCATGGATGTGCCGACTGGTTTTGTGGAGGGATTGGCGGCTGTCAAAATAGGAAATTCCTATGGGTACATTGATAAAACAGGAACAATCAGCATTACATGTGGTTACACTAACGCGGGAGACTTTGCCAACGGGGTAGCTATTATTGAAATAAATGGCAAAAGCGGGGTGATAACCAAAGACGGCAGTATAAAAGTGAAACCTGAATTTACTTTTATTGGTTCTTTTGCGGATGGTTTGGCACCAGTCACGTTAGCAGAGAACGGTAAATATGGCTACATCAATGGCGAAGGCAAGATAATTATCGCGCCACAATACGAGGATGCCATGGTTTTTTCACAGGGCTTGGCCGCAGTGTCTCAACAAGGCCATTGGGGATTCATTAATCCCCAAGGAGATACAGTAATCCCTTTTAAATTTGAATTTGCCGATAGTTTTTCCGAGGGATTGGCGGGTGTCGAGCTGGATCAATCGTGGGGGTATGTGGATAAAACAGGAAACATGGTCATTGCACCGCGATTTGATACCGTTTATCCTTTTTCCGAGGGTTTGGCTGGCGTGGCAGTGGATGAACTGTATGGGTTTATTAATCCTAAAGGGGAATGGGTAATAGAACCGAAGTTTTCGGAGGCCTTATTTGGCTTTAAAAGCGGACTTGCACTGGTTGGACTGGCCCAAGAGGAATCCAACCCGGTGTCAGCGGCTTATATTGACAAAAAAGGCCAACCGATTAAAACCTGGGTCTATGATCTGGAAATACTGTCCGATTCAGTGGACGATCCGGATTCAGACTAATTTATTTCTCTCTATCTGCGGCTTGTTTGGCTTTTCTTTCAGCAATCACATCTTCTTCTATGCTTTTGGGTAAAGGAGCGTATTGCAAGAACTCCATGGAGTAATTGGAACGGCCACTGGAAAGGGAACGCAACACGGAAGCATAACCAAACATCTCCATCAGGGGAACTTTCCCGGTAATCTTCTGGGAACCTTTGCGATGGCGGCGCATGCTTTCAATTTGGCCGCGGCGACGGTTCATATCGCCGATGATATCGCCCATATATTCATCGGGGGTGTTGATTTCGATCTTCATGATGGGTTCTAACAGTTGTGAACTGTCTTTCTTAATGCCTTCACGTAATCCCTGTTCGGTACATGACCGGAAAGCCATTTCGCTGGAATCAACGGCGTGGAAGGTTCCATCAATCAAGGTGAACTTGATATCGACCATGGGATAACCGGCGATCAAGCCTTTTTCCATGATGGACATAAAACCTTTCTGCACGGCGGGAATAAATTCTTTGGGAATGGAACCGCCCTTGATATGATCGACGAATTCCAAACCCAGGCCTGGATTTGGTTCCACCCGGTAAAGAATATGCGCGTATTGACCATGACCGCCCGTTTGTTTCTTGTATTTGTATTCGTGGCGGACTTCGCGTGTGATTGTTTCGCGGAAAGCGACCGCTGGTTTGCCTACTTCTACTTCCACTTTGTGTTCAGTTTTTAAACGGTCTACCACAACTTCCAGGTGCAACTCGCCCATGCCTGAAATAACCGTTTCTTCCGTTTCTTTATCAAAATGAACTTTAAATGAAGGGTCTTCCAGTGCCATTTTGTACAACGCAATGCCCAGCTTGTCGCGTTCTTTCATTGACAGAGGCGTAATTTTCATGTCGATGACAGTTTCCGGGTAGTGGATGTTTTCCAGCAGTATCGCGTTGGCATCCTCGCACAGGGTGTCGCCAGTCGTCGTATATTTCAAGCCGATTAATGCGGCGATATCGCCGGCTTTGATAGAGGTTATTTCTTCCCGTTCATTGGCGTGAATTCTCATGATCCTGCCGATACGTTCGCGTTTTCCCTTGGTGGAATTAAAAATATACGAACCCGCATGCAATTCACCGGAATAAACGCGGATAAACGTCTGTTGTCCAACATAGTTATCATTGATAATTTTAAAAGCGAGAGCTGCAAAGGGGCCTTTCCAAGAAGGAATCCGCGAAATAGTAATTTCCGGGTTATCGACATCGTAACCAAGCACAATACCTCTATCAATGGGGGAGGGCAGGTAATCGACTACCGCGTCTAACAGTTTTCTGACGCCTTTGTTCTTAAAAGAAGAGCCGCAGAATACGGGGGTGATCAATAGCAGTAGTACGGCATTGCGAGTAGCTGTGCGAATATCAGCGGCTGTAATTTCTTCTTCCTCCAGGTATTTGGTCATCAACACTTCATCAAAATCGGCCAATTTTTCAATCAATTGGGCGCGGTATGTGTCGGCTTGTTCTTTATATTGTTCTGGAATTTCAGAAACAATGGGTGTTAATTCATCGTAGGTAATCGCTTTCATATCGACCAGATCAATGACACCCTTGAAATGTTCTTCGCTACCGATGGGAATTTGGTAAGCAATAGCATTAGCGCCGAGCATCTCGTTCATTTGGGTGATGGTCATCATCAAGTCGGCGCCTTGGCGGTCCATCTTGTTAACAAAAGCAATGCGGGGAACTTTATAACGATCGGCTTGATGCCAGACTGTTTCGCTTTGTGGTTCCACGCCGCCCACCGCGCAAAAAACCATGGCGATACCGTCTAAAATGCGCAATGATCGTTCCACTTCCAGTGTAAAATCAATGTGGCCTGGGGTATCAATAATATTGATTTGGTGACCGTTCCAAGCCGTTGTAATCGCAGCCGAGGTAATGGTGATGCCTCGTTCTTGTTCTTGTTTCATGAAATCCATGACTGCCTCGCCGTCATGGACCTCGCCTGTTTTGTGGGTGACCCCGGTGAAAAAAAGAATTCGTTCCGTGGTGGTTGTTTTGCCAGCATCAATATGGGCTACAATGCCCATATTTCTTATTTTTTGCGTGATCGCTTCGCTCATTTTAAAATCTCCTTGATATTATCATTATTATATATACTTTCTCATACGTAATCAATATTATGTATTCATGTTTTTGTGCTGTTTTGGTTTTTGAAGTTCAATTGCCTGTTCGGTCCATCATATGACGCGGTTCAGAATCATCTAGGAGTAAAAGGCGACCTCTCCGGGCGTAAGTGCATCGGGTGTTTGTCAATTCAGACGTAATGAGTATACCACTTTCCTTGCAAAAAGGCAATAGCTGTTTGTTTTTTACAATGATTTATGCTGGACGATATGGACGATATGGACAAAATGGACGATATGGACGTTATTGGCAGTATGGGCAGAAAAAAAATGTTTAAGGCAGTGCCGGGGGCTGGGAAAGGAAAATTTTATTGGGTGGAGTAGTCGCTTTTTAGGCGTACTTATCATCCTTCTGGCTTAAGATGTTTTCTGGATGGCTGTCAGTCAGTGGTTTTTGGCGACCACTTTTTCCCGGCGGATCATTTATCGGGTAATTATGCTTCCTTTTCTGTAAAAAAGCCTTGCAAGCAGTGGTTTTTGTCTTGACATTTGCTCTTGCCTTGGTACGATGTCTCAATGTTCTGGTACATCGTGCCCATGTTATGGTGAATTATCTCGTTTTCACGGTAAATTCGGTCATTTCCAAGGTGGAATTAGTCATTTCCGGGGTGCAATCATTAAATGTTGTGGTACAATCATTAAATGTCATGGTACACTCTCTAAATGCAGCGGTGCAATCATTAAATGCAGTGGTACAATCATTAAATGTTGTGGTGCAATCATTAAATGCAGTGGTACAATCATTAAATGCAGTGGTACAATCATTAAATGTAGTGGTACACTCTTAACTTGCACTAGTGAAACGTGTCATTTCACTCCTAAAACGTGTCATTTCCATGGTGAAACGTGTCATTGCAATCCTAAAGTGTCTACTTGCAGGGGTGCGACGTTCAAGTTCCCCTTTACTTTGCCTTAAAAAATTCTGAACTGTTTCCCGATAGGGCATTTTTCTTCCTCGTCTGTCCTTTTACCACCACTTGCGCCGCTCATTTTACTGAACCCATGTATTTATCTTCAATAGTAGAGGTCGTAGGAGTTCATGATGGCAAGACCAACCCCGTACCACACCAATTTTTTCATGTTAAACTTCTCCTATTATTTTTTTATTTTTAAAAGGGCTACCCCCACTTCTGTCACTCCATAAAATGTCTGATTTCGCTTTGCCACAATCCTCAGGCAATCGGTGGGATAAAAATAATAGATGTTCACAAGCTGACAATTTAAATCGAAGCAATATACCCACCGTTGTTTAGTCTTGTGAGATGCGGCGAATAAATAGAAAAAAGATTCATTGTCTTTATCGACAAAAAAATTCCAAAACATGTTCACATAGGTATAAATATTTGCCGGGTCCTTTTTAGCCTTCTCAACTTGATACAAAAACTCAGGGAATAGTCGCTCAGGCCAAAGATTAGCCTGCTTTAACAGTTTCCCCTCCTTAAAAATGTAAATCGTGGATGAACGCGAAAAGTATACAATTAATCGCCCATCCAAAAGTACATCATACATGAGATCACCGCTGCAAGTAGGATTTCCAAGTGGAAAATGAGGGTCGTAGCGTGGGGATTTTATCAGCCATGTGTTGACCTCACCTTTGTTTAATAGGCTGTATCTAAGTTTCAGGTTTTTATCCAAGACGTCAATCCCATAGGTTGTTGGGGATATAGTAAACAGATTTCCCGATTTGTCCACAACAGGCAAAAACGCAATGATAGGATAGTTGTATAATCGGAATTCTCTGATTGGTTTCGCATCGCTGGTGAAAGAAATAATTTTGTGGTTTTGGGATGATATCACATACAGGTTGCCATCACGGGAAAAATAAATTCGATCAAATGGTCCTTCTTTCTTCCTAATTTCGAAAGGACCAATACCATGGTCTATAAAGACTTTCCGCAGTTTTAAATCCTTGTCGAAGGAGAAAATCTTATCCAAAATCGAGTCAAAGACAAAAAAACCACCCCTATCATCTGGCATGATATCCATTGGCCGACCAAAAAAGTTTTGGTCATCAATATCCTCTTCCACACCACCCACTCGTTGCAACTGGATATACATCGAATCCTTTTCGATATGGGTTGGTTTGGGGTTTTCAATGACAACAGGTTTCCCTGCTAACAAATCCACAGGCAAAACCAACCCCATGGCACCTATACATAAAAGACTTAAGAGACAAAACAGGGTCAAGCGGGTCATTTTTTATTCTCCTCCTTTTCCAGAATTCATTCTTGGGAACTTCCGTGTTGATAACCAGTTAAATGTATTTTCTTCATCCCACAAGTATAAACCATACAAAAAAAGTTGTCAAGAGCTTTTAAAAAGTACGGTAGCGGCAGGTTTATTTTAATGCCCCCGGATGGCGCGTCTACAAAAGACTCACCTATTTTGATAGTAGTAGAGGTAGCAGGAGTTCATGATGGATAAATAATGATCATGAACATCCTGCCCCACTCAACTGATACGCGCAAAGCAAGCGCGGCCAATGGAAAACCAATTAGTGACTTCCACATTCCCCAGGCCGGGGGCTTGATAAACAAAGATAATACGTATAGGTAAATACTCCATTTTCATAATCTTCACACCAAACTTTGTAATAGGTCACACAGACTGAAACCGAATCACAAATACTACTAATTAGTGTGTGAAAGATATATTCATTGGGAGGAGTACAGCATTGCTCGATTCCCTGTTCACAGCCCAAACCATAACACCTCTTTTCACCCAGGCCAAAGATGGAAGGTTCCACAATGGATATCACTCCTACGACTACAATAACAAGTCCAACCGCGTACCACAATAATTTTTTCATGTTTAATTTCTCCTATTATTTTTTTATTTTTAAAAGGGCTACCCCTATGTCAGTCACACCGTAAAACACCTTATTTTGTTTTGCCACAATTCTCTCGCAATCAGTGGGATAAAAACAATAAATGTGGACCAGTTGAAAATTTAAATCGAAACAATACACCACTCGTTGTTTACCCTTGAGAGACCCGGCGGATAAATAAAAAAAGGATTCATTGTCTTTATCGACAAAAAAATTTCCAAACATGGTCACAAATGTATAAATATTTGCCGGGTTTTTCTTACTTTTTTCAATTCTATTCAAAAACTTTGGGAATAGTCGTTCAGGCCAAAGATTAGCCTGCTTTAACAGTTTCCCCTCCCTAAAAATGTAAATCGTGGATGAACGCGACAAATACACAAGCAAGCGACCGTCTAACAATACATCATACTGGAGATCAGTCATTGCAGTAGGTTCACCAAGTGGCGCACGTGGATCGTAGGGTGGAGCTTTTATCAGGTACGTGTTGACCTCACCATTGTTTAATAATCTGTATTTAAGTTTCTGGTTTTTATCCAAGATATCAATCCCATAGGTGGTTGGGGATATGGTAATCAGATTTCCCCATTTGTCCACGACAGGCAAAAACTCAGCGATAGGATAAGTGTATAATCGGAATTCTTTGATTGGGTTTGCATCCCTAGTGAAAGATATAATTTTTTTACTGAGGGGTGAGATCACATACAAGTTACCATCACGGGAAAAATAAATCCTATTAAAGGAACCTTCTTTCTTCCTAATTTCGAAAGGGCCAATACCATTGTCTATAAAGACTTTCCGCAGTTTTAAATCCTTGTCGAAGGAGAAAACTTTGTCCAAGATCGCATCAAAGACAAAAAAGCCGCCTCTGTCATCTGGCATGATATCCATTGGCCGACCAAAAAAGTTTTGGTCATCAATATCTTCTTCCACACCACCCACTCGTTGCAACTGGATATACATCGAATCCTTTTCGATATGGGTTGGTTTGGGGTTTTCAATGACAACAGGTTTCCCTGCTAACAAATCCACAGGCAAAACCAACCCCATGGCACCTATACATAAAAGACTTAAGAGACAAAACATGGTCAAGCGGGTCATTTTCTATTCTCCTTTTCCAACATTCGTTTTTTGAACTCCCTTATTTTTCGCAAGATGAAGGAATAATCTTCTCCATCCAGATTCTCGATCTTGATGAACTCCACTTGGTTGTTCATGTACAAAATGGTCTGGGCATAGTTCATTTGCAGTCGCCACTTCCGCTTGAACAACGGCATATCTATGGGCGAGAAAAAGATGAACCCAGGCTGAGCTTCCGTTTGATAATCAAACATTTCCTGGTGCGGTCCCAACCAGATTCCAAAGACGTCCACTTCGTTTTTAAGTATCTGGGCAATACGTTTCCAATACGCAAGGCATGGATTACAACCCAAACAGGGTTGCTTGGGAATAAAAATAAGATGGGGTTTGCCATCGTTCAGTGCTGCAATGTCGACCCTGCGATTATCTGTTCCCACCAGATCGAAATAGTCTATCCTCTCTCCTTTCAAAAGATTCGTCCGCGATTCCTCCAGTTCGAAAATTTGACGATTTTGCTTGATGTTTAGGATAATAAGGAAGGTAATAGCCAGGATTAAGACGATAAAAATAATCAGTTTCCAGTTTTTTATAATTTTCATTCTATAAATATACGTCACGTAAAAAAAGTTGTCAAGAGCTTTTTAAAGGTTTTTTCATTGTTAAAATAATAGTGCATGATACACGGCCTACAACATAAAACTATCCATAACACAATGGGTAAAAAAAGGAACAGGTATTATTGATTAAATGGTCGGGTTATGTTTAAATGCGCCAGAATGGCGCGTCTACAATAGCCCAGCCAGTAAGTCATTTTATAAGCACCACAGATAACTCTGCCACGCTGGACTTACTGGACTTACTGGACAAGATGGACAAATCAAAAGGTTTTGTGAAGTCCAGTAAGTCCAGTTGGTCCAGCATGTCCAGTAAGTCCAGTCTTTTCGACATTGGCGGTGAATCCAAGATTATATAGAATATTGACACAATGTCCCCATAGTGGTATCATTCAATTGCTTTAAACTATAAAAAAACAAATGGAGGTAATTCAAATGAAAGATCGAATCATACAGGCTTTAGAAGAAATTAGACCTGCCTTACAAGCAGATGGCGGTGACGTTGAATTGGTTGACGTGACACCAGAAGGCCTCGTGCAAGTACGCCTGAAAGGCGCCTGCCATGGCTGCCCAATGGCGCAAATGACTCTTAAAGCTGGCATCGAACAAGCTTTAAAAGCGTCCGTTCCAGAAATAACCGGCGTGGAATCAGTATAAACTAACTTACCCATCGGGTTTAGGTTGCAGAGAGTCACCGATTTCTCCCAACCTAAACCCAAACTTTTTATTGCTTAACCCTCTTTTTTCCCTTCCATTAAACAAGAAAATCTTGCGGCACAGCATGCAAACGCGCAATATCGAGTGCCCGAGCTTTAATATCAAATCCCATCCGACACGTCACCGAACACGTATGACATTGATTGCATGGCATTGTGGCTATGCCCGTTTCTTCCAGCGTTTGCTTGGCAAGTCCCAGATTCTTATAGCCGTATGCATACATATAACTTCTCATCAAGGTGGGGATTTCCAGTTTTGCCGGGCATTGCGGCAAACATGAAGCACACTGCTGACAATAAAGTCCAGTCATCGATACTTTAACATCTGCCGATTTAGCGGGTTCAATCAGGTTTTCTTTTTCCTTGTCTGTTAACGCCAGACTTTCCATGACCGTCAGGTCCAGTTCCATTTGATCAAAAGTAGTGAACCCCGGAATGGCAGTATGCACATTTTCATCTTGGAGTGCCCATTTTAATGCGGCTTTCATATCAATCGGCAGCTTTTTTTCCTTGTCGTCCCAATAAATACCGGCCTGCGTTTTCATGGCCACTATCCCCAGACCTTTGCCTGCCGCATAAGCAATCGCTTCTTTTACTGCTTGGCGATGTTCCTGTCTGAAATTATAGGCAGTTAACACGACATCATAAACTCCGCTGTCTGCGGCTGCACGGATGACTTCGGGTTCATTCATGTGCGTGGAAATGCCGATAAAACGGATTCTACCCTCTTTCTTTAATTTCTGCATGACTTCAATATACGGTGCAAACAGCGCCGATTCTTTCTTGGAGATACTGTGCAGATAAAGAATCTCGACATAGTCCATTTGCAGACGTTTTAAACTGGTTGCAAATTTTTCCAGAAAGGTAGCAGCCGTGGCTTCTTTAGGAAACAATCCAGTAGCCCGGTCGCGTGGTTCCCAAATCTTTGTGGCAATCACAAACGAGTCCCGTGGACGCCCCTTCACTACTTCGCCAATCATCTCCTCGTTCTTGCCCTGCTGGTAGCCCCAGGCGGTGTCCAAATGAACAATGCCTGCATCCAATGCGGTTCGTACCAAGTTTGGATTATCCGCGTTCATGACGCCCATACTCACGATGGGTAATTTTAACCCGGTTTTACCGAGCGTGCGGTGAATAATCTTTCTATTTTTTTCCGGTTCCGCACCCTTTAATATGGACGGCAATACTGCAACACCAGTCAAACCGGCCACACTCTTCTTAATAAAATTCCTACGACTGTCGCCTGAAACTTCACGCTTCATTTTTCCTCCATTCTTCATTTATAATAATCATACACCATTATTATATGCAAATCTGCCAAGAAAATCAAATATTCTTTGCAAGCTGGAGTGATTGGACGATGTGGACGAAATGGACGATATGGACAATATGGACTAAGTGGACAAAATAAAACGTTTGTTTTTAGTCCACATCGTCCATATCGTCCACTCTGTCCATATCGTCCATGTTATTCCAAGAATTAAAGGTGGATTTGGGGTCCAGAAAGTCGCGCATGATCACGCGTAAATAATCATCAGAATGATCGGGATTAAAATCCCCAACCCACCCAGCACGGCACCACGACCGGTGATGCCCTTGCGCCCACGCAAGACAAACAACCCGGTGATTCCAAGCAACAGTAACGCAAACGCGTAAAAATCCGCCACATACGTCCAAAGTTTCCCAGCCGTGTTCAAGTGCAGTAAATTCATACCGCGTAAAATTTTTCTGCTCCTGATCTTTTCCACTTCCGCTATTCCCGAGGTCAGGTTCAGTGTGACCGCTTTCTCCTTGAAAAATAACTGGATATGCTGGGGATCGGGTCTAAATGTACCGGTATATTCAGTGGATTCGCCAATCTGGCTTAAAATCCCTTTAATCGTGTCCTTGGATAATTCGACTCCAGCCGCCAGTGGTTTAAAACGGAGAGTTTTGATGTCAATCGTATAACTGGGATTCCAATCATTTTTATGATTCAACATAAACCCAGATACCGCATATATAATTGTCAAACCAACCATCAGATAACCGAGATCCCGATGGATAATATTATTCCATTTTCGCCATTGTATCATGTGTACTCCTCGTGTATACGAATCCTATTGTTTATGAATGTGATTTTTTTATTTTTGGAGAGAATCCAGAACCAGGATGGGGGAGTATATACTTCCCCCATCGACTATTTCTGGTGTTTAGGTGCGATTAATTTATTTGATCACAACCGCATAAGGTTTAATCTGATAGATTGTTTCGCCTTCTTTAACCATGCAGGGTTCGATTTTATTGCCTTTTGCTTTGCAATCGCTTTCTTTTAATTTCAGCGTTTGGTCTTTTGTCAGTTGCAGTTTAAAGAGCGTACCTTCCACAATGGCCATTTTTCCTTTCGTAGTCAAGGGAAAAACCATTTCGCCATCATTCACTTTCACCACGATCTGTTGAAACTCTTTATCACTGGCCAATGCCATCCAACAGCTTTTGTTTTCGCAAACACCCACAACAATTCCTTCAATGCGCACGGGTTTGTCCAAAAAATCTGCGGGATTTTCCATGATTTTTGAAATCTTGGTCACTTCAGTAATAGTGATTTCTTTGCCTAACTTCAATTCCCCTTCTGCAAAAGCGCTCAGGGTAACCAACATCAATGCCAATACTAAAACGATCATATTTTTTTTCATTTTTCCTCCAGAAAGTCCTATTATACCAGAACACCCCTGTAAAAACAAGGAAAAACCATCTCCCAAAATGCCAGCATATCAGAAAGGTCCGTGCCAAAAAACAGAATGCGGTGTCACAGGGAATTAAAAATTCGCAATCATTCCCCATGACTCCGTTTTTCTGTCTTACGTGTGACAAACCACGTTTATATTTTTCCTACCAGATCCAGACTGGGAGAAATAGTATCGTTCCCAGGCACCCAACTGGCAGGGCAAACCTCGCCTTTATGTTCGCGGATATATTTCGCCGCGACCACTTTTCGCAATGTTTCTTTGCCGCTTCTGCCCAGACTAAAATCGTTCATCTCATAAGACTTTAACACGCCATCAGGATCAATAATAAACGTGCCGCGTAATGCCAAGCCGGCTTGGTCTACATAGACCCCAAAATAACGGGAAAGCTGCCCGCTGGGATCCGCAACCATGGGAAAATTGATTTTCCCAATGGCGGGTGACGTTTCGTGCCAAGCTTTATGGACATAATGAGTGTCCGTACTCACACTTAAAATCTCAGCGCCTGCTTCCAAGAACTGCGCATGCAAATCAGCCGCTTCTTCCAGTTCAGTAGGGCAGACAAAGGTAAAATCCGCAGGGTAAAACATCAATACTAACCATTTACCACGGTAATCTGATAATTTAATGGATGTCTGTTCTCCTTCATAGAAGGCTGTAAGTTCCATATCTTGAATTTGATCGTTAATGTTAATCATCGTTTTGTTCTCCTTTTCTTATTATGTTGGTGTAAACTCGCTTAAAAAAAATGATTGACACGTTATAACCTAAATAACTTCATTTGTCAACAGGCAGTCGATTTTTTTTATATTTTTCTTAGCAGACAGAAAAAAATGGCTTAGATCAGGAGTTTTATTTCATGGAGCAAGTGGTCGATTTGGTCGTGGGAGTGGGAGCAGAAAATAGAGATCCGCAGTGCGCCAGTTGGTGGCACACTGGTGTAACCCCCACCAGGGACATAGGTGACCGCAATGTCTCTTTCGAACAATTCTTTTTGAATCCGTTCGCATTGGAGTGGACCCTTGCTGTTTTCATTGCGCGAAAGACATATAATAGGTACCGGTGTATTTTCCAGTTTAAAACCCATGTCGCGAAACCCTTTTTTGGCATATAATGTATTTTCCCACAGTTTTATTCTCATTTCCGGGTGGTTGTGGAGAATTTCCAGTGCTTTCGCCGTCGCTGCCGCAGCCGGAATCGGAGTAGAACTACAGGCATTCGCCAGTGCCGAGTTTTTTTTCAATTTTTTGATAAAATCCTCTTTGCCTACAATCACGCCGCCGTGACCGCCCAATGCTTTGCTAAAAACACCTGCCGTATAGAGATTTGGTCCTTCCAAACCGAAATATTCAAACGTACCAAAACCCTTTTCGCCAATAACACCGGTAGCATGCGCATCATCCAGACAAATAATTGCGCCTTCAATATCTTTCAAAACCTCGACATACTCGGCAACAGGTGAAATCTCCCCGGAAACGGGAAAAATCCCATCACAGATAATCATGGGGCGTTGCGAAGGTTGGAGGTGTTCGTGCAGTTTAGCTTTTAAATCTTCAGCATCCAGGTGTTTGAATTCGATTTCCCGTTTTTGGACCAGGGAAGTGGCATTCTTAATTGAGTAGTGCGATTGGCTATCTACAAAGATAATATCGTAGTCATTTTTCAGACCTTCCACCATGATAAAGTTCCCCAGGCAACCCGAAGCATAGTGCAATACGCCCTGGGTTTCAAAAAACATGGAAATTTTCTCTTCCAGATCAATCAAAACCGGGTTATTACCAAAACCCGCGGTAGAAGTCGCGCTAGAAATCCCATATTTTTTCGTGGCCTCGCATGCCGCGTGGATAACTTCAGGATGAACCTGGAAACCCAGGTAAGCACAACCACCATAATAGTCTACCATTTTTGAGTTAATAATCGTTTGCGCGCCCAATTCGCTTTCCATGATATATGCCATGATTTTTCTCCTTGTTTATTCCTGATTTATTCAGTTGGTGAAATGTTTTCCATCATTGTTTCGATAGCTGAAGTGATCATATCTTTGACTTTTTTATGGCGTATTTTTTCCAGGTCTTCTTCTTTTAATCCGCCGTCCAGGTTCCCGTTAAATTTCCCGTTGTGGGAGTTATAGTGCCAGATCATGTCAATCGCGCTATCGAATTCCAGTGGAAACATGCCGCAGATCATGCCATCCGTGACCCGGGCAGCAAATAACTCGGCCATATCATTCATCCCGATCTCTTTCAAACTCTTAACATGCGCCTGCTGCATCTGTGCCAGATATTCCAACTGGTTAAAACCACCCAAAGTAAGATATCCTTCAAGGAAAGTGACAATCACAAAATCCAAGAAGATAGTGGGAAAGATTTTTTTTGACTTTAAAGCCTCTGAAATTATGTCTGCTTCCAATTTGATGGAAAAATCTTCACCGATCAGTTTATTGGATGCCTCATCAAAACGAAGGCTGATAAACTTTTTATTTTCCCCAATACCCCACAGCAGGTGTGACCCCATGTTCTCTCCCCAACAACAGGCAATGCCCTGGAAGTTTTTTAGATATTCTTTCCTAACCTGCGGATCGAATAGAATTAAAGAGATCAATGAATCCTTCTTTTTCATTTCCTCTATGAGAATTTCCATATAAATTGGGTCGGATTGCAGATAAATAATATCTGGGATTGTATCTCTTATTGACTTATCAAAAAAAAACTTCCATATTTTATAATTAAGGAATGTTAGTTGGTCTGAATACGTTTCATAGGTTTCACCCGCTTTTTCGACCTCAAGCCCATCGAAAAATAAAAATGCCAAGAACTTTTTTTCCTCTTGGCTGATCAGGTTTTTATTATAACTACTGATGAGACTGTCAATGCCTTGCTTTCGGTCGGCACACAGTTTTGACTCAAAGAGCATGACGGGCATTTTTGATTTTCTTTCAGCGAAGAAGTTAAATTTCTCACCTTTAAAGTAAAATCCCCTGGGGTGAGATTTATTTACCATTGGAACACTCCCAGTAGCCAAAGTTATCACAAATGGAAGATTCATCTTCCTTATTATTTGGGCATACAGAAGATTGGAATTGTAAAGGAGTTTATAATTCAATAGCCCCAAGTGATCCGCACAAGATATTATCGGGAACTTTGAGAGTTGACGTTCAAGGGCTTCAATGGATTTTTCTTTGAACAAAAGTCGAGTAACTTCCTTGAGGATTATTCCACTAAGTACGCCCTTTTCGTTTCGGGTTTTAATGGATTTGGCCAAATTCGAAGCATATTCGTCAAATGTTCCTGGGAATTTGCTTTTTTTTTGCATCTCCGGTCTTTTGGAGAAAAATATTTCCATTATCTCATTCATTCGACCTCCAGTTGCACTTCTTTTCAATTCAGCCACTGCTTATTTTTTTTTAAAATGTCAGATTAATCTTTACTTAAAGAACCCAAAAAATTATTATAATTCGGATGAATGTATTTGTCAATAATACGGCATTAATTCTATTAATTGATATAAAATTTGTGTTTTTTTTCCCTTGACAAATTGTGTTTTTTACCTATAATATTATGCGTCATCGGTATTCGGTTTTTGGTAAGATATATAGGAGGAATAAATGATTGATAGTACTGAGAAAAATCTTTATCTGAATGATGCCCAGTTTTACGATCTTGATAATCGGGAAATAATCAAGACTGATATTCCTTTTTTTTTGAAGCGGACTTCATCAGTTAATGGCGACATTTTGGAACTGGCCTGTGGCACAGGGAGAATAACTATACCACTTGCCCAATCTGGCCGAACGATCTGGGGTTTGGAATATTCCGAAACAATGATCGCCCAATTCAAATTGAAAATGGAAGGACTTCCAAAAGAAGTGGCGGAAAGGATTCATTTATTCCATGGGGACATGAGTAACTTCTCCTTGGAGAAGAAATTCCCACTTATTCTTCTGCCGTCACGTTCATTTCAACTCTTGCTGGATGAAGAATTGGAAAACGCCTGCCTTAAACTTATCCATCATCATCTGGAAGACCAGGGAACCTTCATCATCGATATTGGAAATTTTATGGGCAATAAAAAAAAGGAAAGCACTTGGGTAAATGAAACCGCTGTCTTTGACTGGGAAAATACCGACCCCAAAACCGGTTATAAGGTTCATCGGACTCATATAAAAAAAGAAATTGATACGGACAGACAAATTATCTATCCCCAGAAGACGTACCGTGTTACCAAAACCGATGGTAACACCGAGACAATTGTAAAACGAGCCCCCTGGAAATATTTTTTTGAAGACCAAGTACGCCATCTTTTGATGGCGAATAATTTTAAAATAATCGAAGCCATGGGAACGTATGATGGAAAACCCATCAGCGAGGAAACCCCCGAATTTATTTTCATCTGTCAAAAGAAATGATTGGTCTCGGCATAAAAAATAACAGAGACCCGATAACGTTCAAGAATGTTTTATTAAAAAACTGGATTTTTTTCTTGACTTTCGTTTTTCCTATCCTTATACTTATTACGGACACAATCAGGAGGTAATATGGCTGATATTAAAAAGACAGTGAGGGTAATTTTTTTTCTTATGGCAATTTTTGCATTGATGACTCCAGCATCTTTGTTCTCTCAGGAGACCAAAAAACCGGAAGATGATCCAGAAAAAATCGAGAGGCAGAAACAGTTGGACCGATTATTCAAAATGTCCTTGGAAGAGTTGCTGGACATTCGCATCAACTCGGCAGGGAAAATCAGTCAGATGATCCGTGATATACCAGCCAGTGTGGTGTTAATTACCCGTGACAATATCGAGACCTATGGTTATCAGACATTAACTGAAATATTAGAGAATGTTCCTGGTCTGTTTGGCATTGATGATTATGCCGAATTTGGAACAAATTTTGGCATACGCGGCTTTTGGTCCGGTGAGGCCAATAAAAACATGATCATTCAGATTAATGGCATTCCGCAAGTGAATAACAATTTTTCTAACTATCCCTTAAACAAGATTTTAATTCCGGTAGAAGCCATAGATCGGATTGAAATCATACGGGGCCCCATGTCTGTCGTATATGGAAATGGAGCGTTTTATGGAGTTATTAATATTATCACTAATGAGCAGATTGAACAGAGTGATCGACCTGTGAATATGCTATCCGGTTCTGTGGGCTCCTCAAAAACAAAAAAACTATTTGCACGAGTTTCTGGGAGGGACCGCGATTTTAGTTATTCCTTTAATGCTTCTATTTATGATACCTATGGCATTGATAAGCCCCTAAGTGATATGATGAAAGATCCATCTATTTTAGGATCCTTTGGTCTCCCTTTGACAAGTCATACTGGCGGACGATTAGAAAATAATGAAAAATATTTCAATTTTTCCGGAAAATTAAAAGAATTCTTCCTTGAGGTGAACTTTAATGAGGCAAAAAGGGATTTCTATTTTGCGTTACCCCCTGTGGATAAAGGTTCTTTAGACAAAAGCTATTCAACCCACCTTTCTTTTGGATATCGTGGAAGTTTGTCCAAAAAAATGGATATCGAAGCTAAACTGCAATATTCAAGAAATAGAGACTTTTACCAATATGATCATCTCAGAGTGGGATTCTATGGCGTTCAGGAAATAGAGACCAATGCCTGGGAAATAGAATTAAATAATTTTTTTTCCCCTTCACGTAAGATGAATATTGTCACTGGTTTGTCTTATCGAACAATTTTGGATGCCTCCAATATGTTTGATCTACCATCTTTTGGTAACCCATTTTTTGAAAACAATCGGATATTTTTAACCGATGATGACGATATCGTGACTCGTGCAATTTTTACCCAGATCGACTTTATTCCAACAAAAAGAATAAAGTTTGTAGCAGGAATCCGATTTGAACAATCGCCTCCCTATAAATTGCAAAAAATACAAAGCATCGGGACGTCAACTATAATAACTCCTCCTGCCAAATTTGATAAGAGTGAAATAGAAATAATCCCACGTTTAGCGGCTATCTATTATTTTAATAAAAATAATGTCCTCAAATTTCTTTACGGTCAGGCTATCAATCGACCCTCATTTCCACAAAATTACCAGAACACTTTGTTGGCCAGCCGCCCTGATCTTGATCCGGAGAGTATCCAAACTTATGAATTGAATTATATCGCAACTTTTTCATCACGGTTTTCCATTAATACCAGTATTTTTCGAAATTCTTTGGAGAAATTGATCACTCGGGTGGTAAAATTCCACGAAAACAAGGAATATGAATCATACTCGGCCAATGCGGGTAAAATGATTACCAATGGCATCGAATTGACCATTAACGCGGAACCTATCGAATACTTAAGAATGGAATTGAGTGCGACCTACCAGAATACCAAAGACAATCAACCTGAGGCTGATAATAGTGATAGCCCAGATATTGAAAAGAGAGGCAACGATGCGGCTTATTCCCCAAAATTTCTCGGTTATATCAAAGCTAATTACTTGGCGGTGGGTTTCAAAATTGCTATTACCGGCACATATGTGGGTGCAATGGAATCCTATTGGGATCCCACTTTTAAAAACGAGAAGGGGACCTTGGGTGGTCATATTGGAGACAGAGTAAACGGATACTTCCTATTGGGCGCCAACTTACGATTCGACGACCTGTTCAAAAATGGCCTTTTCCTTAATATACGGTGCGCCAACCTGTTGAATACTGAAATTCGGTATCCAACCTTCACCAACAATGACTATTTGACTCGCGGTACTATCGGTATGGGTCGAATGTTCACGGTCTCAGTAGGGTACAAGTTCTAGCAGTAACTCATCCTTTTTTTTTATTTATATGGCAATGCTAAAAAACAATACTGAAAAAGTCTGGAATATAAATTTTTTCCTGCTCTGGCAGGGGCAGTTCGTTTCTGGGATCGGTGATTTTGTTTACCAGATAGCGATCGGGTTCTGGGTTTTGTCGGTCACAGGTTCAACTGCCTTAATGGCCACATTGATGGCTTCATCTTTAATTCCACAATTGATTGTTTTTCCATTTTCCGGGGTTGTGGTGGATCGGGTAAATCGAAAATGGATGATTGTTTCAATGGATTTGATCCGCGGGTTTGCTGTTCTATTGATTGCAATAGCTGCATTCATGGGTATTTTAAAAATATGGATGGTATTTACTGTTGGGATTATACTGGGAGTATGCCTTGCTTTTTTTAATCCTTCAGTGCAATCATCCCTCCCGGATATTGTGCCAAGGTCCAAACTTGTAAAAGCGAATGCCGCTTTTTCTATGATTGGGGCAAGTTCTAAGATAATTGGAGATTCTCTGGGCGGTTTCTTTTTCCAGATTCTGGGAGTACCGCTTCTTTTTTTAACCAACAGCCTCTCATATCTACTCTCTGCTGTGACTGGATTGTTTCTGGTCATTCCAAACGTTCACCATGATGCTGAAAGGATGCCTTTTTTCAAGGAGATGAGAAGTGGGTTTGTGTTCACATGGGAAAATAAAGGGATTCGGAATTTATTCATCAGCACGTTTTTTACAAATTTTTTCAGGATAATCGGAATAATTCTTATTTTACCGTTGTTTCAAATGAACAAGGAGCTTGGTGCTGCACTATACGGACTTTCAGTAGGAACGGCGGCGGCGGGAGCATTTGCTGGTTTTCTTTTTTCTTCGATTATCCATATAAAACCGTCACATCGATTTTTTATCCTATGTTTGATGGGTAGTGCATACTCCATTTGCCGGATGATTTTCCCGTTTTTTCTCAAGTTGTATATCATTCTACCGCTGATGTTCATTTCAGGAGTTGCCATCTCTCTGGCGCTTATTCTTTTTGATGCTGGTATCCAGACGGCGGTTCCCGCAGACAAACGAGGGAAGGTGTTTGCTCTGTTAAATACGCTTACATCTGGTGTCTGGCCATTGGGAATGATTTTGGCAGGGGTGTTGGCGGAATTTATCTCCATCCCATTCCTTATCTCAGTCTCATCCGCTCTCTCTCTTCTCTGTTATGTGGTCTTGTTTTTCATACGGTCAGCTAAAAATACCATTAATTTTGAACCAACGAATTAAAGCAGTGACCTCAATCACTAGCAGTAAAGGATTTACAGTAATCGGGATCATTGAAGACAGACAAGAGTAGCCCTTTAAAGCGAATTAAAGAACCACGCTCCAGATGCCTGTTTATCACCCTGGTTATCTCCGCCTTGGGAATTTCATCTTTAAACACTTTAACTACATCGTCATATTTTTTTGTCCAATAGAGGTGGCGCAAAATTTTGAGTTCATTGGGGTCTATTTCCAATTGCCATTTTTCTGTTGCACCTGGGATGTGGTATTCCTTAATAAGGTAGTTGTCTTTGAGGTAAAAACGAGACTGTAAAATACTTGCTTCTTTTGCGTTTTGGCTAGCACCTACAGGGGCTGATATCTCTTGGATTTTTAAAAAGTGATCTGTCAGTTGTGCTCTTTTTCGTAAGGCTCTTCCCTTTCCTGTCAATAGTAACGAGCGGTATAGGAGACTCCATGCAGATGATTTTAATAATCTAAAAAAGCGTGCTATTCTGGCAAAACCTAGCATTTTGGTTTCTCCCCAATTGGCAGAAGCAATTTGTCCGGGAAGGTTGATCTCCTGCTGGAGCATAAGTGCTTTATAATAGGTATGGGCCAACAGCCGTTCTAAATTGAACGATGGTTTCTCATCGTAATAGTAAACCCACTGGGAAAATGGTAGATCGATTCCAAAAATGGTTTTCAAAAATATGTCCCCCCTGAGTCGATTAATTTTTATTTTATATTTTTCCTGGTTTTGATAAATAGAATCGCGATTATTGGATTCATAAGGGAATAAAACAATTTTCCCTTTTGGAGGCATCAACAGGTGTACGGCGCGTTGGAGGATTTCGACTTCCTGTAGGATGTTGGCGCTATTCTCCAAGGGAAAGTGGATGAAATAATTGGAAATGAAAGAGTGTCCGCAATCTTGTACTGCCTTGGCTGCTTCAATGGCCTGAAGAGGAGAGTGGCCTTTGCGCATATTTTTTAAGGTATCAATGTTCAAACTCTCGAAATTCAATTTAAATAGGATGCGCACTTTTTGACTGTTAATGGCAGCCAGTGCCTCGGCAAGCTCCTTTCGAAACATCTTAACCTGGAGCCAAAGCACCAGATCAAACGTGGTATTACCGGATTCGAGACTATCCAGGTATTTAATGAATTGGATCAACATCCCAATACTGTTCTCGTCAGAGTCAAAACTAATCTTTATGGTGCGGCTTTCTGTTCCAGTATTTTGGCTTTCCAGTATCTTTTGAACTTCTTGAATGATGTGGTCGACGGAAACAGGATAAAACATCTCTTTATCAATTTGGGTACAGAAACTGCATTTTCCCCAGCTACACCCACGTTGTGATAACACGCGGATGACACCGGCTTTGTTTTGGTTAACATAAGAGATGGCGGGTTTGGTGGCGAGTTCTTTGTAACTGGGGGGGACACATATCTGGGTGAATAAATCAGGTTTATCTTGATTCTGAAGATAACTGCGGTTGATTAAGCCGGGAATTTGGAGATCAGAGATGGAATGGCCTTGTTGAATTTCAAGGATGATTTTTTTCATCACTTCTTCGCCATAACCTACAACAATACCATCAACCAGAGGCGTTCCCTTGATGGTCACTGTGGCAGCTTCAAAATTGAAGTAATCGCCACCCAGGATGATGGATGAAACTGGATCGTTTTCTTTTATCAAACGGGCAATATATAAGCAGTTAAATAAAGTGCGGTCAAATACGCTTAAGCCCCATATCCGTTGAACGTTATCCGCACGGGTTTTGAGTGAGTTTATTTTTTGGGAAAGATGATTGTTGAAATCCTTCTGAAGTGCTTGCAAATCAGAGACATGCGAAGGATTGACTTTTTGTCCGGTCAGCGGGAAAAAATCTTCGCCAACACAGGCAACAAAACCAAGAAAGATATACGGATTATTAATCTGCCCAAAGAAGGTATTTATTTGATGAATGCTCAGGGTGAAAAAAATCTGGCTTAACAAGTCCTTGTACCGGGTGAGAAGTTCGGGGAAGTATTCATCATTCCGAAAATCAATGAACGACATGGGGATTGAATTAAATGTCGTACCAAGATACTCCTTGACTGAATAAGCTCCCCACGGGAAAATATTATCTTCGACTCCAAAGGGCACGATAAGTACCACCTCGATGTCTTTGGCAATGGTGTTGTTGTCGCTGTTATCTTTCATTGGTTCGTCCTTTTTTACTTGAAAGTGGATTTTTGAGGTCACACTCTATATTATAGGGACGAATTTAATTTTTTCAAGGATATATTGCCGAATTTTATTTTTTTTTTATACCTAAATAACTGTGCCTCATTTTTCTTGAGATAGGGAGACCCGTGGGGGAGTTCCCTGTTTTGATGAATCTTTTTTATGAGGGTATTAAATTTGAGGAATGTGAATAATGGGGGTAATTATGCGCGGATTATATAAATATATTTGGATATTTTAAGATTGTAGTCAGACGACTATTCTTTCTTTGGGGGAGGTGGGTCGTTGAAGACGAACATCTTGCGCGAGGTGCTGTAATTCTCGATAGAGACGGACGCGGTTTCATTGAAATTTTTCAGGATGATGTCTATACGATCAAATGACTTGTCTATCTTCTCCAAATACTTTTTCTGCTTCTCAGTAATACGATCCGCTCCCAAAGAGGTCTCTATCATCCCAATATACCCCTTGATCACGGTCAAAGGCTGATTCAATTCATGATTGGTGGTGATAGCCATAGCCAAAATGGCGTTCTTCCGCTCCAAGGCAATGAGTTGCTTTTGCGACGCCTGCAACTCCTCGTAAGATTGTTCCAACTGCTCTTTCTGCCGGGTGATCAAGAGGTTCTTTTCCTTTAATTCAAGATTGGCGGCCTCGGTTTGCTTGTGTGCCTTCTCTAATGCGGCAGTGTACTCTTTGAGGGCATTCTTCTGGCGGTATAACTCCAAGAAGATGTTCACCTTGCTGATCAAAATATCCGCATCCAAAGGCTTGAATAAATAATCGACTGCACCACTCTCATAACCTTTGAAAACATACTTCTGCTCCTTGCTGATAGCGGTCACAAAAATGATGGGAATATGCTTGGTCGTGGAATTACCACGCATCAACTCGGCTGTTTCAAAACCATCCATCTCGGGCATCTGTACATCCATTAACACCAGGGCAAAATCATGGTCCAAAACCATTCCCAATGCTTCATTCCCAGACGCGGCTTTCATGATGGTCACGGAAGGCCTTTCTAAAAGTCGTTCCAATGTGAAGAGGTTCTCAGGTCGATCATCTACTAATAATATTTTGGCAGTTGTTGTTTCACTCATCTAGGTTCACTCGTTTATATCCATTCATCTTTGCTCATTAATATCGGCTCGTTTTACCCCGATCTTGCTTTTTTCAGTCCCAATGTCGGCCAATACGCTCAATTGGTCTTAAAAAAATATTATATATTTTTAGCAACCTTTAGTAAAGACATTTTTTTTTTTTGCTGACTCTTTCTTAATACAACCAGACGCGAAGCATGGAAAAAAGCCTATCGGTATCAACGGGTTTGGCCAAATAATCACTGGCACCTACTTCAATACATCTGGCACGATCACCTTTCATGGCTTTGGCGGTGAGGGCGATGATGGGAATATCTTTGAAACGATGCTGCTTGCGAATTTCCCGGATGGCTTCATAACCATCCATCTCGGGCATCATGATGTCCATTAATATAACATCAATACCAGGGGTAGTATTCAAAATCTTGAGGCCTTCTTCGCCATTCCGGCCCACCCATACTTTCATCTCCTTCTCCTCAAGGTTTTTCTTGAGAGAATAGACATTGCGCATGTCATCATCGACAACCAATACCATTTTATTGGCGAGTATGGCTTCCTTGTCATAGATCATGCGCAACAACCGCTGATGCTCCTCTGGAAGATTGGATTGCACACGATGCAGAAATAAACTGGTTTCAGCGAGTAACTTTTGGTCGGAACCAATGCCTTTTAAAATGGTAGTGCCAGCATATTGGTCAATGATCTTTTGTTCCTTTTTACTCAATTGCCGCCCGGTATAAACAATGATGGGCAAATGATCGATGTTTTCGTTCTCCTTTATTTTTTCTAAAAGTTCAATACCAGACATATCCGGGAGTCCGATGTCAAGGATCATACAATCAAATTTCCCGGAGCAAGCGAGATTAAAACCATCTTTGGCGGTGTTGGCAATGGTGGTCTGGATATCGGGACTGCACATGAGTTTGGCAATGGAATCGGCCTGCTCGGTATTGTCCTCGACAACAAGGAGGTCTTTGACGGATTTGGAAATAATTTTATTGAGTCTTTGGTAGATTTGTTCGAGGTTTTCAGGAGACACGGGTTTAGCGTGAAAGGAAACGGCACCCATACGCATGGCTTCTAATTCTTTGTCAAAACCGGAGATAAAATGAACGGGAATGTGGCGTGTCCGGGGATTTTCTTTTAAACGTGTCATGACTGACCAACCATCAATACGGGGCAATCCGATGTCCAAAATAATGGCACTGGGCATGTAATACTCGGCAAATAGGAGCCCAGTTTCGCCATTACCAGCAACAAGGGATTTAAAATCATGCTGTCTGGCGAGGTCCCGGAGTATTTTTAAGAACCTGGGGTCATCCTCGATAATTAAAATAGATTTATCTTTTGGAGAAATGGTCTTGCGATCATCCTCGACCTCTTCGGCGGTATCAAAGTGAAGGGGAGTTGTGAGTGTGGGTTTGACAATATCTTGTTGGTGCTCCTGTAGTGCCAGGGCGAGGTGTTGACCGGGAGTGTGTTCGTCTTCGTCGGGCAGGGCGGGTGGGCAAGTTTGTGGGAAAATAAACGTGAAGGTACTACCTTCACCGAGTATGCTTTTCATACGGATTTCACCGCCGAGGAGTTTGGCGAGTTCTTTGGAAATAGAGAGTCCAAGACCGGTCCCACCATATTTGCGACTGGTAGTACCATCCACCTGTTGAAATGCATCGAACACGATTCTCTGTTTCTCTCTGGGAATACCACCGCCAGTATCAATCACTGAAATGGCAATACATTGCTGGGGATCAAAAAGGGTTCCTAACACGGCAATTTCATCGGGGGCGGGTGTTTCTTTGTCTGGGCGGTGGAGGTGAAGGACAATACTGCCTAGCTCGGTGAACTTGAAGGAGTTGGAAAGAAAATTTTTCACGACTTGCTCTATACGCTGCCGGTCGCTCTGGATAAGTGGAGGCAAATCGGGGTCAACTATAGTATTAAAGGTCAACGCTTTTTGATGGGCAAGGTGTTGGAAATGACGGGCCATGGAACGGGCTAATTCACGGAGTTCGACTTCTTCGATCTTTAGTTCCATTTTACCGGCTTCTACTTTGGATAAGTCCAAGACCTCATTGATCAATTGCAACAATTCGGTACCTGATGTATAGATAGACCGGGCGGAATCCATCTGGTCAAGAGAAAGAGCACCGCTTTTATTGTCGGCTAAGAGTCGTGCCAGGAGAAGAATATTATTTAAGGGAGTGCGAAGTTCATGGGACATGTTGGAAAGAAACTCGGATTTATAGCGACTGCTAATTTCGAGGTCCCGGGCTTTTTCTTCGAGCATTTTTCTGGCAGCGCGTAACTCCTCGTTCTTTTTTTCGGTATCTTTTTTTTGAATTTCGAGGCGGTTTGATTTCTCTTCCAATTCCTCGTTGGTTTGGCGTAATTCTTCTTGTTGGACCTGGAGTTCCTCGGATTGTTGTTGGGTTCGTTCGAGTAGTTCGGCGGTTTTGAGACGGGAAGCGACGGAATGTAAGGCGATGGCAATACTATCGGAGATCTGTTTTAAAAAATCAAGATGGGTATCGGTGATCTTTTGAAAAGAGGCGAGTTCGACAATGCCATTAACAGTGTTCCCAAGGATAATAGGAAAGAGAAGGATATTGGTAGGTGCGGCTTGACCGAGTCCGGTACTGATCTGCATATAATCGGGAGGGCAATCGGTCACGATAATGGGTTGTTTAGTTGTGGCAGCTTGCCCGACGAGTCCTTCGCCGGGTTGGATGTATTGGGGGAACGTTTTTTTTGGATTTTTCTTGCGAGTGTACGCATAACTGGCGACCATTCTCATACGTTCGAGTTCATCGGCAATGTACAAGGCGCCGACCTGGGCGTTGAGGTACTCGGCAAGGAAACGGATGATATTGGAGGCGAGGGTGTCGATGTCTGGTTCGCCTCTCATCTTTTCATACAAGCGGGTTTGTCCGGTCATAAGCCAATTCTGGGATTTATTGGTGTCGAGTGTCAAACGGAGGTGAGCGATCATGTTGTTGAAATTGGCAGCGAGTTCTCCAAGATCATTCTTGGCTGAAACCTTGATTTCATGGACAAGATCACCCCTGGCAACACGACGGGCACCTTTGGAGAGAATCCTGAGGGGGCGTACTATACGGAGGGAAATATAACCAGCGATAGATAGAATGGCGAGACCAGTGAAGATAAGTAAAACAATAACGGTCTGTCGCAGTTTGAGTGTAGAGGCAAAAGCCTCTGCTTTTTCAATTTCTGCAAAAACGGCATAGGGAACATCAATAATTTTAAAACTGGTGTATTTACCCAAGACGGTTTTGCCGTGTAAACCTTTATAAATAAAAATATCGATATTTTCTTTGGGGGGAAGAATGGGAGTTGCAAGTGAATTTCTCCATGAAATAGCTGGCAGGGTATTGGCGAGGTGTTTTATGGCGGTTTTTTCTGCATCAAGGATGGAGTCGCAACGAATGATGAGGTCTTTGCCTACAAGGTATGTTTCGGCAGTTTTTCCGAGGTTGATGGTTTCTTGCATGATCTGATTTACTGCATCAAGAGATATCTGAAACGCGATTAAACCAATTACTTGGTGGTCAGTATTAAAAATAGGGGCAGTGAGGAACGCACAAATCATATTGTCGGAAGGGGGATAGTGGAAATAATCGGAAAAAGAAGGCTGGCGGGTAGCAAGTGATTTTTTACAGGCTTGGGCAAATAAAGAATTGGAATAGGAACCATCGAAGATATTGGTGACATTGGCGACAGAACCTTTCTCCGGGGCAGCGGTAAACAAGATATTGCCAGCGGTATCAATGAGAAAGATGTTTTGGTAATGGTAGGCGTGGCAGTAGCTCTTTAAATCCTGGGCTGGTTGGGAGTTCATGTTAATAGTTGGGAGTAAGGGGAGTTTGCTCTCTTTATGGGCGCGGTTCAAGGTCTCCAACAGGTTTAAATTGGATTTGGCCGAGGCCTGGGCATTGAGACCGATTAATATTTGGGAAAAATAAGTGGTAATTTGCTGGGATTTTAATTTGGCGATGACCTGTAAGTCCAAATAAGTATTTTTATGAAGACTTTCGATGGCGGTATAATGGCTAACCCAACTGATGACGGCAACGGGAATAATAGAAAGAGAGAGGAACAAAAGGAGCAGTGTGCGCCCCAATTTGGATGGTGACAGCCGTTTTTTATGTCTTTTTTTTATAATAGGAACGGGTTGCTGATTCATTGTGTTTCTTCTTTCCTGGGTTATGATCTGTCCTGAATCATATTAACCCTATTTTTTCGGATTCTTTTTGGGTATATTTGTTTGTTTCGGTGACAAAGATTTGGAACTGTTGGCGGAGTTGTTCGGCCAAGATAGTAGCAGTTTCGATGTCATCGGCTTGACCTGCTGCTTCAATACGGGCGGCGACCTTTTGGAGGGCAATAGCGCCCATATTCCCGGAAGTACCCTTGATGGTATGACCCTGATAACGAATCTGGTTGGCGTCACCTCTTTCCAATGATTTGTTAAGATCCTCCAGGCGTTGGGGAATCTCAATTAAAAATTCTCCGATGAGTTCTTGAACTAAATCCTCGTCATCTAACACGCGATCCATGAGTCCTTTTTTATCGAAGACCATGGCATCCTTGGGTTCGGCGCCCTTGGGTTCGGCAATCCATTTTTCAATGACATCGAGCAGGCTCTTGGGGTCGACGGGTTTGGGAATGGCGTCATTTATGCCGATAATGGCATATTTTTCACTCTCCTGAGCATCGGGTGGGGTGGTCATGGCGATGATGGGAACACCGCGGGCCCTGGATTTCTTGGAATGTATTTCGCGTTGGGTTTTTTCAATCTCGCGGATTTGTCGAGTTGCTTCGTAACCGTCCATTTCGGGCATACGGGTATCCATTAAGATGAGATCATAGGGAATCGTTTCCAATGCTTTGACTGCTTCTATACCATTGGCGACCGCATCGGTGCGGCATCCGAGTTTACTGAGGGCGTTTAGGATGGTTTTTTGGTTGGTGGTATTGTCTTCGACGAGGAGAATGCGTATTTTACTGCGCCGGGCTTCCTTGATGGAGTGGCGGGTCACTATGCGTCGGGTTTGGAGGTCGGAAGGGACTTGTTTGCCGCTGTAAACAGTAACGAGGCAGTCATAGAGAAGGGATTGTTTGACGGGTTTTGGGAGGTAAGCGGCGAAACCTATTTTTTCGAGACGAACAGCATCACCGCGACGCCCGGTGGAGGTCATCATAATGAGGCGTGTATCTTTTAATTGGGGATGTTTTTTTATTTTATAGCCAAGTGTTTCTCCGTCCATGCCGGGCATTTGCATATCCAGGATGGCGATGAGAAAGGGATCGTTTTGGATAATGGCTTCTTCTAAAATAGTTAAGGCCGCGGAGCCATCGGTGGCTTCATCGTAGCGACAGTCCCAGGAATCAAGGAGCAGGGCAAGCAAGCGACGGTTGGTGGCATTGTCATCGACAATAAGAACTCGTACACCACTGATATCGGTGAGAAATTCAGGGGAAATTGGGGGCCGCAACTGCTGTTTGGTGAGGGTGACGGTGAACCAAAAGGTAGAACCTTTTCCTTCTTGGCTCTCAACACCGATATCTCCACCCATCATCCGGGTCAATTGCCGAGAAATGGTCAAACCGAGGCCAGTACCACCGAATGTATTGGTATTCTCGTCTTTATTAAAGGCATCGAAGAGGTATTTATGCTTTGGAAGAGGGATACCTATGCCAGTGTCGGTAATAGTGAAGCGAATGGTGACGGTATCTTGGTCCTCGTGGTCAAGGGTTACTTTTAAAGATATCTCACCTTTGGAAGTATATTTAATGGCATTTTCAGCGAGATAGGAGATAATTTGTCGGAGTCGTCCAGGATCGCCTTGTAACAGGGAGGGAACATCGGGTTCCATGAGACATACAAATTCGAGGTTCTTTTCCTGGGCGCGGAGATGGATGAGGTCGCTGGCGTCTTCGAGGGTAGTGCGGAGATTGAAGTCGAGGATTTCCAAGTCGAGTTTGCGGATTTCGATTTTGGAAAAATCCAAGATATCGTTGATGACATTAAGCAATTTGTCGGCGCTGGAACGGACGGTTTCTACCAGTTCTTTTTGTTGTCGTGTGAGTTCGGTGTCAAGTAGGAGGCCAGTCATGCCGATGACGCCGTTCATAGGGGTGCGCAGGTTGTGACTGAGATTGGTGAGGAACTGACTTTTGGCGCGGTTAGCGAGTTCGGCTTCAAGGCGGGCGATATGCAATTCCCGGTTCATCTCTTTGAGTGTCATGTGTTGCTGATGAAGTTCCAAAAAGACATTCACTTTGTTGATCAAGATATCGGGGTCGAGGGGTTTGAAGAGGTAATCGACAGCGCCGGATTCATATCCTTTGAAGACGTGTCTTTGTTCTTTGCTGATGGCGGTGACAAAGATAATTGGAATATGTTTGGTCTCGGAATTGCCGCGCATCAATTCGGCGGTTTCGAAACCGTCCATCTCGGGCATCATGACGTCCAGCAATACGAGGGCGAATTCATGGTCTAAGAGAAGCCCGAGAGCCTGGTTACCGGAAGTGGCTCTAACGATATTCAACCCTGGCCGTTCCAAGATTTTTTCAAGTGCCAGGAGATTTTCAGGCTTGTCATCAACAATTAGAATACTCTGCACTGTTTACTCCTCGGGCGGGATTAAAAATTTTCTGCCCATTATCTGAAATATTAACAGAGGTATTGAAAAAAATCAAGTGAAATCAGTAAGAGGGTTACTTTTTTTGTTAAAATAAACAAAAAGAGACTGGGAAAAAATTAAGGAAAATAAATTAGCGATTGTCTTACTGAGGGATATGTTTTATAATTGGTTTTTTATGGAGCGAATGTGATTTGGAAGTGAGGTTGGTCATGTGGTGCAATGATAAAATGATGACTGTTGTTCTACCCTGTGCGGGTGAGGGGAGCCGGATGGCTTTAAAAACGCCAAAAGAGTTGTATGACATTTTTCCTGAAAGGGGCGGGGTGCGGTTGATTGATTTTTCTTTGGCTCATATTCGCGCCTTTCAGTGGCCGGAACAGGTGCGGGTGGCAGTAGTGGTTCGGCCTTGGAAGGTGGGGGTGGCAGAATACGTAAGGCAACAGTTGCCGGGTATTGATGTGGATACGGTGATGTTCGATGATCGGTATCAAGAGTGGCCGGGTTCGGTGTATTCTGCGGCGGGATGTTTTTCAGCGCATAATCTGGTGTTATTGCCGGATTCCTGTTTGAAACTAACAAAAACCAATATTACGAATGAGAAAGAGACGCTTATTGAAAGAATGTTAGGCGCGTTGGCATCGGCAAAGGTGGTGTTTGGTCACGTGCCATGCAGGGACAAGGAAATATTGGGGACAATGGGGGCAATGCGGGTGGAAAATAATCGGGTAACTGCTTTTCAAGATAAACCAAGGGCGGCACTGGAGATATTTAATGGGTTTTGGGGGTGTTATGGGTTTCGCCGAGAAGTGGGGCGGGAGTTGTATGATTTTTTAATTCAATCGGTCCGCCATGAAGGGGCTTGTTTGGAGGAGCAATCATTTTATCCACCGGGGGTGATTGGGTTGGCTGCCTATTTTGACCTGGGCACCTGGGACCGGATCGAAATTTTTCGGGAACAGATGGGGACAAACTGGACGAAATAAACAGGAATAAAAAGATTTTAGGTGTTGGATGCGTAGGGTGAGGGGGTGAGTTCTTGCATTAATTGGTGGAAGTAGTTGAGACGGCGTTGATCATTGTTTTGTTGCCAGAGAATGCTGGATTGGAGTAATTCTTGTTGGATGATTTCCAGCACTTTTATTTTGTTTTCGCCTTCGAGGTAACGTTGGCAAAAGCGGATGCGGTTGCGTTGGAAATAGAAGGTGGTGTACAATGGTTTTTTTCGGCACGTTTGGCCGCCACCGTGGGCGATGTGAGCCTCATAGGCGCGGGCCAAGGGGATGTGGTGTTGATGGGCACGGAAACATAAATCAACATCTTCCCAATACATGTGAAAGGATTCGTCGGTTCCGCCTAACGTGGTGAAAGCGGCTTTGGTAATCCACAGGGCGGTGCCGGGAATATAATCTTTGTCTGGAGCAAGGAGGATGGGGAGATTTTGTTCCTGGTAGTGGTGTAGCAGACCGGTTTCTTTGTCAAACCAAGCGCCGATGGCGTCGATTTTGTCGGGATTGGATAGATGGGTGATGAGTGGGGCGACGATTCCAGCGCGGGTTTGCGCGGCAGTAGCGGCGCAAGTCTCGACGGTGTGGGATTGGATGTGGGTATCGTTGGTGCAGAACATGGCGCTAGTGAAAGTGGAGGAAAAAACGTGGGCCAATGAACGGTTAAAACCTCCTGAAAACCCAAGGTTGTTGGGAATACCCAGATGATTGCATGTTGGGAAAAATTGCCGCACTTGTGCTGCGACGTCTGGACTGGAACCATTATCAAAACAAAAGACCTGACCAGGGGGATACCGGGCTGCCAAAATGGACTGGATGCATTGGATGGTTAAACGGACTTTATTATAATATAACACGATTATGGCTGTTGCTTCTTTCATTTGACCTGTTTCCTCCGGTTTAAGGGAATCGTGTAAAGAATTTTTTGTGCCGAATAGATAAATTTTTATAAATTTTATTTTCTGTATTCCTGTTAAAGGGTTAAGATATCACGTTTTTATAAAAAAGAAAAGAGATTATTTTGCAAATGGGCTTGAAATCAAATGCAATTGATTGTATAATACTTAATTCTGGTTTGCGCTCGTAGCTCAATGGATAGAGCATTTGACTACGAATCAAAAGGTTGGGGGTTCGAGTCCCTCCGGGCGCAAATTTTGTTCCCCAAAGAAAAACAAAAAAAAAATAACGAAATCACCCATATCTTCAAGAGGAGAAAAACATGCCGGATGAGAAAAATCTTCCTGTCGACGGGTTTATCTCTGCAAACCAGGACATTGACGTGCAGGAAATCATGGATTCGATTCAAAAACGAATCCGGGAGAAACAGAGCTCGGGAGTTCTCAAACAAGTAGAAATCGACGAGATCGCGGATATGGAATTACTGCCTTTACCTGATTTCCTTGAAGTTCCCAATGTCTATCAACCCCATCTTTATCCTGGCACGGGTCAACCTATGGACCCGTTGGCAGGCTATCACCCGGTAGCAGTGACGTTTGAAGTGGAAACGGGTACTGGAGTGCGGGGAGTGGTTAAAAAAATATTGCTGACTATTCGCCGGGTTATTTTTCCGCTGATTCGTTTCATGACGAGACCGATATATAATGAATTGAAAGATTACACGGGCCAGTGGTGCAATAATAATGGGCGGGATATCTACAAGATCACGGCACAAATGGAACACGACCGCAAAGTGATCTATCAAAGCAAAGAGTATATCAAGCTGATGCACAACGCGCTGAATAATATGATGGTGGAATTTTCCAAATTAAAAATCGACGAAGAATTACTTAAAACAAGGATCAAAGTGATGGAAGACAAGATCGAGTTCATAGAGAACCGGGAACGGGCGCTTGAGAAAAAGGTGTTTGTCGAGAACAAGGGGGAGGAAACCTCTGCGGGATGAAGGTCCATCAATTTTTAACCTCTTATTCCTATGGCGATGCGATTGGCAACGAGGTATTGGAGATTCGTAATTTTTTAAGAGCGCAGGGGCATGAATCGGAGATTTTCGCGCTGTTCTATCATCCTAAATACGCGGGGCAAATTATTAATTACCTGGAATATGACCGTTATTCGGCGGCGGATCATATTATGATCTACCATTTTTCGATTGGCTCGCCAGTGACAAAGAAATTCTTACGGGCACCGGATAAGAAGGTTATTATCTATCATAATATCACGCCGCACCATTTTTTTCTTGACTATCACCGGGTATTGGCGAAAGATTGTTTTAAAGGTCGCATCGAGTTGAAAGCGCTGGTTGGAAAAGTGGACCTGGCACTGGGGGACTCGCACTACAATGAGCAAGAATTGAAAGACGTGGGATTTACGAATACAGGGGTATTACCACTGGTGATGAATTTCGCTAAATTCGAACAACCTATTGTACCGGTGTTAAAAGAACTTTTTGATGATGGAAAAAAGAATATCCTCTTTGTAGGGCGTGTGATTCCGAATAAAATGGTAGAGGATGTGATCAAAACCTTTTACTTTTACCAGACATTTTTTAATGCCGCATCGCGGTTATTTATTGTCGGCGAATACCGGGGGTTTGAACGGTATCATTCGGCGCTGCAAAATATGGTGGGGCGATTGGGTTTAAAGAACGTTCATTTTACCGGGCACATCCCGGACGAAGAGTTGATCTCTTATTTTAAATTATCCCATTTGTACCTGCACATGAGCGAACATGAAGGGTTTTGTGCGCCCGTGCCAGAAAGTTTTTATTTGCAAATCCCGGTTGTGGCCTATAATGCGGGGGCGGTTTGCGAGACGATGAATAACGGGGGCATCCTGTTAAATAAAAAAGATTTTCCCCGGACCGCGGCATTGATGGAACGTATTTTAACAGACCATGGATTAAGAGAAAAAATTTTGCACGGCCAACAAGAGGCGTTGCAAAAGTACTACCAAAATAAAACGGGAAAAATCTTGCTGGAATTTATCGAGAGATTGTAAACCTCTGGCAATCATTTTTGGGGTAATCGACGGGGGGTAATATTTGACGGAAACGCAGTATTAATGGTATACTCTTAAATCTGATCAAGGAGTATAAAACGGATGAAGCGAAAAGAAATTGTTCTGGTTAAGGAAACACGGCAGCATGAGTTTGTAAAGAAAATAATGGATGCGATTTCGCCGCATTTGAGTTTGAAAACGTCTGACAAGGTGGCGATAAAGATCAATCTTTCCGGTTCGCGGGAGATTTATGCCAACACGCACTATGAAACGGTGGATTCGTTGATATCCTATTTGAAATCCAATTTTGGGATCACTGATATTTCCATTATCGAGGGTTCAGACGGGGCGTTTTATACAGGCAAGACCACCTGGGATATATTTTATAAGTTCAGGTACAAGGAAGTGGAGCTAAAAGGGGCGAAACTGGCGAATCTGGATGAATTGCCCCATGATTTATTTCTGGACGTGCAAACATTATCGGGAGTGAGACGCATCAGTTATACGAAATATGACGCGGATTATATAATCAGCGTGGTGCCGCCCAAAACACATCATTTGCAACCGGTGTGCTTGTCAATTCCTAATTTGACAGGCTTTGTTAAGGCTGAAGACCGGATACTGATGTATGGTTTGACCAACTCGGATCTAAAAAAGGTGAATTCCTTTAAGAGTGAGCGGTTGTTGGCGATGATGGACCTTGCAGGCAAGAATTTCGCGGCGTTGCTGCGAGCGATCTCGCCTTCTATGGCTATTATTGATGGTCTTTACGGCATGGAAGGGAAAGGACCGGTCAAAGGCAGTCCTGTGTTTCATGGTTTTGCTATTGCTTCTGAAGATATGGTGATGGTGGATGCGTTGACCACGTATATCATGGGTTTTGACGTCGAGCATGTTGCTTATCTCACCCATGCTGCTCTGGAAGAGCTGGGCAGTACCCGTTGGCAGAATGTGATCGGAGTCGACCCGGCGCAGGTGAAGTTTCCGTATCGGCCCCATCCTTTTTTCCAGAAGCAGCGGTTGTGGAAAAGTTCCGGATTCAAGAACAATAATAATACGGAGCACACGGGCAATAATGGAAATGGGAATGGGACTGAAAAAAATGAGGGAAACAATAATTCGCGGGACCATCGGGAAAATGGCAATAAACCGTTCATTCGCGAACGATTTATAAGAGAAAAAAATAAAAATGAAAGCAATAATCGCTAAAAATATAGAATTATTAAAATCCGGGGTTTTATCGGAAGCGGAGTTCTTGAAATTTGTCGAGAATATCCCTTATGAGAATATGGGGGACATTAAATTGGATTTCCATCGTAAGATCAGGCGTGGGTTGCCAGAGGCGATTTATGGGAGTGGTAAAACACCGGAGCAATTAAAACAAATCGTGCAACGTTTTGCGCATATGGGCGAAGATATTCTGATCACAAGACTGGAAGAGGATAAGTATACTGTTTTAGCGACAATGTGTCCCGAAGTGGGGTTGGTCTATCATGAGAAAGCGCGTATCGCGACGTTTGCTAAACCGCCGCAATTGCGGTTTGCGGGAACAGTGATGGTGTTATCTGCTGGTTCATCTGATGAGCGGGTGGCTGATGAAGCGTATGTTTCGGCATTGTATCTGGGCAATAATGTAGAGAAAGCCTATGATGTGGGGGTCGCTTGTTTGTCGCGGGTGTTGGATTTGCGCGATCGTTTTAATAAATCTGCCGTATTGATCGTAGTCGCAGGTATGGAAGGAGCTTTGCCCTCCGTAGTCGCGGGGTTAACATCAACACCGGTGATTGCCGTGCCCACGTCTGTCGGTTATGGTGCCAATTTCCATGGACTGGCCGCGCTTTTGTCCATGCTCAATACCTGTTCCGGTGGCGTCAGTGTCGTGAATATTGATAATGGCTTTGGCGCCGCGTTTCAAGCCTCGTTGATCAACCAGAAAATCAGTGGGGTGTGAGTGATCACCCCTTGTGGCTCTATAAGTAAAGGGAAAAAAGAGTTTTGACTACTTTAATACTTTCGTGGGAAGAATGGGAATGATGGGAATTATGGGAATGATGAGATAAACAAAAAAATTCCCATTCCTCCCATTCTTCCCATAATTCCTTTTCCTCCCACTTGATTTTATGGTACTCTCAAAGATTTGGCGGTGAATTTAGGTATACTTATGTCAACGATATGAGTGTCAGTTATCATTCTGGATTAAAACATCATGGAAATGGAAAGCAGTCAATGCATTCTGGGGTACACCTTCTTCCAGCAAATCATTTATGGCTTAATTATGCCTTCATCGCTGTAAAAAAGGCATACAACCAGTGGTTTTTGCTTTTACATTTCCTATTTCATTGGTACGATGTGTTAATGTCGGGGTGAACTTTGCCATTTTTGACGTGGAATCAGTCATTTTCATCGTACACTCTCTACATGTTGCGGTGCAATCATTAAATGTAGTGGTGCAATGTCTAATTGCAGTGGTGCAATGTCTAAATGTAGTGGTGCAATGTCTAAATGTAGTGGTGCAATGTCTAATTGCAGTGCTGCAATGTCTAAATGTAGAGGAGCAATCATAACTTTCACTAGTGAAACGTGTCATTGCAATCCTAAAGTGTCTACTTGCAGCGGTGAAATCATAACTTTCACTAGTGAAACGTGTCATTGCCATCCTAAAGTGTCTACTTGCAGGGGTGCAACGTTCAAGTTCCCCTCTACTTTGCCTTAAAAAATTCGCAACTGTGTCCCGATAAACCTGGATTGTCTTTTTTCATTAATAAAGCGGCTGGATTATCTGGACTTACTGTACTTACTGGACAAGCTTGACAAAATTCAAGGTTTTTTGAAGTCCAGTTAGTCCAGAATGTCCATTATCTCCAGATAGTCCAGTTTTTTCTGAAACTTTACGGTGAGTATAGGATGATTTCTTGTCTTTACAAAATGGCTTGTTAGTGATAAAATGACTTTTTTATGGTTGAAACCATTTTATTTGGGCAACAGAATTAATGCAGTTAACTGTAATAGTGGTTCCGATGATTTGTGAAAACAGGAAAACACATGAATTATACAAAGGAAATTTATGCAGCACATCAAGACTTGTCCCAGTGCAGCGCGGCATTTCTTGAATTTATTAAGGAAAATCCCGCCTGCTTGGAGCGGAGCAATTTTGAGCGGATTTTGTCTGATACGCGGTTCGCTTACTTCAAGTCACAACCTTGGCCAACCTTTATTAATACCAAGAAAAAAAAGGAAATGGCAGAGGCGGCACAAAAGATTAATGATTTGATCAAGTCGATCATACCACGTTTTTTGTCCTATGATATCCAGAAAATAAGCAGTCATTACGAAATTGACCCCTATAGGGTCCGATATCTGATGTTCGGAGTAGACGAAAATTATTTAAAGAACCTATTGGCACGCGGTGATTTTATGGTCACGCCTACCGGGGAATTCAAATGCCTTGAATTTAACATTAACGCCAATTTGGGAGGCTGGGAATTGGATGTTCTTGAACCGGTATATACTGAAACTCCTATCATTGCCAAATTTTTAAAGGAATACTCCCCCATTATTCATAAAAATCATTTTTTCTCCCTTTTATTTGAGCATGTTGTGGATGCTTTCCAAAAAAAACATCCCCAAGTAGGCAATAGGGGAGAAATGGATGAGGTTAACATGGCGATTGTTTATCCTGACCCGTTTATGCTTAAACAACATGAAACCTTTTCCCAAATGCAAAATGGGTATAAACAAACGCTGCAAAAGAAAAATCATAAGTTGAATGGAGAATTAATTGTTTGTGGTCTTAGCGCGCTTAAATTATCCCACAATTTCCTCGTGCATGAAGGGCGAAAAATTCATATTCTGCTAGAAATGCTCAACGGGGCAACCCCACTTTTATATATGCAGCTTGTTAAAGATGGGAATCTGATGCTCAACAATGGCCCTGTGTCTAAACTCATGTCCAACAAACTTAACCTGGCATTTCTATCAGAGCATCAAGATTCAGATATCTTCAGCTCGGAAGAACAGGCGGTGATAAAAAAACATATCCCCTGGACCCGAAAAGTTCTGGCCAGCCATACTTCATTTTTACTTTCTAATCAAGAAAACCTGGTGTTAAAACCATCTGATGGACTTGGCGGGAAAGATGTCTTTCTGGGGTGCAAGACTGCTGCGGTAGAGTGGGCAAAACAGGTAGAAAAGGCAGTAGCGGAAAAAAAGTGGGTAGTGCAGGAATATGTCCCCTCTGCTTCTTACTTATACCAAAACGGTCAAACTGGTTGCTCCCCCCATCATGCCATCTGGGGGCTTTTTGTGTTGGGGTCCTGTTATGCTGGAGGGTTTGTTCGCATAATGCCAGAAAAAGAAATCCACACTGCAATCAACTCTGCTTTGGGAGCTGAAGAAAGTATTATCATTGAAGTCGAGGAATCATAAAATTGGCATAAAAAAACCGCAACTTCCGGCTGCTGGGAAATGCAGGTCCGAAAGTTACGGTCTTTATCTAATCACAAGCAATTGCTATTAGATTTTTTCTTAACTATCTTTTCGAGACGAATCGCTATCGTTCTATTGTTTTATCTTCGTCCTCTTGCTCCATACAGTCCATACAGTAAATGTTGGTGTTGTTGTCTTGGGCTCTTACTATATATGCTTGGTTGGTAGCCAGTGTACGGACGCCATTTACGTCGTTATAGATGCGGTAAATGTATCTCCAGTTTGGGCAGGGCGAACTGAGTTGGTAATGCTGTGTACGAGTAAAGGTGATATAATCAGCTTCGGGAATAAGTACTTCCAGCGTATTGCTTACTCTGGTGCGGGTGATAACCACGGTGTTAGCATGCAAACCAACGAAGAAATAGGTGCTGCAAGAATTTACGTCTGAACCAACGTACCATTCGACTTCCTGAGCCTGTAAACTTTGTACTCCGATTGCCATAAATGCAATCACTAATACCATCAAAATTGTTTTTTTCATGTTAATAAATCTCCTTAATTTCAGATTTTTCGGTTTTTATTTTAAAAATCCAATAACAATTGTCTGTTCAATACTGATTCGCGACTTCGGTTTAAAAATAATTTATAGCACAAATGGAAGTACAATTCAAGGGAATGGAGTAAAAAACAACAATTCTTATTTTTCGCGTTTCTGGTTAGGGCGAATACAAAATCCAGACCGGGCCCCCTACGATACCCTCAAAATGCTCACTTCACTTTCACTCCTGGAACGGATAAAAGAAGAGGGGTCAGGAAAGCGAGAGGAAAGCTTCCGGGTTTTGTTCTGCAATCCGTAGCAATGATTTGGCTGGACCTTTAGGCATCCGTCGTCCTTGTTCCCAATCTTGGACAGTGCGGACACTGACGCCCATGAGTGAGGCAAAAGTAACCTGAGATATCTTGAGGCGTGCCCGAATATTTTTTGGAGGGCTGGGTTCTTTGAGTTCACGTGTTCTCAGAGAAACTTTTCCCTCTTTAAAGTCTTTAATTTCGCGAATACCCGTTAAAATTTCTTGACCTATATCTCTGTCAGACATGTTTGATTTCCTCCGCGATTTTTTTTAATATGTGTCCTGGAATGTTTTCTTGCTTATTTTTTTCATAAGCAGTCAGCATTGAGCATCTGGGCAATCAATTTCGTAAATAGAGACGTTTCAATAAAAATCATCACCCATATAATACGGCAATGCCGTAGAATCGTCAACACAATTCTTTATTTTTTTGAAAGAAAAGTTTTTTATTTATGGGCAGACCAGTTGTGAACTGGTAGAGTGGAAGAGAAAGTTTCTGAACCGTGATGCGTGGGATTGAAGGATGACCAGGATGATGCGGAAAGAAGCTTGGCGGTAGGCAATCTTTTCCTGGGAACGCGGGCGTCCCCGCCCGCATTTATCATTCTTACATTCACGGGCACCCTCCTCTTTTTTCTAATCAAGTAAAGAAGTAAAGCGCCGTCCCTCGCATTTCCATGATTTTTACTCAATTATTGTGAATTAACTCAAAGGCAACAAGCGAAGCAGAAAGAATTAAATCTTCTGGCAGAGATGCGATTATAACAAATCCACCAGTCGAGGTAAAAATAAACGATAGGCACGTTTCGGTGAATCTTTCAAAATCGCGGGCTTTGAAAAAGCTGAACACCAGCCTAGAACTATCCCGGAGTGCGTGATTAATTTTCTCCTGACTCGTTTTTTAATGTCAAGTGATTCATTCCGCCAGTGGTCAATCTTTTAGCACAGCTTCGCTTTGAAAAATTCAAAAATTATAGTATAATTTAAGCTTGGAGTAACGATGAGCAATTGGAACTTAAGATCAGGGCGAATCCCTTCAGAGTATCGGATAAAATTTCGTGTCTGTTCTAAATGTTCGATAGTGTTTTTGCCTGATGGATGGAATAAGAAGTGCAATGACAATATCGGACTGGTGAAAGAAAAATAGAAAAAGGAGTGGTATCATGGAACCAAATCGAGTATCGGATGCGGATACGTTAAAGCAACTTGAAAAAAAAATCGGACGTACCTTTCACCTCTGTGAATTCGCAGAGTTGAAAAGAAATTCGTCTGGTGATTACTCGATTGATGAAACCGGAGCCGTCACTGGTTTAAATTTATCCAATGCGAAGCTGGAAGTTTTCCCTGAAGAGATATTAGAACTAAAACATATCCGTGTGTTAAAATTCTGGGAGAATAACCTATCCAGTCTCCCGGACGAAATCGGGCAGCTTGAATATTTGCAGGAATTGGAATTAAGTTGGAATCAGTTTGATATCTTCCCCATTGGGATTACGGGATTAAAAGAACTTCGGGAATTGAATTTTTATCACAATCGTATTAGTCTTCTGCCCTCGAAAATCGGGAAGTTATCTAAATTGGAAAGACTACATATCGATTCAAATCAAGTGACTGAATTACCCTTGGAGATGTGTACACTGGTAAACTTGAAATATCTTTTTCTTGATCATAATAAAATACGTAGCTTACCCCCAGAGCTGGAAGCATTGGATAACCTGATCATCCTTTCCCTTGAAAAAAATGAAATACAACTATTTCCTCTGGAGATCGCGAAAATAAAAAGCCTGAAGCGGTTGGATTTAGGCTATAATCGCATTAGTGAGCTACCCCGGGATATACTGCAATTGGAAAAACGGATTATTCTATATATATATGGGCATGAGACTGGGATAAATTTGTATGACAATCCAATTCCTTTTCCCCGTTCTGTTTTCAACTTTGATTATGACAACCATGGGGTGTCCTATAATGTTCTTGACAAAAAGAAAGCAAAGGAATATTTTGATAACTATGATAACAAAGTCCGGCAATTGCAAATCGTTCATGATCTTGAAGAAGAGGCTAAAAAGATAATTAGGAAAAAACTAAAAGAAGTAGAACCGAGGCAGGTTCTCGATACGAAACAATCATACGCTTTCGATGAAAAAGGGGACATCACGCACTTAAATTTGGATGAACTGAAAATGACGGAATTACCGGCAGCTCTTTTTTGGTTCAAGAACCTGACGATGTTAACGCTCAGGGAAAATCGCCTGGCTGATTTACCGGATGAATTGGCAAATTTCGAGAAACTGACAACGTTGGTATTGAATTCCAATAAGTTTACTCACGTTCCCACTGTTTTGTGCCGATTAAAGAAACTATGGAATCTGTGGATGGATAGTAATGAGTTATCCCTATTACCCGATTCGTTTGGAAATTTGAGTGATTTGTTAACCTTACATTTATGCCATAATCGTTTCAGCCAGTTCCCAATGGTAATCACTCAATTGACTGAATTAAAAACCCTGTACCTGGATGGAAATCAATTAACTGAAATCCCGCCGGAAATAAGGCAATTGACAAAACTGGAGTATTTGTGTTTAAGCCAAAATAGCTTAAAACGAATCCCTTCGGCAATATTTAAGTTAACACAATTAAAGGATTTAAGGATAACTGACAATCAACTCACCCATTTACCCCATGGTATTGCCGCGTTAAGACGGTTGGAAACCTTGAGATTGCAAAACAATCGAATTACTGAATTGCCCAAACAAATCACGCAGTTACCGATTCACATCAGCTATAAGTGGGACTATCCATGGAAGGGCGTCTGCCTCGATAAAAATCCTCTTATAAATCCTCCCATAGAAATCGTTCAAAAAGGTAGGGATGCGATTATAGATTATTTTAAGGCCGTAGACAAAGCAGATACAACCGAAATTTATGAAGCGAAACTGCTGATCGTAGGAAACGGCGGTGTTGGCAAAACCTGCCTGATGAAAAAACTAGTCGATCCCACCATAAATATCAATAAAAAAGAATCCACCACCGAAGGTATCTTTATTAATAAATGGATGGTAAATACCGGCAACATACCAGATTTCAGGATAAATATCTGGGATTTTGGCGGACAGGCAATTTATCATGCAACACATCAGTTTTTTTTAACCAGGCGTTCCTTATACCTTTTTGTTTGGGAGGCCAGGAAAGAAGATCGGCTTATCGATTTTGATTATTGGCTCCATATAATTGAATTATTAAGCGATCATTCACCGGTGATCATCGTTCTCAACAAAATCGATGAACGGAGAAAATTGATAGATGAAGCTTATATAAAAAATAAATTCAAAAATATCGTCGCATTTTGCAGCGTAAGTGCCGCTACCGGTGAGGGAATGCCAGAACTGACCAGAACGATTAAACGTGAAATGGAAAAACTGGAACATATCGGTGCCACATTACCGGATGTCTGGCTGCGGATTCGCGGGGAACTGGAGGAGATGAACCAAAACTATATTGATTATTCCAAATATCTCGAAATTTGCGACTACTACGGCCTGGATGAAAAGAAAGCCGATCATCTGAGTCGATATTTTCATGATCTCGGGGTATTCCTCCACTTCCAGGATCATTTTATTTTAAGGGATATCGTATTTTTAAAACCGGAATGGGCCACCAATGCTGTTTACAAAATCGTTGACAACAAAAAAGTTATCACCCATTTCGGTAAATTCGAATACGGTGACCTAAAAGATATTTGGACCGACTACCCTCCATCAATGTACAATTACATATTGGAACTGATGAAACGGTTTGAATTATGTTTTCCACTCCCGGAGAATGCAGGATATATTTTTCCTGAATTATTGAGAACCAATAGACCGGATTATACCTGGGAATCCAGCGATAATTTGCGTTTTGAATATCATTATGACTTTATGCCAGGTGGGATTTTGACCCGGTTTATCGTTAAGCTGCACAATATAGTCAAAGACTCCCTATATTGGAAAAACGGTGTTATTATTAAATTCGAGGAGAGCGAAGCATTGATTTTAAGAGAAGAACTGAATCGAAAAATTAAGATTACCGTAAACGGGAATAGCAAAAAGGAGATGCTGGGAATCATCAGATATGAAATAAAGAATATTCACAAAACCCTTAACAACCCCTCCGTTAAAGAGATGGTTCCCTGTATTTGCTGCCAATGCCTTGAAAGTGAAGAACCGCATTTCTACGAGTACTCATTCCTGAATAAATGCAAATCAAAAGGAAAGAAGGATATTCCTTGTCAGGTTACTATCGATGACGTTTCCGTGGACAGTTTACTGGAAGGAATCAATTCGCCGCTTCCGGGAGATTCCGGCGTTAAAATTAATTATAAATTACTCCAGGAAGTAAGAGCGGATTTTCGCCAGCTAAAAGAACTGGAGCCACAAGATAGAGGATTTGAGTTTGAGACGTTTCTAAATAAATTATTAAGTGTATATAATCTGTCACCGCGAAAACCTTATAAGAAAAATGGAGAGCAAATCGACGGTAGTTTCCTGCTCAATAATAATACCTATCTCCTGGAGGCCAAATGGAAAAAGGAACCACTGGGACAGGCAGACCTACTAGTTTTCCATGGGAAAGTGGAAGGTAAAGCCCCTTGGGCAAGGGGACTTTTTGTCAGTTTCTCAGGTTTTACACAGCAAGGTCTTAACGCGTACGCAACTGGTAAACAATCCTGTATCATTGGAATCTGTGGAAAAGATTTGGCATACGTAATCGACGGACGTATCGCACTGCCAGACTTGATAGAATTTAAGGTCAGACGAGCGGCTGAGACCAATGAATTCTATGTCCCCGTGACTAAACTCCCGGATTTTGACAAACCCAGCGAGATAGAGCAGGTGTTGCTGTGATAATGTAAAAAATTAAAGCAGCTCTTCAAGGATTCCTACTCAGGGAGCGCCAAAAGGAGGGCATGGTAAGCGATTATGAAACCCCATCTTCCCTTTCCTCACTAAGTTATGGCATACTCATTCTTCCGATTGGAGGTGTTTGGGTGTTTCATATTTCAATGATCTCAGGCAGCTTATTGTTGCAATCATGATCTGGATAAAAAAAAGGGGGACGCCAATTAGAAGTTTTTTGCCAAGAGTGTTGACCACTTATTTTGTCCGACAGCAACACTTGTTTGGCGCACTACTCAATTATGCCTTCCCTTTCTAATACAGCACGCATATTTTCAAATATTGCTGAGATATGACCCTTCGGAAATCTTATTTGGCCAAGCCCATGAATATTGGTAAATTCTTCACAACCATCCTCTAATAAGACAATGGCCCTCTCAAAACCAAGCCGACCTTGAAATAAACCGACTTCGTGAATTACATTCATCCGAGCATGTAGATTGCCATCGGATTGCTCATCTTCTGCGGTCATCACCAAAATAGCAAAACTGGCTTGATCAAGCATTTGTGCCAATCTTGTTATGTTTGGGACACCTGCTACGGGGACTCTATTAAATTCGTCCCATGGAAGGCTTAAACGGTCTTTTACGAAATCTTTTAGCTCTCTCCAGAGTGGTGATCTTCCATGTCCAATGAATATATTTGTGCCAATTCTTTCTTCTCTCACTTCTTTCCCTTCAATATTTTTTACATGGCTCGCAAGTTTGATTATCAGTTTATATAGTCTTATACATGCCTGATAAGGGAATTTAATTGCATGTGCTTTCGCCAAAACTGAAAAATGGGGTGGTACTATAAGACCTTTCTCAAAAGCAATCATGTCTCGTGACATCATTTGTCCTCGTGGCATCCAACATTGAGTAAAATCATTTTCATTTAAGATTTTGGCAGCTTCAATTTTTTCAACAATCCCCTGCAAGAACTTATCCGCTCCTAACTCAAATCTTGCATGAACTAAAGAGAGAACTGACGATTTTGCCTCATCGAATGCTTCAGATACATCGTGAGATTTCTTTATATAATAATCTAAGGAGGGGTTCTTAGCCCTGCCTTCTATCAGGGAGACCACATCGTCGTATGCGAATTCACACCATGCACCTCTCGAACCAAATGAGAATGCATCTTTCAATCCCCACTCCTGACTAAATGCAGCCCCTGGCGGGGGAATTTGAAAGTTTTCGTAATAAACTCTTGAGTGGTACCCCAACCATGAGCCTGACCATGACTTTCCTACTTTATTAGCTACTTCTATTAGTTTTTCAACCTCTGGGGCATCTAACTCAGTGATACCTTCAAGTACATATGCGATTCTAAATAATTCTGCCGAAATCAATCGAAGCTCCTTTTTTATCGCCTAACTTTGTTAGTAGGCGTCGCTACTCAGAGCAAACCGGCTCCAAATATACTGAAAATGTTCCGTAAAAGAAGTTTCAACACCTTTGTGCCTACGGTCAAGGCGAAACGTTAAGTGATTACGGCTCTGCGTGGGCTGCGCAACGACACAATGAAAGATGTCGTCGTCGATTCGATACATGATCTGGTTTGGAAAATCATCGTAGGTACGGACTTCGAACCTAGCCCTGTCGTAATCTTGGGCTACCCTTCGGGTTTTTGACAGTGCGTCTCTGAGATTATCTCTGAAGACACGTGGCGCAAACCCAAGTTGCCTGCCTCGCTTGGCAGCAAAATCGCTTTCTGGATCAAGACTGAGAATACGAATCTTGAGTTTCGACTTCTCCCGCCCAAGACCCCTCTGTATCTGTTGAAAGTATGTTTCCTCTGTGTCACCATACGCCTCGTGGAGAAAAGCGAGATTTGTCGTCAGGATATCGATTCTATTCTGGGCAGCAGAAAAGTACTTCTCGAGATGAACCTCTGGCCTGCTTGAGAAACACTCGACCATGTATTGTCTTTGAGAATAGACATCAGCTCTGCGTTCCTCTATGCAGCGAAGTGTTTCTTGAAGGCGCAGGTGCAGATTCACCTGAAGTCGTTGGAGACTATCGTTGTCAGAAATATTATAGAACTCAATTATTCGACCTATCAAATGCGTCGGAACTTTATCAGGTTCTTGAGAGATGAGAAAAAGGGGTGTCTGTGTGGCCAATGCAAGCCCAACCTCAATGAGAACATTTGGATTGCAAGTCGTGATGTCGGCGATAACCGCACCTGTTTTTCGATTCACATCTTCGATGTGTTTGGTTAGCCAGCCCTCAGAGGTCGTGGTCATATCAACCCTCACGATGTCCACCTTGCCACTTACATCCCTCTTGGCGATCCCTTCAAGTGATCGCCAAACTTTGTCTGACCAATTCTCAGAGAATGGCATTAAAACAACTATACTGTACATATACGCCTCCTTTTTTTCCGCTTAGCAATGATTTTATAGTTTGTATAAAAAGTTTCCGTGACTTCTCGTATCACTTATAAACTCTGTCATATAAACTTCCTTTTGGTCATAACTAATTGTACTTCCGGTTTATCCGGACTTTTTTTAAAATAACATCATAGACAATAATAGTCAAGTCCAAAATTAAAAAAAATGAAAAATGAGTAGTTTTACCTAAACTCAGAAATCCCATTACTGCTACTTGATGAGGAAGCTCTACTGGTGGGGAAGAGAAAAATGAGTACGTGGAAAGTAATCATCCCGAAGGTACCACAGCGCTGGTGCATCCAGTTTAGTCCCGTTGAAGACAATTTGCTTGGAGGCTTTATCGGCACGTGTACGCAGGTATTGGCTGACATTCATCCAACGGATCACTTTTTCTTCATCGCGGATCACCAGGAAAACATTGACGGGCTGATTAACCCAATACTCCAAGTGCCGCTGGTTCTGCACATCATAAATCCACTTATTGTCTTTTTGCCGGTAACGCAGGAAGGAAGCACCGTTTTTTAATTGCACATAAATCTTCTTGCCGCTGGCTTTGCCGTGATTGTCTTTGAATTCCACTTCGCCGTCTATCCCGTAATCGAACATCACCGTGGGTCGGAAAATCTGGTTGGCTTCACCGCAAATCGCCATCATATGCCCGATGAGGATTTGTTCCAAAGCCTGGGAATCCAGTCCGCTGGTGGCCTTTTGCTCCATGTCCAGCACACGTTTGGCAACGGGGTCGGAACCGAGGCGTCTTTCGATGATGTCGATGAGGGGGACTTTTTTGTCGCACACCTGGCAGGTGATAAAATCTTTTCCGACGGCGAGGCGCTTGCGAATAATTTCTTTGTTATCCACGGGGGTGGCACAATTGGGGCAGAGATAGCGGCGGTCGCGGGTTACCTGGGTGGCGTATTTTTCCAGGTGCTGGTGAATGTACTGGATAAAGACGACTTTTAAATCATCGGTGACCTGGCTGTCGAAAAAGACGGCAATGGTGGCCAAACCTTCACCGTTACGGGTCAAAATCAATCCGGTGGTACTGCCAGTGGGGGTCTGGAATTCGGCAGCGTCTTTCCACAACTCCTTGTTGTCAAACTCACGGCTGTACCATAAACGAACGACTAACGTGGTATAGATAGTGGCCAGTTCACCGCAAAAGCTATAGGAGACAAAGATTTCAGGGCTATGAGGCAGGGGCCGTTCACGGCGGTACTGAGAAGGAAAGATGAGCTGTTTGCCCGCTGGGGTCTCTTCGGCAATACACAGCGATTTCGCCAACAAGAGCTGCACCATGGCCCTCATCAGTAACTCTTCATCAGCGGGGGTTAAACGCAACACTCCGGTGAGGTCGAAGGTGAGCTGGAATACGACTTGTTCGGATACGCAACCGATCTCATCAATATGGGCACGGGCGGCGCGGATCACGGCGGAGGCATAATCGTTGATGGTTTCGGGGGTCAGTAACACGAGGTCACCGAAAGTTAATTCAAGCACCAGCCCGTGGTTACCCAGCAGAGTGACTGCGGTGCGCAGAGTGGGTTCATCGAAGGGAAACTCTGGCAGGTGCTGTTTTAACCGTTGGCTGAGTTCGGGAAAACGTAGCAAGCAGACGTCATGCTCTTCGCTCATCTGCAATAGGGCGTCTTTGAGTTGTTTGAGCAGTTTGGGGGTGGAGGACCAGGGCAGGGTGTGCCAGGGGATGTGGTTGGCAATCAGTTCTTTTAATGCGGAATTGTTTGTCAGACTCAAGCCGTCGGAACAGTTCTCGCCGGTATAGGCGCTGGTGGGCAGATAGGCGGCAAATTGATACTGCTGGAGAAAAGAGTCGATCTTTTTTTGACTGATCTTGATATGGCCCACATCGGTACGGGCGGCAATGAGTAGTTTTGCCAATTGACGCCCTTGGGTCATCTTGCAGGAGACGACCTGTAATACCTTGCACCACTCCACGACCTCGCGAAAGGGATCCTCGTGCTGGGGATTAAAGAGCATTAGGGCGAGGGCGGTTTCATCCAGAAAGAGTTGATGGATCAAGCGATAGTCTTCCTGACCGGCGAGATCCCACAACAACACCTCCCGTTCGATGTTTTCTTCCTGGGGAAGCGGCAGGTCCATACGCCAGACCTGCATGCCGTGGGTGGAATAGGTTTTGACAAATTTATCTTCCATCAAACGATGGGCCAGACCGGACTTCCCCACACCACTCTCCCCCATCAGCACGACTTTGGCATTGGAGTAACGCTGGCCAGGATCAATGGGTAAGGCAGCTTCTTCAGAGGTGAGACGATAGATAAATAAGGAGTAATCTTTATCAACAATAGGAACAGCATTCCCCACCACAAGGCGTTTCCCATCGGGGCTGAAAGCAACCGATATAGGTGCAAAAAAACCATCTTTATCCTCAATCACCTGCACACAATTCCCGGTTTTTAAATCCCAAATGCGCACTGTAAAATCGTTAAACCCGGCGGAGGCCACCCAGTTCCCTCCCGGCGAAACAGCCACCGAATTAATGCTGCCTTGATGGCCTTCAAAGTTGCCTACACGGGCACCTGTCTCCAGGTTCCACAGCTTGATGGTTTTATCATCTGACCCGGAAACTACATATTTTTCATCCGGTGTAAAATGGACAGACTTAACAGAATTCGTATGGCCTTTCAGGGTGTGTAAACACTCGCAAGTTTCCATATCCCAGTATTTCACTGTTTTATCATAAGAACCGGAAACCGCCCGTTTGCCATCCCTGGTTACAGCAACAGATGTGACAGCATCCGTATGTCCTTTAAAAGTCTTCAAACACAGCCTGGAGTTGATATGCCATAGTTTAAGAGTGGAGTCATTTCCAGTAGCGCAGGAAAGTGCCAGATGATTATCCAGTAAAGCCACTACTGACAAAACAAAATGAGTATGCCCAGTTAATAAGCCTAAAAGCTTTCCATTTGCTGCATTCCAGATACGAATCGACTCATCTTTGGACCCAGAAAGAATTCGCATACCATCCGGAGTAATCGCCACACCTTTTACCTCACCCATATGCCCTTTTAATGTCTTCTTACAGTTGCAACTTTCCATATCCCAGATTCTAACAGTGTTGTCCCCTGAACCAGAAACCACCCAGCGACTATCCGGGCTTACCGCCACACTATTCACCCAACCTTTATGCCCTTTCTGCTTGTTTTCCAATGTGGCAATGGGTTTGGGCGTTTCTTTTGCTTGTTCTGTTTTCTTCTCTTTCTCTTCCGGTTGGCAAGCCTTCAGCAATTTTTGGAAGGCATCATCCGTTTCCTGTTGGTAATCAATATAGGCATACCCTTTGATGTTCTCCGGTATCTCACAATCCGCCAATAACAACGGCAAGAACTGCCGCTCCCGATTGATGGGGTCACGGAACATAACCGTACTCCGTTCCATCTGCACCCAATCGGAACCAAAGGTGTTCTCCGTCATACATAATACCAAGACACGGGCGTTTGTTTGCCCCTCTTCCACTTTGAGGAAAATATGATCACCGGGTTTTATCTGCCAATCATCCAGCCATACCTTCAGCCCCGCCTCCCGTAAACGCCGGGCTAAACGAAGCACCCTGTCTTTATCCCGACTGCTATAACTCAGAAAGAGATCAAATGCATATGTTTTTGCCATCATGTATATTATGTACCATAGTAGGACGGAAAAAGCAATATGATGAACGATCCTAAATTCACTGACAAATCTATTTCACCACGAATTAACCGCAGTCCTCCGATGGTCGCCATTTTTTGATAACGGTCTACCTTTCGGATTTGGTCTCTTCAGTGCTTTCTGTTCTTGCCCAGTTTTCAACCCGAAGTTTAGGGAACAACTCACTTAACCTTTGGAAAATAGTATCATTGCTCACCATAATCAAATCATATTCAATTGCGATGGCGGCAAGTATTAAATCAAAATCATGTTTTTTAATCGTTTCCTGTTTATCATCCGTTCTTTTTGGATGTGCCTTATAGTGCGCTTTTAAATTTCCAAAGACCGCAGCTTCTTTTCCACTGAGAGGAATAATTGTAAATCGTTTTTTTATTTCTTCGATAACCAGAAGCGTATGGGCTGCAAATTGCTCACTACCGTTTATTTTTCTTAATGCCACCCCATAGTGCAATTCATACAAACTTAACACGGAAACAAAAAGTTGATCTTCATCTTGGAGTTTCTGGAAGCTCCTTTTTACCGAATCAAAAAAAAGAGAGGTTGGGTCTTCCAGATATAGTGGTATATTGGTATCTAATAAATATCGGGTCATTTAACAGAATTAATAGTCGGCCCGGACACTGGATGATTGAAAGGGTCTTGAATTTCAAAATTGTCCCTGAAAGTCTGAAAACTTTCAATCAAGTCATCTCCCTTCCCTTTTAGATATTCTTGCGCGCACATCTCTTCTGCAACTTGCGCCCAATGGCTTACTTTAATTGGTTTTTCTGTTCCTCTTTCCTGTTGGATTGTGCGCACTTTTTTTTCTGAGATAAGACCATATTGCATTAATACTTGTAGAACACCGTGAAGAGCATCCGATGACCTCGGAAGTTCAATAGTAAGTTTGTTATGTGCCATTTGTATTCCTTTATTCTATAACAATAATATTATACTTCCATTTTGTAATTTTATCAACTCCCCCAACCATCCTGAATTCACCGCCAATTCTTTGAGAGTACCATAAAATCAAGTGGGAGGAATGGGAATTATGGGAAGAATGGGAAGAATGGGAAGAATGGGAAGAATGGGAGTTTTTTTGTTTATCCCATCATTCCCATATTTCCCATACTTCCCATTAAGTTGGCGATGAATCCAGGCCATTCTTATTTTGGCACTTCTTGCGGGGGCGAAACCGTGTGTTTGCCCTAACCAGAAACGCCAAAATGCGCATGGCTGGTTATCTGGCAAAGGGATTAACTTTAATATCATACTCCTTAACATCCGACTTGCGACCCCGATGCATACCACTGGTGGCAACCTGTAGCACCTTTATTCTTTTTTCCCAAAATATATCAGGACAAAAAGCAATCGCGGTCAAATGATTGCCAAAGGCTGCACCTGTATCAATGTCAATAGAGATCAAATCCTTAAAATCACCATCGAAATAATAGAGGTATGAATAGCTTTCATAACCCGTTCGGATTTCCGGTTTCAAGAACTTGAAATAAGGTAGCCCCGATTCCGGTTTGAATTTACCCAGGTTTTTATAACAGTCTGACAGCATTTCCGTCGGTGTATGCCCGTGAATCAAAATATAATCCCCATACTTCTCTTTCGGTTCTTTACGGGACCAGAGGTTAAAATTTTTCTGGTAAATCTTGTGTTTCTGGATGTAATCATGAAAATCATCAAACGTCTTCAGTTTTAATTGTTCTTCCAAATCTCGTGAAGCATCCAGACTCGCATGACTGAATGCAAGTTTGAAGATTTGCTCGTCGTTTTCGAAAGTCTCCGTATGTGAATAAACCAAGCGATTAAAAAAATCCATATACTTTTCCTCGAACAGGTAATCCCCCGGTTCAAAGTTTTTGGAGTACTGTTCCGAATAGTGTTCAACCGGGTGGCGTTCAATTTTACTGTAGACTTCTTTTTCAGGGTTAAAAGACATGATCGTATCCTGCCCGCCATTGCCGTTGAACCACATGTTGCCAAATTCCTCATAAAAATAGCTTTTTTTGCAATAATGCAAGAGCAGGTCTTCGTGGTTCCCTGCCAGGAAAACCGTTTCATATTCCAGATTCATTAACAGGTCCAAGACCTCTTTCGATGAAGGGCCATAATCGATATAATCGCCGATAAAGATTATTTTGCGAATTTTCTCACGACCCAGTGCGTCCCGTCTGCGCAATTCTGTAATAAGGCGTTTTAATGGGTCATACATCCCATGTATATCGCCAACTACCCATGTTAGTTCTTGTTCTCTTGTCATTTTCTTGTCTACTCCTTATCCTACATATATATACATATACATATAGTAACCTTCTTTTCCCGGTTTGTCAATCATAAAAAGGTATCCTAATCTGGATTCACCACCAAGTTAATGGGAAGCCTGGGGTTGCAAAATCCACGGCTTTATGGTAATTTGCATAAATGAGTAAAAAACAAGCTATGAAGGAATCCGATCTCTATCTGCCCCTGAAACAATTTCTTGAGTCGCAGAACTATGAAGTCAAAGGTGAAATACATGACTGCGATGTCCTGGCAGTACGCGGCAATGAAACACCTGTTGTGGTAGAACTCAAGCTTTCTCTTAATCTCGACGTCGTCCTTCAAGCCGTTGCAAGGCTAACACTGACACCAAAGGTGTATATTTGCGTCCCTAAACAATGTAAAATGTTGAACAGACGACGACGCCCTATTATCAAGCTGCTTAAAATGCTCGGCTTAGGGCTGGTGATGATTGATGTGGACCGGAAGCATCACGGTGTTTATGTGTTTCTTGATCCCAGCGAGTTTAAACCACGCCAATCAAAGCCCCGTCTGGAACGTCTGCTCGGTGAGTTCAGCAAGCGCGTGGGTGACCCCAATCTCGGTGGAACAGAGAAGAGAAAAGGAATCATGACCGCCTATCGACAACAAGCCCTTGAAATCGCCCGTTTCCTTCTGAATCAAGGACCAACCAAAGCTTCATACATTTCCCGAACTCTCGGAGAACCAAAAGCCAGGGATATCTTGTACAGAAATGTCTACGGATGGTTTGAGCGAGTGTCACTGGGTGTGTATGAACTCTCTCCCAAGGGAAAACAGGAGCTTCCTCTTTGGTGACCTTTTTTTGAGGGTCTTATGCCGCCGGCGGCTCTCCGAGGGCCAAGGGGAGGCTCCCCTTGGAACCCCGACGATTGGGTCGGGAGGGAAATAAGTTGTTTTTTTTATTATTGAATTCTGACTAAATTTGGGTTACAATTAATTTTAACTAAAAAGAAGAAAAAAATGAAGTCCACAGTCGCAGGATTTAATGTAGTATACTTTTGGTTAGAACATCAGGAGCCCTGTTATGGAAATTGAGCAGTACAAAGCTGTCTTTAAAGGAGAAATTGCACCTGGGACAAGTTTGGAAGAAACCAAACAACACCTGGCACAATTATTTAAAACCGATTTGGCAAGAATCGAGAGTCTATTCACCGGAAAACCGATCATTCTAAGAGAGGGATTGTCCCTGGAAGAGGCGCAACGTTTCCGGCTTGGTTTTGAAAGAACCGGCGCATACTGCATCATTGTTAAAACGACAATACTGCAAGAGACATTACCCAGGGAACCACAAATAAATTCAACACCAGTTCGAACCACAGTTGCAGTTCCCGCGCCGCAATCTCAAGAAACCTCCCCTCCAACACCCCAGGTCTATGAAGTTCGTTACCAAGTAATATTTAAGGGCGAAATGCTCCTTGGGAAAGAAAAACCAGATGTAATTGCCAATTTGAGCCGTTTCTATAAAAAGAGCATCCCCACGATTTCACAATTATTCACCGGTGACCCCGTAACCATCAAGGGACCAACAGATTTCTGGTCTGCGGCTGAACATGTCAGACAGTTCAAAGAATGCGGCGCAATCTGCCATATCCAATTAGTGGAACCCACAGCTCAAACGGTGGCGCCCCCTGTGCCGGAACCGACTCCAATAGTGGAAAAAGAAAGCCAATCAACTGAAGCACCTGAAATTGAAGAGATTAAAACGAAATCCAATTCCATATACGAGACCTTAGCGAAAGCATATCGCTATATTCTGGCAGATTATAAAATCGAGCAAAAATTAAAATCCTTCACGAATAATGAAACGACCATGGGTTGTTTTTACTTACTCATTATCGGTGGTATTATCGCCTTATTAATATGGTCACCCATGCGATGGTATATCGGATTGATTATGGGAATCGGTTTAGTTGCTTTCGGAAGCCTCTTTCACAAAGAGTGGGATTTAAAGTATGTAGATGTATTTTTGTCCCGGATGGAGAGTCTAAAAAAAGAGGACCCAGCACTCTTTTTAGTCACGTTGAACCGCTGGATTAATGATTTGCCTGACAATGATCGGGCAAAAATTCATCTTATAAATTTAATAGGAACCACTATCCAGGAAAACACCACCCTGAAACCAGAACTGGATCGATATGCTGAGATTTTTAAACCTGTCACTGTTTCAGAAACCAACGATCTTAAGAACTTGGAAAAAGAGGAACGCCAGGAGAAAGTGGCAGCAAGAACTTTTTGTCCCCGTTGCGGTTCAAACCTTGTGAATGAAGATACTCGTGGGTTTAGTTGGACCAAGGGGATAATTGCCTCATCACTTCTTGGGCCTTTGGGTGGCGCGATTATCGGCGGTTCTAAAGCGGGTGAGCTGATTTATGTATGTTTGAATTGCAATAATAAATGGAAAAAGTAAGGAGACTGTATCATGCCGATTACTGAGCAATCCATAACAGACACTAAAAAATATAAAATCGTTTTTTGCGGCGCGATTAAATCCGGTCATGATCTCCCATCGGTGAAAACCCGTTTAGCTTCAGCTTTTGGTTTAAATGGAGAAAGTATTGATAAACTCTTTCCTGGGAAAGCAGTATTAGTAAAAGGGAATTTAACCTTCAATGATGCCCAGTTATTCAAGTTAAATTTTGAGAAGAGCGGAGCACTTTGCCAATTGCTGGAGACATCCGCGCCGCCCATCCAACCGGTTCAAACACCTAAACCGATACTTAGAAAAGATGTTCCTCCAGTCGCGCCTATCATAGCTACGGCCACCACACAACCCCCTTCACCTGTAAAAGCCAATAACTTTGCCTTCAAGTCAGTGCCGAAGAAAAGCAATACAGCAACATATATTGTCATACTAGTAGCTTTTATTATTGTCGCTTTATTGTTCAAGGAGGGAATGAATCGCCCACCAAGTAATCCAACCCCCACTTCTGGGACCCGATTGCAAACAGATAAGGTAAAGTCTCCACGCACCCGGTATCGTACACCTCAGCCGCCAAGTAAAACGGAGCCTATTAAAAAGTCATTAGCTGAGCAGGATACGGCTATTTTTAATGATCCCGCCCAATATTACTCGATCACTCTCCCTACCGGATATACCTTATCCAATTCATCTTCGGGAGAACGTAGTAAAATCACATTCTCGTATGGTGGAGATTCCACGGTAACGGTTCTTGCTTCGCCGATGAAAAAGGCCTGGAACCCTGAAGAGGAAATGCGCAAAAGAGTGAGTGCCATCAGTGAGGGTAGAGCGGGCCTTTTTTCCAATTTTGCTTTGGAAAAATTTCAACTCGTATACTTTAACCACATGGATGGTTATCAACTTGTAATGCGCAAAGGAACGCAACTAGCGGATTCATTCGCCATGGTCAGTGATAACCAGATCGCCTTTGCCGTGGCTATTATCACCGATGGAACCGATGCACAGGCCAATCACGACCTGCTGGCAGGACTGGTTCGGGAAAGCTTGAAGCCGAATAGAGGTTACCAACAATGAGGGATTTACAGTTTCCATTTTTAAGTCTATTCTTAACCACTACTTCGCACTAATCCACACTAAGAAAAAAAATCAAAAAAGCAGAATATTTTTTAATAAAGATTAGTGACGATTAGTGCAACGTCGTGGTTTAAACTCATCATTTTCAATTATTTCAAGCAATGAACAGGTTTTTTTCTAATAGCCATTTACAAGGCATTTTCCAGAATCTTTTGGCTTACTTCCAAAGTAATATCTTGAGTTTCGGAAAGCGCGGTCAAGCCATGAACTTTTAGTTGTTCGACGACTACTGGAATTTTATCGGCTGTAACGCCATATTGCGAAAGACGGGTTTTTATGCCCAGGTTTTCAAAGAATTCCCTTGTTTTTTGGATGGCCAAATCGATCTTCTCCTCATCGCTACCATGGGTAATATGCCATACCCGTTCGGCATATTGCAGCAGTTTGGCATGTTTTTGTTGGCGCTGTACATGAAGAACCGATGGGCATATAATGGCTAAAGTTTGACCGTGATCGATTCCAAACAAAGCAGTCAGTTCGTGCCCGATCATATGTGTGGCCCAGTCCTGCGGTACACCAACCCCTATTAACCCATTTAACGCCATAGTCGCACTCCAAACAAGATTGGCACGGGCATCATAATTTTCCGGTTTGGCAACTGTAGTGGCACCAATTTCGATTAATGTTTGCAAAATACCTTCTGCCATACGATCCTGAATTCTGGCATCCACAGGGAATGTCAGGTATTGCTCTGTGGTATGAACAAATGCATCCACCACACCATTAGCCACCTGAATCTTGGGAAGGGTAAATGTGACCGTGGGGTCTAATATTGAAAATACAGGGAATGCCATCTCGCTCATAACGGGGAATTTTCCGTGTTCGTAGCTGATAACTGCGCCGCTATTCATTTCAGAGCCTGTCGCGGGTAATGTTAACACCACACCCAATGGAACAACTTTTTCTACTACCTTGGCAGTAATTTGCGTAAAGCCAAACTTTAACAAATCACGCGCATCGCCTTTATAGTGAGTAGCCAGTGCGATGAATTTAGTTCCATCAATGACAGAACCGCCACCCACAGCCAAAATAAAATCAATGTTTTCGCCACGGACAACTTCAACCGCTTTCATCAATGTCTCGTAGTGGGGATTGGGTTCAATACCACCGAATTCGTAAACTTTTCTGTTACCGAGATTGGTTTTAACTTTATCGATAAGCCCGCTCTTTTTTGCACTGCCACCGCCAAAGGTTATTAATACTTTGGCATGTGCCGGAACACATTTATCAATATTGTCAAGTCTGTCTTTTCCAAAGAAAATCCGTGTTGGATTGTAAAAATCAAAATTAAACATGTTGGGTCCTCCTATTTTTGTCTCGATTATTTTTTTAAAAACTTATTTTCACGTGCGCTGTAACGTGGTCCAATATTGGGATATTTACTGACAATCGCTGCAATTTCTGCCAATTCTTTTGTTGTCAGTTCCACATCAGCAGCACCTGCATTTTCTTCCAGGTATTTTCTGCGTTTGGTTCCGGGAATAGGAACAATATGGTCGCTCTTAACCATTACCCATGCAATGGCTAACTGGGCAGGTGTGCAATTTTTATTTTCAGCGTATTCGGCGAATGCTGCTGCCAGTTTCTGGTTATTCTCTAAATATTCTCCCTGATATCGTGGCAAATTCTTTCGGAAGTCGTTAGCAGTCAGAGCGCTGACATCCAATGTATTGGTAATCAATCCGCGACTTAATGGTGCAAATGGAATGAAGGTCATACCCAACTCTTTGGTTAAGGGTAAAATGGCGTCTTCGACTCCTCTGGTAAGCAATGAATATTCACTTTGTACGGCGGTAATCGGATGCACGGCATGTGCTTTTTTCAAATCGTCAGGCGTACATTCGCTTAATCCTAAATAACGAACCTTGCCTTCCTTTACCAGTTCCGACATGGCACCCACAGTTTCTTCCACCGGAATAGTTGGGTCTACACGATGCACATAGTAAAGATCAATGGTTTCGATCTTTAAACGTTTCAGGCTGTTTTCTACTGCCAGAGACATCCATTTTGGTGAGGCATCCACATAGGTTTCTCCGCTGATAAAAGCTTCTCCTTTGTCGCCTCTCAAGCGGAACCCAAACTTAGTAGCGATAAAAATCTTATTCCGGTTTGGTACAAGCACTTTTGATATCAATTCTTCGTTTGCACCATTGCCATAAATATCAGCCGTATCCCAGAAGTTAATGCCAAGCTCTAATGCAAGCTGTAAAGTGGCCATACTTTCACTCTCATCCGCTTTACCATAAGATGCACTCATGCCCATGCATCCCAGGCCAACTGCGGATATTTTTTCTCCGGTTTTTGCTAATTGCTTATACTTCATAATAGTATCCTCCATTAAAAATCTCGTCCCCATTTTTCCCGCAGTTCATCCCGTAGTTCATTCCGTAGTTCATTCCGTAGTTCATACCATGGTGTAAAACACCTTCATATGTGATTCGTGCTCTTCTCATAAAACTATTATACCAAATATAAAATAAAGAAGTAATACACCGTCCCGATTTTTTCCATCTATTTTCTTATTGGCTATTGCCATAACTTAACAAATATGTTAAGTTATGGACATGGAATGGAATGACTTTTTGAATCGTTTTGTCCAGCAGCCGTTATTTCACTCGTCCATGTTAGCGGTGTTTCCTGAACCCGTTTCCCATGTGCAGGTGCAACTGTCGCGTTGGACCCGGACAGGGAAACTTTTGCAGGTACGGCGGGGTTGGTATTTAATCGCAAAACCTTGGCGGTCGCAAGAGGTTCCGTTGTCCGTGGTGGCCAACCAAGTGGTTTTTCCCTCTTATTTATCCACCGAATGGGCTTTGCAGTATTATGATATGATTCCCGAATACGTGCCCAATCCAACGTCCATTACCACGGGCAAAGGGATGCGTTTTGTGGCGTTAGAAACGTGGTTTATTTATTATCATGTACCGCCCTCTTTTTTTAAAGGATACAGTCAGGAACAGCTCGGGAGCGATAAAATCGCGATTGCCTGCCCGGAGAAAGCACTGTTAGACAAAATGTATCTCTTTTTACAACGGAACCTTTTCTCTATGGCCTGGTTGCAGGAATTAAGACTGCAACAATTGGAAATTTTCGATCTCTGCCGCTTTACAGAACTGGCCCAATCTGTAAATACAAAAAAATTCCAGGCCGCAGTGGCACAAACCTGCGAATATATTAAAACGCTAAAAGGAGAAACGGGATGAAAGACATAGTCCTACAAACTGAACCCACCCCACGCGTGGCAAGGAACAAAAAGCATTATTGATCTGCATCTTCCTGTACTCATCCAGCATTACGAGTTACCCTCGCTATACGCAGGCAAGTTGCATGCGTTATTGATGCGGTCATCGGTTACATAGGCAATTCGTTCCCTTCTTATGCAGTTATTATCCCATATTTTTTCGCCATCTCAAAACATTCCCACATTCCCATGCCCTGTCTTTCGATGTTCATAACCTGGATTCACCCCCAGATTCTTGAAAAAACATGGACGACATGGACAGAGTGGACGATATGGACGATGTGGAGCAAAAACAAAAGCATTTTTTTGTCCATATCGTCCACTAAGTCCATATCGTCCACAACGATTCCAAAAACTTGGCGGTGAATCCAGGATAAAAAAGAGACTTGACATTTTTTTCCAAATAGGGTAATTTGGAAAATGATAAATAATTGGCTGGTAACAACAATTCTATTTGTCTTGCACGGAATAGTGATGGCCTTTCCACTGATGAGAAACGTCAGGCAAAGCCGTAAAATTGTCCAGCAGGAATCCCAAGTAGGGCAATTTGTGTTATTCGCCAAACGCCCTGCTTAGAATATAAAATCAAGAGGTGATAATGCAACAATCACGAGTATATTTTCCGGTACGCCTTGAGTTCGGCCCCGGGCGGTTGAATGATCTGGCCACATTATGGTCACCTTCATGGCAAAAGATACTGTTGGTTTCCGACAGTGGCGTGGCCCAGCATACCACCGTGCTGGATCAAATCAGGCAACAGTTGACTGATTACCGACTAATCGAGTTTTTGGAAATCGAGGAAAACCCCTCTTTTGCCACTATTGAACGCGGTGCCCAACTCGCCAGACAGGAGCGGTGTGATTGTGTGCTTGCCGTGGGAGGAGGTTCTCCCATGGATGCAGGCAAAGGGATCGCATTGGTGGCTCCTGGTGATGTTCAGCTATCTGCATTTCTGGCCGGGCACCCTGTAAACCACGAACTATTACCAGTGGTATGCATACCCACTACCGCTGGTACGGGTAGCGAAGCAACTCCCTACGCGGTATTCACTGATACTGCAAATCAGAACAAATGCGGTTATGGCCATGATCGGCTTTATCCCGCATTGTCGATTGTTGATCCCCTGTGTACCCATTCAATGCCTGTTGGCCTGACTTGTCATACAGGGTTAGATGTACTGGCCCATGCTGCCGAATCATTGCTCTGCATGCAGAGAAGCCCCTTTAGTGATAGTGTAGCGGCCAAGGCGCTGGAGATGGTAGTAGCCTATCTTCCCAAAGCATGCCAGGGAGAGCCAGAGGCCCGTGCCGCGATGTCTTATGCCGCGATGTTGGCCGGAGTGGCCATTGCCCATGCTGGCACAATTCTACCCCATATCATGGGATATCCATTGACAGTTTTTCATGGTGTGCCCCACGGACTCGCCTCAGCCATCTTGCTGCCCCGGGTTTTGGATTATCTGCGCCGTTATGGTAACGCCAGCGAACGGGTAGATATAGTGGAACGATTTTTTGCATCGGCGGGAGGTATAAATGCTTTTTTTGCCACGCTGGGAGTTTCCACAAAATTGGCAGACTATGGCGTGACTGCGGATGAATTGCCCCTCTTTGCCCAAAAGGTGATTGTTAAAGGGGACATCGCTGTCACCCCCGCACCCATTACTGAAAACGATCTGATCGCTCTCTATCATGACTAACCGGATTGCGGAATTTCCTTGAACAGCAGGGTGGTACTTTACTGCTTTACTTTATATTTGTTCGGGAACAAGAAGTAAAGCAGTAAAGCTTTGTCCCTCTTTTGTCCTCTTTTGGATAATGGGCGTCCCGCACATTTCTGGAGAAGGAAAGAATTGGTTTTTAAGCGTCCTTTGATTTGAAAAAGAAAGCTGTTGATGTTATACTTTGTTCGGTGAAAAGCATGAAAAAGAAAAAACTACTCATCGGTGAAACCGATTTTAAACCATCATTGCAGAAAACTATTATTACGTGGACAAAAGCCTGTTTATAAAAGAGATTGTAGACACTGGCGATAAGATATTACACATCCCCCGCCCCCGTCGTTTTAGCAAGACCTTAAATATGTCCATGTTGGCTTATTTTTATACCTGTTGTCCCTCTACCAGCGTAACAGACCACATGTATGTGAGGGATAAAACAGCCACACCACCCCGTCTCAATTACTCCCCCCTTTTTGCGGGGAAGGATAGTGCTGTCCAAAAAACTGAATAGATACGTTTGAGAGTCTTGAAAAGGGACGGGAATTGTTATATAATCGGGGTGTCAAAAAATTTGTAATTCCATGGAGGATTTAAATGAATGCAGACAAAAAAACCTGGGTAGAGATAGTGAAAGAAGAAGACTTGCCAAAGGTATCGGAGAAAGACCTGGCACTTTTATCCAAAGTGAGCAAACCACCAGCCACGCTACCCACAGAACTGGCCCAAAAGTGGTATTCGTACATGGTCGCCGGTGCAATCAAAAATGATTCGGAATTTTATGATATTTTGCCTGAAGAAATATTGAAGCACATTGACAATGATTATTCTAATTTAGCCCTCGACCTCCAGGAAGAATTCGCTGGGAATACTGGTTTGACTATCATGCAAATTGGTTGTGGTCGAGGCGACTTGCTGATGAGATTGGGCAAATTGGGGTTTACCAATCTTTATGGTATTGATCGAAGTATTTTGCAGGTACAAGGCACTGAACGAAAACTGGCTGAAGCTGGAGTGACCACCGCGACGGTGATTCAATGCATTGTCCAAGATTTTGACTTTGCCCAACTGGGGAAAAAAATCGATGTGGTTATTTTGAATAATTTCTGGGGCATTCTGAATCAGGCGGACATGGTTAAAATGGTCGAAAAGTTAATCGCTTGCATGTCTGAAAACGGTAAATTTTATGCAGGACCATTGCGAATGGGTAATAAGAAGAAGAGACCACCCTTTCTAAAAATGTTATGGCAAAGCATTCGTCGTATGTATGACCTCAAGAAAGTGGAGCGCAAATTCGGGATTAACATGTTCTATAATGTAAATGTGAATTTTCGAGCCTATGGTTTTAAGTCAGATATTATACCTTGTAAGAACGCCAAGTATCATTATGTCCGACACGTTAGGCAACCCAAGCAAGCCTAATCGCTTTACCAAGTTACCCGCTATATTGTGGATAATTTGGGGTTAATCGCTGGGGACTTGGGACTCTCCGGGTTTGAAGATACGTTTGCAGATGCATAGGCCAAGTGTCAGGAGGGTGACCAATCCGCTTTTCGGACAACGTCCGCATTTTACCGCATCATTAAACAGGTGGCAGAAGCAAGAGAAGCGGATATGGTACTCATTGATGTGGGCCCGAACTGGGTACTATCACTCGTGCCGCCCTGATCGCCGCAGATTTTGTGGTAATTCCCGTTGGGACGGATGTATATGCATGAAAAAATTTAATAAGTTCGGGAGCAGCCCTGCGTTTATGGCGCACACAATGGCAAGCGCGACTGATAAAAAATTCCGATCCCGGTCATCCTATAGTCCAAAAATCCAGGTTCAGATACTCATTTATGAAATGACCTAGGATTGCAGCGTGAAGGTTCCCCTTTGGATAGAATCGCGAATTGCCTCTACCTTTTCAATAGCCAATTCCACAATTGCAGCTATTGTAGGGGTATCCATACCTATTTTGATACAATTGGCAATGACTTTTAATTGTTTTTTTTCTTCTCCACTTTCTTCTAATGTTTCAAATAGGGATTTTGACATGTTGCCTCCTTCTTTCCAGACCTCTTGGATTGAGTCCAGTATCTGATCCGGATTGGCACCAGCGATTACTGTACCAATGTAGTTGATGAGCATGGTTAAATATCGCTCCTTCTCGGCCTGGTCCTGCAAATCATTGAATAATACAAATACTTTTTTCAATTGGGATATCGCATCCGCGCTAAAAATATACCGAAATGCCGTCAATATGATGCGAACTTCCACCGAACCCTTTATCCCCTCCTCCGGCATGTGAGAAAGATCAAACAACTCCATATCAAAATCCGGGATGTATTTTTTTATACTATCCGGGACATCAAACATGGCCACAAAACTTTTATCTGCTTCCCAGGCGCTCTTGCCATGATAGATGAGCAGGGGAATAATGGGCGGAAGCTTTTCAATATCTTTATGATTTAGTAAATGAGTCTCCCAAATGTGCGCCATATTCTTCAATAGCTGGAGATGGGGGAAATTCGGTTCCCAACTCTTGTGTTCAAACAAAAAATAAAGATAAGCCGGTTTTCCCTGAAACTTGATGATATAAAGAACATCGGATAAACAGCGGGATAGCTTTGGATCGACAAAGGTATCTTCCTTTTTTTCCAGGGTGGAAAAATCAAGGTACTGGGTTACCGCCTCGGGCAAATTTTCCTTGGCAAAACTTTCAACCACCTTTTTATCGGTAAAAGAACTGCGAAAAAAACCATCGTGGTCTAATCGTTTTTTAATAAAAGAGTCGTCTGCTTTCGGGGTATCGCTTTCCTCGTTACTGGGCTCGGCTGCATCATCGGGAATCTTTTCTTCTACCATATTCCCTATTATAATGTCAAAAGCCCCTTTTGTCAACAAACCCACCATTGCTTGTGAAATTAGGGACAGGCAGCTTGTGTTCGCCCTAACTCTTAAAGATCGAGTTTCTTAGAAGCGGCATTGCCGCCTGTCCCTTTTTTTCTCATAACATCCTACCTTCAATCTTTCCCTAACAGCCTGGCCAGTTCTTCTGGGGACAATTTCGGGATGGGATCGGTTTTCAGCCATTGAATGATGCCTTCCGGGGTGTACCAGAGTTTGACAGTGCCATCGTCTGACGCGGTGAGGATACGGGAACCATCCGGGGAAAAGACGGCGGAGTTTACCCTATCGGCATGTTTATGCAAATCCACCAGTAGATTGCCGTTAAGGTCCCAGAGTTTGGCGGTGTAATCCCATGAAGCTGTGAGGATACGGGAACCATCCGGGGAAAAGACGGCGGATATAACATTATCGGTATGTTTATTGAAATCGACCAACAGATCCCCCTGAATATCCCAGAGTTTGGCGGTGTTATCGTATGAAGCGGTGAGGATATGGGAACCATCCGGGGAAAAGACAGCGGAGATAACAATATCGGTATGTTTATTCAAATCTTTCAGCAGATTTCCGTTAAGATCCCAGAGTTTGGCGGTGTTATCGTATGAAGCGGTGAGGATAAGGGTGCCATCCGGGGAAAAGATGGCGTACCAAACATAATCAGTATGTTTCTTCAAATCCGCCAGCAGCGTGCCGTTAAGGTCCCAGAGTTTGGCCGTGTTATCCCATGAAGCGGTGAGGATACGGGATCCATCGGGAGAAAAGACGGCGGAGTACACAGGACCAGTATGTTTATTCAAATCCAGCAGCAGCTTGCCGTTAAGGTCCCAGAGTTTGGCGGTGTTATCCCCTGAAGCGGTGAGGATACGGGTGCCATCCGGAGAAAAGACAGCGGAGTACACAGAACCAGCATGTTTATTCAAATCCAGCAACAGCTTGCCTTTAAGATCCCAGAGTTTGGCAGTGCGATCCTCTGAAGCGGTGAGGATACGGGTACCATCCGGGGAAAAGACCGCGGAAAACAGAGAAGCAGTATGTTTATGCAAATCCACCAGCAGATTGCCATTAATATCCCAGAGTTTGGCGGTGTTATCGGATGAGCCAAATATATTTCCCGACTCGGTGAGAATACGGGAACCATCCGGGGAAAAAACGGCGGAGCCAACAGAACTAGTATGTTTCTTCAAATCCGCCAGCAATTTGCCGTTAATATCCCAGAGTTTGGCAGTGTTATCAAATGACGCGGTGAGAATACGGGTGCCATCGGAGGAAAAGACGGCGGATTTAAGACAATCGGTATGTTTATTCAAATTCGCCAGCAAAGTGCCGTTTAGATCCCAGAGTTTGGCGGTTTTATCGACAGAAGCGGTGAGGATTCGGGAACCATCCGGGGAAAAGACGGCGGAGATCACATTGTTAGTATGATTATTCAAATCCTTCAGAAGCTTGCCTTTACGGTCCCAGAGTTTGGCGGTGTTATCCAATGAAGCGGTGAGGATACGGGAGCCATCGGGGGAAAAAACAGCGGACCAAACAGAAGCAGTATGTTTATTCAAATCCAGCAGCAGATTTCCTTTAAGGTCCCAGAGTTTGACTGTGCCATCCTTTGAAGCGGTGAGGATACGGGTGCTGTCAGGGGAAAAGATGGCAGAATGAACTCTATGGGTATGTTTCTTCAAATCCGCCAGCAGATTTCCTTTAAGATCCCAGAGTTTGACTGTGCCATCATTTGAAGCGGTGAGGATACGGGAACCATCAGGGGAAAAAACGGCGGAAAAAACATAGTCAGTATGTTTATTCAAATCCAGCAGTAGATATCCTTTAATATCCCAGAGTTTGGCGGTTTTATCATATGAAGCGGTGAGGATACGTGAACCATCAGGGGAAAAAACAGCGGATATAACAGCACCGGTATGTTTATTTAAATCCGCCAGCAAATTTCCTTTAAGATCCCAGAGTTTGGCGGTTTTATCATATGAAGCGGTGAGGATACGAGAGCCATCGGGGGAAAAAACGGCGGATATAAATGTATCTGTATGTTTCTTCAAATCCAGCAGCAGATTTCCTTTAAGATCCCAGAGTTTGACTGTGCAATCCTTTGAAGCGGTGAGGATACGGGCCCCATCTGGGGAAAAGACGGCAGTATTGACAACATCTTGATGGCTAATGGAAGCGGTGTAAAATGGCTCAAATAATGTCGAGGCTGCGATATCACTTAAAAGCTGCAACAACCGGGGGGGCGGGTTGGCCGTTTGCTGATACGCCAATTCCGCAATACGCATCGCTTTCGTATTATTTTGGGTCAACATATATTGGGCTTCTATAATCAGGTTGTTGAGATAAGCTTTTTTGTATTGTTCGTTGGCATACTGATATTGCGTCTGCGCATATTTATATTGCTGCCGCGCATAGAACGACAGGAAAACAAAAATCGCCAAGATGATCAGCAGCACCCCAATAACGATATTCCTATTTTTACTGGCTCTCTTACGCCGCCGCGAATGCACCACCGTGGCCAATACATCATGAATAATCTCTATCCGCTCCTGATCATAATAATGCACCGGCCCCAATATCCGCCGCTCTACCAACTGCCCTAACCACGGATAATACCGATGCCCTTTATCCAAACGCAAGGGAACCCGATCTCCCTCGCCATTAATCAGATTCTTTTCCACATAGTTCTGCACCCCATCAGGAATATCCAAGGTCTGCGCCCGGTAAAAATCCGCCAAAATGGTGGCCCGGTCCTGTTTCGTCAACAACCCCCGCTTTTTATCCTCCCATAACTGGTAACACAACACGCTCAACAGAACCGGTTCCACCTCCAACTCCGCGTCCGCCACCTGCTCTTCTGGCCCCACCGACTCGGGATAAAAGGCCCGTAAAATCGTGTGTACCTGTTCCGTATCCTGAAACCCCGCACCATCCATGCCAATCACTTCCCTGGCCTGCACACCATTCAACGGGGTTAACCGGAAAATAACCCCATCAATGGACTGAATCTTGGTTTTTAATGCCAACAGATGCGGCAGATAATCCTCCCGCATCACCAAAACCACCTTCACCTCCGCCGACTGCCGCGAGTAGGAGGACACTTTGCCAGCCGCCATCATTTTTTGGTGAAAAGATTCCGGCACCTGATCCTCCAACAACCAATACAACTCATCCTGCCACTTGGCCAACTCCGGGTGCCCCTTGCCCACCGTAAACATCTCCTCGAACTGGTCCACCACCACCACCGGTGTCACCTTCACCCCATCGGCTCTAAAATGGCTGACCCGATGAAAGTATTCCCACAAGGATTCCCCGCTGTTAAAACCCAGCACCGGGTTCTGCCCCTGGCGGGGGGTAATCCCTTCATCCGCCAGCTTATTATCCACCTGTTCTTTCACCTGCTCCAGCAGGGATTGCTCCTGTTTCAGGTAATTCAAACGCACCCGTATGGGCAGATGGTTGTTTTCTTTGAGTTTCGGGAAAACACCGGCGTTCAACAACGAGGTCTTGCCAATGCCTTTTTTGCCCACCACCAGGGTGAGAAAATTAAAATCCACCAGACGCAACAGGTGCTGCGATTCGGTGGCGCGGCCCAAAAAATAGCGGCTTTCGTGCTCTTGGTAGGACTGTAATGCCTTGTAAGGGTTGGGTGCTTTGACTTTAGCCACTAAAACCCCCGTGCCGCAGCCATTGCAGCGAACGTAATTTATCCCGCAATCGCGGGTAATCGCCACCGACACCAGCCGGGATGGTAATATAATGCCGCTGCTTGAACAATTCCGAGAATTCATGGAACGCGGCATCCTGCCACCCGGTGCCATCCAAACTAACGGGTATAATAACCTTGGGAATGGTCCCGTCCATGCGGTTGTAGAGCTCCAGCCATTTCCATTCCTGGTAATGGTAACGCCATTTATTATTGGTACCCAGCACCTTGGAGGTGGCAGACAGAATGGGGATAAACACCGGGCATTTCACCATGTCTTGAATGATTTTATCATCAATTAGATCTCCCGGTTGGAACTCCTTCTGGTCCACCCAGACATGAATGCCGTCCGCTTTTAAAGCTTCAGCAATGCGGAGCACAGCGGGCCGGTCCTCACCGGGAAAACTGAAAAACGCCACGGCGGGGTATTGTTCTGCTTTGATAATGTCGGCTGGGGTTTCTTGTTCCAGGCGGGTAAACAGGTGGTGGACAAACTCCTGGGCGCAACCGGTATAGTAGATTTCAGCGCCAAAATGGCTGAGGAAGTTGTTTAATTCGGTTTGCGGGTGGCTTTTGACCAGATCAAAGGGGTGGCCGAAGAATTTAGTGGGAATGGTTGTGCCCCGTTCATAGGGATGGGTGGAAATGGCGCGGATGAAGAACCGGAACAACCAATCATCGTAACCGCAGCCGATAAACAGGAGCGCTTTGCGGCTGAGTTCGCCGTACAGGGCCTGGCCCTGTTGTTGATTGTGGGTCAGATGGTCTTGGAAGGCGAGGATGGTTTCCAGGATAGCGGCTTCGGTGTAAGCCGAGTCGCCGGGCAGGTGGCGCAGGTTGCCGTAGAGATTGAGAATCAGGGGAGCGGAAGTGGGGGTGGCGGCGGTCAGGTGGGTATTGAGTTGTTGCAGGGCGATTTTATGGCGCAGGGCGTAGTGGCACACCTGGGCGGGTTGCAGCCGGGTGGCGTTGAGCACGGTGCCGAGGAAATCGTCATACGTGGTATTGATAAACCAATTAAACTGGCTGATGGCGGCGAGTTTTTGCAGGCCCTGGGAAGGGACGAGAGTGAGCTGTTGCAGGCGGGGCAGTAAAAAGTCTTGCAGTTTGTCAAAGGGTTCGTCCTGTTCGTAGGCCTGTAGGAAAGCGAAGGTGGCTTTGGCAAAGGGGTGGTTCATATCCGGGGTTAAAGGGAAGTGGACGGCTTGGGCCAGTTCTTCGGCCAGGTAGTGGTATAAAGGGTGTTCTTTCCCGTCCGGGGTTTGAATGGTGTAGAGACCTTCGCCGATAACCGGGATAACTTCACGGTTCTTGATGCGGCGTATCAACTTGTCCCACTTAAACGCGTTGTTATTGGTGGTGTTCATATTCCAGCTCTTGGCAATAAAAAAAGATTATACCATATTATATACATATTATATATAATAATGCCATGGGAAAAAAATAGGACACAGCCTTTCCTCATTTCCGCCTTTCCCCTTTTATTTTTGTTTCAGTATATTACTTTAAAACAAGTCGCTCTATAATTCAAGCCCCAACGGTTTTTTTGCAGGATAGGAATTAATTCTTTTTTTGGACAGGCAAGCAAATTGAAATAATAATTCCTTTATGTTAAAATGGGGAGTATGAGAAAGAAGAAATACGACACCCATTGGAACTGCCAGTACAAGAGGTATGCAAATGTTATCTGAAGCGGAATTGATAACGCTATTGCACGAAATTGAAGCCGATAATATCGAGAGAACAGTTACCACAACCAATACAGATAAATTCAGCGAAGCCATCTGCGCATTTGCCAATGATTTTCCCGATCATCGCAAACCTGGGTATTTATTGGTGGGAGTGAAAGACAATGGCGAGTTGTCCGGCCTGAAGGTTACGGATGAACTGTTGAGAAACCTGGGTGGAATTAGAGGCGACGGAAACATTCAACCTCTTCCCTCTATCATCGTAAAAAAATTTTCCTTCCCCGATGGCGAAGTCGCTGTGGTCGAAGTACTGCCTTCCGATTTACCCCCGGTTCGATACAAAGGCAGAGTATGGATAAGAGTGGGACCGAGACGGGCGACTGCCAGTGAAAGCGAAGAAAGAATCCTGTCTGAAAAACGCACGTCTTTCATGAAATCATTTGACGTCAGGCCATGTTTAGGTTGCTCTTTGGACGACCTCGCGTTGAGCCTGTTTTCACTTACGTACCGATCCACTGCCATTGATGAAAAAATTATTAAAGAAAACAACCGCGATCTCTCCCAGCAGATGTCATCGTTGCGTTTTTACGATATGAATAAAAACTGCGCCACCAATGCTGGCGTTCTACTCTTTGGAAAAGACCCTCTTTATTGGCTCCCAGGGGCGTACCTTCAATTTGTAAGGTTCGCCAGCGATAAAATAATCGATGAACCCATTCAGCAATTGACATTTTCGGGTGACTTGTTAAATATTCTCAGGGAATTGGATTCTTTTCTACCACTCCAAATAAAATCAAAGCCCGTGCAAGTAAGTTCTCTTCGAGAACAGGAAAAATCCGACTATCCACTTCCCGCCTTGAGAGAATTACTGATGAATGCGGTTATGCATAGAACCTATGAGACCAATAGTCCTGTCCGTTTTTATTGGTTTAACGATCACATCGAAATTCAAAGTCCAGGTGGACTATATGGCGAAGCCACACCTGAAAATTTTCCAATGCAGAATTCCTATCGGAACCCAGTTATCGCCGAGTCCATGAAAAATTTGGGATATGTAAATAAATTTGGACGCGGCGTTTTAAGGGCTCAAGAAATTCTCGCCCAAAATGGGAATCCACCAGCCTTATTTAATTTTCAACCCACTTATTTTCTTGCTACTGTCAGGAGTGCAATATGAAGACGATTGTTTTCTTTAACAATAAAGGAGGTGTGGGGAAAACATCCCTGGTCTATCACCTATCCTGGATGTACGCGGAATTGGGAATGAATGTGATTGCGGCAGATTTGGATCCCCAAGCCAATTTGACTTCAATGTTTTTAGAGGAAGAACGCCTATTAGAAATCTGGCCCGATGATGAACATATTTTAAGTGTACAGGGAACTATTCGTCCCATTTTAAAAGGAACAGGTGATATAAATAAACCTTTTGTCGAAAATATTTCGGATAGATTAGGATTAATTGCCGGTGATCTTGGACTCTCCGGCTTTGAAGATAAGCTTTCAGATGCTTGGCCCAGATGTCAGGATGGAGATGAAGCTGCTTTTCGAGTTATGTCCGCGTTTTATCGTATCGTTAAACAAGCTGCGGAAGATAGAAAAGCCGATATTGTACTCATTGATGTCGGGCCTAACTTAGGTGCTATTAATCGTGCTGCGATTATTGCCGCTAATTTTGTTGTGATTCCTCTGGCTCCTGATTTATATTCATTGCAAGGTTTGAAAAACCTTGGACCTTCCCTACGTCGATGGCGTGAACAATGGAAAGAAAGATTCCAAAAAAATCCGGATCCCGGACTTCCATTACCTGGAGGAGAAATGCAACCGGTAGGATATATAATTATGCAGCATGCTATGCACAGCAACCGCCCGGTAAAAGCATATCGAAATTGGCTGAACCGAATACCCGGTGAGTACCGGAATTCAGTTATGGCCGTAGCCCCCGACCAATTTGAAAATATTCTGACCGACCCTTATTGCTTAGCTCTTCTTAAACACTTCCGGAGCTTAATGCCAATGGCGATGGAAGCTAGGAAACCAATGTTTCAATTAAAACCCGCAGACGGCGCAATCGGCGCTCATATGGCCGCAGTTCAAGATTGTAAAAAAGATTTCAGAAACTTGGCCCAGACAATTGCCAGCAAATGTGGGATTACTATAGCTCAAGAAAATACGGATTGAATCGGGTAATTAAACGTCCTCATCTGCCCCAATTGATGGGCATCACTGCCACGACTGGTTTTTAAACTAAATTTCAGTGCCGCTTGATGAAGCAAATCCACGATCTGGGTTTCACTCTCCGGGGTTTGAAACTTGGGCGCGGTTTTATAATAAGGATAATCGACTTCCACCCCCACTAACCCATGGGGCAACAAGTCGGTGATCATCTTGTCAATATCTATACCACTTTCAATAATATAATAACCGGGATGCGCCAGAAAGGCTTGACCACCAATTCGTTTGATCATAGACACAATCTCGGCTGTTGAAGGTTTGGGCACGGAGGTGGCGGGCTTGGTGTTGTCACCCAACCAACGGGAAGCTTCGCGGTAATCGGTGAACTTGCCCTTTTCCAATAAAGGACGAATCAGATGGGGTTTCATCACTGTATCACGCAAAGGAATCAAAACTTCGCTGGCAGTGATCATCTGACAATCAAAAGCCCGATTGATCTGTTCGATCTGTTCAATAACCCGCTGCTTGCGCAAGGAATGAATGTTGGCTAAATAATCGTGGAGTTCCTGATGATGAATGTCAAACCCATAGGCCAAGACATGGACTTCAATGTCTGCATAATGACTGTCCAACTCGATACCAGAGGTCAATACAAATCCCATATCCCGCGCACTCTTAAATAAATCCTCACCAAAATTGACGTAAGCGCCTATGGCATCATGATCGGTGATAGAAATCTCATCAAGAGAAAGCTCCTTGGCACACTGTAAAATATCCCTGGGTGTGACTTCCCCATCAGAAACAATGGTATGCAAATGTAAATCAACTCTCTTATTATTTTCCATCTTAAAATATATCCTAAAAGTATGTTTTTTTCAAGTAGGATATTATTATTTCAGCAATTCTCCTTATTATTTTTAAATGAGTGGTAATCACCTTGAATTCCATTCAAAATTCCCCGCTCATTAGTTTGGGCAGCGTTATTTTATTTTTTCTAAAGCTCTCCAGATAGTAAAGCGAGCATTCCCCCGGGTTTGATTGTTGGAAAATTGGTTTGTTCTTTGGTAGGGGTTGCTTCACATTCGATTCCTTCAGCATTTTCATATAATTTTTTTCCACTGTCATCGCCTATCTGTGTGGTAATCAGCTCACACCAGTTTACCCCCATGGCTTTTTTTCGTCTCGTAAAGGCACGTTGTTTAAGAAACGATAGGTGTCCTTATATTGTATTTCCCCCTCCCAGCGCGTCTCCACCAGTGTCTGGATGTCTTCCTTGAGCAGCTCAACATATTCATAGAGGGTGGGATGAGATAACACCATGCAGGTTAATATGAAATCCAAACCTTCTTTTAATACCAATTCACAAAATGGCTGGTGGCAATACAAGTCGTCACCCAATATGGTTACTTGTAATTTTTTAAGGGCGGGGCCCTCGGCCTTGAGAAAACGCTTGGATGCCGCAATCTCACAATCCTGTTTTTTATGACCATCCTGGGGTATGATAAACTCGGGAGGCAAAGCTATCGCTTTCTTTATATCGGGATGGACCACCACTGGTGTGATGACGCTTTGACTATAAGTGATTTCACCGTTTTGATGATGCTTCTGGCTACAATTCATGCAATGAATTTTTCCTGATAATCTCGGCA